>JBLFWP010000001.1:0-312521 GCA_047611225.1 Halioglobus sp.
CGGCCGAAATGAGCTCGACATCAAAGCTGCGACTCCCCAGGCAACAACCTCATAAACCCCAACGTAAAGCGATCCCAGAAACTGGTATTGGGCTCTGTTTCAAAACTGCTTAGCTCTCCACTCTTCTGCTGATGCCAAACAATATCGCCCTGCTCACTTAACGTCAGCTTGAACGCTATCTCTGCAATTCGCTTCCCAAAGTTGTCATCAAGCTCGCTGCTAACGTCCTTATCGTAAATCAGCACTCCAATTTCAGTGTTTTCCACAACCGAACGCGGGTCGAAATTAAGTGAGCCGACAAACGTTTTCTCTCGATCTATTATCAGGTACTTGGCATGCAAGCTTGATTTTGACTGCCCAGGCGAGAGCTCCTTTTTCGGCTCTTGCCTCTTAATAACCTGCGCATGCGAGTCCATTTCATACAGCTCAACACCGTTGCGCAGCAGCTCTTTGCGATAGCGGGAATAGGCCGCATGAACGATGGTCACATCGGTAGATGCATAGGAATTAGTCAGCATGCGGATTCTCACGCCTCGCGCTGCCATATCACTCAAGGTTTTTGTACCCTTTTTCCCGGGTACAAAATAGGGCGAAATAATCGTCAACTCTTTCTGCGCAGCGACTAGATGAGGCAATAATCGCCTAAATACATTACCTTCTTTCCGATCACGCTCGCGCAGTATTTTATCGGGATCGTCTGCATAAACCTCTGCACTGGCCCAATTGAAACTAACATCCTGGCGGAGAATTTTCTCAACCAGCTCACTGTTTTTAAGTGCACGCGCATAATCAGAACCCTTCTGCAATGCAACGAAGGCCTCGAGATTTCGCTCGGCTTGAGCGCGCGCCGCTTTATCTACCGCCCCCTTATGAAGTGCAGAAATTGGATAGGCCAGTTCGTGATTCCAGTAGCTGTCAAATGATTCAGAGACTTGCCCGGCAGCTTTGCCGATCAAGGCCACATCAAGATCACCAAACACATACTCGGGGTCGGCTTCAAAGTATTCATCGCCAATGTTTCGCCCTCCCACGATAGAAAGTTGATTGTCGATAGTGAACGATTTGTTGTGCATGCGCCTGGTGACCGAACCGAAATGTGTTAACAACTGTGCGGTACGATTGTGCTCGCGTATGAAGGGGTTCCAGATGCGCACTTCGAAATTGGGATGCGAATCCACCATGGCAATATCTTCATCAAGATCTGCAAGATCCATATCGTCTACCAGCAGGCGTACTCGCACGCCTCGCTCGGCCGCTGCCAGCATTCGCTGCAGCAATATGCGCCCCGTGACATCGCGGTGAAAGAGGTAGTACTGGGCGTCAATACTTCTGGCAGCGCGGTCTGCTAGCCCGGCGCAGGCTACAAAGGCATCCGTACCAGATCTCAGGAAATAAACACCTGTACCTCCCTCGGTTTGCCCGTAGTGATGCCTGGACATTTCCTTTGCAAGCGGTGTGTCTTGTGTGTCAGTGAAGCTGTAGGAAGGTATTTGCAGATGATTGGGTGGCAAGGCTGCGCATGCGCCTGACGAAACAAAGGCCCCGAGGATCAAAATCTTTTTCAACACGAGGTACCTCAACAAGTAATCGCCCTCTACTTAAGGGTCCAAAATTCCGGACGCAGACCTGAATCAAGGCTCTATATTATGATTATAGAAGCAAAAGACGGAAGCAAGCCTGAGACCATCAGCTTTCATGCTATTCGCTACAGACGCGCCTGTAGCCTACAATTCCCAGCAAACTCTGTATCTGTCCGAAGCAGACACATACAAGGCCATCCAAGCCACCAATTCTATTGTCCGAGTAGACCCCAAAGGGTAAAAACATGAACCACTGCCTCTCGATTACTGTGTCACTTTTCTTGAGCTGCTACCTGTCGACCAGCACCGCGGTATCGGCCGCACTGCCAGTGAAGGCACTGCTGCTCACCAGTCCCGGTGTTTACCACAACTACGAGCATCAAACACAATTGCTCACACAGGGGATAAGCCAACACGCCAACGTGCACTTTGACATTTCGGTGGCCCAGCTACAGCGCTGGGAAACTACAGACTATAGCGAAGGCTATGACGTCCTGATCTACAACATTTGCATGGCTGACAACACCAACAGTGCCCTAATCGAAAATATGCGCAGGCAAACAGAGGCGCTGGGAGTACCCGCTCTGTTTCTCCATTGCGCTATGCATTCCTTTCGCACTACCGATAAGTGGTGGCCACTCTTTGGCTTACAAACGAAAGCGCATGAGCATCTGCGGTCACTGCCTCAAACCAAAGCCACTAAACACCCTGTTCTAGGCGGCATTGGGAAAGATTGGACCGTGGCTAAAGACGAGCTTTACATCAACCTGGCAATGGATGCCCAGCCCCTCCTAACAAGTACCGGTGGGGACAAACAGGAACACACCACCACGTGGCTTAAGCAGATTGATGGCACAACAGTATTTGGAACTACGCTGGGGCATACGGATGAGACACTGCAAGACCCCAGTTTTCAGCGTCTAATTGGCAATGCCCTCCTCTACGTCACCCACCATTTGACCCCTTCAGGTGAACCCGAGCCGGCGTATGCAGCCACAGCAGGCGCGAATACTGTCATTGGGGAAATTTCCAATGGAGAGGGAGCCGGCTTCCTTGGGGAAGAAGGAAAGGATTGCGTCAATATGCTTTTTGTCGGAGCCATCGGACCCTGCTACGCGGGCTGCACACTTAACCCCCTTCATTGGGGAGAGGAAACTCAGGCCTGCAAAGACCTCTGCGTCACGAAGTTGCCAAGCAGCGATGAGGCCATTGCGGCATGCAGTTCAAGCTAGGTCAGAGCGCCACAGCTATTTCTACCGCAACTGGCAGCAACCTTGAATTCCAGTAGAATGGGACGATAACAATCGAGCGGGAACAGCATGAACAACCTGGGTAGTTTTTCTATCAGCGCACAAGACTCGCTGGATTTTGCGCGCACCTCCGGCGACTTCAACCCGCTGCACCTGGACCCAGTCGCAGCCCGACGAACTCAATTTGGCCAAACCTTAATTCACGGCGTCTGCGGCACTCTTAAAGCGCTGGATCTTTTGCTCGCCAACTTACAGCCGGGCGGCTCTCTCAAGCGCATCAAAGTGAAGTACAGCAAACCTGTAACCCAAGGACAGGAGCTTACAGTCACCGCTCAGACCACCGACAATAGCACCCGCCTGGAAGTGTTCGCCGGCACTGTTCGCATTCAGATCATTGACGTTGAATTTGGCGCAGTCTACCCAGACGCCACCGAGTTGAGAGAGAACAGGCCACCTCACCAGGGCTGCGACGAACTCACTATTAGCGGCAGCGAAAACTTATCCGGTGCGGTAGAGTTCTTTTGGAATCGTGCCGGCATGGCCGCGCAGTTTCCCAATGCCGTGCAACAACTTCCAGAAACGCAACTTGCCACCCTGCTCGCATCGACTTATATCGTCGGCATGAAGTGTCCGGGTCTGCATTCGGTGTTCGCCCAACTGGAAATTGATTTTGGCGCTAGAAATACCAGCGCAGCGACAACACAGCTTGAATACAAGGTAACTAGCACCGATGCCCGTATCGATCAGGTACAACTGAGCCTGTGCAATGCCTATGCAGTGGGTACAATCGAGGCATTTTTCCGCGCCCCACCGGCGCTGCAGGCCAGCTTCGACAAAATTGCACAGCTGGTAGCGCCTGACGAATTTAGGGATCAGAACGCGCTCGTTGTTGGCGCATCCCGCGGACTGGGCGAGGTGATTGGTAAAGTACTAGCGGCGGGCGGTGCCACGACAATGCTGACCTACGCCTCCGGCATTGATGACACCAACCGCGTAGCGCAGGAAATCGCACAGCATCGGAATGCACCAGGTGTTACTCAATACAACGTGCTACAACCCTCTGCTTCCCAGCAACTTGCCGATTTCATGGACTCGCTCACCCACATTTATTACCTTGCCTCGCCCACTATCAGCAAAGGCGAGGCCCGAACCTGGGACGCGACACTATTTTCAAAGTACTGCGATTTTTATGTGCATGGTATGGCCGCAACCCTGCAGCTCGTCGATCAGCATGCTGCGAAGGACCAGGGGCGACACTTGTTTATTCCCTCCAGTATATTTTTGGAGGAGAAGGTAAAGGGCTTTAATGAGTATATTGCAGCGAAGACCGCTGCTGAGGCGTTTGCGCAACGCTATGTGGCCAGCAATGGCCAGTGGCAAGTAGCAGCGCCACGCTTGCCCAGGCTGCATTCTGACCAGACCAGCGGCGTAAGGGGAACCAGTGAAGAGAAGAACCTTGAAGTTATTGTGGCCCAGCTGCGGGAGCTATTCGGGAAAACACCCTAAAACCTTTCATCTAGGGCACTTTGATCCAAGCAGCTTTCTTGGAGTGAGCTCTTAAGCAGAACGAAACTTCGTCCAAATAGGTTTGAGCAGCCGCTCAAGCAATTGCGCAAACCCTTCTACCCACCCCATCCACAATGCTTTCTTGTGCTCAGTGAATATCGCGAGAAATAGAGTCGTGAAGAAAGTGAGTGGCAGCACCAGTAGATATCGTGGAATACCCTCTTCAACACCCCAGAACACTGCACTGTAAAACCACAGCAGGGGTTGATGGAACAGGTAGATTGAAAATGTTGCTCCCGCCAAATACCGAATGGCAGATTCCAGCTTCTGCGGGACATATTCAACATTTTTGAGCAAAACCCTTAGCCCCGCGAAGTGCAGCGCAAGAACCAACCCAAGGTAGTAATCGCTGATAAATTGCCGTGAGAATGACATCTGAACATGCATGGCCGGGCCAACAAGCTCCTGTAAATAGCCCCAGCCCCACTGGCCAATATCAAGTTCAACATACCAGTAGCCTGTCAAAATCGATGCGATAAAGCACAGCCAAGCCATCGGGACAGATAATTCATTGGCAATTTTCGAGTTGTAAACCCAGACTCCCAGCCACCAGATCGGCAGGAGTAATATTATCTTGGGGCCTAAAAACAAACACAAGCCGAGGAACATCCACCAGCGCTTACGGCCCTGAACAAAGTACAGCAGGCCAAATAGGACGTAATACCAAACTTCATAATTTAGCGACCAATAAGGCACGTTCGTGAATAGCTGAATACCCAGAGTCCAAATTTCATTGAGGAAGAAAGTACTGGTGAAGATACGGACCAAGGGTAGATCCCATGCCCGGTAATCCACAGGGTAAGCCGCTTCGGAAATCGAGAAGCCTGCGTAGTCCAGACCGACCGTCAGCACGATCGCCGGAATCGCCACAGAGAAAATGCGCGCCCCTCTGGCAACCATAAAGCCGCGAAAATCCTGCTCTCGGGTAGCTGTGACGTAGGCGATAACAAACCCGGACAGCACGAAAAAGATAACCACCGCCTCATGACCAAGGCTGGTAATCAGGTACCCGGGCCTATAGATCCAGTTAGCGTGGTATAGCATAACCATGGAAGCGGCCAAAAATCTGACTGCGTCGAGATAGAGGGAGAATGCCCGGGACATTGCGTCTGCCTGTAGGATTTTCACTCTGAATTTTATGCTAGAATCGCCGTGATCACTAGGGCATGCCGGTACTTTTGAGAGTCAAATCACAGTATGGACCGGATAACTATCAGAACCCCTCCTACCCAGTGTAACCTTGCTAGAAGCCATCAGGGACAAAGGCAGGCGCTATGCGCCACCACTGAATAAAAATGCCCACCACTGACTATTAATGAAAGTATCTGACGCCCAATTGGAAAAGCTGCTCGCACTTGAGTCCTCCCAGGACCTCAAGAGCACACTGGCGCAACGAAATATGCAGCCTTCAGCCGGACAAGCCAACAAGCTGCTGCAGCATATGGGCAGCCTTGAGGGCAGTCCAAGAAAGGTCCGTCTTGGCATTGTTCACACCTACACCAGTGAGCTGCTCGATCCCTGGCTGAACTTTACCGCTGCACTGAATCAGCTCGATTGGGATATTTACCACGCTCCCTACGGAATGACCATCCAGGAAGCGGATGCAAACTCTGGTCTGGCCAAGCACGCACCGGACGTCACTCTCCTTTTGCTGCAAAGAGAAGATTTTCACCCGGCCTTCCTTGATCCGATCACCAATATTTCAGCGGCTGATCGTCCAGCCGTGCAGGAACAGTTTCTGGGCGCGCTGAGCGCTTTGATCAACCGCCTGCGGGATTGCATCTCAGGGCAAATCATCGTCACCCTTCTGCCCAATGCCTCACCACCCGGATTAGGGCTCTACGATGATGTGGCAGAAAACTCGGAAACACACTGGTGGAATACCGTTAGAGCCGCGATTGGCAACGAAATACGCCTCGCGTTTAGCGGCGTTAGCTATCTCGACCTGGAACAGCAGGTTGCACAAATAGGTCGCAATAACTTCTTTGACGAACGCCTGTGGCACGCTTCGGTTTTTCCCTTTACTCCAGATGGAGCCTTCAGTCTTTGCAACGCGGTTGCAACACTGGCTGCCAGCCTTCACATGACCAAGGCCAAAGTGATCGTACTGGACGCAGACAATACCCTGTGGGGCGGCGTCATTGGCGAAGACGGCATGAGCGGCATTGCTCTGGGCCCGGAATATCCTGGCAGTGTCTACGTGCAATTCCAGAAGCGAATTCTTAGCTTGCAACAGAGGGGCTTTATTCTCGCCCTGTGTAGCAAAAACAACCCGGAAGATCTTGACGAGGTACTCACAGATCATCCGCATCAGGTTATAAAGGACGAACACTTTGCTGCCCGTAGGGTTAACTGGCTGCCAAAGCCAGATAACTTGAAATCTCTCGCTGAGGAGCTGAACCTCGGGCTGGATTCATTTATTTTTGTGGATGATAGCGACTATGAATGCAGTGCTGTGAAACACAGCCTGCCAGAGGTCAATGTTATTCAGGTGCCCTCTCGTACTACGGAAATACCCACTTGCCTGGACACACTGGCGCGCCTGGAAATCACTTCGCTCACCAGCGAAGATCTTGCAAAGACGGCCATGTATGCGCAGGAACGCGCACGCAGGGAACAGCTTGATCACGTAAGTACCGGTGCGGGCAGCATCGACGACTATTTACTCTCCTTAAATATCTGCATGACCATAGGACTAAACGACGATACCGTTCTCCCCCGACTGGCTCAGCTCACCCAAAAAACCAATCAGTTCAATCTCACCACTCGCCGCTACAGCGAGCCGGATATAGCAGCAAAGATTAGCAGCGACAATTGCTGGGTGTACCATTTTTCCCTCGCAGACTCTTTCGGGGACAGTGGCGTGGTTGGCTTGGCCATTGTGGAGAGAGAACAAAACGATGTGGCCCGACTGGATACTTTTTTGATGTCTTGCAGAGTCATAGGCAGGCGTGCTGAAGAGGCTTTTCTGAAAAGCATCATGCAGAACCTGAAAGGCAGCGGCTTCAAAACACTGAGTGCGCACTACATTCCTACCCGGAAAAACGTTCTGGTAGAAGCCTTCCTGCCAGACAACGGCTTTGACGCCACTGCCCAAGATGAGTTCAGCGCACAACTGGATGCACCGTCCTATCAATTAGACGATGCCTTCCCCATGGAAATTCAAGGATCACTATTCAGATGAGTAATTTCGAAAAACTACAGGACATCATGGCGACCTCCCTTGAATTGCCAGCGAATTCCATCAAACAAGATTCGACAATGGAGCAGATCGAAGAGTGGGACTCACTCGGGCACGTGCATATCATGGTCGCCTTGGAAGAAGCCTTCGACCTGTACATGGACGTCGAAGATTTTGCCGAGTTGGATAGCGTAGCCGCAATTCTTAAATTTCTGGACGCCGAGGGCGCCGGCTAAGCCGCCGCAAAGTTCCCTAGACAATGGACCTAAAAGAAAGCCTTACCTCCCTCCTATTGCGGCTGCTGCCGCGGTCGTATTTCCTTAAGATCCGTACCAGTTATTTCAAATTCAAGAGTAAATCTGCACCACTACTTCGCTTGATACACGGCAGCTTTACTACCGAAGACTTGATCAACGAAATCGATTCAAAAGTGGACGATAATTGGCAGATACTCATGGTGCACAGCTCCGTGAATAACCTGGCACCTATGTATTCCGGGTCGGCCCTGGAGCTTGTTAAAGCGCTAGTTGAATACTGCGGCCCTGATCGCACTCTGGTAATGCCTACCTTCAACTTTGGCAATGACGGCGAAGGCGCACGGGAAATGCTGAAGAAAAACCCACGCTTCGACCTGCGTCGTTCTCCATCACACATGGGGCTGCTGACCGAATTATTTAGGCGCTCAAAGGGCGTGCTGCAAAGCAGACACCCTGTTTATCGCCTGGCAGCTCTTGGGCCGCATGCCGAGGAACTCACCAGCGGACATGAGTTGATCCCCAGCGGCATGGGCGAGCATTCTCCCTTTGACTACATGGCAAAGCACAATGCGCAAATCATCGGCATTGGCAAGAGCTTTCAGGTAATGACGCAAACCCACCATGTCGAGAGCCTACTGGGCGAAAACTGGCCTGACCCCCAGACCGAGCTCGAACCCATTTCTGTAACCATCGTGGAGAAATCAACTGAAACTGAAATGACCATCGGCGGCGCACAACAGAAGTGGACTTTCAACATCTGGAAGCTGCGCAGGGTCATGACGCGCGATAGACTACTGGAATGGAAGTTTCACAATTGCCCAATGTTCGCCGCGCGAGCGGGAGAAGTTACTGATAACCTAGTAACTGCCGCCAGTCGCGGCTTTACTCTTTACGACCGAGGTTAGGGCTGACCACCACGGCCCACTCAATACTCTGCACTACTTAGTGCACGGGAACTAGTGCACGGGAAACCAGTGACCCCAAAGAATCCAACACAAATCTGTATATCCATCGATACCGAATTCAGTATCGCCGGACATATTGATAATCCGGATACCTATCTGCCAGTGGCGGAGCCCGCCGTGTATGGCAGCGTCAATGGTAGAGATGAGGGGCTAGGGTTTCTTCTCGAAACCTTCAAGCGATACGATATTACGGCGTCTTTTTTTGTCGAGTGTGCCAACTACTTCTACTTTGGCGACGAACCCATGCAGACCGTCATTAAAAAGCTGCTTGACGCCCGTCAGGACGTACAACTTCACGTTCATCCAATCTGGCTGACATTCAACAAAGACAAAAGTGCAGGTGAGTTTTCTCGGCACGACGACTGCACCGGTCGCAGCTACGAAGAACTGCACCGCGCCTTCTCCCTTTGCATAGAAACCTTTGAACGCTGGGTGGGAAGAAAGCCACTAGCTATTCGAACCGGCAGTCTGGTTGCAGATGAAAATGTCTTTCGAGTAATGAGCGACCTGAATATTCCAATGAGCTCCAACATCGCTATGGGCGTTTATCAGCCCAGCGACCCGAAACTTTGCCACAATTCAGGGCGCCACCGTATAGCTGGCGTGATGGAGCTACCAGTTTTTACCTATCAGGATATGAATTTGGCCGGTAAAAAACGGCAGAAATCATTACAGATCACTAGCGCTTCTTGGCCCGAAATGAAACATCTGCTGAAGAAAGCCAGAAAAATGGGCGTAGAAAATATTGTCATTCTCACCCATCCCTTTGAGTACATTAAAAAGACTGATTTTCAATACAGCAAGCTAACCAGAAACCGGGTCAATCAACGGCGCCTGGAAAAACTCTGTGCTTTCATACAAGACAATCCCGAAGACTTTGTTTCTGCTGACTTCACCAGCCAGCACGACAGCTGGACGTCCACGGAACTGCAGCAAGCAGATGTCGCTATCCCCTCGCACTTCGCGCTGACGAGAATGCTGCACAATCGTATCAATGATTTGGTGTGGCGGTACTAAAATAAAGAGCTAGACGAGAGGCCATTAGAAAGCTAAATGAGGAGTAAAAAATAGCTACCCGAAAGTTAGATGAAGACGAGGTAGAACAAGTCTTGTGGGGGAAAGAGGGGTGGCTAATCCCCCAACATACCTAGGCCATCTGCAGATCGCTGTCACGACGCCCCGGAGCTGCGCGTCGGTCGCGCATTCTCCAAAATTCAGCGGCCTCTGGTTCCGCTATCGCGCCCAAACGGCGATCCCGTGCTCCATCGCGTCTATCTGCATGATGCACATACTTACAACCGCAGCTAGCTGCGTTGCAGCCAGGCAATGGCAATGGAGGCGCGTCTTCGCTTAAAAATCTCAGTACTTTGATTGTGCCGACTTCACGGCAGCATTGTTCCTGCGGGCGAATAGACACTGCGTGGAAGGGATTACCGGAGCTGAAACCTGTTCTACGTTCCCGGTCATCACCGGCTGGCGGTTTGATTTTTGCAGGGAAGAAGAAGCGCCACATGATGATGACCCCCAAAACCAATACTACAAACAGCAACGCAAACTGCACCCCAGACTCCCCTAGTTTTTACTATCTGGCCCCCAGATGAAGCACCATACTCCTAAAACTTTAGTTAAAGCAACATTGTGTGCACCCAATCCGCTGGAAACTCATAAAGCTAGAGGCTTTGCGGCCAGGTGGGCGATTCTTCAGCGAGCCAAGTTACGAGAATTGCATATCGTGATATTCCAAATAGATATTTTTAAATATTTACATTATTCGTATTTGATATACCGAAATACCATTGCTAGCATCACAGCTTAACGGGAGTTTGCAGTCGCTATGTGGCCATCAAAAAACGGACTCAAAGCAATTGCTGAAGCTCTCCAACCAGGGAAACACCTTCACTTTCAAGAGTACCGCTGCGAATGAAAACATTCGATCTTACCTTTGAGGGCACCGTACGCCACGGCTTCGATCGTCAGCAGATCAAAATGGATCTTGCGCGCCTCTTTTGCATCGAAGACCCCGACATCGTCAATCAACTCTTCTGCGGCAAGGTAATTCTTTTGAGGAGCGGCCTCGATCGCAAGGACGCTGCAGACTATTTTAGTAAGATTAGTAGGCTGGGCAGCAAGGCTACGCTCAGCGAATCAGGGGAAAAGCTGCCCCACAAAAAAACAGTGGGCCTTGAGCTAAAACGTTTTGACAATGGCCCGCCACAGCTCGTAAGCCCCTGCCCCGTATCCAACACAGATGCCGATGAGCTCGAACTGGAGTGCAAAAGCACTGACAAGATTTGGCCATTCAGCGCAGCGCGCAACCTGCAGCGACACACTGAATCTGTTGCGGAGGCGGTCTCCAAACCGAAGCCAGCGGTATCGCCAGACCTTGAAATAAAACTTGGAACGGCCACTGTGCTTCCTACTGCCGATATAGCGAAGAGCCAGCGGGAACTCGATGAATTACGTACCACTATCGAAAAAACTCAAAGAGAATCACAAAAGGAAGCATCCAAGACGCTGCGCCGGAAAAACCAGTTCGAACGCATAGCCGCTGAAGAGTTATCCAAGATTGATGTAGACAAACAGGAAAACCAACACAGCAGCCAAACCCGAATTACCCAGCTGAAACTGTCCGAAAAAAAGATGCGCAAGGTCGCGGAAACGGAATTGGCCCAATTAGAAGCGCAGGAAGATCACACCAGAAAACGGGTCGCAGCAGAGGCAGACAAACTACAACATCTGATCGACGACAAAAACGTAGCCGCACAAAATGAGTTCGATGAACTTGGCCGTGAGACAACAGAAGTCAGAAACAAAGCAGCAGCAGAGATTACTCTGCTACAACAAAAAATTCTCGATGTGCAAACACAGGCCGATACCAACTCCGCACAGCTGGGCCGTCGCCTGCGTCAGGTTGAATTCAGAACTCGAATGGAAGTGGATGCATGGCAAAAGCAAAAAGACGACATCGATAAAAGTGCATGCGAGGACCTGGAGAAACTGCAGCAACAGCAAACGGACGCCGAGTTACGATTGAACAAGGCTACAACCAGCCTGCAACAACAGCGGCAAGATATACAACGTGATCAGGACGTAGAGCTCAGTAGACTCGAAGCAGTGAAGCAAGACATCACCCGGAAACGACAAGAAGGTGTCGCAAACACTGTGAAAGCCAATAAAACGTTTAGACTATGGGCCAAAGAAGAATTACTGCGCATGAAAATCCAGCAAGAGAAACTGGAAAGGCTTCTGAGACGAGCTTCGACTGTTACCTACACAGAAACGAACTTAAGCAGTGGTGAAGAGAAAACCGGTCAAGCTGCCAACAGCCAGCAGACTTTCTAGCGCGGATCCTCAAACAAAGCCAGCTCCACCATGCCACACAGAGTGTGTCCAATAACAATGTGAGCTTCCTGGATTCTAGGGGTATCGGAACTAGGCACACAAAGGCAGTGGTCACATAAGTCACGCATCTTGCCACCGGATTCCCCGGTTAAACCTATGGTTGTGATCCCTTTTTCAGCAGCACCTTCCAGCGCCTTTATAATATTGGGACTGTTGCCAGAGGTGGAAATTCCCAGAAAAACGTCGCCAGCTACGCCATTAGCTTCTAGTTGTCTGCGAAAGAGCTGCTCATAACCATAATCGTTACCAATGGCCGTTAGAATCGAAGTGTCTGTGGTGAGCGCCAGTGCCGGCAGACCGGGCCGGTCAAAATTGAAACGGCTGACAAATTCTGCCGCAATATGCTGTGCATCCGCGGCGCTACCGCCATTCCCCGCAATGAGTAATTTGTTGCCTGCCTCATAGCGATCAATCAACAAATGCCCCATATCTGTCACCTGCTGTAGCAAGCTGCCCTGTTCGAGGATTTTTTGCTTTATGGCGACCGAGGCCTGGAATTCACTGACTACGTAATTTAGGTCGGGACGTTCCATGCGGAAGCTCCATGAGGTTCAAACTGAAAGGGTACGACATCGCCATCCAGTTGATTAAGGGATCGAACCAGTTTTACACGATCAACGGGATCAACAATAAAGACAATAAAGCCGCCGCCACCAGCGCCAGATACTTTTCCGGCCCAGGCCCCCGCTGCGCGAGCGTGGTCCATGACCTGCTCAATTTCCGGATTACTGATTTGGTCGGCCAGATTGCGCTTGGTTTCCCAGCTGCTACCCAGTATCTCACCAAAGTTGCGTATATTGCCTCGCAACAGGGCTTCTTTCATTAGTAAGGCGTCACGCTTCAACTGATGCACAGCCTCGACGGACTTTCCTTCGCCGGACTTATAGCTCTCTATCTGTTGTGCGATGATCATATCGGAGGAACGAGACACACCGGTGTAATACAGCACAGTAGAAGCTTCCAGCTCGCTTAAAATCCATTGCTTGATACGCAGTGGGTTTACCGTCACGCGGTTGTGTTCGTGAAACTCCATAAAATTAACGCCGCCAAAAGTGGCTGCGTATTGGTCCTGCGCGCCGCCTCTTAGGCCAATATCCTGGCGTTCTATCTCAAAGGCCATATGGGCAACATCGTATTCCCCCAATGGCAGATGCAACAATTCTGAAAACGCTGTGAGTATCGCCACCACCATTGTGGAAGAAGAACCCAAGCCAGAACCCGCAGGTGCATCCGAATGAGTGCTAATTTTCAAAGACATCGGCTCGCCGCCGTTGAACTCATTTATAACGCGGTTGTAAACGCCCTTATGCAGATCAAGCAGCCCATCATATTCATAGCGATCGGCCATCGCCGCGTCGAACTTTTCATCACGATCATGCGCCACAAAGGATACAGTTCCGTTGTCGAGAGGCTCAATGGTGCAATACGAACCTAAGTTGATCGACGCATTGAGCACCGCACCGCCATACAGATCACAATAGGGTGCGACATCACTACCACCGCCGGCAAGACCGAGTCGCAATGGTGCTTTTGATCGGATTAACATTCCTGATAATTCCCCGGCGCAAGCCGCTGATAAACTGCTTTCAAATTTGCAACGCTGTTCGTCCAGGTGCGCTCTTGTTCGACAAATTGCCTACCCGCATCACGAATGGCCGGCCAACTGTCTTGCGCCTCGAACAGGTTCAGCAAAGTACTCACAAGGTCATCGACGTTGTCCGCCTCAAACAAGGTGCCATTGACACCGTCACGCACTAATTCTTTATGGCCACCTACATCGGAGGCGACAAACATACTTTTCTGCGCCATCGCTTCCAAAGGCTTTAACGGCGTTACCAAGTCGGTGAGGCGCATGGACTTTCTTGGATAGACCAACACGTCTGTAACTGAGTAGTAGCCCTCAACCTCTTCGTAGGGAACCCTGCCGGTCATAATAACACTGTCTTGCAGGCCCAACTGTTGGATCTGTGCCTTTATCGCGTCAACCACCTGGCCACCACCCACCAACAGCAGTTTTACCTTGGGCCGCGCTTCCAACAATTTGGGCATGGCGGCTATTAACAAATCCAGCCCTTCATAGTCATAAAAGGACCCTATAAAGGCCACAACTTCCTTCCCAACAAGGCCCAAATCGTTTTCTATCGTTTGGTCGCGAGCACCCACTGGCTGGAAGCGGCTGGCATCGACTGCATTGGCCACAATCGTTATTTTATCTACGGGAATGCCTCTGGAGACCAGATCACTGCGAATACCTTCACAGATACAGGTGGCCGCATCGGCGTTCTTGAGAACCCAGGTTTCCATCCCTCGCGTCAGCCTATAACGCAAGCCACCTTCGCTACTGGTGCCGTGACTCACCGCCGCGTCTTCCCAAAAACCGCGCACTTCGTAGACCACGGGGATACCCAGTTTTCTACCCGCTCGGATAGCAGCAACACCATTAAGTGCTGGTGAATGCGCATGTATTACATCGGGTTTTTCATCCCGCGCTACCTCTATCAGCCGCCGGGTTAGCACCTCAATCACGGACCATTGCCCAAGAACAGGTAGCCGAGCCATAAAACCGCTGGTTTCGCGGCAGCGATAAAACTCCAAGCCATCTACTTCTTCAGTAGCGGGTAGAGCCTCTCCCTGATTGTGTTTGGGGCCGGTGAGCTGAAGCGTCGTCCAGCCCAGATTACGCTGTTCCTTAAGAATGGCCCTGGTGCGAAAGGTATAGCCACTTTGCAGTGGAATAGAATGATCCAGAACATGTAGAACTCGCATGGCTAAGCGCTCTCCTCTTTCATAAGAAAGGCTTCCATACGTTTGAGATTGGTATCCCAATTGTAATGCTCCACAACACACTCCCGACCTGCAGTATTCATTCGCCGAGGCTCACTCAAAATTTTAAGTGCCGCCTCAGCCATCGAGCTACCATCATCAGCAACCGTCGCCATTACACCTGGGTGATCAACAATACCGACTAATGCACCACTGGTTGCCAACACCGGGAGGCACATAGCCATGGCTTCAAGTGCTTTGTTTTGAATGCCCCGCGCTATTTGCAGTGGCAAACAAGCGGCCAGCGCATGGGCAATATAAGGCCTCACATCCGGAACGCCACCCGTTACGTGAACACCTGAACGAGCACCCAATTGCTTTACCTCATCTGAAGGCTTCATGCCGACGATGCAAAAAAGAAAGTCAGGTTCCCGCTCTTTCACCTTGTCCAACACGTGCTCACAAAACCAAAGTACCGCATCTATGTTCGGCCTGTAGTCCATGGCACCGGCGAACACCAACACTTTCTGCTGCTCTTCATAGGGGTTGTCGAAGGTAAGCTCTGGATCGAAATACTCGCTATCTACGCCCTGTGTTCGAAAATGCGCTTTGTCAGCGCTTTCAGGCGCAAGTTGCTTGAATAATTCTGCCTCTTCAACGGAAACAAAAATGCTCACATCTGTTGCCGCAGCCATTTCGCGCTCATAGGCGAGTAACTTGTCTGCCTCGCGTGTGTACAACCAGGATATCGGCCAACTTTTTGATTCGGCATAGCTGCGCCACTTCTCGCTATCCACATCCTCAGCATCAAACACAACCGGTACATGAGCCGGTAACAGTCCCTTAACAAACCGACCCATCACGCCACTGAACACCAGCACTGCGTCAGGGCATTCACGTTCGATGGTATCGCACACCCACTGTTGCAGCTTGGGGCTGCGGTAGTAACTCAGGCTGAGCGCATTGTTGGTGAGCATGCCGACAGCACTTCCAGTGATACGCTTTCTAGCGGGTAGATTGACTATGCAGCTGTCCTCACACTTCTGGCGAACGATATCTGCGTATTGCCAGTCTTCAGGGTCATCAATGAAAGTACCCAGGTGGACACGCCAGCCGCCGGAAAAATAATTGAGCATATTGTTGGACGAAATTTTGTCGCCCTTGTTGGGTGGGTATGGCAAGCGGTGTACGAGGTACAACAGTTTTTTCATTTTTCTTCTTTTTAGGCCTCTTTTTTATTATGACGCCAGCAAGGTATACCCTTGCCCCGTCACAAGGGCACAGTTATATTGACCTTGTGATACTAAAGGGCAAAGCTCTATAGATAAAGCTCTTCCACCGTATTCCAACCCCGCGGAAACCATATTTTTATGAAAACTGTGAAGCAAGCCGCCATTCTCATTGGGGGCAAGGGAACCCGCTTGGGCGACGCAGTAAAGGATACCCCAAAGCCTTTGTTGGACGTCTGCGGCCGACCCTTCGTTGAGCATCTAATGTTGAATCTACGCCGCCACGGTTTCGATGATTTTATTCTGCTAGCTGGCTATCAGGCAGGCGTTGTAAAAGATAAATACGGAGCTGGGGCCGCCTTCCTTAGTGAGCTGGACGCCAGCATCACAGTCATTGTAGAACCCTCTCCACTGGGAACTGCCGGCGCGCTCAAATATGCTAAGAACAGCTTACAGGACGAGTTTTTGCTTTTGAACGGAGACTCCATATTCGACTTCAATTATTTGGACTTAGCGCTTGCGGTCGACGACAGCAACACCTCAGAGTATTTGGGTAGGGTTGCGCTGCTACCCGTGGAGAATGCCACCCGGTATGGCTTTGTGGAACTGGATGGCGACACCGTCACAGCTTTTCGGGAAAAGCCCACACAACCTGAATCCGGCACTATCAACAGTGGCGTTTACTGGCTGAAATCTAAAGTACTGTCGTACATCCCAGATACTCCTTGCTCTCTTGAACAAGATGTATTCCCTACGCTGGTTGACCAGGGACGCCTGAGCGGCCGCTCTTATCAGGGCTTTTTCATCGACATTGGTATTCCTGAAGATTTACAGAGGGCCAGGGATAGCTTATCCACCGAGCTACAAAAACCCGCCGCCTTCCTTGATAGAGACGGCACTCTAAATCACGATGAAGGCTACACGCATAAAATCGAAGGCTTTCGCTGGATTGACGATGCCCAAGCGGCTATCAAAGCATTGAATGACGCAGGCTTCCTAGTGTTCCTTGTTACCAATCAGGCGGGTATTGCACGTGGCTTTTATGATGCTGCTGCGGTGGATACACTGCACGATTGGATGCGCGGAGAATTGGCAAGCCTAGGCGCACACATCGACGACATTCGATTTTGCCCCCACCATCCCCAGGGGTCAGTTGCCGAATTATCTATTTCCTGCGATTGCAGAAAACCCGGAACTGCCATGCTCACTAGTCTTGTGGAAGACTGGCACCCCGACCTCTCTCACAGTTTCATGTTGGGCGATTCCGACAAGGATGCGCAAGCGGGTATTGCCATAGGTATACGTGGCAAAAAAATAGACCCAGCTTGTTTGCTGGCAGAGGTTACCCAAATGATTTCCTACGATGAGAAAGCTTAGTTTCACACATTGGGTTAAAACGATCTTGTATGTTGCGCACGCCCGCTTCCAGCTCTAATTCCGCTTCAATCCTCGCCGCTGCCAGCAGAGCCTAAGCCCCAGAAATCCTCAGTGTTATAACCAAAATTTCTTTCACGATATAACTAAAAACAGTGTGAAGAGTTGGTATTCCGGTATCCCGACGAAAGCCCCTCCTGTAGCCTTTCAAAAATAAGCCGGACAACGGCGATCCACTCTGCCGAAACAATAACGGGCCTGGCTCTGGCACTCATGTAAGAGACCAATAATTTTCACAGGGGCATCACCAATGAAGCGCTTTTCTCAACCATTGCGCGCAATAACAATCTCCGCCTTAGCGGGAAGTATTGCGTTTTTCGGCAGCACCCTTGCCAACCCAGCTGCCGCGAAAAAAGCCGATGCTTCAGGTCTTTTCTCACAAGAGCCAACACAAACGCATATCCAGACGCCAAGACGCGCCAAGCCGGGGAAATCTCGCAGCGTAAAAATTGATCGAAGCAAACTGCGCTCCGGTCGATTCACCGTAGACCTACCTGGTGGTGTCTCATTTGAAGCAGTACGAGAGTTGCAACAAGAGATGGGACGAGGCCGATTTGCCTGGGTAGGCCATGCGGGAAATGAACCTGGCAGTCGGGCTATTTTTGGAGTGAGCGGCGATTCTATCGCGGGCACCTTCTATCACAAAGGGAAGCTGTTCAAGCTGGAGCCTAGGGCAGATGGCAGCCATGTCGTCAGCGAAGTAGATTCGCAAGACCCCGCACCTGAACTCGACCCCATTCCAGTATTCGATGTGAGCTCAGCAAACGCTTCATCCGATTCCGTACAATCGCCCTCAGCCGATGCAGGCGGATCAGTCATTGACGTGCTGGTGGCTTATACGCCCGCTGTACAGTCCCTTTATGGCGCACAGGGTGTGGAAGCATTAGCTATTCAAGCCGCCGCTGAGACCAATCAGGCCTATGCCAATAGTGGTATGAGCACGCGTCTCAATCTGGTGCACAGTGTCATGACCAATTATGCAGGGTCTGGTGATATGGGCACCGACCTGTCTCGTTTACGAAGCACCAATGACGGCTACATGGACGAGTTGCACGCATTGCGCAATGCCTACGGCGCTGACGTGGTGAGCTTAATCGAGAACCAATCACAGTATTGCGGTATGGCTTATCGCATGTCCGGGCTGTCCAACAGTTTTGCGTCCAGCGCCTTTAGCGTGGTGCATCACAGCTGCGCCACCGGCTACTACTCGTTTGGCCACGAAATCGGGCACAACCAGGGCGTCACCCATGATCCCGACAATGCCGGTTCGTCAGTTTTTTCCTACGCTTATGGCTATCAAGAGCCCTTCGGTAGCTTTCGTACTGTAATGGCTTACAACTGCCCCACCGGCTGTACTCGAATCAATCATTTCTCAAACCCCAGCGTTTTTTACAACGGTTTGCCCACGGGGATTGAAGACTACACAGATAATGCGCGAGCAATCGATGCCACAGCCGCCACTGTTGCCGGCTTTAGGCAGGCGGCTATTGTGACCCTTCCGAATGCACCTGAAGACCTAACAGCTGCCGTAGACGGCGCTAATAACATCACACTACACTGGACCGATACGGCGGGCGACGAGTCTGGTTTCTATTTGGAGCGCGCTACTGACGGAGCGACTTTTACGCACGTCGCCACGTTACCCGCCAACAGCAGTAGCTATGCTGATCAAGACCTGCAGGCTGACACTGTCTATACCTACCGTATACAGGCTTGGAACAGCAATGGCCCTTCTAGCTTCAGTGATAGTGTGGTGGCAACAACACAGCCTGACGCCAGTGTGGTGCAAGTGGCAATGTTTGGCCTTGGCCTTGTTGATTCTCTGGCAGGCAATTATCTGGACACCTATAGCGAAGACGGCGTTAGCTTATCCATAGGGGAAATTCTTTCAGCCGGAGATGGCCCGCAAAGCCACAGCTACCTTGAATACTACTGGGCGTTTAACGTGCAGCCGGGAGAATCGATTACAGTACAGGCACAAGTGAACACCCGCTCGCTTACCCAGGTATTCACCTTTGCCTATTCCACTGTCCCTGTTCTTCTGTCGGTAGATCCGCAGGCCTGGACGCCAATGTTCGGTGTATCTCCCTGGTTTCCAAGTGAGCATAGGTTCGAGCTGCCCCCACAGACGAGTGGCCTTGTGCTGATCAGCGTACGCGACGGCAACCGTGTACCCGGGGTTACCACCACGGACTCTGTGCAGATTGATGCGCTAACCATAACCACGCAGCTGAGCACGCCCTGAGGGTACTGAACGCTTAAACACCTGAGACGTAAACCCGCTGATCAGGTGCAGATGTGCCCGATCAGCGTCTACCGCCAGTTTTACACCCTTTTTCCCTCGTTCAACCGGCAGCCACGCGCCTACCGAAAGCTTTGGTTGCACTCTCTCAAGCCCACGCTACAATCGGCACATTCTTTGCCCCCTGGCCTGTTGAATGCTCTCTTTTTGGCGACCCAGATCGCTACTGCAACTAGTACTTATTAGCTCCTTCGCGGCGCTGGTACCTCTGGTTGTGGCCATTCTATTTACCGTGCAAACACTGGCAGAACTGGCAGACAAGAACCGTCAGGTGACCCACAAAGTCGTGGATATCACTCGCCTGGGGCAGGAAATCCAGCGGGATGTGCTGGAGCTGGAACGCCGTGCCGGACAATATTTGGCACTCACTGACCCCGATCTGGAGGAACTCTTTCAACGCGAACGTCAGCTTTTATCGAAGAACCTGCAAACCCTTCAGGATCAGGTGGCCTCTCCCAGCCCCGACATCGAGGGCCTGATCGCCGCGCTTGCCCGACTGGACCTTTCGCCCCGAACAGGGCCTGAACCCAGTGACATCACAACACTCCCTGAGGAGCGCGTGAACCACCATTTTGTCGTAATATCGGAGCACAGTAAGGCCGTGAAGAAATGGTTGCTGTCCTCGGTCAACCAGCTGCTGAAAAAAAATGCCCGCGAAGCGGACTCTTACATTGATTCACTGATCCTACAGCTCACTCTATTGGCAGCAGCCACTCTGGCGCTGTTACTACTTTTTGCTTATTGGATCAACAAACCGGTGAAAGACCTCACACAGGAAATTCATCAGCTGGGAACTGCGGGGCTTAGCCACCCGATTGAAATATCCGGGCCTTTAGAAATGCAATCACTGGGCAGCGAGCTCGAATGGCTGCGCCAAGGTCTACACGAATCGGAACAGCAAAAAGAGCAATTCCTGCGCCACATCTCCCACGAGCTCAAAACGCCTTTAGCCAGCTTGCGAGAAGGCGCGGAGTTACTCGCCGAGGAAGTCACCGGGCACCTGTCGCAGCAACAACACGAAATCGTAGAAATCGTGCGGCAAAACAGCATTGAGCTGCAGCGCCTGATTGAGAATCTCATCGACTTCAACCGCTTGCCGCATCAAGAACTGTGCTTCGAATCCTTCGAGCTCAAGGGACTGTGGGAGGAGTTACTTGGAAACTACAGTATTAGTCTCGATAAGAAAGCGCTGCAAATAAAACACAGTACCTCAGTAGAAACATGGGTGGCTGATCGTTATAAACTCAAGACGACACTGGACAACTTACTGTCCAATGCCATCAACTACACCCCGGATGGGGGGTATATCGATATTGAAAGCCATGCTGAGAATGGTACTTTGGTCATTGAGGTCGCTAACTCAGGGGACCCAATACCATACGAAGACGAAGAACGAGTGTTTGAACCTTTTGTACAAAGCGCTGCCAAACGAACCGGCCCTATTAAAGGCTCTGGCATTGGGCTCAGTGTTGCCAGAGAATGCATCGAATCGCAGGGCGGCAGCCTGTCACTCACTTCCCATGATAGACTCCCGATATGCTTCCGCCTAACATGCCCCGCGCACTAATTCTCATGCTACTTGTAAGCAGTCTTTTGGGTGGCTGTGTCACTCAAAGTCCAGTTTCTATCGCGGCCGCCCAGCCTGAGATACAGCAATACCCCAGTGTGAGCGAGTGGCTGGATCTACAACACGATGTGGAACACCTGAGCACCGATCAGGCAGTAGCACGATTGGTAAAAGTGGGTAAGCCTGACAGCGTAGGCCAGTGGTTCCACTATGGCTTGCTGAACCAACAGCTGGCGAGTTATGGCGCCTGGACTCATGCACGAGACGCTTTCCAGAAAGTGCAGGAAACTGAAGCTCTGGACTTCGAACAGAAGCAGCTGGCTGGCATTCTGCGTCAATACAATCAAAACCGGATCAATTGGTACTTGCGCCAAAGCGACCTGCTGAACGAACAGGCAGAGCTGCAGCTGGCGCTGCGCACAGCGCGGGAAGAAAAAGGTCTGCTGGAGCAAAAAATACAGGCACTGACTGATCTAGAGGCGGTCATCAGCACCCGCAGGGAGGAGTAGGCGCGTGCAGGATCGCTTGTTGCTGGTGGACGATGACGCCAGCCTTTTAAAACTCATGGTTATTCGTCTGGAAGCGGAAGGGTATGAAGTGCTTACAGTGGGCTCCGCCGATGAGGCGCTGCAAACATTGCGCAACAACCCTGTGGAATTGGTACTAACGGATTTGCGTCTTGAAGGTGCCAGCGGTCTCGAGCTATTCGAACAGATTCGCCACTTCTACCCCGGTATTCCCGTCATCATCATGTCTGCCCAAGGCACTATTCCCGAAGCGGTTTCGGCCACCCAAATGGGTGTCTTTGAGTTTCTCACCAAGCCCATCGACAAAACAGTTTTGCTGACCGCCATTAGCCTGGCACTACAGCAATCCGGAGCTACTCAAGCAGAAATTTTCGAGGACTGGCGAGAACACATCGTCAGTCGCAGCCCTTTGATGGAACGCATTCTCAACCAAGTGAAGCAGATCGCTAGCTCCGATGTCAGTGTTTTGATAACGGGTGCTACTGGCAGCGGCAAGGAATTACTGGCGCGCGCTGTACATGAGGCAGATGAATTACGCAGTGGCCCGTTGGTCGCCGTGAACTGCGGTGCACTCCCAGAGCAATTGCTGGAATCGGAACTATTCGGCCATGTTAAGGGCGCGTTTACCGGAGCCATCAGTGAGCACATTGGACTGTTCCGAGCAGCCAGCGGTGGCACATTGTTCCTGGACGAAATCGGGGACATCCCCATGCCACTGCAGGTTAAGCTTCTGCGCGCACTGCAGGAACGCCGTATCCGACCCATAGGCAGCACCACCAGCGTAGCCATCGATGTACGGATTATCTCCGCAACCAACCGCAACCTCGAACGTGACATGAGTGAGAATCTATTTCGCGAAGATCTTTTTTACCGCCTTAACGTGGTGAACTTTCACCTGCCATCGCTAGCAGAACGGGTTGAAGATATCCCCTTACTGGCCAACCACTTCCTGCGCACTACCGGAGCTCACAAAATGGGCAATGTCACCAGTTTTGCGCCCTCTGCAATTGAGGTCATGATCAGCGCGCCCTGGCGGGGCAATGTTCGACAGCTAGAAAATGTTGTGCAACGCACCGCGGCCCTATCCACAACTCCGGTAATACCCGAGTCGTTGGTGCGCGAAGCATTAACCGTCGAGGATCAGTATCTACCCTCACTCAGCCAGGCTAGGCAGCAATTTGAGCACGATTATTTGGTAAAGGTATTGCGTCTCACCAGCGGCTCGGTAGCAGAAGCTGCCATGCTAGCGCAGCGGAACCGTACCGACTTTTACAAATTACTCAAACGGCAGAATATCAATCCAGAGCGGTTTAAAGAGCCCAAGGAAACACGCGAAGGGTAGTTTAGGTAGGCGAGATCGAAAGTGTGTGCTGGAGTAAGGCTGAAAGTGAGCAAGGTTAGGGTCAAAGATTGGGACTTTAGATAAAACTAACTCATCAACTTAAAAAATCCGTCGTCCGAAGGTCACATCCCCACCACAGGTTTCAGACATCATGGCATCTACCATCACCTCACCCAGCTGAGCGCGGTAATGAGCGGGCTCCCAGAACCATTGTAGTGGTCCAGTCTTCGCGCCCACATCCGGCACGGGCTCATGGATGTACGATGAGTCTTCCGAGAAATCCCAGAATTGGTTTGCGGGGCGATTAGCGTTCTGGGCCAACTCCACGATCGAGCGTTTCCAGTCTTCATACAGCGGAATTAAACCCTGTTCATCCATCAGCGCCCAGTAGCTGTCATGAAATGGATGAGTGAAAAAATACACTGTGACATCTCGCTGCTCGGCTATCTTCAGAAACCCTGTTAGGTCTTCAAAGACAGGGCCCAGCGCTCCGTTGGCGTCTCGAAGGTACCAACGCTCGCTATATTTCTTGCGCAAATTCTGCATCTTCTGATCAAACAGCGCCCTGGGACCTTCTATCTGGACCATTGCCTGAAAGTCCTGTGCCGGGTTAAAGCCGGCCTCGTCACGATCCGGTGCGAGGGGGTTCTGACCGACTACAGTTTTAAAGGAACTAACCAGAGCATCCAATGAAAACAGGGATTTGTAATAGTCCATCGCCTTCGTTTCGAAGTAGTCCGGATTCGGTTCGCCTGACGGTAAATACTGTAGCTGCCCCGTGGTTTGGTCGAGCAAAGGCGTGGGCACCTGCGGATTCAAGTCAGTCGAAATGAAATCGATAAAGTCGACACTCAAAAAAATCTGCCGTATTGGTTGCTGGTACATGACATTCAGGGCGTAATTGATTTGGGTGCGAACATCTGCACCGGGCATACCCAAGTTGTAGACCTGCAGGTCATCCGCTACAAAACAGCTGTGCGCAGGATCGACCCCCATCTCTACCCGGGAGTTCCCTAGAACGAGCGCGTTGTGCTCTCTGGCCAATGGCTGGTACTTTTTGTTTAGCCTAGTGAAATCATTAATATCCACTTTGTATTGATTAAAACCTGCCATTCGCGTTGCACCAGTAATGCCATAGGGATCAATGGTGTAATTAACGCCGAGGACGACGGTGATCACGATCGCGGTGCACAACAACAGACGCATAATGTAAGTATTGGCTGTCATATCAGAACTGGAAGTACAGAAATTCGGAAACTTGCTGCAGTGTCAAAACACCGGCAACTGCAGCAATAGAGATCGCAATGGCCCAGCGTGTACTGTAATCCCAGGTCAGCAAACCGGTACTTCGAATCGATGCAAACACATTTTCACTTTCATATAGAACGGGATCGTACTTGTGAAAAATCTGCGCCACGTTCGGCAATGCGAGGATCAAGGGAGCACTGACTAGAATCCAGATGTAATTTGCGACGAACTGCGCACCACCGCCATGCACAGCAACCATGCCCTGATCAAGCAGCCAGTTTCCTAGCTCCCCCGTTCTCGCAAGAATACCCGCTGGTAGCTCAAAGCCGTAGAACCCAGCCATTGCCAGTGTTATCTGATTGGCCTGCTCCACAGAATGGGCCCTGAAATACACCAGAGAAACCACCCAAGCGACAAAGGTGAGGGCCCAACAAATAAAGCGATAGGATACGGCGTCGGAAAAGTCCCAGCCCATTCTGGACATCAGATTACGCCAGCCATGGTTCACAATCAGATAGCTGCCATGTAATGCGCCCCATGCAATGTAAGTCCAACCGGCACCATGCCACATGCCTCCCAGCAGCATGGTGAGGAACAAATTGACATATCGCATGTACTTGCCCCTGCGGTTTCCACCTAGGGCAATATAGAGGTACTCCCTGAGGAAGCGCGAAAGCGTTATGTGCCAGCGCTTCCATAACTCCACCATGCTGGTCGACTTCAGGGGGGAGAAAAAATTGACCGGTAGGCGCATACCGAAAACGCGCGCTGCTCCAATGGCCATGTCTGAGTAGCCGGAAAAATCGAAATACAGCTGAAAGGTATACGCAATACTACTGCCCCAGGCACGGAAAAAATCGACGTCCTGGCCTGCTCCAGTGTCGTACACTGGCCCCACGTAGACGGAGAGGCTGTCGGCCAACACTGTCTTCTTAAACAATCCAATTGAAAATATCGAGATACCAATCGCAAAATTGGACCACTTGGGAGAGAGGTTCTTAACATTCATGAACTGTGGAATGATCTCTCGGTGGTGAACAATAGGACCTGCTATCAATTGCGGAAAGAAGCACACGAACAGGGAATAGTGCAGTAGATTGTATTCCGACGTTTTTCCCCTATAAGCATCTACCAAATAGGACACTTGCTGGAAGGTAAAAAATGAAATCGCCAAGGGTAGAAAAATTTCGCCCATATGCCAGCCGGTACCAAAAACGGCATTGATATTGTCGACAAAAAAATTGGCGTATTTGAAATAGCCTAGCAGCGACAGATTGACACCTACCCCAAAGATGAGAATTCCCCGCCTGCCCTGGCCACCCTCCTTGCTGACAAGACGCCCAATCGAGAAGTTAAAGCCTATGGAGAAAAGGATCAGCAGTAGATAGATCGGGTTCCAGTAGGCATAGAAAACGAGGGAACCCAGCACCAGAAAGCCCAGAGCGGACTCCATGGAAAAATATTTTGCACAGAGGAAATAGCCAAGCACGCACAGCGGAAAGAAGATAAAAATGAATTCGTAGGAATTAAACAGCAAGACTAAAAAACCCGGTTCACACCTGCGCGTAGAATCGGGTCACTGTCTCAAATTATGCGCTTTCACACCACAATTATGGGTGACTAATATTAACCACATCACATTTGCGCGTGCCCAAAGAAGAGAAAACCGGTCTAACGATAGATTCTCAGGTTTCTGAACTCATCATGGGACACCAGAGGAATCTTGCGAATAACGACGGTATCGCCCTTAACTGTTGCCAAACCTGAGAGCGCGCCGCCATCCCAGGACCATTTCAGCGTCTCTCCATCGTTCAGCTGAAAGTGCCGGGGGCGTCTGGGAGTAACGTTAACAGTGATCTTGAGCGGCTGATCCGGAACCCCTTTACCTATACCGGTGCGCCGCTGGTATTTCAAAGGAAAGACTATCTGCTCTTTTTCATCAATAATCCCAGCGTGATTCCAGATAAGGCCCATATTGTAGTGCCCGCGAGGAAAGCCAACCTCATCGGTTCTTCGCTTGGCCATTCTCGGGTAGTTACCGCTGGAGTTTGTAAAGGCAGGATGTGCGCGATCCAGGGTAATGTCCTGCCCTTTGTCTTCAAAATTCGCCAGATCTGGCAATTTGACGCCTTTCTCATTAGTAGCATGCCCCGCTTTTACCCACGCAAAAGCACCGCCGATTTTGTGCTGTTCAATGAGGTTTACAAACTCTGTTTGCGTATTTCCTTCGGGGCCTTCGCTGAACTGATCATTGGTACTGAAGGAATGACGATAATGAATGCCACGCACTACCGGGTCGCTAGCTGCGTGTATTGAGAAATCGATGCTGTCCCACAGGGCCTTGTTTTTCCTGCTATTGGGTGGCTGTGATGCATACTGTCCCGGCGCTTTTTCGGCGACACGCCGCGGCATTATGACCCCGACCCGGCCTGAGGAGTACGCAATACTGGAACGCCATGGCTCAGGCATTATCATCGTCTGAACGACCGCCCCGCCACCCCCCATTGATGGCCCCTCCACCACGATACCGCCCTTGCTAGTGTCTATACCGTAACGGTGGGTCACAAATTCCAGGGCTGCGCCAATACGCCGCCCAGGATAGGTCTGCCCGTTAGCACCAAAGGCCCACCACTCACGCCAGTCTTGGTTGTAGGTTTCTGCATCCTGCACACGCACCTCCAGATCACCTTTTGGCGATGGTCCAAAGGCCCACATCACAGCTCCCTTTCCGCCTCCTGATCCATGCAAATACACTACTATTCGTGGGTTTTCAGGCAGTGACTTCTTAAGCGAGTAGGCCCATTCGTAATCAATTCCATGGGGGTCGTAGTAGTCATCGCCAGCTATCTTCATCGTCCCCTGATAGAACGCCCACCAGGAACCAACCTCAGCGGGTTTTTTCGGCGCTTTTGTCAGCGCTGGATTGGGCTTACCTGCAACCCCACCGCTAACATCACTCTGACGCTTATTCTGGCTCTTTTTGGTGAGCTGTTTTTGCGGGGCCGCGTCCGGTTGCGGCTTCTTCACTGGCTCAGCTGGTTGTTCTTTTGGTAGGCTTTGCACGGCGCTGTCTGTGCCTGCACTGCTCTTGGCAGCACTACTCTGCGCTGAACTGGTGACAGTGTCATTGCCCTGCACCGCTGCCTCGGTGGCATCTTCCCCGCGCTTTATCCGCTTGAAATTTTCCCAGGTAGAATTGGCTGCAAATAGCGCCGAAGCTGTTCCCGCAGGTACATTGGCGGCATTTGAAAGGGTGTCTGAGTTCACTTGTAAAGAAACAAGCCCTGCCGTACTAGCGGCGAGCACCCCGAAAGTTGCGGAAATTATTGTCCTGCGCTGAAGCATGCCATCAGTCCGATTTAAGCAGAATCACAACGTCTGTCTCGACGCCGAATCTGTACTGGGAGCATATCAAGTGAGCCTCTCAAATAGAATATGACAAAGTATCAGTCATGTTTGGAAAGCCACTGCAAATCACAGCAAGTTCTCAATCTCACATTTTTTAATACTGCGATTTGTGCGCCTATTCATACAGCTGCCGCTGAAGCTTTACCAGGTATGCATGACGCCCCTGACCTTCCGTTCTTCCATTCCAGCTTCAACTATCCATATGCAAGCAACTTGCGGAAATTTGAACCGGTTAACTTACGCTAAAACAAGGGGGGTGGTAGCATTGACCCAATAACATAGATGACCCCAACCCACATGAGTGAAGCAATCCATGCCCGAGACTAACAAGTCGACCAGACGCTATCTGCGCCACGGCATTCTGGGGCGCTACTGCTCATCAAATAACCCGGGGCCATCCCACGATTCCAGCCAAGAACCCGGCAGAGCCCTACAAACCTCCCTGGCGATGACCACAGCACATGGTGAGGGCTTTGAGCTTGCCACCACAGGTACTGC
Source organism: Halioglobus sp. (assembly GCA_047611225.1). Classification (GTDB taxonomy): domain Bacteria; phylum Pseudomonadota; class Gammaproteobacteria; order Pseudomonadales; family Halieaceae; genus Marimicrobium. The sequence goes on from JBLFWP010000001.1 coordinate 28,520, forward strand.
CCAGGAAATCGCTGGGCAGGGACAAGTCATCATCGCCGGGCAACCTTACTTTCGGGATCCGCAATTGACCCAGCTTGCGCAAGATCAGGGCAGCGCTGCAGCGGTCGCACATGCCTACACTGAACACGGCGACGCCGTTTTCTCTCTCATCCACGGCTCGTTCTGCTGCGCTATCATCGACACCAGCAAAGAGCGCGTTCTGGTGGGCATCGATAGACTAGGGCAACATTCCCTCTATTATCGCGCCACAGACAACACCCTAGCCTTTGGTAGTTCTGCCAGCAGTGCGTTAGCGAGTGACCGCTCAGACCCAGTGCTCTCCAATCAAGGTATATACAATTATCTCTATTTTCATATGGTGCCCTGCCCTGATTCTGTCTACGCTGGCCTGAAAAAACTGCAGGCGGCACACTATCTCGAATATTCAAAGGGCGAGTTACAGCTGCGCAACTATTGGCAGCCCAATTTCTCTGAAAACACCTCGGAACAGTCCTTCGATGCTTTGGCCTCACAGCTAAAAGAGTCGCTACAGGATGCCGTTAGAAACTGCCTTCCCTCAGAGGGAAAAGTCGGGGCTTTTTTAAGTGGAGGGCTGGACAGTTCCACCGTTACCGGCGTGCTCTCTGAAGTCAGTGAGCAACGTGGAGAGGCCTATTCCATAGGGTTTTCCGCAGAGGGCTACGATGAAATGGCCTTCGCCAGAATTACCGCCAAACACTTTGGTGTGGAATTAAACGAATACTATGTAACACCTCAGGACGTGGTGGACGCGTTGCCCATGATCGCCACCAGTTACGATGAGCCCTTTGGAAATTCTTCCGCATTACCCGCCTATTTCTGCGCAAAGATGGCCATGGAGAACGGTGTTCAGACACTGCTGGCAGGAGACGGCGGTGATGAGATATTTGCGGGCAACGAGCGTTACCTGCGGCAGAATGTGTTCGAGCATTACAGCAAGGTTCCTGCGTTTTTGCGCAAGGGGTTACTGGAGCCCCTGATCAGCGCACTACCCACAGCCTTACCGCTGGTATCCAAGGCTGGAAGTTACATCGATCAGGCCAACACGCCGCTGCCTGAACGCCTGCAAAGCTACAATTTTTTGCATCGTCATGCCGCATCGGAAATTTTTTCCGATGAATTCCTACGCGATGTGAATATAGATCTTCCTATTGCGGTGCAGAGGGATATTTATCATCGGCCACCACAAGCCACCGATTTGAATCGGATGCTCTATCTGGATTGGCAAAATACGTTGGCAGACAACGATTTGCGCAAAGTTAGCCATATGTGTGGACTGGCTGGCGTTGATGTCGTTTATCCCATGCTGGACGACGCTCTTGTCGACTTTTCCTGCAAGGTCCCCAGTGCCTGGAAGATGAAGGGCAACGATCTGCGTCATTTTTTCAAACAGTCTCTACAGGGCTGGCTGCCCGATGAAACAATCAACAAAAGCAAACAGGGTTTTGGCCTTCCTTTTGGGGTGTGGATGCAAACCTACCAACCCCTGCGGGAAATGGCCTACGACAACATGCTCAAACTGAAGAGCCGAGGATTTGTACGCGCTGATTTTATAGATAGAGCGATAGAAATGCATCAGAGCGAGCACGCCGCCTATTACGGAGAACTGGTGTGGATTTTCACGGTCTTTGAATTGTGGATGGAAGCACATTCGAACTCAGCCCCTTAACCTTAGCCTCGTTGAGCGATGCAACTGGTTCACAGCTTCGCCCGAAATCTATTTGCTTCCCTTGGCAAGCCAGTATACTAGTGCGATGAACTGGGCAGATGCGGCAATCAGGAGCGATCCGACACAATAAGACTTATGGATAACTTGACCCCTCCTACTCATCAAGAACTTGTCGATATATTCACCGGAAAATACGGTGAAATTGCCGATTTGAACTGGTCTCCAGCGCTTCGCTGGAAGTTTGATCACTTCAACCCCGATGACATTTATGAAGCCCTGATGACCAAGTTGGTCACCAGCGAAACCTCATGGCTGGACGTGGGTTGTGGCCGCAATATATTCCCTTCAAACCCCAAGCTCTCCCAGGTTCTAGCGGATCGCGCCAAGCTGTTGGTAGGTGTCGACCCAGACGAAACTTTGAACGACAATCCTTATGTGCACGAAAAACTCCTAGGTACTATGGAAGATTTTAAGGACGATCGAGAATTCGATTTGGTGACCCTGCGCATGGTAGCGGAGCATGTTGCCCAGCCAGACGAACTCATGGAGTCGCTCAATAGAGTCACTGCTCCCGGGGGCTTGGCATTGATCTACACGGTCTACAAATACTCACCGGTACCGTTCATAACCAATCTCGTACCCTTCTGGCTGCACAACCCTGCAAAGAAAATCTTGTGGGGCACCGAGCCGGAAGACACCTTCCCCACTTGTTTTAAAATGAACACGCAAGACACGCTGAAACACCTCTTTGCAAAGCACCGATACGAAGAAAAGCTCTTCATGCGTCTGGATGATTGCAGAACGTTCAGTGGCTTTAAACCTCTGGCGTACACAGAGCTTACCCTGCAAAAACTCCTGAAGAAGATGGGCATACAGTATCCGGAATACTGTCTTCTAGGCGTATATCAGAAGCAATAAGGCACAAAACGTCTAGGACTTAACCCAATCGATAGTCACCTGGGTGACCTCATCCTGCCAGATGCGCTTTGAAAAAGTGTGGTCAGCATCTGCGATGGTGTGGAGCGTGGCACCTGGCTTTCGCATTGACTCCTTCCAACTATTGTCACCTGCAATCAGAGTTGAGAACTCTTTTGCTGTGAAATCCTCTTCACTCAGAATAATTAGAACGTCGTGCTTGAACCGCGCCAATCCATGTTGCATCTCCTGTACGAAGGACTGGCTGGACGGTGCTGGAACAGCGCTTTCTCGGCGGCCCGGGAGAAGTGACAACACGGCCTTTCCCAGATCCCGCAAAGCAGGCCGAGGGCTCACTTGCCCCCGTAACAGACGGCCCCATTGATCTCTTTGCGCCAACAGCGGCCGGTAGTACTGAGACACCTTAAAGCCTGGCGAATACTCCCCACTGTGAACCCATGGATTGAGTAAAATCATACCCGCCACTTGGGGGAATCGATGACCATACATCATCGCAGTAGAGGCTCCATCACAGAGCCCCCATAATATTATGCGTGATAGTCCCGGAGAGTTTTCAAAGAATGCCTCGATCGCGGCAAACAACTCGCCCTCGGTCTCAGCGAAATTCCGTTTCGTACCCTCGCTGTCACCCATGCCCTCGTAGTCAAACCTCAGTGACGCGACGCCCGCCTCGGCAAGGCTTCTTGCCAATAGCGTAAATTGCCGGTGACTCCCTACCCTGTACTGCGGGCCGCCAACCAGGAACAGCACACCCACATCACTGGCCTCTTCAGGCAGAGACAGTATTCCAACCAGGCGATTATCACCGCAGTCAAAAACGAGCCCCTGCTCTTCATAGTCAGACATGTTCGGCCAATATATCAACGGTGGCTTGCTGCAGGCGCAAATTTACGCGCGCATCAATCGAGCGCCAGAAAGGCTCACCCTGCACCTGCGTCATTGCGACGCCCACGCCCTGTGCGCGCCAGCGAGACATCACACTCTCACTGGCCAGCGCCGGGCCACTGCTGGGGCCGTTACCAATTTCTATCCAACTGACAGGACAGCCTGGGCGCAGCTCGTTCAACCTGGCTCGAGACATTTCCAACGCCATACTTGACGATAATTCATATCCCGCAACCTCCAGGGACTGCCCCTCACGCAGAGACCGCCACAAAGATTTTCGATCAAAGCTCCGACCCTCACCCAGAAAAGCCGCTCCACTGTGTAGCCGTAAAAACTGATCAATCTGTTGCTCGCCATTCAAAACGGGCTGCCATAGCAGCAATCTATCGACCGCGGAATTGCTCTGGGACAAATCACACGCCAGTAAGCCACCCAAACGCAGGCCCCACAGCACAACCGGAACGCCTGCCTTGTCGGCGAGAAAATTCAGGGCAAAGCTGGCACCCTCTCGCCAAACTTGCCAATTGGCATCGACAAACTCACCGCCACTATCGCCACACCCAGGGAGGTCCAGCAGCATGACGGTGTGCCCGGCCGCAGCCAGCGCTCTAGCTTGAGAGGAAACGATATGACGTGATTTATGCATCTCATCAGCGAAGGGATGCAAAAAGAGGATTGCGCTGTGTGCCGCGCCCTGAGTGGGCTCGAGGAGCAAATAGAATAACTTTCGCTCGGAATGAGTGAGAAAATCAGCCCGAATACTGCATTTCTCCGAATTCATCGGTTATCCGAGTTTGGACTCCAGAAATTTCGTCAAACTGCCAACGGTGGCAAAAACATCGGCGTCAATTTCATCGTCATCAACCATTACGCCGTACTGCTCTTCCAAACTGGTCAATATGCTGACTACAGACATGGAATCCATCTCCGGGATTGCGCCCAGCACCGGTGTATCCGGATGTGCCGCAATAGAACCCTCGGGAACACCGAGAGTTGACTGCAAAATTGAGATGACTTCTGCCTGAATATCCATATTGCTCACACTTTACCTAGAAACCTAGCCCCGACCACATTGACCAAGACTGCCGATCAACAATTAATTCCTGCAATGCTAACCCTGCATCCTACGCATCTCAAGGTTATATTGTGACTGAGATAGCACATTGTGCACAGGTATTGCCAACAACAGGCAATTCCCCGATAGTTATTTACTCTTTCTACCCACGGCTGCACCCAGTTGACCGACGAAAATAAGCAGATACTGATTGAGAAGGTGGAACTCCCAGCGGCCGCTATAGCCCAGTCCCTCATATCGGGCTTTACAGATGCTGAACAGCAAAACCCTCAGCATGGGCTGGATTGGCTTCAAAACCTCACGCAGCACGCGCTGGACGACGGTGATGGCGCCGTTATCTATATTGCGCGTACTTCACCGGACAACTTTGTCGCGCTCCCCCTGAAACGCCATACAGGCGGCCGAAAGCTAGAAGCACTCAGTACTTTCTACACCTCCGCCTTCGCCCCTACTGTCGTTTCCTCGGAGCCGACAGCACTGTTTTGCGCTCTGTTTAAACACCTGCGCACCAAGGAGAAGATCACTCAATTAACTCTGGCGCCATTGGAAGAGGAATCTCCAGTGTTCGATCAGCTCCAGCAAGCGTTCAAAGATGCCGGCTTCGCCGCAGTGCATAGCTACTTTTGCTTCGCCAATTGGTCGCACCCACTGCCACAGCTGGAGGAAGGCTATCTCGCCTATCTGGACACCCGCCCTTCTCGCCTGCGCAACACTATAAAGCGCAAAACAAAGTCTTTCCTCAAGGAAGGTCGCGGCAGCATGAAGATGATTACCGATGTAGCCGCACTTCCCGAAGCCATAGCGGAATTTACCAAGGTCTACAACAACAGCTGGAAACGGGAGGAGCCCTACCCCGATTTCATTCCACAGCTACTGCATCTGGCCGCCAAACGAGGTTGGCTGCGCTTGGGCATTGCCAGCTATGACGGAGCGCCAATAGCGGGGCAAATATGGCTGGTTTGCGATAACTCTGCCTATATTTTTAAGCTCGCCTACGATGAACAGTTTAAAACGCTTTCGGCGGGAACTGTCGTCACGGCCTTTATGATGGAACACGTAATCGATCAGGATCGAGTAGAACGAATCGACTATTTATCTGGGGATGATGCCTACAAGCGAGACTGGATGTCCGTTCGACGGGAAAGACAGGGCATCGCGGCCTACAACCCCGACAGCCTATCCGGCGGCACGATGACAATAGTTCACTACCTGAAGCGTTTAGTAAAAAGAGAACGCTGAAAATGCGGATTCGAACAGTTTGAAAAAATCAAAAAATCCAGGCGTAGTCTAGCGCTGAATAGAGGCACCATTCCCGACAGGGAATCCCCAGCAATTAAACTTAGCGCAATTTTTCAAGCCAAAGGGCAATGGCCTTACTGACACCTTCCCTGGCTTCTGCAGTAGAAAAAGTTTGGTCCGCCTCAGGAAAGTCCACTCTCTCGTAACCCGCTCGCTCGCTCACTGCACGCCAACCTGAATCAGAAGCGATCAGTTCATCAAACTCTTTACTGGCAATACTCTGGCCGCTGATGAGAAAAAGGACGCTGCCCTCATAGCGCTGCAAGCCACCTAACATTCTATCGACAAAGCTGGCCGCTGAGAGACCATCATTTCCTGTCTCTTGCGTTGCGGATGAAAAAACGCCTACTACTCGTTGCAGGACTTTTGCCATTGCTGAACGCACATAACCCAGCAGGTTATATTCGGAACGCAGTAACTTACGCCAGAAAGACCAATCCGTAAGCCGACTCAGATAGTGTTGCCGACGCACTGCAGATTCGATCTGAGGTGTATAAACCCAGGGGTTCCCCAAAACCAGACTGACGGCATCTGGAATTTTCCAGCCGTGAATCATGACACCTGACGCGGCATCACAACCACCCCACAGCACCACTTTAGTCACCTCGGGCACTGCCGCACGCAATGCATCTACAGCAGCTTGCAGGTCCGCAGCAATGTCCTCAAAACCGCGGAAATCTCCGGCGCTATCGCCCATACCCCTATAATCGAAGCGTAAAACAGCCACTCCATTGGCTGCCAGATCTCTGGCCATGCTCACCATACCCCGGCCGACTCCGCCCCGGTATTGGGGGCCACCGGCAATAATAGAAATTACTCCCACTTGTGCCGGCTGCGCGGGCTTGTGCACAACGCCCAAAAGGTCGTCACCCTCGCAATCGAAAACAAGCGGAATTTCCTGCACATCATTTTGGCTCATGGAAGTAACCCGTCTGATAGTGCCAGCAGCTGTGGCGCAAAGTCTCTTTCATGTATCTGCCATATCTGCGGATCGCTGAACGTTTTGAGAACCACTGTATTACCCTGCTCACGCAATTGTACAATCGCCTTCTGCGCCGGAATTCCGGGTTCCTTCCCGGGCTCAATAACATGTTCCAGCCAATGAATACTGCCGCTGCATAGATCAGTCAACTGAGCCAGGTCAATTCTCTCAAAATCGCCCATGAGCGGGCCGCCCAATGTATAACCCGCCACTTCAACCTTCTCGCCCTCTTCCAGCTTCTGCCGAATTTCCTTGGTCGTTTCGGCTGGCAATTCCCGCACCATCAACGACGCTACTCTTTGCCGCAATACCTGAGTCACGAACATTTTGCCGTTCGTAACTGGTTGCCACAGGATGATATCGCGCACGGCTGGACGGAATTTTGCAGCATAATCCAATGCAATAAGTGCGCCCATGCGCAAGCCCCAGAGTATCAACGGGACATCCTCTTCCAGAGCAATCTTCTCTAGCGTAAAACGTATATTCTCGCGCCAGTTAGCTAGCGTTGCATCACACAATTCTCCCTGACTGTCCCCTGTACCCAAAAAATCAAGCAGAGTGCAGGCGTACCCTTGTGTGGCAAAACTTCTAGCTTGTTGCGCGACCAGTGAACGGCAGCGATTCATTTCCTCGCCGAAAGGGGGAATAAAAACTATGCGTGCTTTGGGTTTTTCCATACAGGAAAACGTTACGGTGAAAAATCTACCGCTGCTGTCGTCACCCATAAACTGAGGGGTGGTTTTTATGCTCTGAGCGCTCATCTTAGTTCCATTTTAAATATCCCATCGTCTTGGCGACTTATTCAATTCGACCGGTGCAAATGTACTTCTTCGCCATAGACCATGGACTCTTCGGCCAGGCCGATAAACGACAGAATGCGGCGCTGCCCCGAAGGCGTACTTAAATCTTCTATGTCAAATACTCGGAATTTGTCTGGATGCTTCCGCTGTAGCCGGTCTGCCTCCAGGTAGTAGTAATCCCAATAGAGTCGAATCGCATCTTCTTTTGAAGCCGCTTCGAACTTTGGAAAGCAACTGTCCCACACCGGATCTTTCTTCCAATGCTTGCCATCATGCTCCTGCCAATAATTATACTCAGTGTGAAAAGGCGTTCGGGTAAGCCAGGATTTAAGCTTATCGGCGAGCCACAGAGAACGCCAGCGACCTATAGAAGATTTCTTCAACCAGCTCGCGACGGTTTGATTTTTATTACGTTTGATACAAACAAAAACGCACTGCGGTACACTTTCGAGAAGATCATCGACGTAATTCAAATAGTAATAGGCTATATCGCCAATCAGTTTGACCGGCGCCATGGTCTGAAGTTTGTCGTAGGTGGTAACAGAGCTTGGTCGGGCGTAATCAATGGCGAGCCTGCAGCGATGGCCGCCGCGCAGTATCGCCTGATACTCCTGGATTGCATTGAGATGTGGTTGCGGATTACCCGAAAATACAGCCCCAGAGGGATTCATCTCATGGAAGCAAATCCCACCGCTCTGCCGGTCAATCAATGATGTTAGCGAAGCGGTGCCGGAACGGCCCGTGCCCAGACCTATCACGATGTGACCTGGTGTAGTCTCGCTACTCACCGCAATTTCCACTGGACTTTTCCAGCAACACCCTCAAGACTGCCTCGTCTATTCGCAGTCTGACGGGCGCGTGTCGCTTATGGATAATAGCGGCAAAAAGAGTTGGTGAGCGTTCGTCCATCACTTTTAGTAATATCCTAATCTAGTCGCCGTTGCATACAGCGATAACAGCCTTGATATTGTCCACCGCCTCCGCAATGCGGTTACAGCAGTCCTCATAGTGATTGCGTGCGAGGCCGTAAGGGTCTGCTATTTCGGGAGACTTCCCGTCCCGACCGGGATGGGCACCTAACAGATAGACCTTGCCCGCAATCCCTTCATCCATCGCCACCAACCTATCGAAGTGGACTTTTTCCATCACAAATATGACATCGCTGGCCTCAAGCATTTGTGACGAGACACAGCTTGAGCGACTCACGCTCAAGTCCAAGCCGCGGCCAGCGGCAACGTCGATCATGACCGGGTCAGCGCCGCGCTTCTCTTCTTCATGAAACCCTGCTGAGCACACCCCTATGCCGGAGTCTTCTGCATAGGCTTTCACCATCACATCGGCAAGTGCGCTGCGATTGATATTGCCATAACAAATGAACAGCATAGACCTTGCGTCGACGATAGCGCTGGCAACTTCGCCCCTCTTCCAGGCACCTTCCTGCGCTCGAAGAAATGCGCGCTCAGATGCAAGAGTCGCGAGACGTTCATAGTAGCCCTTTATTATTCTGCCAACGTCAATCAGGCCAGGCAGCGGATCTCGAAAACTCTGTACATCGAATCGATGCTTTAGAGATAGCAACAAAGACATCTCCCGCAGAATTTCTCCGGCGGAGGGAATAGTCGCAATTCGCGGGTCAGCATCCCTGCGTAACACGGCCTCGTACCAATGAAGATCTCGCGACAGCAGCCGGCAATAGATATCGTTACGATAGGGATCGCAGGCCACAATTTCATCATTCAGCTCCAGGTCCAGCAGCATGGACGGAAAGTCAGCCCCGGCAGAATCTGCCAGAGGTAGTGAACCCCAGAAGCGGCCGTTGATTTCCATCAAACTAAACTCGCCGGTACCTGCATCTTGTTTGAACTCCACCATGGCAACACCGTTCCACTTGAGCTCAGCAATCAATTTTCTTGAGGCCTCCAGCAACTGCGGGTCAATGGCTTCACTCTTACGCAAACTACTGCCACCGCCTGTCAAAGGCACCTCGTGTACCCGACGGTGTTGGAAGGCATAGGCTATTTCACCCTGCCTGGCGATGAGTTCGATACCTACGCCATCCCCCGCAAAGAGCTCCTGTAACAATACAGGCCCGAAGCGAAGAGCATGGGCCGAACCTGCCCGTAGCTCCTGCGAATTAAACGCATAGCCCACCTGTAGTTGGCTGGCGCCCTTTTCGCCCGCCCCTATAGAGCGAGCAGGCTTAAGGACTACGGGATAGCGCAGTGAGGTCTCTGCGGCGCCCAGTGCATCCAAAGAATCAATCAGTAAGCCTCCTGGCCTGGGAACACCCATGCGATCAGCCAACGCCATGGTTTGTGCTTTATCAAGAGCAACCTCCAGGCTATCGGCACTAGGCATTGCCAATTTTACCGACTGCAATCGCTCCCGTGATCGGGACAAGGGCACAAGGGTGCGCTCGGTAACGGGGATTACTAAATCATAAGAATTGCTTTGAGTATGCGAGAACAACCAATCGAGAAACGCTTCTGTTTCCGCAAGCGGATCGGGGTACTGGTAACATTCATTGGTAGCACGCGAGAAACCCGCCAAAGGTTTTTCTGTATGACTGGCAATATCGACGACGCAACCGCGGCGCGATAGAGAACGCGAGACTGTCAGGGACGGCACCATATCGCCATCCAGCACCAACACTCTTGGAAGCTTTGCACCTTTCATTTCAAATTTTCCAGCACCGACTACAACAACCTCATGGACATTTCGCTAGCGCGCACTTGTTCTTACCTTGAACGACTACTGGCGACCCGCCAGCCTCTTAGTCACCCGTATTAGCTCTTCACTGTTACTCCTGAAAAGCAGCCAAAAACACAGAACATAGACCGCTACTCCAAAAGGAATTTTATACAAAGCCATGAACCCCGACGCATCGGGGAACTGTGCATCGACTTGAATAATCGCCAGACACATCAGTAGAGCAACGAAGAATGCTGGATAGATCGCGCGCAGGACGGATGCAACAGGCAGCGACAGTAGGCGCCCTCCCCGAACCAGCGTCAGCACGAAAACACAGCCAGACGACAAACTCCAAGCCAGCGCAACGCCCTCCAGACCCATAGGAAGTGTCAAAAAGATGATTCCTGTCAGGAATATAAGAGTCATAAACGCATTGGTCATATTGATACGAGCACCACCCGCCGCAAGCATCGCAGGAGAGATGACATAAGCGATAATTCGAAACGGTACACTCACCGCAAGTATGGCAAAGATCGTAGATATCTGTACCCACTCACTGCCCAGCACAATGCCAATGACATCCTCTCCTACCATAGCCACACCCAAAAACACTGGGAATATCAGGGCGCTCGCAAACTTAAGCGTGGTGATCAGATACTCATTACTATCGCCTGAAAGATGATTCATACGCGCAAATGCCGGGAAGGCCACCACATTGAAAAGTGGCACACTTTTAGTCATTAACATTGTCGCCAGCTGAATACCCACCCCATAAAGACCCACTTGAGCGATATCAAAAAACTTGCCTACGATGACAATATCTATCCTGTTATAAGCGACGAAGAGCACTTCTGACAGCGCCACAAAGGCACCAAACTTAAACAGCTCTTCGGTTCCTTTGGGTATAAAAGAGGGCATTTTCGGGTAATCGATGATGCGGTTAAACCAAAAACAATTGAACGTGAAGGTAAAACAAATCGCGGCCACCAATGCCCAATAGCCATAGCCGAGATAGGCCAGGGTCAAGCTCAGACAGGAGCCAAGCACATCCGAAACAAAGGTGATCTTGGAGGTTTTCTTGTGCTCCAGGTTCCGCGCCACCAAGGACGAGGGAACCGATGTCCAGGGAATAATCAGATAGCTGAAGGCGAGAACCTTCAACACCATCTCGAGATCATCATTTTCGTAGAACGCGGCGGCATAGGGCGCCAGCGTAAACTGCAGCAAAAAGAGCGTGCCGTTGATGATAATCAGCAAGCCTAGTGTCTTCTGAATAAGCGGCTCGGTCAGTTTCTCCACCTTCATCAGACCCTGACTCAGACCAACGGTCGAAAACAACACCAGAAAGGTACGGAATACTTCAGCCAGACTGATCACACCGTAATCTTCTGGGGCGAGGAAACGAATGACAAATATGGTGGAGAGCCAGCTAATCATCTGGCCAAGGAAGCGCAGAGCAGCCACCCATCGGAAAGCCGACATGGCTCTGTTTACCAGATTTGACTGATCAACATTGTCTGATGACATTAATAGCTGCTTACGACCCCGAAGGGCAGATCTGTGTGGTTGGCAGGTCGATAGGGAAACCTGCGTTTAGAATCATTAGCCTCAAAACTCTCAATATCAACACTTTCAATTCGAGTATTTTGAGGAGCATCCCCCTTATTCTTTTATGGCAGGAAGTGTATCAGTTTTACACTGTTTTCTCGTCAAATTGTGAGCGCCATCCCACGAATTATGCACTATCCGGAAAAATACCGCGGGCATGTTGCCCGCCCAGCCCTTACAATGGTTTGACTTGGAGCGACAGCGCCAGCAGCTTAGTAGACAAGACCATTTATGCCTGCCAGGGGCTCCAAAATACCGACTAAACGCGACACAAGAGACAACATAGAAGGCTGGTAAAGACACCGATGGACCAAAACCCATTCTTCTCCATTATTATATCCACCAGAGATAGGCCTGAGCTGTTTCAGACCGCACTCCACTCTGTGGTAAATCAGGATTTTTCCGATCGAGAAATCATTGTCGTCGTCGATGGGTCGACACAGGCCAACCTGGCCAAATACGACGAACTCGAGCGGCAGTACGAAAAAGAAATAACCTTTCACCATCTGAGTCACCGAGAGAACGGGCACGGCCAGAGCTACGCCATGAATTATGGCGTGGACCAATCCTCCGGCAATTACCTTTGCTTCCTAGACGATGATGATCAGTGGACCAGCGATAACTACTTGTCAGATTTACACGCCAACATCATAGCCTCGCCCGAGACGGTGGACGTTCACTACAGCAATCAAAAAGCAATATATTCAGATGGTAGCCCCCAAACTGAGAGCGTATGGATAGAAGACCTCATCCCAAGACTTCAGGAAAGTGACAAGAATCGCGAGAATTGCTACTTCGTAACGACCGAATTTTTGCTGGGCAGCGGCGGCTTTGGCCATTTGAATTGCAGCGTGTTTAATCGCGATTTCTACGCAAATATTGGGCGGATGGATGAGAGCATTCGCTACGAAAATGATCGCGATGTCTATTTGCGAGCTATCGATGAGGCAAAAACAATTCTCTTCAGCACCCAGTACATGTCGCTGCACAATATTCCCGACGTCCATAAGAAAAGCAATATGTCCACGATGAGCTCTAACATTGAAAAGAAGCTCTATCAAATGCGGGTTTACGACAAAGGCATAGCGCTCGCGCAGAGGCCATCAATTGCAAAATTTTGTCGTAAAGCAAAGGTATACGAGCTAAAACACGTAGCCACAATCCTAGCCGAGCAGAAAAACTTCAGGGCGGCACTCCACTATGCCAGAGAGAGTCTTATCGGAGGTTTTAATCTGCGTTGGTTCGCCTATACGATTTCGCTTAGTCTAAAAGTTCTATTCAGCGCCAGCGAAAACAATGGGGAAGACAATCCCCAGCCAAGGTCCTAGAGCATCGAATCTGATGTTTAGATTAGAAGCTGGATTGGCGCGATGCTGAACACTTTTCAAGGCCTGCGTGCCATCGTAACCCCCAAGCAACACATTTTCCTGTTAGGCCATATGCGAGCCTATACCAGCCTGTTCGGCCACATCATGGGCTCTAATCCTGCAATCTGTGGCTACTACGAAATGCACATTGGGTATCACAGCTGGAAGAGCCTCTATCGACAAAAGATCCTCTATTTTGAACAAGAGGATTCCAAGCCCGGGTTTTCCCATATGTTCGATAAAGTCCTACACAACGATCATGCTGTATCGCCGGACATCCTGAACTCGCAAAAAGCGCGCACAATTTTCTCTTTGCGACGCCCGCAACAAACCATCCCGAGCATTCTCAAACTGTATGCCAGCGTTGATCCCGAGCATGAATTTAATTCTGAAGCCTTTGCCACGCAATACTATATAAGCCGACTCGAAACGCTTGAGGCCCTGGCCAAACAGGTAACTTGCGGCTTTTTTTACTTCGATGCAGAGACCCTCAAGTCTGACTCAGCAAAGTGCCTAAGCGGCCTGAGCGAGTGGCTTGATTTACCCACTCCCCTCTCCCAAAATTATACGATGCAGAAAAAGACCTCGCAGCAACGATTTGGCGACTCCTCTGACCGCATGAAAGCGGGGCGAATTACCACCGACAAGCCCACTTACACCGCCTCAGATTACAATGCAGAACTCATGGATGCCGCTGCCAGTACTCACCAGCGCGTCCGGCAAATACTGCTGGAGAAGAGTGCCAGCCACTGTATGACGCAAACCCTAGCCAATTAAGCCTCATTATTTTGGCTAAAACTGTGAATTCTCATGCAGCAGAGTGTCTAACTAAGCTTTACACCCTCATGCAGAGGACTAAAATACTGTTATATCGCTCAACTGCAGCGTCAGGAAAGTCATGCTCAAAATCCAACACATCATACGATTACTAGCCATCGGCGCCGTCGCTGTAGCCCTGTACAGTGCCAACCCGGCAGCAAGTGCTGGTAAAGCAATCTGGGTGGGAAAGACCTTTTGGGGCGCTCCTTGCAAGGGCTTCCACGGCACCACTGGCACCTTCGACTATCTCCAGAGGGCCAGGTACCGAGGCGCCCTGGATCTAGTTGAAGAACACCATTTCAGTGAGGGTGTAGAGACCTTGCGAAAAGGAATCACCACCGAGCCCATTGGTGACATCGACTTCGTGCTCAGAACCTTCCCCAACCATCATCGCGCCTTACACTCAGCAATGAACTACCGCATGAGACACAGGCAGTGGCCACAAAGCAGTAAGGGTATGCCAGCGGAATGCTACTACCAAAGGGCTGTGAAATTTAGCCCCAACGACCTTACCGTGTATCGACAGTATTCAATATTGCAGCACAAGTTCGGCAAACATAAAGAGGCGCTGGCAACTCACAAGACGATCAATCGTCTACACCCGGGCAATGAAGTATTGCAGTACAACATGGCCCTGACCATGGTTGAGCTGAAACAGTACAAAGAAGCCAGAGCCATAGCCGAAGAAATTTACGAAAAGGGCTTCCCACTACCCGGATTGAAAAAGAAACTCAGGCGCGCCGGGCACTGGAAAAAAGAGGCTGCAGCCGACACAGCCAAGGCTAAAGGTTCCGGTGAGGCGGTAGCAGAATCAGCTAAGGCCAAAGGTTCCAGTGAGACTGTAGTAAAAACAGTTGAAGGTGTTGAAGGTGTTGAAGGTGTTGAAGGTGTTGAAGGTGTTGAAGGTGAAACAGAGGCCTCTGCGGAGTCTGTTGTACAGAAATCCAACGCAGAAGCTGCTCCTGAGTCAGTGACAGATGCAACCGAAGAACCTGCTTCCACCGATGTTCCAGTAGTAGCCGGCGGTGATATGCCGGGCATTCAAGCAGCGACAGAGATTGCTGTTGCTGAACCAACCGCTGAGGCCGAATCTGCCCCCTACCCTAAAACTGAAGCACCTGCCGTGGACACTGTCTTTGATTTTTCGAAACCGGCGGCTAAATCAGCCAGCAGTGAGTAGAGGATCGATCCGGCGATAGCTGGCCAATAGCCGTAGCGTAAACTTTAATTCTTCGCGGTCCCAGGGTGTAAATCGGGGCAGCTGATAGCGATCGCTAAGTGCTGTACTAACCCCCCAGTGCGTCGACACCGCAGCCTTGAACCCCAATCTTTCCACCATATCCCGATGTTCTACTCGGTAGTCCGTGCCCGGCGTTCCGTTGGGATAGGCAAACACCTCCACGTCTTTCTGTAGCAAGGACTCCAGCTGCTCCTTGCTTTTGGCAATTTCTGATTCAGCAATGTGATCGGAAACACTCGCCAATATCGGGTGATTAACAGTGTGGGCGCCAATGGTAACGCCCGCACTAGCAAGGCTCTGGAGTTGTGTATCTGTCAGCATTAAATCGCTGGGCAATTCGCCCACTCGCTTTTCAATGTCTTCAACCAAACGCCCCCTGAGCTCTGGATCGCGATGTTTAATGCTGCGAATAATCGCTTCAGCCGAATTAAAACGGTCTTCAGGGGATAGCGTTGGATATACATCCAGCTCCAAGTCTCTCAGATCGAGGGTATCGCCAGCACAAATTCGCAAAGCCTCCCGTACCGAGTCATTCCACATACGTCCGCCATTGATAAATGCCGTACTGATAAATACCGATGCAGGCACCCCGTACTTGCTCAGCACCGGCAAAGCACACTGGGCATTGTCGGCATAGCCATCGTCAAAAGTGACGCATACCGCTCGCTCAGGCAAAGTACCATCGGCCATACGCTGGACGCCTTCCAGAAGAGACAGCGGCGTAAAACTTTTTTGTAGCAGGCGCATTTGCCAATCGAACTGGACAATAGTGGGCTCGTCCGGACGCATATGATCAAAAGTTGGAAGCACACGGTGATAGATTAAGATCGACAGCCGCTGTTTGCCATGAGTATTAAGTAACCGTGGCAGCACGCGCGATGCGATATTGACGCCAAATTGCTTCACGCGCGCCCCGGCGAGCGACGACTACGGCGACCGTATGTCCCAGTCTTGGGAGGCAATTTCCGCACCCGTTTTATCGACTTGCGCTCTTCCGTTAAATCGACAGTCAGTTTCGTTAGCACGATGGTAATAGCCATTAAGTGCCAAGCCAGGTCGAAATACGCCAGACTCAGGAAGGCGCCACCGGCCATAAACGCCACCATGGATATCTGTAACATCCGCGCCAGATGATTGTAATCTGCATGGTCCGGGTCGTTCTCTGACACACTTATGACGCGCCCCAATTGTCGCCACATCAAAAACAATATACCCAGCAACATCCCCAGGCCCGGCCAGCCGCCATCATTGAGCACGCCAAAATAAACACTGTGTGCAACAAACGCTTTCTTCGCCCCCGGCGCGTATTTGTTGTAATTTTCCATCGACCAGGAATTAAATCCGCCGCCGGTAATTCTGTCATTGGCGATTCCAATGGCATATTCCCAAGCCTTAATTCGCTCCATGGAGGAGGAATCCTGCTCAAAATCGTTGATCGAGCCCATTCGGTCATGCCAACTCTGCGGCATAAACATAAAAGTAAAGCCAGCCAAAATGAGAAAGACTAAACCGGTGACGAACTTGCTTTTCGACTTCAGCCAGAAAAAGCCTCCCACCGCTAGAATTGCCAGAAACGCTCCCCTGGACTGTGAACCAATGACCGAGGCCATGCTAAAGAAAATACAGTACGGCATAAACGTTTTCACGAAACGGTGGGGCGGGAATTTTTGCATGTACACCATCAGTGGAAGGATCATCAGGACCGCTACCGCTAGCGCATTATTCTCTTGAATATCGCTACCGTCAGGGCCAAATACATGAAAGCCCCCACCGGTCAGCAGCGTAAAAATCCCGCCTTTAAAACTGTAGAAACCGATCGAAAAAACAATGACCCAAATCAACTGGTTTACCTGCTTCATACTATTCATAAGCAGCATCGTCACAAGGGTAATCAACTGAATTTTGAGCACCTTATCCAACTGCTCAAACGCCAGATCCTGATAGACCGCCATAAAGGCACAAAAAGTAAGCCATGCCAAAAAGGTTGCCCACAACATGACCAGTGCATTGGCTGGAATCTTTTTTTCCTGGGTGCTAATGACCATTGATCCAAGAAGAACTATCGCAACGATCTGCGCGAAGGGCATGGTATAGGCGAAACCCCAGCAAAGGCGATGGGGATTCATATAGCTCAGCCATGACCATACCAATACGCCAAAATAGGCATTGCGTACTATAAAGGGCAAAGTGGCAAATACCATCAACGTGATAATAACGTCACGCACTAGTTAGCCTCCTTATTAAACGCATTAGTCTGCAATTTTACTGACCACATATCGAAACTTCCCCGAAGCCTCTCGCTCAATCTTACTCACATAATCAAAAGTGACCACTAAAGAATCCCCCAGACGTCGCTTGAACTGCTCCGTCACTACTTTTTCGATTTCCGCCCTATCCGCACCGGGAACGACAATCTGTACGGTGATCCGGGTTACAGTCTCCTGGATAATTTTAAACTGCTCTACCTGAGGAAACTCTCGCAAGACGTAGATGAAGGCTAGCCCGTGTAGCACAGTACCATCTGCGGCTTTTACAAAATCTGTAGTGCGGCCTTCAATCTCAGCTAATACTGGTAGCGAACGTCCACAAGCACACAAGGTGTCACTAAGGCTACCCACATCTCCTGTACGATAGCGCACAAAGGGGAAATCGCCGGTACTCAGATGAGTGACAACAATCTCCCCTTTTTCACCACTGGGTAAAACGGCGCCCTGTTCATCGACTATCTCTACAATTATGTCTTCAGAGGTTATATGCATGGACCCCTCGGGGCAGGCATGTGCGATAAAGCCGGCATCGCGGCCGCCATAACCATTAGCAACCGGGCAACCGAAGACCTCCTCAATCATTTTTTGCTGGTGATCGTAGAGCCGTTCGGAAGTGACAAAAACGACTTTGATACCCAGGTCATCAACCTTATAGCCATTGCTCTGACAGTACTGCGCCATCAACGCCAATGACGAGGGGTAACCAAAGAGCATTCGCGGTTTCACTTTACGAATGGTCTGGGTGAAGTGCAGCAAATTTGCCTTGGACATTTCAAACGCCGACAGCAACTGGGTGCGTAAAACACTGTCCCTCACCAGACGGACTCTGTCCTGGGAGTTCAACTCAATGGGTGAGCCCCATACGACAATCTCGGGATCGCCAATATCGACACCCCACCAGCGTGTTGCCCGCCATTTAGCAGCAACGTCATGGCTTACGCGCTCTTTACCTCTATAAAATATTAGGGGTTCTCCGCTGGAACCACCGGTACTAAACCTCTCCAAAGGCCCAGAGTTCACGGCCGTCAAAGCGTCCATGTTGGCGCGAATAATGGCTTTTCCTGTCACCGGGAGACGCTGTAGGTCAGCAAGCGAACTCACGGCTTCAGGCTCAAACTGCAAACTCTTGAACAGCTCTCTGTAATAAGGAACATCACGCCCAACTCGAATTAAAAAAGCCCGCAGCCGCTGCAGCTGGTATTCCGCGAGGCCTTCTGGAGGCAGCCACTGAGTGCGCTCCATCTCACGCATCACAGCAACAGAGGTGTGCCCCTTCAAACGCTCGTGCAATGGGAACAGTGCATTGGACACCAACCAGGTGTAGAGACTCACGCCGCCACCGCCAATTTATTGTAGAGAGCCAGCCATTTGGGGCCCACTTCATTCCATGCATACTGGGCGACCTCACGTTGACCACCCTCGCTCAAACGGTCGCGCAGCTGAGCATCACTGTGCAATGCCACAAGCGCTTTAGCCATTGCTTGTGCGTCATCCGGCGGTACCAGTAGTGCAGTCTCACCATCTCTGACAATAAAAGGGACACCACCAACGTTCGTTGAGATCACTGGCAAACCGCAAGCCAGCGCTTCCAGTACCGAGTTGGGCATATTGTCTACCCGTGTCGGGTTTAACGCTGCGTGCGCGCTGTGGTACAGACTCACGATTTCATCCCGCTCCAAACGCCCGAGGAAATCAACGTTATCCTCTACACCTAACTGTCTTGCCAAATCTTCCAGCTCTTCGCGCTGCGGGCCGCTGCCAGCAATTTTCAAACAAATACCTGGAATTGTCTCGCGACTCAACGCCACGGCTTGTATCGCAACATCCAAACCGTAGATTGGCTCCAGATTGCGTGTGATAGCCACGTTAAAGACACCTTCCTCAGGGGAGGTCTGCGCCGGGTGAAAAGTTTGAAGATCAATAATATTCGGTATGACAGCACTAGGGAGATCAAACTCCCCAAATACTTGCTGTAAGAAGCCGGACGGTACTATCAGGCCGGAAGCCTTCACCATCGAAGGTTTTACCCAGCGCTCAGAGGCCGCCAGATACTCACGGGCTTCCCCACCACGATAGTTTACGATGACAGGTGTTTTGCGCAGCGCCGCAATCCAGATAACGGGAGCAGCAAACAACTGCCAGGACCAGCCTGAATTCGCCATGAGATGAATAACGTTAACTCGCCCAGCAAGGCGCCAAACTCGCCACAAGTAGGGCAACAGTCGAAATACCGCGCGCACGCCACGGATCTTACCCGCTACTTCCGGCCTGTAGGGCGCATTGGTCTGCACGATTTCGACCTCCACACCTTCCTCAGACAATAAGCGAGCAAGTTGCATCGTCTGCATTGCCATTCCACCACTGGGAGGTGGAAGCGGTCCTACCAGGCCAAGGCGCATCGTCTCAGCTGACCGAAAAATTGTCATCGGCGATGGCCGCCTGGAACATCATCAGAGACCACAGTGGTGCACTGTACTCGCGCCTACCGGACTGATGATCTGTCACCAACTGCTGCAGATACTTTTGATTGAACAGACCCGTTTGAGCGAGCTGCCCGTCTAAAAGTGATTCCTGTAAACGCTTTTTGAGCGGGCCTCGAAACCAGTTCCCAATCGGCACACCAAATCCCATTTTTGGGCGGTACAAGACGTCATGTGGCAAATGCGGTTCCAAAGACTTTTTCAGAATGTATTTGCCCTCTGCTCCTCGCAGTTTATCGCTGACTGGCAGCCCCGATACCCATTCTACGAATTCGTGGTCCAACAGTGGCACCCGCACTTCCAGCGAGTGCGCCATACTGGCCCGGTCTACTTTGGTGAGAATATCGCCTACCAGATATGTTTTCATGTCCAGATATTGGATCATAGAAAGTGGATCATCCGTTGGACTGCGCTGGGCATGGTGGTTAAAGGTCTCGACCGAGCGATAGCCCTGCAACTCACGATGTAGTGCATCACTGAACATAGCTTTGCGCTGTGCCTCGGAGGTTATTGAAACCGAATGCAAATACGCCTCCACCGAATTGCGCGCCAGAGATTCAAAGGTAGTTTTCGCGCGGAAAACGCGTGGCGCCCAATCAAGCTTGGGATACATTCGGCCCAATGCACCAAACACTGGCCTGCGAATCCCCAGTGGTAGTGCCGAGCGAAGTTTCTCCTCATTCATGTGCCAGCGATAGCGTCGGTAACCGGCAAAGTTCTCATCGCCTCCGTCACCGGAAAGCGCCACAGTCACCCTTTCCCGTGCCAACTGGCAAACGCGGTAAGTGGGTATCGCTGAACTATCTGCATAAGGCTCGTCATACAACTGCGCCAGGGTATCGAGGAGATCAAAATCGTCACTGGCAACCGTGTGTTCAATGTGATCAGTGGAATATCGCCGGGCTACCGATCGTGCAAAACTTGTTTCGTCAAACTGCGCAACGTCGAAACCGATAGCGCAGGTGCGAACTGGATCTGATTGTAGTTGCGCCATAGCGGCGACAACAGCACTGGAGTCTACGCCGCCCGATAAAAAAGCGCCCAAAGGCACTTCGGCCACCATGCGAATATCGACAGCCTCGCGCAAGCGTACAAAAAGCTCTTCCTGCAAGTCTTCTTCGGTGCCACGCTCAACAGGCTTGAAGGGAATATCCCAATACTCGCGCTGATCAGGAGTACCCTTGCCCCGCTCCAGCAGTAATGAATGCCCTGGGCGAAGTTTGTACACATTGCGGTAAATTGTTTTGGGTTCAGGGATGTAGCCCAGAGTGAAGTAATCCTCGATGGCCTGAGGCTCCAGCGTACGCTGCATTGCAGGGTGCGCCTTTAACACTTTTAGCTCTGAGCCAAAGACCAGTGTATTACCACCCATAACTGAGAAAAAGAGTGGTTTGATTCCAAGCCTATCGCGCGCCAGAAAAAGACTTCGTCGGTTGCGGTCATAGATCGCGAAAGCAAACATGCCCCGCAGATGGGTTACGCAACCTTCACCCCACTCTTGCCAGGCACAAATAATAGTTTCTGTATCGGAAAGCGTTCGAAACTGATGCCCCCTCTGAATGAGTTCCTGCCTGAGTTTTTCAAAATTATAGATCTCGCCATTGAAAACAATGCACACATTGCCATCGGCGCTGTGCATTGGCTGTTGCCCGGTCGATATATCAATAATGGAGAGTCGTCGATGCCCCAATGCTACGCCGGGCTCCAGATATTCATCACCCGCATCTGGGCCGCGATGAAACTGCGTCTGGTTCATCGCCTGCAACAGGCCGCGGTCGAACTCCGCGTGACCCGTTAAATCAAATAGTCCGGCAATGCCACACATAATCTATCCCGTGTTCTCTAAAGTCACTGCTTTTGTGGGTTGTATAAGAGCATCGTAGACAGCAAGGTAAGCCTCTACCGTACGGTCCCAATCGAAACGCTGACACACACGATCGCGCGCATTTTTGCCCTGCATCGCTCGCATTTCGTCGTCGTCCAACAATCCACCCAGTGCCTGCGCCAATGCGTGATAATCGCCCACTGGAAACAAGCTGCCATTAAAACCTTCTTCAACTAATTCAATATTGCCACCGGCAGCCGTTGCAATAACCGGTAAACCGCTAGCCATTGCTTCGAGCACAGTGTTGGATACACCCTCAGCGAGAGACGGCAGAACAAAGACATCTAATGTACAAAGCAACGCAGACACATCGTCTCTGTCACCCGCCATCCAGACTAAATCTTCGAGTTTCAATTCCGTTACCAGCTTAGCCAGATCAGCCCGCAAGGGCCCATCACCAACGATAACTACCCGTAGCTGTGAGGAAAATTCTGGCCGGTCATCGCGCAGTTGCGCAACTGCACGTAGTAATAACTGCTGATCCTTTACAGGCGTTAATCTGCCCACAGTCCCCACGATCAACATACCATCAAGGGCCTGCCACTGCTGCGGCAATAATGCCAGTGGCCTTGTATCGAGAGGAGCGAAGCAGGCCTGATCGACGCCATTGTAGATGTGACTAACCCTGTCCTCACGTACACCTACGCTATCAATTAGCCATTGCTGTAAATCCTGGCTCACAGTGATGTACTGGTGAATGAAAAGTCGCATCAATCGGCGGAACTGAAGGTATTTCCAATTGCTGCCATCCAGGTCGTTGATTTCCCGGCCGTGTTCCCCATGAACTCGGCGGATATTGCCTAACCCCAAACCGCACAGCTGTGATTCCAGAGCCGCCAGGTTTCGGCTGTGAACAATATTAGGCTGCAATTCCTTTAACACCTGGCGCAGACGCCAGTAAAAACCCAGGTCATGCCCCTCGCGCTTATGCAGTTCGATCACTTGAACGTCCTCAGCTGTGATGCGCTGAGCAAATTCATGAGCTGTGGTAATGCAGATAATAACGTGCCGATAGCGGTCACTAGGCGAGCGATTGAGAATGTTCACCAGACCATTCTCCAAACCACCGGTAGCCAGTGAATAAATAATATGGGCTACCAGGGGCGGCTTAGTCACGGCGCGCCCTGATCCACAGCGCGCTGTAGCTCCTCATATAGGAGCTCGCCGTGTTGATCCATAAATTCTTGAAGAATGACCCGCGTAGGCTCGGGTGTATCCCCTACTGGAGTGGCCAGAACAATGCGGTAGGTCCCACGATATCCGAAACCCAATCTCGAACGGGCCTGCTGCAATTTTGCAACATAGGCATTCGCGGTACTGAGACCGCCGACGTTATACCAGGACCACACTAACAGATCGTCATCAACACCCACGATCCGTGCCTCATCAAGCAGCACTGCAGTACCTTGCAAGGAAGCCGTAGTCTGGGTTAACGCCGCAACCCGAGAACCGCTGTGCCAGCCTGCGAGCAAAGTGCTACTACCCACAACATCGCCCCCGACTATGGTGCCATCATCGTACTGAATCATCACCGCCAGAGGTTGTCCGGCGTAGCCATAAACGGCGGTCTCTTCACCCCCAACTCTGGTGGGTAACTCCCAGTACCAGGGTAAAATTTCCAGTGACTCCCATTCACTTTGTGCCGCTGGCAACGTCAGCTGTAACGCTGAATTGAACTCTGACTCAGAGGCGCTGCGATACGCCATTAGCGGCCCGATCGACGCAGGCAGCAGAACAGCCAGAATGGTAACCATCAGCTTTGCATTACTTGAAGAGCGCTGCTTCCCACTCGAATCACTTTTAGTGTCTGCTGCAGGAACAGGCATTTCTTCCTCTCGAAAAAATGAACCTACCCAAAACAGCACAAAGATAACTACACCAAAGAATACCCAACCATAAACCAAATGATCCGCCCCGGTAGCTATTGTCATACCGCTGAAATGTCCCAGCATGACAATCATAAAAGCGCGTAGTGTATTGGCGAATACAGGAACGATAAGTGAAGCGAGAACAAATAGACCACGCCGTTGCCAGCTACGGTAGGTCAAGTAGGCATAGAGCGTGCCCACGGTGGCCGAAGCTATGATGTAACGTACTCCGCTGCAGGCCTCAACAACGGACCAGTAGCCGGACGGAAGAGAAAAATGGAGGCCTTCCCTATACACCGGTATGCCCGTCAATTTAATCAGCCAAACCGTTGAGGTGGCAGTGAACTCCATCATAGGTGGAATCAAGCCTTCGCCCATGGGTACCGCAAAATAGACAAACAGCAATGGAAAAGCCAGCAAGCGCGCCAGTCTATGGCCCAGAATGGCCCAGACGCTGACTATCAACATCGTTACCAAGGCCAGCTGCTGAATCACGTCCACATCTACCATCCACGATACAAGCCAAGCTGCTGCCGGTGGCAGCAACAAAAAGGCTACTGCCGGGGCGGGCTCTGGGTGAACGGTCTGCAAATGCGACCACCGATTCCAAACCAACCAAAGTGTAATGGGCAGTACAAGAAAACCGTGGGCAAAGGTGTCGGAGCGCGACCATATCGCGACCATGGACCAGCTGGTACCAAAATATATAAGAAGTAAGACGAAACTATACAGCCCAGCTACACAAAGAGCGTTTCTGACCAGGCTGCTATTGCTGACAGGTTTCTCCGCCATCTCGATTATCCCAATGACCGTGCGAGAAAGGGACCAATCACATTAGCGACCGGGAGTGGTAACTTGCTCCACACCTTAATCATCAATTGGTATTTGGGATTGAGCGGGTTCACATCTGGAATAGCATCCGAGCTAATAAGATGATACTCATAAGGCAGCGGTTCAGGCTTAAATCCAAAATTCTTCTTGAAGCTGTACGGGCCAGTACCCGCCTTGCTGCGGCCAAAATCAAACAAGCGGTAACCGCGCGCGCTGGCAAGGCGCATCAGCTCCCAATACATAAAGTGGTTCACGCCCTTGATCGTTCTGGCGGCAGCGGTACTGCCACCATAGTAGGGAATGACCTCATCTCTAAAGTAAAAACTCATAACCGCTGCAACGTCTTTTCCCTGATGTGTAATCATCAAAATGTCGCTGTCTTCCTTGAATTCCTCCTGAAGTATCTTAAAATACTTCGCCGAGAAAACAGGGGTACCCAGATTCTTTACACTTTCGGAGTACACTCGGTAGAGTCGTTTGATACCTTGCTCATCCCACTCCCCCTCCAATCCTTCTCCAATGCCTTTGCGAACCATTGCTCGCTGGCGATTCGGAATCCCTTTAAGGTTGACCTCGTCATCCGGATCAATAGCTTTTCGAAAAGTGAAATAGAGTTCTTTTATTGGCCAGCCGGTATCCGTGGCGTTCATATTGCGCATTTCCAATGCATCGACTTTTAGGTCATCTGCAATGCGGCAAGCTTCAACGCGTAAGGCCTCTTCAGCTTCTTTCGAATCAGCAACTATCCCGCCATAAACGCAGAACGGCAACGAAGAAAGTGAGTTTCCGAACAGCAAGCTTTTGACCTGAGCCAGAGGTAATACCCCAACGATCTCGCTGCCATCCTCTACAAAGAGAAAGTGAGTCTTGTGCCCAAACGCCTTTTCCAAGACATTTTTCCAGCCAGCGCGGTGAAAAAATGTCGCTGCCGGTGCGCTTTCAACGTAGGAATCCCAGCGCGCAACGCCGGGATCGTCAAGCCTACTGACCTTAAGCGTCATTTGAAGACCTCTCCAGGCAGGAATATTTCATCCATGCGTCCCCACTGAAAATCCCCAAGCAATCGCTCCAGCCTATGGTAGGTGCGGTTTAAATTCAGGTAATGGCGAAAACGTGTTTTTATTCCAACACCTTCTGGCCGCGGCTGCTGCGGATCAATTTCCCACGGGTGGAAATAAAATATTCCCGCCTGCTTATCTTTTTCATTCACTTGCTGTAGCGCCCATCGGGAAAAGCCGTAGGGGAAAAGACGAAACCAGCCTCCTCCTCCACAATTAATATTGCGCCCAGACAGGGTAATGGTCGTAATCGGAATTTCTAGCAAGCGCCCATCTGCTGTGTTGAATGGGAATCTAGGCGCATCTGGAATGCCGTACAGGTCATGATGAATGGGGACAATACTGGAACTGTAACGGTGCCCAGCTTCAGCAAGCTGATCCCAGGCCCAGGACTCTTCTGCTCCTATGGAATAACTCGCAGCTCGATAACCAGCCACTGGCTCGCCGCTAATATCCTGCAATAGCTTACGGGTACGATCGATATCCTGACGAAACTGCTCTGGCGTTTGCGTATTAACGCGTATGTGCTCCCAGCCGTGACTGGCAAGCTCATGCCCTTGTTCAACAATCTTCTTCACCAGCTCGGGGTAACGTTGTGCCACCCAGCCCAACGTAAAAAAAGTTGCCTTAATGTCATGTTCCGCGAACAGATCCAGAATACGTAATGTATTGTCTCCAACCCTACAGGGGATGGTTTGCCAATCCGCTTTATCGACATAGGGTTCGAAGGCCGAAACCTGGAAATAATCTTCCACGTCCACGGTCATCGCATTGACGAGTGCTGCGCCACTAGCGCTACTAGCTTCAATTGGCATCAGCTACGCTCGGCCGCCCACTGGTTGAGAGTTTCCACTATCCGCTGCGCCGCTTTACCGTCCCACAATTCGGGAACCCTGCCGACCTTGCCGCCGGTATCTACTACATCCTGATAACAGCTTCTTATTTTATCCGCATCGGTGCCAACTACTGTATTGGTGCCGCCGCTCACAGTGATAGGCCGCTCGGTATTCTCGCGCAAAGTGATACAGGGAACACCCAACGCTGTCGTTTCCTCTTGAATACCCCCGGAGTCTGTGAGAACCACCCGCGCATCCTTCATCAAGCCAAGCATTTCCAGATAACCCTGAGGTGGCATAGTGGTGATAGCACTTTTTTCCAGGAGTGCACTCAGTCCCGCTGACTCTATGCAGGAAGCGGTTCGAGGATGTATTGGGAACAGTAATGGGGTCTGCGCACTAATTTCAGCCAGTACGGTAAGCAGGCGCTCGAGTACTACCGGATCATCAACGTTGGACGGGCGGTGCAGTGTCACCAGACCGTAGCCACCAGCAGTAGCATCAACGTTCAAGTCCGCCAGAGTTTTCGTCGCGGATACCGCATCGTTGAGGTTGTATCGCAATGTATCGATCATAACATTGCCGGCAAAATGCACTTTGTCCTCAGGGATTCCCTCTAGCTGTAAGTTACCCAGTGCGCTCGCCTCGGTAGTAAACAAAAGATCAGACAATTGATCAGTGAGAATTCGGTTAATCTCTTCCGGCATAGTTCTATCGCCACTGCGCAAACCGGCCTCCACATGAATCACCGGGATACCCTTTTTCACTGCAACCAAGGCACAAGCGATGGTTGAGTTAACATCGCCTACAACCAGTACCGCTAGCGGGGGAGTTTCATCCAGCACCGGTTCAAAGCGAATCATGATATCTGCAGTCTGTTGAGCGTGACTGCCGGAACCTACCTCCAAATCAATATCCGGTTCTGGGATATTCAGTTGATCAAAAAAGGAGTGCTTCATTGCCTCATCATAGTGCTGCCCAGTGTGCAGCAGACGGGCTGAAAGTTTTGATTGAGAACTGCTAAATGCTCGCATTATAGGCGCGATTTTCATGAAATTTGGCCGCGCGCCGACGATACAGAGAATCTGATCGGACCCCAAGACTGCCCCCATTTTGGTATCCCCTAGATGAATAGACTGAGAGTCATCGTGACCCTGTTTTCCTGATAGCTACCCACAGCCAGGCTGGATTGACGATCAGTGAATTGATAGGAGAAACTAACAGATGAATTTCTGTTGATGTAGCGGCTAAGGCTTACATTGGCGCGCCATGTTTCTGAGGTATTGCCTATATCCAGGTCGCTGGCGCCCAGCGCAACTCTTGGCTTATCGGAATCCCATCCAATCGTACCCGAAATTGAGTATGTAGCTGAAAGCTGTGGGGCATAGGAAACTGCCACGGACTGAAACTGTGAGGTAGAGCCATCCTCGCTACGCGTCTGCTCAGACCAACTTCCTTGTACATTCAGGCTCTGGCGTCGCCCTACAAGAGTCCAGCCCAGGGAAAAGCGTTCATCCAGAATAGGGCTACGGCTGTTAATGGTTGAATTATTGTTGAAATCATCGATGAAGCCGTCTTCCAAATCCTGCAGTTCGCGACCGTAGGTAATCTCTTTTTTGTAGGAGGCATTGAAAATGTTGTTTTTCATTTTATGCGAGGCAGTCAGTCTGGGCGTCTTACCAAAATAGCGATCGCCACTGCCAATTGAAAAATTGGTATGTCTAGTTGGGCTATAGCGAATTCCTATGGTCCAAAAACCGCCATCATCATTCTCGAGTTCGCGCCCTGTACTGGCCCGCTTGAAGTCGTAGCCGTAGGTGCCGTTCAGCTGTAGTTTACGATCGTACTTAAAACTTAGCCTTGCGGTGCCTGAAGCCAGTTCGTTTGTTCTTGCCGGACGCAGGGCAGTGGATTCATAAACAACTTCAGTACTGCGCGCTGATAGACCCCAGCTGTATTGCGAGGAACCGCGGCTATTGATGCCCCCGCTTACCCCCTGCCTCGAACTTTCCGCCTGTACATCTTCGGAAAAAAACAACTGATCATAGCTATAGCGCAAATTCCCAGTCATCGAATTGCCAATTCGATGCGACAGCGTAGGAGCTATAGAATAGCGATACCGCGTATTCATATTGCCGCGCCGGTTCAGGTCATCGTTGCCGCCGGCGAAGGCCGAGGAAATTTCCTTTTGATCTACGCGGCCCGTTGCTTTAACCGACAGCCAGTCCTTAATCAATATCGAAGAACCATTAGCGCGCAGATTGGGGTTAAGTTGTGATCGCCCGCCCAGTGATCCCCCACAATCATTTTTTTCCAATTGGCTGTTGGTGAGAGTGTTGAATTGTACGGAACCGCCGATATCGAAACTCGCCCTTTTGCCTTTAGCTCTTAGTGACCCCGAGGGAGTCGCAAGCCCTATCCAGTCCCACTCTTTGTTACCTTCAGTCAGGCAGACGTTATCAGTCACAGTGACTGCTGGCGCAACACCCATACTGCCACTGTACTTAACCGCATGGGCGTTGCTGGCCAGAGTGGCTCCGAGAGCAAATACCAGAGTGGATCTAATACATAGATGAAGGTTAAGTAATTGCATTATTGCGGTCCCGTGTCCCCGGCGGCTTCTCGTTCCCGGCTACCATAGCCATAGGGCCCGGCACCGTAAGTATAGTGATACGGATTACTGCGACGGCGTGATCTGTTCAATACCAAGCCGACCATTTTATCTTGACCAATATGCTCAATGGCCTGAGTTACCGCGTGCTGTGGAGTCATATCTGCACTCACCACAAACACTATTTGCCCCATAAACCCTGCCAGTACTGCAGCCTCTGTCGTTAACAGAAGTGGCGGCGAATCGAACACAATAACGCGATCAGGATGCTCTTCTGAGAGCTCTACCATCAAATGGCGCATGCGGTCGCTGGCCAGCAGCTCGTTGGCGTGCGTGTGCACTCCACCGGCGGGTAATATTCTGAGTTTTTCTACGTTGGACGGCAGAATGAAGTCCTCTGCGGTCGCATCTTTGTCTTCTAGCAGCTCAATCAAGCCGGGGCTGTTAGGCGGTACACCAATCAGTCTGCCAGCTTCAGCCTTTGCAGTATCCGCATCTACGAACAAGACCGTCTTGTCCTGTTCCATAGCGATGCTGAGTGCCAGGCTAATAGAACTGAAAGTCTTTCCATCTCCTTCCAGCGCGCTGGTAACCATAATCAGGTTGCCATGGGGAATTGGTGGGGTTACTGGATCGCCGGAAATATTTGTCAGCAGAGGACGTTTGATCGTTCTGTATTCTTCTGCGATGGCGCTGCGAGGAATAGCGGGTGTCAGCATGCCCTTCTCGCGCATTTCCTTGAAAGGAATTTTCACCATTTCGCCAGTGCCAAAAATACGCGGCCTGGTTCTGCCCTTCTCGTTAGCTGTAACAGCAGGAACAGCAACTTCAGCTGCAGGCAGTGTCGCTTCAGTGGCAGGTGGTGGTGGCGATGCAGCGGCAGTTGTAGCCTCTGACGTAACCGTCGTACTTGCCGGTTCAATCGGTTTACTGGTCTGCGCGGGAGCTGGCGGTGCAGGGCTAGCCTCAGCTCTCTGCACGGTACCATCTACAGTCGGCTCTACCCTTTCGGCACCGCCACTCTGTTCGCCCTTCTTGCCGGCTGCACCTTTAGTGAGGGCATTGACTGCCTTTTCGATGATACTCATGACCGATTCCAATCAACGCGTATGAACGCGTCGCCGTGAATTAAGCCTACACAATGTCTCAGCTCCATAGCAAATCACTCTGATTGAGAGTCATGCCAAGGAATAGGATAAGCAACACTGCGGTAAGTGAGGCGAATACAAGAATGCCATAGCGCTCTTTGCGTTTTTGTTCGCTTTGAACATTAATACTAACCGAACCCAAAACAGGAAGGCCGGTAATAGCCATCAAGCTGCGCGCGTCAAAGACCACTGGGAATACCAGTGATATCAATAGACTCACCCCCACTCCAGCAGCAACCGCTGCAGCCAATACCATAGCGTTTAGCAGCAATTTATTGGGCTCACTGGGTTTGAGCGGCACATAGGGAGGGTCGATCACGCGGAACACAACATCGCTTGCCTTCTGCTCCATGTCCTGGCCCAAGCGCGCCTGTTCTCGACGCCTCAATAGAGCACCGTGCTGCCCTTTAACAACACCATAATCTCGATCAAGCTGCTTCAACTGACCCTCAACTTCCGGAATAGTCGTTACCTGTTCCTCCAGCTCAAGGACATTTTCTTCATACTCCTTCACTCGCACTTGCAAAGCGGCAATTTTGCCTTTGGTTTCCGCCAGCATTTTACGCATGCCCATATAGACAGGACTGTTGGTGAGCGCTGCGTATTCTGACTTCGTTTTCTTAGGTATCTTAACTTTCTCGCCTCTTTTCCTCGCCTCAGCAGCCGCTTCTGCTTTTTTAACGGCAGCCCTGCGCTTTTCCTGCGCGGCAAATAGAATAGCTGCCTTTTCCTCCTCCAGGGACTCCAATAACCCCCGCAGTTGTCGCACCTCCGGGTGCCTGTCGGTGTACTTCATAGTCAGGTCATTCAGGCTTTCGTAAATGGTAAGGATTTGGTTGTCCAGCGGCGTTGCCGGCATTGGTGGTGCACCACCTCCACCAGAGCTGCGACTGCGGCCGGGCATAATGGCGCTTAGCGGCTCATCCGCTAAATACAAAGGATCTTCTCCATCGATCTGTCGCTGCAATTCCTGCTGTCGATTTTTTTCCTCTCTCAGCTGCAGGCGTGTCTGTTGCAAACGCGATTTTGCGCTATTGAGGTTTTTGTAGAACCCGCCCTTACCGCCTAGAATTTGAATGTGCTTCTGTCGAAAGTTTGCACCGCGCGTTTCCGCGGAAATCAGTCTCGCCTCATATTCCTTAATTTGCGCGTCGAGAAAGCTCTGTGCGCCAGAGGCATCATCACGCTTACCGCTTAAGGAGGTCTCAATGAATACGGTAATCAGCGCCTGCGCTATACGCTTCGCCGTATCTCTGTCGGGATCCCGCACACGGATCGAATAGAGCGATTTGTCTTTGCGCCCCCCTTGCAGAGATATCGACCTCGATAGATCGGATAACAATTTGTCCTTCTCTCTCGCAGTTGTCACCTGAAGATCCAGGTCCGTCATGCGCATCAACTTCTCAAGATTGGGCCTGCTAAGCAGGGTTCTACTAAGAAGACCGATACGGCTTTCAACGTTAGGCTGAACTGCCAGGCCTTTCAGCAGCGGCCGCAAAATACTATTGGTATCAACATAGACACGAGCACTGGCCACATAGGATTCTGGCATCTGCCATACATAGACCCAACCCGCGATAGCAATGACCCACGCAATTGCGAGGGCGAGCCAGCGATGACGCCAGACACCCCACACGTACGAAAGTAATTGCCCTAAAATTTCCTGCATTAATTCTTTCCTTTAACCGCGTGGTCGATTGCTAACCCTAGAACCAGGCTTCAGCAATGATCAAAATATCACCGGGCATCATAGCCAGATTAGCGGTTATATCCCCTTCCTTAATCAAGTCGTCGATACGCAGGCTGTAAGTGACCTCTCTGCCGTCAACCATACGCACCAAAACTGACTTATTGCCATCAGCAAAGGGGGTGAGGCCACCCACCGAGATGACGAGATCGAGTAAGGTCATATGCTTACGATAGGATATGCGCTTGGGATTAGTCGCTTCACCTAGCACTCTGATAGTCTGCTCGGGTATACCTACGAATCCAGACACTGTCACGCTGACCACTGGCTGACGAACGTACTCGGAGTAAGCAGCTTCAATATCGCGAGCTAACTGTGATGAAGTTTTACCACTGGCCTGCAAATCTTCCACCAGCCGCGTAGTGAGCTTTCCATCCGGGCGAATGGCGCCGCCGGTACTTAGCTCTTCATTACCCCAGACAAAGATACTGACCATATCTCCCGGTCCGAGGACATAATCGTAATCAACCTCCACATCCCGCTGCGAACTGGGTACCGGGGGATAGCTATTGGAGCTACATCCCGTCACCAATAGAGCGAGAAGGACAGCAACACCGGAGACAATCTTCCGAGAGGCACAGAGGGAACTTAAGAGCGCATTATTAACAAACATCGGTTTCTCCTTGGGGTTATCAGACACCCGCTATTTATCACAAAAGTTTATCATGGCACTGGGGGTGGAAATCGCAACAGAGCAAACATTGTGAACAACGTCACAGAGATATTTTCCCTGCCGAGACAGGGTTCTCAAAGCAGGTATTGCAGAAGCAGACAATTCAATTTCACGCTTGAACACCACAGCATGTTTTGCCGGTTATCAGACACCTAATTCGATTGCTCCCGACTGATCGTTATCTGTACTGCTCGATGCTGCTCCCTATCACTTTTTGCCGTCCAGGCGGATCGTTCTTCAGAGGCCGACGCTGAAACGCCTCGGGCTTCTACCGTCAATCTGCCTAGATCAATACCGGCTCCAACGAGATACTGCTCTACGGCAACTGCTCGCTGACGGGAAAGAACCAGATTATAAGCTTCTTCACCCTGGCTATCCGTAAACCCAGCAATCGAGGCCACCGTATCAGCCTTCTCATGCATTTTTTCAGCCGCTCTATCCAGAACAGACTGGGAGCCCGGGATAAGATTGGCACTGTCGAAGGAAAAATTGACTCGAAAGATTTGTTCTGGCACTGCTGCAAGCGAAAGAGGTTCCCGCTGCGACGCTACAGCTGACAAATTAGCAAGCGATACATCTGCCGAAATATTCTGCGATGGTGCGACCGTGCCCTCAATTGGAGTAAATTCGACATCGGTAACAACCGGGTCGACCTCCAGCACATCATTTTCTGTTCCCGTTCCCGCTCCCGCGGTAGCGCGCTCATTCAGTACTGAAAGATTCATCGATGAATCATTTTTGTAATCTACATCAGTCGCCGTGACTTCCGAGGAACCTATTGACTGAGCGCTAGCCAAAGCCGCCATTTCTGAACTTACCTCAGCGGCCAGGTCGTCGTCCCTCATAGAATAGTCAGGCTCAGAGGACTCTACAGGCTTCACAATTTCACCACGACTTTCGGGCAAGGAGGAATCCAGCGAAGACAAATCAGAATCCTGATAGGCCTGATCATCATTGCGCGGCATAAAAATCTCCAGGAAAAACACCAAAGAGACCATTAGAATCAAGACTGTTCCAAAAATAACCGCCCGGCGCCAATAGCGTTTAGGAGCTGGAGATACTGCAGGCTTGCGCGACATGGCAGATGCTGCCGCGAATGGCCTAACTGCGAAGGACTCAGACTCGGCTGCAACATCATCCGCCGCTGGCATCACGGCCAACGCCGGTATTTCAAAGGGTTCACCCTGACTATCGGACTGGCCTTCCGGGTCAGTGTCATCTGCTAGCAATGACTCTGGATCTGAATCGCCTGCGGTAGCCCCCTCAAACGCGGCCACCGGGTCCGGCACTACATAGCCGGCATCGAGATCAGTCGACTCTGCTTCTACCTCTAGCTCAGTGACTGATATGGAATCTGAGTCCGCAGTACTAGCTGGCTCAATGTACCCGACTAAATCCTCGCTAGTCGCTTGTGCTGGATAAATCGTTGCTACAAGGGGGGCTTCTTTTTTTTTTGGATCAACGACTGCCTCATCGTATGCAACGTCGTCAAGCGGGGCCAGTGGTTCAATATTTACCGCTCGCAACTGCACTTCGGCACGCTCAGGCTGCTCTTCATTGCCCGACGGAGGAATCACCCAGTCGGGCTCTCCCGTAGTGTCAAAGTCCGCTTCCGAATACCAGGAGCCCGCTGCTAAATTCTCAGCCTGTAGTTCACTTATTACAACACGCACATCAGCCACTTCAATCGCGTGGCGTTCCTCTACGCAACCGAGCAAAAACAGGCGG
The DNA here is from genome assembly GCA_047611225.1 of Halioglobus sp. GTDB lineage: Bacteria > Pseudomonadota > Gammaproteobacteria > Pseudomonadales > Halieaceae > Marimicrobium. The sequence continues at coordinate 63,041 of JBLFWP010000001.1, forward strand.
CTACAAATCAAGTTTATACGTCGGGGAACACCTTCACTAAACTTATGGATAAGTGGGAAAATAGCGCGATCAAGCGCGGGGTCACCATCCCAACCAACCGCTAGCAAACGGTGAACCACATATGCCTCTGTCTCGTCGGACTCCAGACCGTTGAGATGGCTTGCTGCAACTATGCGCTGGTGCACCTGCTCCATTTCCGGCGACATCACCAGGTCGCGTAACTCCGGCTGGCCTAGCATGAAAATCTGCAACAGCGGCTGGCCGCCCACCTGAATATTAGTAAGAAGGCGTAGCTCTTCCATCGCAGAGATGGATAAATCCTGAGCCTCATCTACAATTAGCAGGGCACGGCGCCCTTCTCGGTGCCACCGATTCAACAAGACCGTAAGCCGCTGCAACAATTCGGCCTTATCCGCTTTTCCAGAGCCTATACCAAAACTGTAGGCGACCGTTTTTAAAAGGTCATCTGCTTCCAACTGGGTGCAAACAAGGTTGGCTGTTGCTACGTTATCGCTGGCAAGGCTTTCTACCAATTCACCGATGAGCGTTGTTTTTCCCGTGCCTGGTCGGCCGGTAATCATCACAAAGCCTTCGGCACGCCTATAGGCATAGGCCATGTAGGCTCGCGCCTTGGCATAGCCATTATGTTCATAACAGAACTTGTGATCGGGACTGAGCCGAAAAGGCTCTGCGTTAAGATTGTAAAAGACTTCGTACATCGAAAGTCATCGCTAGAAAGTGGCTTGAATGGGCTGTCAATTAAGAGCTTCACAGACTTCAATTGCCTTTGCAAGGTACAATACCGGTACGACATTGGGCTTTTTGTCTAAACTGAGAAGCAGTCACCAAAAGGCTAGCTTGGAATCTCTTTTGACCTTCTGTGCCCCCTACAACCGACAAGGAACATAATATGAATAAAACTCTCGCCATGGCCGGCTCAATCTCTGGCACTGCAGGCGCAGTGGTCTGTTTAGTGTCAGGCGGATCCCGTATTGCGGGTTTGCACTATCTAGCTGGGTTTCAATCAACAACCCTGTTTATGGCAGGTATCGCCCTTATGGTTTTCGCCTGCATGATCAAGCTCGATCAGCTGCCATCAGGTCAGTAAGACTTCAGCCATTAGCTACGGCAACTCTCCTCGCTTCCAAACAGACGAAATTAATCCGCCTCTTACCCGCTTGTAATCTGTCAGCTTTCTTTACACATTTACTCGGGACGCGACTCAGAATGCGACTTAATCACCGGAATTAAGCCGTATCTCATTGTATTTTATAGATTTTATGACCTCTCGGTATAGATATTGCATAGCTGTATAAAGGAAGGCGCGCTTCTTTTTTGTGACAAGTCTCACATATCGCTAGCATAGCCAGTGTTCGAATAATTGGCGAAATGTTAAAGTAGTGCGCATCAGCCACCTTTTATGGTGAAGAGACGCTTTCAAAGCGCCATCTGAGCAAAAGGGGGAGATAGTGTTAACACGTGTTATAGGGGGTTGTTTTGGATAATTTGACTGACAAAAACGGCGAGACAGACGCTAAGGGCGCAGAGCTTGGCGAAGCTGATCAGTTGGACAACGCAAATCGTCGTCGTTTCTCGAGGAACGCTCTGGTAGGAAGCGCGGTATTGCTTTCTTTAGGAAACCGCTCCGCATGGGGAGGCGGAGGCAGAAGCATGGGCTGCATGTCTCTGGCAACAATCAACTCCTTTGACCCTGCAACGGGTATGTTCGTTTCAGCACCCGCCGGCAGACCAACTCGCAACGAAGACTTGGCGGCGGAAATCCACCGCATTGCCGACAAACCCACATGGAAGGGTAGAGATGGCACCTACTCCAGCTGCCAGGACCCTGATTCCATAGATAGCGTATGCCTGATCAAAGGCGATTGCTCCTAAGAGTCCCGCCCGGGCCTTCTTGTCAGGCGGCCCGGCGCTAGAACCTCCATCACTCCCCTTTGGTAGACTGCTTTACTCGGGCCAATCGCGCCAACAAAGCCCACTTGCAGTAGCCATACAGACCGCCATTTGAAATAATTCCACGCTGTTAACGCCCCGGGGCAAACCATAAGCTATGTTGTGGCACATCGAATCTATCGGTCGGTTCTACGACCCGAACGAAGGTATGGTCGTATATTTTGACCGCGCTACGGGAGACACTCATCTGCTTTCCGGTTTTGCGGCTTTCGTCATTGAACAATGCGCTGGACAAGCCCTCACCACCGATGCACTTATCGAAAAACTCTCAGGCCAAATAGAAGATATGGATGCAGCCGCGCTGCAGGACTCCGTCACAAATGTCTTGGATGAACTTTTCTCCCTCGATATTCTGCAGCAAGTGTAGATGCAACTTCTAAAACACCTCAGCCCTGAAGAATTTGAAGAACGGCTTGCCAAGGGCAAACTGGCTGTGAAAGTTGGCCCCTACAACTATAGGATGCAAAGCGATATACCAACGGTCGCCACTGGCATAGAAACTCTTTACGCCGACTTCCCTCTCGCCGGAGCCAACGAGTACATTGACTACAAAGTTGCGCTAAATAGCCGCAGTCTGTTACAGCGGCTTAAGGGACAGGCAGAGTTTCTGTTTGACGAACAAAGTCCTTTTGACACAATTCCAAGAGGACAGGCCTACGCATTTCTTGAATGGGGCATGAATTGGTGCGTATCACTGCACACCAATGAGTACCTCAAATTGCATGCAGGAGTAGTCTCAAAAGATGGGGTTTCGATCATTCTCCCCGGTGTGCCCGGCGCAGGTAAGAGCACGCTTTGCGCCGCGCTTGGTCTGCGCGGGTGGCGGATACTGTCTGACGAGCATGCCATGATCCCACCGGGCACTACACAGCTTATTCCCCTGCCCCGCCCCGTTAGCCTTAAGAATGAGAGTATTGATGTTATTAAGGCATTTGCTCCCGAGGCCGTATTTGGGCCCGTCAGCCGGGAAACCCACAAGGGCGTAGTCGCACATATGAAGTCAGATCTTCACCCTGACTGCCACGATGTCAGCCCTCTTCGTGCCAACATCATGATTTTTCCCAAATACAGCAAAGAGGATACACAGCAACTGAGCGCTCGCAGTAGAACCGAGAGTTTCATTCTGGCCGCCTATCATTCTTTCAACTACAGCTTAATGTGCGAGCAGGGATTCGAGGCGATGAAAACCCTGCTCAACAGTGTTACTTGCTACGACCTTGTCTACCACGACCTCGACTGGGCAATAGATACCATCAACAATTTGCCGCCGACTACATCGCCATGAAGCCTTTCCTGCTACAACAAATATTGCTACGTCCCGACGACATACTGACGCTGGATCTGGAGCAGATTCAATTGCTGGTTTCCCAAGCCAGGTGCTCCAGGCTTCTTGCTTCACTGGCAGAACTACTCAATCAGGCTGGGCTATCGGAACAATTATCGGACAACATCTGGCGCCACTTCCAATCCGAGATTCTTATTCACGAAAAACAGAAACGTGACCTGGGTTACGAGAGCGAAAAAATTCGGCGGACACTGGCGGTGATAGACGAGCGTCTGATATTACTTAAGGGCGCGGCCTATATACTCGCGGATCTTCCTGTCGGCTGCGGTCGCCTAATCACCGATATAGATATCATCGTGCCGCACAGTCGTATCGATGAAGTGGAAAAAAACTTTAACCAAGCAGGATGGGAAAGCAGTTACCTCGACTCCTACAACGGCGAATACTATCGGAAGTGGGGCCATGAAATTCCACCACTAACAGACATCAAACGCGGCACTACGCTAGACGTACACCACAATATATTACCCCCGACAGCGGGCCCCAACGTAGACCCACACCTCCTCTTTGACGAGATAGTCGAAGTTAAGCCTGGTGTGTTCACCCTATCCTTGAAGGACATGGTTATTCACAGCGCTACGCACTTGTTTCATGAAGGGGAATTTCACCATGGCTTACGCGATTTGTGGGATCTCGACGTTATGCTTCGAGACTTCCCCCAGCGCGACCCGGATTTCTGGGATGGTTTAGTGGCTAGAGCGAACGAACTCGAGTTAACAGGCTCGCTTTACCACGGACTGAACTACGTACGGCAAGTTTTTTCTACGCCAGTACCTGTGCAGGTACTCGAATTGGCCCAGAGCAGGTCTAGAAGACTACGCAAGCCATTGATGGATTTTTTGTTTTTGCGCGCGTTTCGACCGGACCACCCCCACTGCAGACTTCCACTGACCGGCGCAGCACTGTTCATGTTGTACATCCGTTCGCATTATCTGCGCATGCCGCTATACCTGCTGCTGCCGCATCTGACACGCAAGGCATGGATGGGTTACTTCGAAAAAGAAGAAGAATCTTTGGAAGAGGCTATCGAGAAAAAGAACTAGAAAAAAGCTGAGCGACTCCGCTACAAAGCATAAGCCGCCTCAAATCATGCACGGCTACACCCGCCAGAAATTCAGCCCCGCCTCGGTCAACTCCTTTCTATCCAAAATGGATTTTATATCCACCAGAGTCGCATCTTTGTCCATCATTGATTTGAAATCAGCAACGCTGAGCGCAAGATATTCGGTGTGAGGAACTGCAAGGATAACCGCCTGGCAATCCTTCAGATCAGCCATTTCACACAACTGCAGCCCGTACTCCGCCTCGGCCTCTTTCGCCTCAGCCAGCGGGTCGTGCACTAGTACATCGCAGCAGTACTCATCAAGCTCCGCAATGATATCCACAACTTTGGAATTGCGCAGGTCAGGACAGTTTTCCTTAAAGGTCAAACCCAGGACGGCCACCTTCGCCCCGGCCACCCTGTGACCATGACGCACCAAGTGCTTCACGGTCTGCTCTGCTATAAATTTCCCCATATTGTCGTTGGTCTTGCGACCAGCAAGAATCACTTCGGGATGATAACCAACAGCCTCTGCTTTGTAGGTCAGGTAATAAGGATCAACGCCTATACAATGCCCCCCGACCAAACCAGGCCTGAAAGGTAGGAAATTCCATTTGGTACCCGCCGCTTCCAGCACATCAAGCGTATCAATACCGAGCCGGTCAAATATCAGGGCCAACTCGTTCATCAGGGAAATATTAAGATCCCGCTGAGTATTCTCGATAACTTTGGCCGCCTCGGCCACTTTAATGCTGGCCGCCTGGTGAGTTCCTGCGTGGACAATGGAACCATACAGCTTAGCGATTCTTTCAAGTGACTCTGCAGTATCCCCCGAAACAACTTTAGTAATTGTTTCCAGCCGGTGTTCCTTATCGCCCGGATTTATTCTCTCCGGGGAGTAACCCACATAGAACCCCTTACTATCGGTAGCCCCATCTCTCCCTGACCATGTCAGGCCAGAAACCTGCTCCAAAATGGGAACGCACACTTCTTCGGTACAACCGGGATAAACAGTGGACTCAAAAATCACTGTGGTACCCGGCGTTAGATGAGCACCTACGGTGCGACAGGCTCCCTCCAAAGGCGAAAGGTCTGGCCTGCGAGCCTCGTCGATAGGGGTAGGTACTACCACAATGATAGTTTGTGCTTCAGCCAGTTTGCTGGCATCGCTGGTAAATTCGAGCTTATCTGATTCGGCTAGCGCAGCGGAATCCACTTCACCGCTGGGATCATTGCCCGCACGGTAATGGGCGAGTTTCTCTTCATTCAGATCGAGACCAATGGTGTGGTACATACGGCCAAAGGCCACTGCCAACGGCAGCCCCACATATCCAAGACCCACTACTGCTACTGTGCCACTCTCACTCATACCGAGTTGTCCTTTCGCTTCTGTAAAAACCAATCGCTGGTCACTGCCAGACCCTGAGATACGGTATGCGTCGGTGTATATCCCAGAAAATCACTCACTTTACTGATATCTGCTTGCGAGTGCCGCACATCCCCCTCGCGGAAATCCCCATACTCGGGTTCAATGGAGGCCACCGCTGCATTGTCAGCAGCCAACAACGATCGAATTGAATGAAACAATTCATTCAAGCTGGTGCGTCCGCCCACTGCGACGTTGTAAACCTGATTACCTGACTCGGGATTCCTGGATGTCGCAGCAAGCAAATTAGCCTGAACCGTATTTTTAATGAAGCAGAAATCTCTGGACGTCTCACCATCGCCGTTAATGCGAGGCGCACTGCCACTACAAAGCTCCTCAAACCAGCGCGGGATCACTGCCGCATATGCACCCTGCGGATCTTGACGTGGCCCAAAGACATTGAAGTAACGCAGCCCGATGCAGTCCATATCGTAGCTACGAGCAAACACGTCGGCATACAGTTCATTGACATACTTCGTTACTGCGTAGGGAGACAACGGCTTGCCTATGGTGTCCTCAACCTTGGGTAGACCCGGATGATCGCCATAGGTAGAAGATGAGGCCGCGTAAACGAAACGCTTAACACTGGCATTTCTGGCCGCCAGTAGCATATTCAAAAAGCCGTCAACGTTGGCCTGATTAGTGCGCACTGGATCAGCAAGTGAGCGCGGCACACTGCCCAAGGCAGCTTGATGCAAGATATAATCGGTATTCTGCGCTGCAGACTCACAGGCTTCGAGGTCACAGATATCTGCCTCGATAAAGGTAAAATTGGCCCAGGCCTCGCTCCCCACCTGCACACGGATATCATCGAGGTTGGCCTGCGATCCGGTAGCAAAGTTATCCAGGGCTACCACGTTCTGCCCTAGCTTGAGCAGCGTCTCGACCAAATGAGATCCGATGAACCCAGCGGCACCGGTGACAAGCCACCTCGCTGGATTCTCCCTAAGTTCTGATTCTAGTGCTTCGTAAGCAGACATATTTACTGGTTGGTCCCTACCCGAAGGATCTTGCATGGGCACGCCGTTTATTATGTGCGACGCATCCCACTTATTTCTTGACAGCATTTACACTAACGGAGACAGAGTATAGTGTTTCTCTATTGACACCGCTATCGCGGAACGTGATTTGGTACACGCTTTGGAGAGTTTGGAACTGGAAGCACAGACCGACATACTCGGTAATATCGGCTTGTACAGTTACGGTACGGCTTTGCTCGCCTATACCATGCTGCTCATACTGGCTGTTATAAGCCGTCGCAACCCCTTGGGCACCCCCCTTTTACTGGCCTGTATTCTGACGGTCATATGGGCGGGGACCGTCACCCTATCGACCATACTGATAGAGCCGCTAATACTTTCGATGAAGCTCACGGAAGTGCTGCGCAACGCTTCGTGGCTGTTTGTGCTACTGAAGCTTATCGGGCTTCGCCTGCGGGGAATAGACCATCCACTGGCAAGCACACGCCGCTGGCTGCCGTACTACGTGGGTGGGTTCTTGCTCGCACTGGTAGCAATTCTAGGGGCAGAACCGGCCGTAGAGGCGCTGTCTCCACTGTACGACGTCTCCTCATATCTCACCTTTGGCGCCTGGCTGGCTATGGCGATTTTGGGGCTATTACTGCTGGAACAGTTTTTTCGGAACAGTAATGAGGCTGAGCTGTGGGCGACAAAACACCTGTGTATTGGCCTGGGTATTCTATTCGCCTACGACTTTTTTATGTTCGCCGAGGCACTCCTATTCAGACACCTTGACGCAACCCTGTGGCAAGCACGGGGCATTGTGACAACTATGGCCGCTGTTTTGATGGCCATCAGCCTCAGCCGAACCGACCGATCGGAAGAAAAAGACGAGGCGGACGAGGCCCAGGGAATCTACCTCTCTCGTCACGTGGCCTTTCATACCCTCACTCTCATGGCCTCGGGTATTTACCTGGTCACCATGGCACTGGCTGCTTACTTTATCCGCTATCTGGGTGGCAACTGGGGCGGTGTTCTGCAAATCGTGTTTCTGTGTGCGGCCGGCCTGACACTCCTTGTTCTACTGTTCTCAGGACAAATTCGCGCCCGCATTCGCGTTTGGTTAAGTAAGAATTTCTTCAGCTACAAATACGATTACCGTACCGAGTGGCTACGATTCACTCAGACTCTCGCCAGTGGTGAAAACGATATCCCCACCAATATCACTCGTGCGATAGCGCATCTGGCTAAAAGCCATGCAGGTATTCTCTGGACCAAGACAGAGGGCGGACGCTTCAATATCGTATCCCACTGGGAAATGCCGCACCCGGGCCATAACATTAACCTTGGTAGCTTGCCCACCTGGATGGAGGAACGCGAGTGGATCATCGACCTACGGGAGTGGCGCGCCGCACCAGACGTCTACCGCAACCTTGAGCTTCCTGCTGCGCTCGCAGACATTCCGCGTGCGTGGCTACTGATTCCACTGTCTTTCGGAGAGAGCCTGCAGGGTATCCTATTGCTGCGAGAAACCGATCTTGCCACCGATCTCAATTGGGAAGATCGCGATTTGTTGAAAGTAGCCGGCCGCCAGGCTGCTAGTCACCTAGCACAATATCAGGCAAATCAGGCGTTAATGGAATCCAGGCAGTTTGAGGCCTTTAATCGCCTCTCGGCCTACGTCATCCACGACCTGAAAAATATTCTGGCACAGCTCTCACTGATGGTTTCCAATGCCCAGAAGCACAAACACAACCCAGAATTTATCGATGATATGGTCGATACCGTTAATAATTCGGTGAATCGCATGAGCAATTTGATGGCTCAATTGCGCAGTGAGGCTGGGCAGACGGAACAGCAGGAGTTTGAACTGATAGAATTGATCAGCGAAGTGATCAGCGAATGCAATTTACGGGAGCCGGTTCCAGTTTTTGACTGCGAGGACGTGTCCTTCAAGCTTCATTGCGACCGAGACAAATTACACACCGTTTTCGGTCATTTAATCCAAAATGCGCAAGAAGCCACCGACAATGACGCGCAAGTGACAGTTCGACTGCGGCACAAGGGCAACAATGCAATTGTAGAAATTGTAGACACGGGCACAGGTATGGACGAGCACTTTATTCAGCACCGTCTGTTTAAACCCTTTGATAGCACCAAGGGATTAACCGGTATGGGAATCGGTGCATTTGAGAGCCGCGATTTTATTCGTAGCCTGGGGGGAGACATCAACGTGCAGAGCAAACCGGGGCAAGGCTCACTGTTTCAAGTGCAGATTCCCACGACAGCAGCACAAGCCCCTAACGGGGAACTCACAAGGCGCAAGGTAAATAAGCTGTGAAAAAAGAAAAAAAGTATTTATTGGTAGTCGAAGACGACAAGGGGCTTCAAAACCAATTGCGTTGGGCGTTCGACGACTATGAAGTGGAAATCAGTGGCGACCGGACAGAGGCCATTAATCAGTTGCGGCGAGTACAACCCGGCGTGGTCCTACTGGATCTGGGCCTACCCCCGGACCCCGGCGGTGTCACCGAAGGCCTTGCCACGCTGACAGAGATACTGGCGCTCGCTCCGGAAACCAAAGTCATTGTAGTGACTGGAGACAGCGAGCGCGCAAACGCAGTAAAGGCCATTGCGCTTGGCGCTTATGACTTCCATCAAAAACCTGCAGATCCCGAATTGCTTTCCATGCTCGTCGATCGGGCGTATCACGTCTATGAACTGGAGCGTGAGAACCACCGATTGCATGAGGCAGACCAAAACATGCCACTGCGAGGCATTATCACTGCCAGCCCGCAGATGCTTAAAGTTTGTCGCACTATTGAGAAAATAGCGCCATCCAATATCACCACTCTACTGCTGGGTGCCAGCGGCACGGGCAAGGAGCGTTGCGCACAGGCCCTGCACGAATTGAGCCCACGCGCCGACAAGCCATTAGTCGCCATTAATTGTGCAGCTATACCTGAAAACTTATTGGAAAGTGAGTTATTCGGATACGAAAAAGGCGCCTTCACAGGCGCAGCAAAACAAACACCGGGTAAAATTGAATACGCTCATGAAGGCACTTTATTCCTTGACGAAATCGGTGACCTGCCCATGGAACTGCAGGCAAAGCTTCTGCGTTTTCTACAGGAACGAGTGGTAGAGCGCATCGGCGGCCGCAAAGAAATTCCCGTGGATGTGCGGATACTGTGCGCGACACACCAGGATCTTCCTCGCCAGATCGAAAAGGGTATGTTCCGGGAAGACTTGTATTATCGTATTAGCGAAATCGTGCTGGAGATTCCGCCGCTGAAAGACCGCGAAGGCGACACTCTGTTGTTGGCAAAATCTTTCCTCAATACCCTAAGCAACGAATACTCGAGCTCAGCGAAAGCTTTTTCCCAAGACGCCATCGCTGCCATAGAGGCCTTCGATTGGCCGGGAAATGTACGTGAATTGGAGAGCCGCGTGAAACGCGGCGTCATCATGGCCGAGGGCAATCAGGTTACTGCTGAGGATCTAGAGATAGGAGAAGGCTCCGCCGAGCCAATGCCCCTGAACCTGAAGGAGGTTCGCGAAGAGGCGGACCGTAGGGCTGTAATTCGCGCCATGAGTCACTACAACCAAAACATTACCGACGCTGCCAATGCCCTCGGGATTACCCGGCCTACGCTATACAACCTGCTGGATAAGCTTGGGTTGAAGGTGTAGGAGAGGTACTGGGGCCGGCTAGACGCGCCCCTACGCCGGGCGCCCCATCAAGTCAGGAGGATAGATTCAGGACTTCGTCAGTTGACGTAGTAGAGATTCCGCTTCTGCCCTTTCGGCGAATTCGGGTCTTGTCTGAAGAAGCTCTGTCAGTGCTTCAATCGCTCCAGCATTGTCCCCCTCAGCGGCCTGAAGCTTCGCCGAATGATAGCGGATATCCGGATTTTTGGGCGTCAGATCCAAAGCACGTGTGATAATTCGCCGGGCCTCGGGGAGTTTGTCATTATTCATTAAAGCCATTGCCAGCGTATCCAGAACGGAGCTGGAGCCGGGAGACAGGGCGTACACTCTCTCGGCATATTTGAGTGCTTCTTCAGGCTCAGTGTCTAGCAGGTACCAAGCGAGGTTATTCAGCGCGACTACATTATGTTCGTCGTCTTTGAGAATGATATTGTACTGTTCAACAACACTATCGACTTGCCCAGTTTTACTATAAAAGCTTGCCAATTTTTCACGCGCTTTAATGTCATCAGCATGTTGTTCCAGCCATGAGTTCAGCAGTGTAATCGCGCCGTCTGTATTGCCTAGCGAATCTCTATGAGACGCCAATGCAACAACGTTACTGGTTGTAGGCGACTGCCGAACCAGAGTATCAAGCAACTTTGTCGCCAGTGCATTGTCACCACGTTTTTGTGCGGCGACTACCTCAAGCTTCATAACATCAGGATTGTCTGGCGCCATTTCCTTCAGCTCCGCCAGTCGCTTGTCGAATACAGCTGGCTGGCTATTTAGGTACGCCAGTCTCGCGAGAGCTATTTTCGCGTAAAAGTGATTAGGATCGAGTTCTACTGCGCGGTTCAGGTCTGCGGTGAAATCCTCTAAATTTCCAAGCCCCGCATGGGCTTTGGCGCGCATGTAATAATACTGACTCACTTCAGGGCGAAGTTTAATCAATATTTCCAAAGTAGTTCTGGCCTGATTGTAGCGATTGGCAGCCAGTTCAAAGCCGGCAGTGGTCAACAATGCGTCCGGGGTTGCTTTTTGCTCCTCGCTCAATTCGTCAAGCAATGGCCCGGCCTTCTCCAGGTCACCGCGAGCGATAAAGAATCTAGCTTTGACTATACGCGGCTCCATCGCGCGAGGGTTCTCTCTCAATGTGTTGTCGAGACTGACAAACATTTGCTCTTCATTCCCTTCTAGCGCGTAAGAACCCGCTACCTTCATGAGGGTTTCCATGTGCGCCGGATTATCATCTAACACATTATGGTAAAAGCCTCTCGCTGCCTCGTAGTCCTTTTCGGCGGTCGCAAAATCGGCCATAGCGTGGTTTGCGCCTGGGTCGCCTGGCTGCAATTCGAGAGACTTCGTAAAGGCTTTCTCTGCCTCAGCCTGATCGCCAGCAGCAACATAGGCCCGACCTAAAAGGTTAAAGGACAACGTACTCTCGGGGTTCCGGTCGCCGTATTCCTTCGCCGACTCAATTGCCTTGTCTACCTTCCCTTGACGAAGGAAATTTAGAACAATCAGAATATCTGCCTGCTCGTACTGAGGATCTTTATCGAGAATTTTCTTCAGAGTGGACATGCCCAGCTCTTCATCACCTATAGCGAAGTATCCTGCGCCTAACCGCGCCTGGGCTTGTGAAGAATCGGGTCGGAAATAAGCCACCCTAGCTAGCAGCGCAACACCCTCTTCATTCTTTCCCTGTGCCAACAAAGCGCTTGCCAACAAATTCAATGCTTCAGTATCGCCGCCACTAGCCAGTACTACACGCCGCAGAAGCTCTTCCACTTTTTCATAATTTTTTTCCTCCAGCTCTAATCTCGCCGCCAGCTTGGCACCAACAATACTGTTCGGCACAAAACCAAGGAAACGATATGCATTACTCAGGGACTGTTGTACCAGACCGTTTTCAAGATCGATGGCCGCCATATAGTAGTAAGTAAGTGGGTAGGCATCAGAAAACTCGGACGCCTGCTCAAATTGTTTCCTAGCCTGATCGATAAATTTATTCTGTAGCAGTATCAGGCCGTTGGCAAAAAGTACGCCGGGATGAACCTTTGCCACTTTTCCAAAATTGTTCTTAATAAATTCCACGTCTTTGCGAGCGCCACCGAAATTCTTCATATAGATACGCATCATCGCCCGATTGAGGCGTGCGTCGAACGTTTTAGGCGCGATTTCCAATGCATTGGTATAGGCTTCGTGTGCTTTTCTCGGATCCTTTTGAGCCGCTTCTACGTCGCCCAATAGATTCCATGCGGGCGCGTAGTCGGGGTGTTTTTCAAAGATAGCTGTTAACTGGATTCGGGCGCCTTCATAATCTTGCTCCGCCATTGCAAGCCGCGCTGACGCCACTTCGGCGTAGGGAGATCGAGGATCATTCGCCATTGCGGCTGTCATGCTCTCGGAAGCTGAGTTCATGTCATTCTGGTAGAGCATCGACAGGCCCTTCGCCGCCTGCACCAATGAGCGGCCTTCGGGGTCCAGACCGTCCAGCCTGAGATCTTCCAACTTTCGAAACTCCCCAAGACTTAAATAGGACTGGGCTAATACCGGAACAATAATAGTAGAATCAACACCTCTCTCGTACGCTCTCGAGAGCTCCTTTACTGCACTTTCGTACTCTCCCATATCATAATAAATCTTGCCCAGCATCGAGCGCGCGCGCGAATTGTTAACATCTTTTTGCAGGGCATTCTTAAGCTCCACAATTGCCGCACGGGCGTTCCCCAAGTCCTGAAAAACTTTGGCAGTCGCCAAATGTTCTTCGCTGGTAACCTCATCTTCACAGGCGATAAGGCTGATGCCAAGAAGCAGCACGGTCAGGATCCTGAGAAACAAATTCATAGTTCCGTATTCCCTAAATAGATGAAAAATGGGCAGTGATTAGCCTAGGCTATGGGGCGTTCAGTATGAGCCGCTAGTAAACGGAAACGTCTTGATTATCCATGAAATTGGAGCGCGCGGCAAAGGCCCTTTCGAGCGGCGAGTTATTCAATGAAATACACGTGATGGGGGTGGAGAATCCTCCCCCAGGGGATCAGACAGCGATACTCAGTGCCTGGCTATCGTCCAAATAGGCCACCGACATGTAATGTTCGAGGCCAGCGAAAGCACCTTGCGCGCAGTGAGGTACATGCCGATGAATTTCAAAACCTACTTCCAGAGAAGAAAGGCACCGACGATAGAAACGAGCATTGCATAGGGAACTGAGTACCATGGCATGCTGGTAGCCACTTTCTCTGGACACCACGATGAGTTGCGCAATGAACTGGCGGATAAGAGACACTGACCGCACATCGGGGTCTATGGCAAATCTCTCCCACATACAGCAGGTATCCTGATTTATATTCAGCGTTTCCATCTGGCTGGGCAGGGAAACACGACGCGAAATTCTAACGCCCCCCACACACTTTCCATCCTGTATCGCAAGAAGGATGCGGCCTTGCCTATCTTGATCCTCCTCCGCACCATCAAAATCGACGAGTCCCAGCTCTTTTCGAAAACACCGCTGCCGCAGTGCATAATATTGATCCAGAAACTGACCATCTCTGCTGAGCAAAAACTCTACTGCCAAAACCACTACCCCTTTTTGCCACTCTACAACCAGCCCCTCAGGGGGCTCTGCGTAAGTGTATGCAAATAATGCTCCAGTCTTGACTATAGTTTTATAAAACAACCACTTAGCAGAATTCCAATCGTACTATTTGAAATGGTGTGCGAAATTACCCATAGTTTGGCGGCCATTTGTAGGCAATTAACGACGCCATATCGACCGTTAATCATTTTATCTATTATATTCAATGACTTATATTGTCGCAAATGTGCGACAATATAAATCGCCACAGTCCAGGAATGTGTTCAACGGGATACCCAATGCTGACAGCGATAGGGCTGGCCATGCAGTTCCCAGCCCTTGTACAATAAATTTTGTCGATCAATTCCAACTGGGGCTAAAGAAAGTGATGGTGTCTTCAGACGCTCTCTCCCTGACGTGGAGATATCCAACGGGGCAACAACGAAACAACCGCTGTGCCACGGGAAATGAACGTCAATCGCAGTCAATCAACTCCACCTTAAACTCAGCTTCGGGAGTCAATTTCTTGGTTCGTAAGACAGCAATCACGTTACCTGTTTTTAACACGGTAGTGGCTCTCGCTCTCCTGTTGATGGCGCCTTGCTCCGCAATAGCCAGCCCCGAATCTGATCAAGGCCTCGCCATCGCGGAGGAAGCGAGTCGTCGAGACGATGGCTTTGGTGATTCAACGGCCGATCTGACCATGCTATTACAGCTGTCCGGTAATGAGCCCATCTCCCGTGAAATGCGTCAGCGTATTCTGGAGGTTCCCGGCGATGGCGATAAGATTATTCTGGTGTTCGACCGTCCGCGAGACCTAAAAGGCACGGCCATTCTCACCTACACACATCGAGCGGGTACAGATGATCAGTGGCTATATCTTCCGGCGTTAAAACGAGTGAAGAGAATTTCCTCTGCCGATAAATCCGGCCCCTTTATGGGCAGTGAATTTGCCTACGAAGACCTCGCATCTCAGGAGGTAGAAAAGTACAACTACCGGCACCTGCGAGATGAGTCAATCGATGACCAACCTTGTTTCGTTGTGGAACGGACTCCGGTGGATACGAAATCCGGTTACACACGGCAGGTGGCCTGGTATGACAAAGAACACTACCGATTGCGGCAGGTCGAGTACTATGACCGCAAAAACGAACACCTCAAAACCATGAAGATGAAAGGCTACAACGCCTATCTGGAAAAGTTCTGGCGGCCAGATGAAATGCATATGGCCAACCACCAAACGGGTAAGAGCACTGTATTGATATTCAGCAATTATCAGTTCAAGGTAGGCCAATCGGAAACTGATTTTAACCGCCAGGCGCTGTCGCGTATTCGCTGACTATCATTTTTCAAAACGCCGCCAGACAACAAGGGATCAGCAAGCAGTTGAGCAGTGTGCCCCACTCTCTTTACGCCACGTTTACAGCCTTGATTGTAGCGCTGCTGTTGCCTGCCAGCCTACCTGCGAGGGCCAACGTTATACCTATCGTTGGCAACGAAGTACTGGGCGTTCGCGTAGGGCTGATACCCGGCCGTACACGCGTTGTTTTTGACCTTTCCCAGGCAGCGCCCTATACCCTGACGACGCTGAGCAATCCACAGCGTGTGGTACTTGAACTGCAGGCGTCCCGTAGCGACTTCGACCATCACACCGTTAAACTCAAGGGCAGCCACATCGATAAGATACGTGCTGGCAATCAGCCCAATGAGGCTTTACGTTACGTCTTTGATGTTACGCAAGAGATTGAACCTAGAGTATTTCCCCTAAAACCCTATCGAGATCACGGCCATAGGCTGGTGCTGGACCTTTACCTCCCCGAATGGGCCGATGAGTTAAATGCGGTCAATCTGCACGCACAAGAACCGCCTTTGCAGTTAGCCGCAAGAGACACAAACATCCAGCGGCAGACGGCGGTTACCCCGCAAAGCGCAACCAAAATCCCCAATCCAGTGAGCAGTGGCAGCTCCGGAGAGTGGTCGGGGTATGTCAGTTTGGAAACCCGTCTCTTTCTCGAAGATGCCGCGCACCCGAAGCAAGATGACCAAAACGTTTCCGTCGCCTTCGAGCCTCAATACTATCAAGACTGGGACAGAGGCAAACAACGCATCGCGTTCAAACCTTTCTTTCGCTTTGATGCCAACGACTCTGAACGCACACACGCGGATATTCGGGAGATGTACTGGCGGATAGAGCATCAGAAGATCGTCTTCAAAGCGGGGCTCGATGTCGTCTTCTGGGGGGTTGCCGAGTCCCAGCACTTGGTCGACATCATTAACCAGTCAGACCTTGTTGAAAACATCGATGGCGAAGATAAGCTCGGTCAGCCAATGCTCAATCTCGACTATATGACAGACGATTGGGGAACGTGGCAGGCCTTCATTCTGCCCTACTTCCGAGAGAGAACCTTTCCCGGCGAACAGGGCCGACTGCGTACCCAGCCAGCAGTAGATACAAACAACCCGCTTTATGATTCGGACGACGAAGAAAAACATGTGGATTTCGCACTGCGCTGGAGCCACTACATCGGGGACTGGGATATAGGGTTTGCACACTTTTCCGGCACCAGCCGTAACCCGATTTTTATACCCTCAACTGAAGGGGGCAGAGCCGCCCTGAGGCCTCTGTATCTACAAATCGAACAATCCAGCCTTGATGTGCAGGCCACCACGGGTGCCTGGTTGTGGAAACTCGAAGCCATATATAACAGCAACCGGATAGAGGATTACTATGCGAGCGTGGGCGGTTTCGAATACACCTGGTTCGGCGTGGGAGACTCCGCCGCTGACTTAGGCTGGTTGCTGGAATACCACTACGATGAGCGCGGCAAGAGGTCTCTCTCGCCTTTGCAAGATGATATTTTTGCGGGTATCCGCTATTCCGGCAACGATATAGCAGGAACAAGAGTGCTGGCAGGGATTATCGTTGACGCCGACAGTCAATCGACCTTCGGCAATCTGGAGGCAGTGCGCCGATTGGGAGAAAGCTGGACTATTACACTGGAGGCCCGCATGTTCTCCAACATAGACAAGGCCGACCCGCTGCAAGCTCTGGATGATGACGATTACATTGAGCTGCAGCTGTCCCGTTTTTTCTAGACCAGCCGCAACTGCAACGCCCCTCTACTCAGACTTATCCGCCACTACTTACTTTTAAGATCGGCCATCAATTTCTCAGCATCTTCTCTGCTAGCAAAACTCGAATCCGTACCGGCCAGAACAGCCTTGAGAATTTGCATCGCTTCTTCTGTTTCGCCCATTTTCGAAGTGACCAATGCCAAGTGGTAGCGGATCTCCTGATCTTCTGGTGCTCGCTTGAGCGCCTGCCCAAACAATCGGTAGGCCTGGTTTAGCTCACCCTGCTCCATCAGCAAAAAGCCTTTGGTATCCAGACCGGGAGGCCATTCCGGTGCAATTTCTACAGTGCGCTGTGCATATTCCATTGCCTCCTTGGGATCAGTGTCGCGTATCAACCAGGCAATATTATTCATCAGCGCGGTATCATCTGGTTTTTGTTCCAACATGATCTTGAAGTTCGCCACGGCGTCATTATTGCGCGCAAGCTGCATATAGCTATTGGCCAAATGGAAACGTACCTGCAGGTCATCAGGGTTTGCTTTCAGCCAATTCTCATAGCTCTGAATCGCGCCATTTTCATCACCGGAATTCCAGCGCGCAATTCCCACCTGCAAGGCCAATAGGCTGCTGGGGACGATCTCAAACGCTTTTTCAAAGGACTGCACAGATTTCTCGTAATTGCCTTCATACATCGCCAACCAGCCTTGCTCAATCAGTATTTCTGGGCGCTCTGCATATTGCGTAGCCACAGCACTCAGCTTCACTATCGCCTCTTCCTGTCTATTCAGTTTGCGCAGCATGCGAATGCGCATCACACTTGCGCCGAAATGATCAGGCTGAAGCTCAATGACTTTATCCAGCTCTTCACCGGCACGGCTCATCTGGTTGGTGGAGAAAAGTGCCCGCACTAAACGGTAATGCGATGCCGCACTCTGGGGTACTTCACTCACCAGCTGTTCATAACTTGTCAGCGCCTTGTCGTACTGCCCCATAGCCATTTGGGAGTCGCCCAGTACTTCCAGCACTTGAGGATTGTTAGCCTCTTCTTTACTTACTTCAATCGCCAAACCAATGTTTCGGGAAGGCTGTCCGGTTCTCAGGTAAAGAGAAGCGAGAGTCAATTTTAGTTGCAGGTTCTCAGGGTCCTTCGTCTGCGCCGCTTCCAGACGCGCGATGGCATCCACCAATTTACCTTCCTGTACGTCCAGCGAGCTGAGTGCCATTAACGCTGAGTTTTGAGCGGGATGGTGGGCCAGCACCTCCTCATACAACTTTCTTGCTTCATCCACCCTCCCCAACTTCAGTTCGAGGCGCGCCAGGTTATTAGCCGCATTAGGGTTCCCCGGTTTCATTTCCAACGCTTTGGAAAATAATACTGCAGCTTTGTCGGCATTGCCCTGACCTAACCAAGCACCACCTAACAAGGTCAACGCATCCCAGTTGTCCGGGTCATCTGCCACCAGCTTATCGCCAGCTTTAATCGCAGCCTTCCAGTTCTCTTCTTTCATATAAGAAACGATGATCAACATTCTGGCCTGCGAATCAGGCCCACTCGGTGACGAGGTATTCTCCAGTACCTCGCGCGATTCGCTGTCTCCGGTAATGATCAAACCAAGCGCCAGACGAACGTGAGCCACGTCAGACTCAGGGTGCAGCGCCACAATTTTCCGGTAATTTTCTACCGATTGTGCCGGGTTATTTTCAAGCACTGCGATGTCGGCTAACAGCGCAAGAGACCAGGCATCTTCAGGATCAAAAGAAAGTATATTCTCCAGTTCTTCACGCGCTCTGGGGTATTCGCCCTGTGAAAACCTGATGGCCGCGAACAGCCTGTGACCGGCTGCGTATTGAGGCGCCTGAGCGCGGAACAGAGACAGATTTGCTTCCGCCTGCTCCAGGCTGCCCTGCTGATAATGCGCAGTAGCTAGATAAAATCTAGCCGGTAAATAATTGGGTGCCATCTCTAGCGTGTTGGAAAAAGCAGTTACAGCATTCGCGTAGTTTCCGTCCTTATAATTCAACTGGCCCGCCACATATTGGACAAGAGGTTGTTTTACCTTCAGCAGTGCATTACCCCTACGGGCAATCTGAAAATCACTTCTGGCGCCACTGAAGTCATCTATAAAGATTCGCATCAGTGCCCGGTTAATCAAATCATAGACGTTGTCGCTACGCGATTCCAGCGCCCGGCCATAGGCCACTTCTGCGGCTGCATAATTTCTCTGGAACTGCTCCATATCAGCGAGGAAACTCCAGGCCGGCGCGAATTCCGGGTGAACTTGTAACAGGGCGGTGACCAACTCTCGCGCTTTGTCCAGGTTGTCCTGATGGGCCGCAACTTGGGCTACGCCTAGTGCCGCTTCGGGCTCCTCTGCCTGCAACGCCAGAACGGTCTCGTACATCTGTTTGGCCGTATCCAATTCCTCCAGCCCCATATTGGCATGGCCCCGCATAATCCAGATTTTCACCTGACTATCAACATCCAGCGACGCCTCATCGACAGCGTGATCCACAACCTCCTGAAATTTACTCTGCAATAGTTTCGCCTGCATTAATGATACGGCCACTTCATTGGCATCCATTCCCAATTCCACAGCACGCTCTAACTCTTTCTCCGCGCCCGCACCATCGGACGTACTCAGATAAATAGACCCTCTTAACCAACGTGCCTCCGCATTTTGAGGAGACTGACGCAGCGCGTTTTTAAGCTCCACGACTGCGGCATCCAGATTACCCTTCTCACGAAAATCCTTGGCGTATTGAATATGCTCTTCCGTTGTTTTTGAATCGGTGCACGCTGCAACACCTAGAGCCAAAAAGATGGCGAGAAAAACACTGGCTAACGAACAGTTCATAGGGTTGCTCCAGAAGGGGTTTTTAGCTGAATCTGCTGCGACGATAATTCCGACAACAGGGGTGTCACTAAGCAATACAACCGCTCTTGCGGCAGACTGTATAGAAAGCCTGGATTATTAAGTGAAAACTTGTAAGGCATCTCTAAAGATTGTACGCAAGGGAGGCAGTGCGCACAATGCCAGCAGGTAGACACCCGGCATTCATAAAACGTAAATAGCAGACATAAAAAAAGGGTGGTTAATACCACCCTTTCCTATTTCGTGTCCTGCCTAATTGCCCAGTAACAGGGCTCAGTCAGAACTCAACCTGGCAATTAGCTTGCCTTGCGGCGACGGCTCAAGCCCAAACCTGCAAGGCTAAGACCGAACAGCGCCAGAATACCAGGCTGTGGAACAGCAGCAGCCGCAGTGCGGATGTTGATGTTCTCGATCATATCCAGAGACAGTGTGTAGGTACCTGCAGCCAGAACAAAAGTGCTAGCAGAGAAAGTACCAAAACTCGCTGGGTTAATATCGCCTGTGGGTGCGCCGTTACCATTGGGGTCGAATACAGCAGAATCACCAGGAGCAGTTACTTCGATAGAGCCATTCAGGTTGAATGGGTCAAGGTTCTCAGTACCACCGGTAATGCCGCCTACTTCACCGTTAGGAGACCACTCAAATACCGTGCCACCGGCGCCAGTGATGGTGAAGGTCACGTCTAGGTTGGCGTTGGCAGTACCGCCAAGTGCATCCAAACCCATTGCAACCATCATGTAAGGGTCGGCCATGAAATCAAAGTTGAATATGGCGGGTGCACCAAGTTCGAACTGCGTAGTAAAACCAGTTTCGGAAGAGTTAATACCAGAAGCTGATGCATTACCGTCATCAGAAACAAAGCCTTCAGCAATGTTCCAAGCCTGTGTCAAGTTACCCGTAGCGGTTACTGGCTGACCAGGGAGCGGCTGTGAAAGAGCAGTAGAGCTTACCTGTGCGTCAGCATAAGAGTAGTTGCCCGCCTGGCCCTGAGCAGTCATGGCATTGTTAACTGGTATACCACCGGGAAACACGCTACCTAAACCGTAGGCTACTTGCGCATCGACAGGGCCACCGCCACTATCGGAATTAGGAAGTCCGGCTGGATCGGGGAAGCCCGCTCCGCCTGGTCCCTGCAATCCGGTTGCGCTGGATGTAGTAGAGAAGTCGGTGAACGCGCTAAGTGGCACATAAAATGGTCCGCCGCCGCCGTTTGCATCGGTGGTTGTTACAGCCAGACCGAAGATATTGTCATATGAGATCGCATACGCGCTGGCGCTTGCATTAGTTGAAAGCCCCATTGCTCCGGCCAGCATCAGTGCCGCTGGAATCGCCTTTTTAATCATCATAAAGTTAGTTTTCATTTTCCGTACTCCTTTAGAGCCTTTTACAAATTCTGTTCTAAGGGCCAACTTAGCCGCTTTTTTGTTAGTTCAACCAGTATAAAGCAATCCATGTGCCAAAAATTAATAATCTTTTTAAATCAATAGCTTATGATTTTAGGCCTCAACGACTAACTTCTTCAGCACCCCAAAGTGTAAAATTTTTTGACACCGTAGCTGTCGCCGCCTATGGTGCAAAAAAGCCCTAGGTAGCGCATCAGTATAGCCGAACACTGAAGCATTACTCTGGCAAAACTACCAAGTGCTATGCAAATGGCCGTGCAGCCAGTTCGGCAACGGTGTGAGGCGCATCAATTGAGGGGAACCGTGGAACAACTATCCGAGCGGCAATGGGACTATATTATTGTCGGTACTGGCATGGGCGGAGCCACCGTGGGTCACTCACTGGCGCAGGCCGGGAAGAGTGTCTTGTTTGTCGAAAAAGGGCGTTCCCATCTGCGCTCTTACGCCGCTCTTAGCGACGACTACGCGGAGAGCTTTTTCTCCCGCAGAGAAGCTCCAGGGCCCCAACACCACGAGGCACTTGCCAACGCAGGCCGCTATACCGAGGCAGTCGAGGATGTTTCCGGTACCAAAAAGCGATCATTTATTCCTTTTATAGGTTCCGGGACCGGTGGTTCATCTGCCCTCTACGGCATGGCACTGGAGCGATTCTTCCCGCAGGACTTCAGGCCAGCCACTGTGCACGGCGGCAATGATGCAACCTCCCCCCTCGCCTGGCCTGTCAATTACGATGAACTACTGCCCTTTTACCAGCGGGCTGAGTATTTGTTTCGCGTGCGCGGTGGCGTTGACCCACTGCGCAACAGCAATAAGATAGAGTACCTCCTGCCCCCACAGTTAATGCCACCGAATCAAGCACTACACGATTTTTTGCTGGGTAAGGGTCTGCACCCTTACCAACTGCCTATGGCCTGTGAACAGATTCCCGATTGCCGTGGATGCCAGAGTTTTCTGTGCAGCAAGAGCTGTAAGAACGACAGTAGTAGAATGTGCCTGCAACCGGCCATAGATAATTATGGCGCTCAACTATTGGATGAATGCGAAGTGCTGCGCATTGAGGCCAGTAGTACTGCGGTAGATAAACTCATATGTTCGCATCAGGGCAAGGAAATAAAACTCAGCGCCAGTCGCTTTATTGTTGCCGCAGGAGCTTTGGAAACTCCGCGCTTGTTATTGAATTCGAGCAGCACAGATTGGCCAGCTGGCCTGGGAAATAAAACAGGACTGATTGGCAAAAACCTCATGCGGCACTATATAGACCTCTACGCAGTGTTTACCGGCGACAAAATAGAGCCTGGCAGCCGAATTAAAGAGCTGGCTTTCAACGATCTGTACGACGGCGAGAACGGCAAACTGGGTTCAGTGCAGTCCTTCGGTTTTTTGCCACCGCCTGCGATTTTGGTTGAAGAGATGGAACGCGATATACGCCATGATCTGGGCGCAATCGCTGCGGCGGCATTCAAACTGATAAAGCCGTTGGCTCGATTTGGGCTGGGGACAATGCTCTCCAGAGCGGTAATACTGGCGTCCACCATGGAAGACGCGCCTAGCGAGAACAACAGGCTGACGCTATCGGATGAACCCGATGCACTGGGCCGCAGTAAGATACAGCTTAGCTACACCATCAGCGATGGTGAGCACCGCCGTATTGAAACGCTGCGCAACAAGATGAAGAAAGTTCTCTCGCCCTACCGCTATTTATTGTTGAAACAGGCGGATAATAATCAAAGAATCGCCCATATCTGTGGCACCTGCCGCTTTGGTGAAGATCCACAGCAAAGTGTCTGCGATGGCAATAACAAGATGCATGGCCTAGACAACCTCTATATAGCAGACAGCTCCGTGTTTCCAACAAGCGGTGGCATTAACCCCTCACTGACGATCGCTGCCTTAAGTTTGCGGTTGGCACAGCATCTAGAAGGACCTAGCAATGACCGAATCTGAATCCAACACGGCAACAAATACGCACGCCAGCAACAGTAGCCAGAAATACCAGTGCCTAATCTGCCACCACGCCACCTCAGAACCGGACAATGCCGATTTGGGCCGGGCTCCGGGGAACACTCAGCGATTCCTGGCGGACGTCTTCCCGTTATGGAAATGTCCCCAATGCGCTGCAATCCACAGCCTGGACCCTGTGGATATGGCAGACATCTACAGTGACTATCCACTTAACAGCGACCGTACGCTGGACATCTTCGCCCGCGGCACTTTCAAGAATTTATTAGGCAGGTTACTGGGTGGCGGACTTGGCAAAACAGACAGTGTCATCGACTATGGTTGTGGGAACGGCGTCTACCTGCAGTATCTGGGAGAGGAAGGCTACCAAAACCTCACCGGTTACGACCCTTTCGTACCAGCATACTCGCAGCTGCCCATTCCCGAGGGAGGCTATGACTGCGTCATTGCCAACGATGTAATCGAACATGTAGACAGCCCGCGGGAGATGATGCAGGACTGCTACGATCTGGTGAAGCCGGGAGGATTACTCTACGTAGGCACCGCCGATTCAGAGGGAGTAGAAAGTATGGCTGACCTCTCTAGACACACCATGCGGCTTCATCAGCCCTTTCATCGGGTAATTCTCACCCAACGAAGCTTGCTGGACTTAGGGGAAGAGCTTGGGCTTGAAGTACTGCAGTCGCACAAGCGCTCCTACATGGACACGCTGATGCCGTTTTCCAACTACCGCTTTTTAGATGAATTCAACAAGGCGCACGGCCACAATCTGGACAACGCGCTATCGCCTGACTCGGCGAAAATTATTATGCGCAAGCCAGCGCTACTTTTTTGGGCGTTGTTTGGATACTTCATACCATCGGCCTACGAGCCTGCAGTGTTATGGCGTAAGCCTCAGTGACCGGGCACCAACCACCTATCGAGTTTTAATAGTAAGGCGGGTAAAAACAGTAAATCCAACAGCAGTGCAATAATTATCGTCAGGGACATAAGAATACCCGACGTTGAATTGACCGAAAAATTCGACTGCGCTAGCACCAGAAAGCCTGCTGCCAACACTGCCGATGTTGCAACTAACGCGCGGCCCACCGTAGTGAACACCTCCCGTATAGCATTCGCCGGATCCAACTGCCTCACAGTTCTTGCCTCGCGATACTTCACCAGAAAGTGCGTCGTGTCATCAACCACAATGCCCAGAGTCATACTGAACACTACAGAGGCCGCCATATTGACCTCGTGCACCACGGCACTCCAGATGCCAAGACTGACCAAGGCTGGAAACAAGTTGGGAATAAAACTGACAAGCCCGAAGCGCAGAGAACGAAAGGCAAAGATAAGACAAGTAGAAACCAAAATGATCGCAAGCACGGAACCTACCAACATATTGTTGATGTTACGCAGACCAATACTGGCAAAGCTGATCGCGTGACCGGCTCCCCGTGTCACCAACTCCGGAGCATTATCGTTTAGCCACTTGCGGCTTCGCTCTTCAAAATCAAGCACTCGAGACTTCTGATTCTTGAGAACCGCAGTAACCTTCAGTGCAGACTTGTCCGCACTCACCTGATAGGTAACATCCTGCCCATAGGGCACAGATATTTCATAAAGGAGCAAATACTGAGCTGCCAATGCGCGCTCATCGGGTAGCCGATACCACTCGCTATCATCCTCGTGCATAACCTGATTAAGACGTTTCAGGGTATGCACAAAAGATTCGACGTTGGTGACTTCTGGCTGCGCTCGCAGCCAATCCACAAAGCCGCCCACTTGCTTCAGATACTGAGGGTCCGCGACACCACCTGGCTCTCCCGAATCCAGCGAGTAGTGCACATTTTGCGTACCCGAAAGCTTGTCCTCCACCACCCGTATTGCTTTGGTTAACGGAATGGCATCCGAGAAATAACCCGCCGGGTCGTCGTTCAACGCCATACGAGGAATGAAACTTATGATGACCAACACTGTGGCAAGGCCAATCCAGAAGATGCTTTTGTGATTACCCACAACCCAATTCGCCAGAGACTCCAGCGGCCATTCCCTGCGCGGCTTACTACTGCCCTTAAATGGCAACGACAACATCAAGCCGGGTAACAGGGTCATAGAGACCCATAGCGCGGCCATCACACCAACAGCGGATATGGTGCCCAGTTCCCCAAAGGGTGGAGAGTCACTGAAATTCATACTGCCAAAGCCAATAGCGGTGGTCACGCTGGTAAGAATTACCGGATACAAATTTTCCCGCATGCTCAGTAGTACCGCTTCACGCTTTTCGACGCCCGCGTTGAGGTGCCTGAGGAAATGACTGAGCAAGTGAATACAGTCCGCCACGGCCAACGTCATTATAATAGTAGGAGCAGACACATTGACGCTGTTGATAGCAAGACCTGCCCAGCCGGCATAACCCATCCCAACCACCACACTCAATGCAATGGTGATAACTGTGCATAAGGCCGCCAGCGTTGAGCGCAACGAAAGGGCAAGCACCACTAGCACCATCGCAAATAAGCCGGGAATAAGGGTGGCACCGTCAGAGGCCGTGACTTCCGCAAGGGTCTGTTCAGTCAGCGCCAGTCCAGCGATATGTACTTGCACCCCAGGATTGTCCGCTTCGGCCTGCCGTGCAATTTTTCTGGCGTAGTTAACGGATGCTTCGAGTGCTGCCGCCTTTCCATCAGCATGCAAATTCAAGCTGATATTCACCGCGGCAACATTTCCTGCAGGCGCGATTAATCTACCGAGTATTGCTTCCTGTGCCAGTGCCACTTCACGAATCTGCGCCAAGCGCTGCGGGGAAAACTCCCGGGCACCTTCTATCAGAGGACCGATGGTCAACTCGTCTCCATCGACGGAGGTATATAGGTAGTTGGTTACTGAATCAACGCGGCGAGAATTAGGGACCTGCCAGGCCTCGGCCGTCATATTCTCGATGGTCGCCAAATGGTCCGCAGTAAAAATATCTCCATCGATCGCATCAACCACCAGCAAAATGTTGTCTTCTTTGCCGTAAGTCTCTTCAATTTTTATCTCGGCGAGCAGGTTGGGATCATCCGGGCTGAATAACACACGGATACCGGCCTCAATGGACAAATGACTACCACCAAAGGCAATAGCCAACATAAGGAGTAGGTTCACCAGAGAAATGGGCAAAGTATAGCGCACCAGAAACTCGATCATTTTCTGGTAGACGCTCATGGTGAAACACTCGCATGTGAGGATGGCAGCTGTAACTTTCCCGCTACTATCGACTGTTGTATCTGGTCTACAAGCTTACAGAACTCCGCTGCAGCATCCGCAGCCCTCAACTTCACCGCGAGAGCCTGTGCAGCCTCGGCGTAACGCGGCTCCTCTAGCAGTAATAACACCTCCCGGGCCAGTGCGTCAGCTGTACAGCTAGCGCCGCGCACACAGCGACCAGCCTCCTGTTTTTCAATCATGGCCATATTCAAGTACTGATCCATATTCGAGGCGACACCTATCACAGGCACACCTTCGACCAATGCCTGATGTGTGGTGGGGCTACCGCCATTACAAATGACCAGGCTGGCAAGTTGCACAGCCTCTTCTCCTGACAAGTAGGGTGCCAGATAGATGTTGTCGGCAGTAGTTAGAGTTCCCTCTTTAGGAAAAGCAGCTCCGGCCGTCGACACTATTGCAGTGACCTCCAATTGGCCAACCGCCGCTAATAGCTCTGGTAACAACTCCGGTGGGCCTGAACTCCCCAAGGTGATGTAAACAATAGGCCTATCGCTGGGCAGTTCTGCCCACCAATCGGGCCGTGGATATTGGGGTGACCAGATCACTGGCCCGATAAAACGGTGATTTTCAGGCAGTGGGTCCATGTCATACAGCCCCGGCGCGTCGGCATACAAGGTGTAATCTGCATGGGTATAAACTGCTTTCAAATTAAAGCCTAATGACGGCAACCCGCGCCTTTTCCGCAGCTTTTTCATTGGCCCGCAATGCAAGGCAAAGGCCACCGGCCTTGCCAGCGTGAACAACCATTGGCCAAGGGTTGGGCCAAGTATTCGCGTGAGGGGAATATCCGGTACAACATATTTCCCGCGGCAATAGGGAGACCAGTAGGCGTTGCTGAGCGCAATAAGAGGCACTCCGGCCAGCTCAGCACTCACGCCAAGAGAGATACGAAAATCGCCGACGATAATATCCGGCTGTACCTTTGCAATGAGCGCAAGATCCTCTTCCACGTAAGCATTGAGAGTGGACTCATCGTAAAGAGGCGTGCCATCGGCCAGTGCTTGGTTAAATTGCGGCGGTGAAATCGAGTCGATCTCATGCTCAGTGTAGAACGCTTCGCCCAACAACGAACGATAGCGAGGGTGTTGCGCAACATGAATATCAAACTGCTCGCCGTCCAAGGCATTGGCCAGAACTATAGGCCGTGCCACATGGGCAAGAGTTACTGCCTCGCAGAAAAAAAGGATTCTGGTTTTAATAGCTTGTTGGGTAGGCTCGGGCATGCCGCGCTAGCCCTGGTCGTCGACCAACAGTGTTTCCAGCGGCGGGCGAGTTGACCGAGACTGCGGCGCATCACCAAAGCCTATACGCCCCATATACACACGCTGCATTGGATCTTCTCCTCCAGTCAAAAAACCAGACAATTCAGACGCCAGACGTGAGGCCAAGGCCTGCTCCGACGCAACGGATGTAAAGGTGAGCCCCTGAGCAACGTAGCGAGAAAATATGACTGGCGTCATTTCCGGCTGAAACTGCATGCCTTGTTTAGTCACTTCTAACCAGAAGCGCTGCACCGCGCGCCCACCATCCAGGTAGTCCTGAACAGTTGCCAGCGGCTTGTCAGCGACAATTACAAAATGCGCTGCGCAGCCTAGGCTTGTCAGCAAGTCCATTTGAATGCGAGGCAACCATGTCCCCGCAAAGAAACGGTTCAAAAACTTCACACGTCGCCAGCTCTGCAATGCCCAACGCATAATTTTGCGTGTCGGCACGTCCAACCCCAAAGCACCTTCTGGCATGCGGTCTTCGCTGAACTGGACACCCCATTCAATATTCCGCCTATGCACTTCATAGGCTTCTGGAGTGGTCAATCGGATGTGAGCATTGTGAAAGAGCAATTTGGCCATCTGCCTAAGCCCGCTTTCTCCCTCTATCCAGATAACGCGAAAGCTCTCCCCTACTGCCTGCTCCAGCATGCGCTTTTGGGCCTCGGACATTGCGCGTTTGGTAAACGGTTTTCGCTGCGTCACTCTCGCTTCAATAAATGACAGCAGGGGGTCTCGCGGAATAGCGCCGTCAGGGGTCAATGTCACATCGATGACGGGGTGAGTCTCAGGCGAATCTGGTTGCAAAGCGGATTCCGCTCGCATGCCCTCACCTGAAGCAGCGATTGTCAGTGTCTCTAGCAGAGCACCGATCGCAATTTGGCTAGAAGTGCCATCCAGGTCGTAAACGCACCAGTCTCGTGTATCGTTGCCATGAATTGTTACCGTATGGTCACCGGTAATTTCAAACTTCCAAGGCTGATCATTATCGCCACTGGGTGCCCAACGGGCGAGATCCAGAATCCGCTCTATGGGTCGTTCTCTCACCACAGTTTCCACCTGCTCTCCGGAATTTTTACCAAGGCGTTTTCGCGCCATCATTAAATTAAAACGCTGCAGGGGGTTTGCATTGCCACCGGGACGCCATGTGGTTGCGAGTTTATTGCGGTAGGCATCGAAATGAATGCCTCTGGGCGCCGCAGGAACATCACCGCGGCCCAGAAGTATTTTAAGCGCGTAGGTTCCGGCAAAACCTGCGCACAATTCACAGGCCATGGGTGTAGAGGGACCCTTGCGCGCTTTGAGATCAATGCGCGAGTCGTCGACCAGGTATGCCATGTGTTGTGGAGACGGCGCCAGCCCCAACATGAAACGCAATGCCTGCTCTTCCTCTGGCTGACCCTCCATCAGGAAATAATCTTCAAAACTCATTTGTCCTGGAAGAAAACACAGAAGCGCAGACCCCATGCCCAAAGGCGCGGCCGTAATCGCAGGGATTCCTTTTTTATGGCAAGCAGCAAAAACTTCACGGCGAATCTGCAGCGCAAAGAAATCCAGTGAATCCACGTAGAGATCCACACCATCCAGAAAATCGTCCAAATTCTCCAAATTAACGCCGGCAGGGTAGCGCTTTAAATCCTGTTCAGGATTGATGGCCAACGCCAACTCTGACATGACTTCGAGTTTATCGCGCCCAAGATGGGGCATGCTCGCGCCAGCCTGACGATTAAAATTTGCCAGTTCAAACTGATCAAAGTCCGCGAGACTAAATGCGCCTATGCCCAGGCGAGACAGCGTCAGTAAATGGCTGCCGCCGACACCGCCCATCCCGGCTATCGCAATGCGTTTGTTGCGCAGAACTTCTTGTTCCGCCTTAGTCACCCAGCCCAGATTACGAGAAAAGGCCTCGTGGTAATCAAATGACATACTCAGCCTCGAATTTCTTAATAACAACGCTCAGAACGAGACATATAAATCGGATTTTTTGAAAGTCTCGCGAGTCGTCTGGCATAGTATTAAGGGCCAGCTTGGAAGACAAGCCAATAGCGGGAAATTACCAGCTTAAGCGGCCTCTTCGGCCTGGCTCAAATGATCGTACGGAGCAGTTGAATGGCTGTCACAACCCTACAAGAGGAGCGCCGCCAAGATCTGCACTTGCAGAGGGTAGCTGTGTATCGGGACTGAGGGTCGAAGTTTTGTTCAGAGAGCTGTGAATATCGGCGTAAAACTCCTGGAATTCATCCGTAGCGCCGCTCACCAAGTTCTGAGACTCAAAATAGTAGGGCGTACGCAAACCATGATACTCAATCGCGTCTCCCGCCGGATGTACGATCAGGCCGGAGCGGCGAAGAAGGCGTGGCAGAAAAGCTTCCATCATCGCAAAACAATGGGGGCGCCCAAGCATGTCACTCATGGCAAGTCCCGACAGGATAGCTGCCACCGCGATAAGCGAAAAGGTTCGCTCCTCACGCTTGCTGCAATCGATGGAGGCCACTTCACCAAAAAGAGACTGACCCTCTCCCGGCCTGCGGCGGAAGGCACTGTCTACTCCCAGACGCGAAAACTCACAAATGGTATCGCGCTTGCCATCAAAAGACCTGATGATCGCTTCATCCAGGACCCCTGCGCAGTATTTTTCTACCGGCAACTGGCTCTGCTCATCCACGCGCACCAGCCTCGCACAACCAGCAGCTCCACCCGTCGCGTTATGGGTCACCAATGCGTGACTGGACCTGGTATCGAATTCGTCTTTTTCCAATTTATCGGGATAGGCTTCGGGGGGCTCAAAGCCGAACTCTTCGCAGTAGACGCGATAGCGCATCGCATAGACACTTTCCAGCTTGGCAGGAGTGTCCGCTAGATGAATATCAAAGTATTTGTGAAAATCCTCAACCAGAGATGGACTCTTCGTTTTAATCACGAGACTCACCAGTCGTTACCATAAAACAGAGCCATACTAGGCCTTTTCCCTTTTTTCCTTAGTACCTTAGCGCCTTCATACCATTGAGTAAAGGCAAAGCTACACTACAAAAGATCATGCACGTGCGGGACTAAATTGGCTACCGCACCGTCTATCACTTGAAACACATTTTCAAAACCTTCCGTGCTACCGTAATACGGGTCTGGAACTTCTGCCAATGCCTGTCCGGGCGTAAATGACAGCAGCAGATGAATCTTGTGCTGGTGCCTGGCTGGACAAATCGCCAGCAGGTCCTCCACGTTCGATTCGTCCATCGCAAGCACAAGATCAGCACGCGCCAGATCATCATCGGTGACCAGATGCGCGCGCTGCTTTGAAAGATCGATTCCGGCGATGCGGGCTGCTCTCTCGGAGCGCTGATCAGGCCTACGACCTGGTTGTGTTGTCTGGGTACCGGCGGAGCGAACCTCCACGCGACCTGCCAAACCTTCGCGCTCTAGACGCGCCCGCAACACACCCTCCGCCATGGGCGAACGACAGATGTTTTCCCGGCACACAAACAGAACTTGAGTGCGCGGCTCCAGCATGCCGACACCCGCCTGAAAAAATCGACGCCAATCCACCTTGCTCAACAGCCCACGCCAATCCAATATTTTGGAGATCATTCCCTACTTCCTAAACATCATTGGTGGGCCAGATTGAGTCCAAACTCTGGCCTGAAAACCATCAGTATGATGGGATTATATGCAATTACTGTTTAGGAGCCAGTAACTGCTCTACATATTTGGAAGGAATCGCGTAACTGATCCCCGATGGTCTGGACAGCAGGGTTTCCTTACTCTCTTTCACCAGCACGCTGTTGATCACACCAATTACCTGCCCGGTTTCAAGCTCGAACATGGGGCTGCCACTGTTCCCGGGGTAAGCCGTCGCATCGAGCTGAAATGCCATATAGCGCTTGCGCATGCTCCGTACCTGAGCGGAACTGAGGGAGCCTGCATCGCTTACCGGCTGTGCCATGGGTGTAATCGCAGCAATAATGCCGCGGTGCGTCGCGGGGTACAGCCCCAGCACCAGACCGATAGGGAAACCGGTGAATGCCACAGCCTGCCCTTCGCGCACAGCATCAGAATTACCGATGGGCAGCGCTGGCAGAGGCGTGCCTCGAATTTCAAGCAGCACCAGATCATGATCAGCATCACGGCGCACTTCTCTGGCGATATAGATTTTTGCCCCGGCACCGTTTCCTGTAAAAACGGCAAGATTCTGATTGTTTTCGCGATCGAGCTCGCTGGGAATCGCATGCGCATTGGTAATAACATGCAGTCCATCGCCGACCACAAAACCAGTGGCGGCGTATGCCACTCTGTCCTGACCACGCTGCGGCTGTCGTGGCGGGTAAGCCGTACCGATCCCAACCACACTGGGGCGAACCTGATCGATCAAATCAGCTAGCTCTACTGACCATACACTCTGCGCGCAGCCAAAAAGCAACAACACAATTATGCCGTGCGCCCGCAAGACCATTCTCATGTGCACTCAATCACAGTTCGCGCTCCGCAGTCTTGTTTCATTGGGGGATTCGTCACACAATCGACCTTATAGCCATGGTGTATATAAGCTACAATAGCATCCTTCTTTCGACGAGCCTTATTCGAAGTACATCAACACGATGCCAGACCTGATCCACCAGTTTATTGCTCGCAGTGCGCTGGTCACCCCGAATGCTCCCGCCGTTTTGTTTAAAGACAAGTCCTACACCTATGCCCAGCTGCAAAGCGAGGTAGAAGCTGTTGCAAACGCTTTATTGTCTCTAGGAGTGGGGGCTGGAGAACGGGTTGGCGTGTACCTGCCGAAACAACCCGAAACAGTCTTTGGGCTGTTTGGAGCAGCCGCGGCTGGCGCCTGTTTCGTGCCTATAAACCCGCTGCTGAAGCCCCGTCAACTCGCTCACATAATGCCGCACTGTAACGTGCGCGTACTGATCACCTCTGCGCCACGACTGGCCGCTCTTACCCAGGTGTTGGCTAATTGTCCTGATTTACAGGCTGTGGTTTTAGTTGAAAACACGGTACCTGAAAACGCGGCTGACATTGGGCTGCCTCTTATGGGTTACGACGAGTTCCGCCAGCTCGCTGGCACGGGCGAGCCACACCGCCGCATCGACACAGATATGACGGCCATCCTCTACACATCTGGTAGCACCGGTAACCCGAAGGGCGTCGTTCTCTCACACCGAAACATGGTAGCCGGCGCCGAAAGTGTCGCCAGTTACCTTGCTAACACCGCCAGCGACCGCATACTTGCGGTACTGCCATTGAGCTTCGATGCGGGCCTCAGCCAATTGACCACCTCTTTCTCAGTGGGCGCCTGTGTGGTGCTGATGGACTACCTGCTGCCGCGGGACGTTATACGCGCCGTAGCCAAGTTCCAGGTGACCGGTCTCGCAGCCGTTCCACCACTGTGGAACCAACTGCGCGATCTGCCGTGGCCAGCGGAGGCAGTAGAATCGCTGCGCTATATCACCAACACAGGCGGCGCGATGCCGGTGCCAACTACCCAGGCGTTACAGCAAGCCCTACCCAATACAGACATATTCTTGATGTACGGGCTCACCGAAGCCTTCCGCTCTACCTATTTATCACCGGACCAGGTCGCCATTCGACCCGAGTCCATGGGCAAGGCAATTCCCAATGCCGAGATACTGGTGATTAACGAAGAGGGGCGGGAATGTGCCGCCAACGAGCCAGGTGAACTGGTCCATCGCGGCGCCTTGGTTAGCCTGGGTTATTGGAATGATGTTGCAAAAACGCAGGAGCGCTTTAAGCCCTGCCCTACCCAGCCCAGTGAAATCCCCAGCTCCGAGCTGGTCGTTTTTTCTGGCGATCAAGTGGTCAGAGACGAAGAAGGCTACCTCTATTTCATTAGTCGTAAAGACGAGATGATCAAAACATCTGGCTATCGTGTCAGCCCCACTGAGGTTGAAGAAATCGCTTACGCGTCGGGCCTGATAGGGGCCGCCGCGGCACTGGGGATTTCACATGCGGCGCTTGGACAGGCCATTGTGCTGGTAGCAACACCGGCAGAGGGCGCAGCAGCCGACGAGGACCTCACTGCGGCGCTTCTGGCACACTGTCGCAAGGAGCTACCCAACTTTATGGTGCCCGCAGCTATCATTGCCAGGGACGCCCTGCCCCATAATCAAAATGGAAAAATTGATCGCCGCTCATTGGCGGACGAGTATAAAAATCACTACCTGGATCTAGACTGATGAGCAAACCCGGCGCGACCCAAGCACCACAACACGCACCTATGAATCAGTTCAAGGTGGTCGACAACTGCCTGCAAATAGGTGGTTTGCCGCTCACGGAAGTTGCCAAGCAGGTAGGTATCACCCCTTTCTACGCCTACGACCGGGCAGTAATGACAGCTCAGGTGGATCGCCTGCGCAGCTTACTTCCTGAAGGGGTTCATTTGCACTACGCGATGAAAGCCAACCCGATGCCAGGAGTAGTTGCGCACTTGGCAGGCATTACTGACGGACTGGATGTGGCCTCTGCAGGGGAATTGAAAGTGGCTCTGGCCACCGGCACAAAACCAGAGTGCATCAGCTTTGCAGGCCCGGGGAAGTCACACAATGATTTGGCCCAAGCAGTAGCCGCCGGAGTCATTATCAACATGGAATCCGCCGGTGAAATGGGGCGTATCGCCGCCATCGCCGAAGAGACCAACACGCGGCCCAGAGTCGCCATTCGAGTCAATCCCGATTTTGAACTTAAAGCTGCTGGCATGAAAATGGGCAGCGGGCCCAAGCCCTTCGGGGTGGATGCCGAAAAAGTACCCGATATGCTCAAAGTACTGGGCGACCTTCCTTTGGATTTCATGGGCTTTCACATTTTCAGCGGCTCCCAGAATCTGCGGCCTGAAGCCATAGTAGAAGCCCAGACCAAGACTTTCGAGCTAGCCTTCCGCCTGGCGAAGCATACTCCAACTCCCGTGCGCTGGCTCAACATAGGTGGCGGATTGGGCATTCCCTACTTCCCGGGGGATAAAAGGCTTGATTTGGAGCCGATTGCCACCAACCTGGCTCCTCTGCTCAAAGAGGCACAGCAGCGAATCCCCGGTGCGGAAATCGTCATGGAATTGGGGCGCTATCTCACCGCCGAAGCCGGTATTTATGTCTGCGAAGTGGTAGACAAGAAAGACTCCCGAGGGGAGATTTTCCTAATCACCAATGGCGGTTTACACCACCATCTGGCTGCCTCGGGGAATTTTGGCCAGGTGATTCGTAAAAACTATCCCCTGTGCCTGGGTAACGCTGTCGAGGGCGATATTATGGAGGTCGCCAATGTGGTTGGCCCGCTGTGTACACCTCTGGATTTGCTGGGGAATAAGGTGTCTTTACCGGCCGCCAAAGAGGGCGATCTTGTGGTGCTCTTTCAATCCGGTGCCTACGGCCTCTCCGCCAGCCCGCAGGGCTTCCTCAGCCACCCACAGCCCGGTGAGATATTGCTCTAGTCTTTAAGCTAATACCTGCAATGGTAATTTTCGCCTATCTGATTGTTTTCGTTTTACATTCTTCGATTAATGCGTATCATCTTCTGCTCCAAAATCAGGCTTGAAAACCACTTTGTGACGGGTTTATCACGGTTCCGTGTAACCCGTCGAGAACGGTTTCACATTTTTGGCATAATTTTGGGCAGAAAATAAGAACCCGTGCTACTTTAATTGGAGTACAAATAAGTTTGTGGATAAGTGTGGTAATTCGCTGTGTATAAGCACACCACTAATCCGGGTACAGATACTCACAGCAAGGCTAAGTCTCACGGCCTGTGGACAGAACGACATATAACAGGGAGCAGCGCTTTTTTCTCCCCATAAGTCCACACCTGAGCAGTAAGGGATTCATAGATGGCTACGGTCAGGGTGTTCAATCACCATGTACACACCTCCTTCTACTGGCTGGCGCTGGTGGATGCAGCATTGTTTATGCTGGCCTTCTACGCCAGTACCTACCTCCACTTCTACTTTGAGCTCGAACCCGCACAATTAGGCAACTACGCACAGGAACTTCCTAATCGCGCCGCTATATTCGCGGTAATCGCCCTGATCTGCGTTTCAGCCACTGGCCTGTATGTGCCCCGGATGCGAGAAGGTGCTTCAGGTGTCATGGTGCGCACTGTTGGCGGCTTTGCAGTTGCTACAGGCGTCATCACCGGAATCTTCCTGATGTTGCCGGACTCGTCCGTCTGGAGCGGAGTGATCCTCTACGCGGCACTCCTGTCCTTTGCTGCCAACCTCACCAGCCGTCTCGCCTTTACCAACTTAACCGATCTCGACCAATTCAAGAGCCGCGTACTTGTCTATGGTTCGGGCTCCGCTGCAGCAACAATCACCAGCTCTATGCGCCGCAAAGCCGACAGACAAGGCTTCACCATCGTGGGCTTTGTTCGCGTTGACGGGGAAGAGCCCAGAATCACCAATGAGCGCATTATTAACCTGCGCCAACCGCTGGCCGAATACAGCAAGCAAACAGAGATTGACCAGATTGTAGTGGCGCTGGATAACAAGCGCGACACCACGCCAACGGATGAACTCTTTAAATGTCGCCTGCAGGGCGTAAAAGTGCTGAACCTCGTTAATTTTTTCGAGCGCGAAGCGGGCAAAATCCTGGTAGATTTCGCCAGTCCCGGGTGGATGACCCTCACAGAAGATCTCAGCAGCAATACCGCCTCCAAGCTCAGCAAGCGCTGGTTCGACATTGTGACCAGCGTTATACTTCTGACGGCGACCTGGCCTCTCATGCTGGTCACGGCTGTAGCAATTTGGCTGGAGGACGGTATCAAGGCACCTATTTTCTTCAGCCAGGAGCGCGTGGGCCTTAACGGCAAAGCGGTCAATGTGCTGAAATTTCGCAGCATGGGTGTCGATGCAGAAGGCGACGGTAAAGCGCGTTGGGCCACCAAGAATGATAGCCGCGTGACCAAGGTCGGCAGTTTTATCCGCCGCACTCGAATAGATGAGCTACCTCAGATTTTCAATGTACTGTCCGGCGAGATGGCCTTTATCGGTCCGCGTCCGGAGCGCCCAGAGTTCGTCAAGCAGTTGGCGCAACAGATACCCTATTACCACTCCAGACACGCTGTTAAGCCAGGCATCACCGGCTGGGCCCAGCTGTGTTATCCCTACGGCGCCTCGGAAGAGGACGCCCGTCAGAAACTTCAGTACGATCTTTACTACGTCAAAAACCAGAGCCTGTTTCTGGACTTCATGGTCACCTTCAGCACTGTCGAAGTAGTTTTATTCGGTAAGGGCGCCCGCTGACCCAAATGTGTCAGAAAATTATACACTTCGCAGTTGTTGGCACCCGCCGGCAACGCTAACATAGCCCGCAGCACTTAATAATAATCAGCATCGGCAATTCCGGCGCGGTTTTTGCATGGTATTTACAAAACCCGCTTATTGCCAATTATGGGACTGTAATAATAATGGATGCTGTACTTATCATCCTCGGAATTCTAGGGATCGGGGCGATATTGATATCGGCCTACGTCTTCACTGTGGCGGCCAGAAACTATGTTTCCGAAGATCAGAAAAAATACCGCCGAAAGGCAGGTACAGCAGCCCCCTATCACATGGTGGCACGCAACCTCAGTGACCGCCGTGCAGGCCAGACCGTGGCATTTCCACTCACGGTCAATGGCATTCTGATAACCCATGACAGGCGCCATATTCCAGATCGACGCGCTGCTGCCTGACACCCCTACTCGCCAGCATTTCGGCGACGCTCCATTACCTGTAATATGCACGATTGCACCCCCGAGCTGACTCATGCTACGTTTTCACTAGGGCTGTGTTGCGGGCTGTATTTAAGTCTCCTTGAGAAGGATATCAGCGAGCACCCACTATCCCCCTGGCAGCCAAGGGAAAACTGCCACAGGAATTCGGAGTTACAGTGATGGGTTCCACCTCACTGACACGCCACTACTACTAACACTTCACGAGGTTTAAACTGGGTGACCGTTGCAGGAAAAATCTACGCTCTGGTCACTCTGATTGCGGCCATTGGAGGCACACTACTAACGACCTCCATTACCTATTTCCAATACACCTCACAACGCGACACACTGTTACAACAAACCTTTGAAAACGTGGCAGCCAACGACCTCCTCCAGGTAGCGGTTTTTCACAACGATCAGGCGCAGCAACAAGCATTCTTGCAAGACCAGCTTGATTCCTCTGCCGCAGTACGGTACGCCCTGATCCTTGATCCAGCGGGCACACCAGTGGTGGTCAAGCAGCAAGCGGGAATGCCTGCATATCCTGAGCAGTTGTTTGACTCAATACGCGGCGGCGCCTCTGTCGCAGACGAAAGTCTGACATTTCACAGCAGCAATGATGCACCCGATGATCAAGGAATGTTGACCCTGCTAATGGGTGGCGACAAAATTTGGGATCT
The DNA here is from genome assembly GCA_047611225.1 of Halioglobus sp. Lineage (GTDB taxonomy): Bacteria > Pseudomonadota > Gammaproteobacteria > Pseudomonadales > Halieaceae > Marimicrobium. The sequence continues at coordinate 101,260 of JBLFWP010000001.1, forward strand.
GACAATCCCCGTGCTCTCTGTGATAAGCCCTTTGCAAAAAAATATCAGCCGCAGCGATTTCGCCAATGCCCTGACAAGCGTAGAGGAAGCCAAAAGCCGCTACGTGATCGGTTATGCCCATGTGGGCATCAGCCGATCTGGGGTGATGCTGCAGACACTGCCTACTCTCTACCTGGCACTGGGACTGGCCCTGGGCTTTATCGCATTGAGTGTTATTTTTGGCCGTTACATGACGCGCCGAATCACGTTACCTTTTTCGACCTTGGTTAAAATGGCGGACGACATAGCCGCAGGCCGAGCAGTGGAATCTCGGGGGCTGGAGCCCAGCGGTGAGTTCAAGGACATTGTCGCCCTGCTAAACACGATTATTGGCGGCCTCAACACCTATAAAACCAAGATGGACGTTGACCACCAGTTGCTGAGCATGAAGGTAGAGGAACGCACATCGCAACTGTCCAAAAGGAATGAGGAACTAAATACAGCCGTAGAGGAGGCGACAAAAACCAAGGATCGTATGCGACAGCTCGCTTACTACGACAGCCTTACCTCCCTACCGAATCGTCGATTGTTTACGGAACAACTGGACTTACTAATCAAGCTGTCCAAACGCAACAAACAGATGGTGGCGTTATTGTTCCTCGATCTCGACAACTTCAAGCGTATCAATGACTCACTGGGACACAGCGCTGGAGATATACTGCTGCGTGAGGTCGCTAAAAGGCTCGCCCATTGTGTGCGGGACAGCGACGTGGTCGCCCACTACTTAAAACCCGATTCAGAAATCGACGTCTCCCGACTGGGAGGGGACGAATTTACCATCGTCCTGAACCAGCTCGATGAACCTGAATCCGCCGGGGTGGTCGCTCAAAGAGTGCTCGATTCATTAGCGCGGCCAGTGAATATCGATGGCCATGAGCTAGTTGTTACACCCAGTATCGGAATTGCCGTTGCGCCCGTCGACGCCGACGACGTGGAATCCCTGCTCAAAGCTGCAGACACCGCAATGTATAACGCCAAGAGTCTGGGCAAAAACAGCTTCGTCTATTACAGCAGCGATATGGATGCGACAGGCGTTGAGCGCCTGACGCTTGAAAACGATTTACGCAAGGCTATTGAACGCGATGAACTGGTGCTGCACTACCAGCCACAGGTAGACACGCTCACAGGTACCGTTATCGGAGCAGAGGCGCTAATGCGTTGGCAGCATCCGGAACACGGTCTGGTTCCCCCGTTCAAGTTTATTCCTTTGGCCGAAGAACTGGGTCTGATTGGTGCACTGGGTCAATGGGGCCTGGAGGAGGCCTGCAGGCAAACGGTGGAACTACAATCAATGGGATTGGATCTGCCGAAGATTGCGGTCAATGTCTCTGCCCTACAATTTGACGGCGCATTCATCAAGCGTGTGTCAGAAGTGCTAACCAAAACCGGGTTGCGGCCGGTACGTCTGGAACTGGAATTAACCGAAGGCATTATGCTGGATGGCACCGACGCGACCCTTCGCGCTTTCTCTGACCTGAAGGCGCTTGGCGTACAACTTTCCCTTGATGATTTTGGTACCGGGTACTCATCCCTGAGCTATCTGAGCCGCTTCCCGTTGGATGAACTGAAAATCGATCGCAGCTTTGTCATCGATTTTGACAAAAGTCAGGCCGATGCCAGCCTGATAATAGCAATCATCTCCATGGCAAAAAGCATGCGCCTGAATCTTGTTGCTGAAGGGGTTGAAACGTTGGAGCAATATCGATTTTTGAGGCAGAGCGGTGCAAGCGTTATACAGGGTTATCTGTTCAGCAAGCCAGTACCGGCGAAAGAACTTAAAGAACTACTCCAGCCAGGGTATTTCCACAAACAGATAGCAGAACTCAATGGCACCTGAAACTTCACGTCTCCCAGAACAGGAGACAACAGCCGTTTTCAAACAGTCTATTCCACACCACCGTCTTTCTTGATCTGCTGAATCCGCTCTAACTCTCTTTTGTAGACTGCGGAGACCTTCTCCACTCCAGAATCTGTCAGGCCACCCGCATTACCACCCGCCACATAGCTGGCGTAAAGACCTGAGGCAGTCATAAGGCTTCCGGACACTATATTGGTATCAATGCCCTCGCCCTTCATTGTGTTGGCAAGCGCAATGAATCGGTTTACGCATTGGAGGTGAGACTCTGTATTGGGGTCAGCCATAGTGAAAGGTCCATCCTTGTAGCCGTGTTTAAGGGCGCCGAATCTTACTTCTTTTAATCGAATTCGAGCGAATATTCATCCCAAGGAAGAGAGCTCTCTTCCTTGGGGTATACTGCAAGCCTATGAGTATCGCTCACCAGCTTCTACAGTCAACCTTCGGGTACGAATCATTCCGCTCACCGCAGGATGAAATCATCCAGACAGTCATCGAGGGGGGCGATGCTCTGGTTCTCATGCCCACCGGTGGCGGAAAATCCCTGTGCTATCAGATACCCTCGCTGGTTCGTCCCGGCTGTGGCGTGGTGATCTCGCCACTCATTGCCCTGATGCAGGATCAGGTCAGTGCTATGCGGCAACTGGGTGTGAGGGCCAGCTTTCTGAACTCCACACTCGATGCACAAAGTGTGCGAGGAATCGAAGCAGAGCTTCTGGCAGGCGAGCTGGATCTACTGTACATCGCTCCGGAGCGACTTACCCAGGAACGTACTCTGGCCCTGTTTGAACAGGCCGACATCGCTCTGTTTGCCATTGATGAGGCGCACTGCGTGTCCCAATGGGGGCATGATTTTCGCGCGGACTACCTGAAACTGAGCCTGCTACATGAACGCTTTGGGGATATCCCTCGCATCGCGCTCACCGCTACCGCCGACGCTCGCACGCAACAAGAGATTATCCAGCGGCTGGACCTTACCGAAGCGCAACAGTACATAGCGGGCTTCGACAGACCGAATATTCGCTACCGCATCGCCCTGAAACACAATGCTCGGTCACAGCTTTTGGCTTTTTTACGCGCAGAACACGCGCAAGACGCCGGTATTGTGTATTGCCTGTCGCGCAGAAAAACAGAAGAGACCGCCTACTGGCTGCAGGAGGAGGGTTTTAATGCTCTGCCCTATCACGCGGGTTTACCCGCTACGGTACGTGCCGACCACCAAGCGCGCTTTTTACGTGAAGAAGGCGTCATCGTGGTCGCCACCATTGCCTTTGGTATGGGAATCGACAAGCCGGATGTACGCTTTGTCGCACACCTGGACTTACCCAAAACCCTGGAGTCCTATTATCAGGAAACCGGACGCGCAGGCCGCGATGGGGAGCCGGCCAATGCCTGGATGATTTACGGCCTGCAGGACGTGATCAAATTGCGCCAGATGATGGCCTCCTCCGACGGCAGCGAAGAGCACAAGAGAGCAGAGCAACATCGCCTCAATGCCATGCTCGGGCTCTGTGAAATTATCACCTGCCGACGGCAGGCTTTACTGAATTATTTTGGCGAAACCCAATCCCAGCCCTGTGGCAATTGTGACACCTGCCTGGAGCCCGTTGATACCTGGGACGGCACCGACGCAGCGCGCAAGGCCCTCAGCGTGGTTTACCGCACTGGTCAGCGTTTTGGCGTCAACTACCTGATCGACGTGCTGCGCGGAGCCGACAACGAGAAAATACGACAGTTTGGCCACATCGCATTACCCACCTTCGGCGTTGGCAAAGATCTGGACAACAAACAGTGGCGTTCAGTGTTCAGGCAACTCGTGGCGATGGGGCACCTGAGCGTTGATTTGGAGCGCTTTGGCGGCCTTCGACTGGAAGAAAAGTGTCGCCCCCTGCTACGCGGCGAGGAAAGTATTCAGTTGCGCCGGGACGCCAAGGCCTCCTCTACGCGGGCGCAAACCAAGAAGCAGCTGCCCAGCGATATCGATATGGGTCTGTGGGAAGCGCTGCGAGACTGCCGACGTGTTTTGGCAGAGGAGCAGGGAGTGCCCCCTTACGTTATTTTCCACGACCGGAGCCTACAGGAAATGTGCGTGGCAACCCCGCGCAACACAATGCAGTTTGGGCGTATTACGGGTGTGGGCGAACGCAAGCTGGAGAAATATGGTGACGCTTTTTTACGGGTGATTAATGAACACCTGGAAGAGTTCTCGCCTGAGGCCGATACCGCCCTCGAAAGTGGCTAGCAATCCTCCCGCGGGTGCAGCGGCGGCTTAGTCCGCCACAGATACCCACTCCTCTGAACCACTCAGCATCGCGCTGATCCAATCCATTAACGGCACCGAGCCCGCAGTCTTGTCAGGGTCGCCGGTCAAAAAGGTGTGTCCATTCCCGACGGGAAGCCAACTATAACTGCGGCCTGGATGCGCCTCTTCCTGTTGCTTGAGCTCTTCACGCAGCGCCTGCTCGAAGGCGGGGCCGCCAATTTGTAAAAACGTGTCCGCCAACACTGTATCCTGAGTATAACTCATCAGGGCTCTTCGCAGGCTGATGTCCTGATCCATTTGCCAGATCAAGTAATCCGTAAAGTGCCCATCTTCAGCCAGACAGTTATCACAGCTAGCTGGAATGAACGCATTCATATTCCACTCATCCATAAGCTGCTGCAAAAACTCAGGCTGATCTGGACGCGCCACACCTACGCCGGAATCATTAACAATATCAATCTGTGCGTCCGGGTAAACGTACCGCACCAATGGCAGCGCAAAAATTGTGCTAAGGGCACCGCCACTCTGACCCGTCAGAAGAATTCGTGTGGGTGCTGGAAAAGTAGCCGCCGCAACGTCTAGCGAAGCTGACAGGTTGTGCAGACCACGATGAAAACGGTCAGTCACACCATCACCGTCGGTATCAACATCCATGTCACCTGCACTCAGGGAACCGTCACAGTAGGGTAAGTAAACCTGATTCCAGCTTCTGACCGGATTGTTTTCACGCTGCGGGTCGAGAATTCCTTCGCTTGGAATACCCGTCGTTGTTTCGTCGACATAAAAACAAAAGTCAGACCAACAGGCGCCGCCCCCTTCGATGAAGATCACCAGCTCATCGGAACCCTGGTCCCGGGTAGCCATAGAGTAGCCACCGCCAGCACCGCACAGCGGACCATCTCCTGTGCCGAAAAAATGATTGACGACATCGCCATCTGTTTCGGACAACATCGGCGAGTAGAGTCCCAGATAACGAACAATGCCCTGCTCGAAAAGTTCAGTAAAGGGCTCCTCAACAGCTTCAGCCTGGCTGTAGAGTGAGTCGCTGCTGTCAGAACAGGCAAATAATAGGGGAAGAATGGCAACGGCCAACACAGAAATCCAGGATGGCCGGCGCGCAATAGCGACAGCGTAGGCATACTTCACATTCATTGGAGTTAATCCTTAGGTGGGGATTGCCGCAGACTCGCCACCCCGTTACAGGGCGTCGGCGCCCAAAATAGGGTGCGGCGCAGCGCTAGCTAATATTCTGGCGCTAATTCTGACCAGATGGCAAAAAGTTTACAAGGACTAAGCTCCAACAATGGCCAGAACCGTATTATTTACACACGCCGCCACCGGCGATGCGGTAGGGCTCGCAATTGTAGATCAACCTACCGGCTTCGCCGTGCTGCCAGTCCAGGGGCTTAAGAGCATGGGGTGGAGGCATTCCCGGAGCAGAGACATCCTGAGTCTCTGCGAATGAGCGTGGATAAGTGGCCCAATCCTTGGGGGCTCTCCAACCGGGGGGCGGTACCAGTTCTGCACGTGTACCGGCAGCTGGATACAGCGTGCGCCAGTAATGAATCTCTCCAGCCAGTTCCGCCACAACATTGGGATGTGCAGAGGCAAGATTGTTGTACTCGTAAGGGTCGTCGGCAATTTTGAACAAATAGTTCGTTACAGTGGCAGACAACAGACCCTGTTGTATCTCTTGCACCAACTTCCAGTGATCGTTGAAAGCAGTGAACATAAATGAACCGCGAATAGGTGTTTCCGACGCGAAGAACACCAAATCCTGCCTAGGTACCCTTTGTCCTGCACCAATCGCGGGCCAGAGATTTTTGCCATCCAGCTCGAACTTGTCATTTCCCGGCGTAACGCCCGCAGCTGCAGCAAGTGTTGGGAATACATCCATGGCCGTCATGATTTGACTCATAGACTTTCCAGCAGCCAGTTGCTCAGGCCAGCGCATAAGAGAAACCACGCGTATGCCTCCCTCCCATGTTTCACCCTTACCCCCTCGCAAGGGGACATTGTCTGCACCGCCTGTGGCGTAGGCTGCACCGCCGTTGTCACTAAAGAAAAGTACAATCGTATTCTCTGCTATACCCTCTTCATCCAGTGTATTGAGCACTTTACCAATCGCCTGGTCCATACCGTCTACTACAGCGGCGTACATTGGTCTGGCACTGGGCTGCATCATCATGCGGCTAATTCGCCGAGTTTCGTCAGTGTTTTTGCTACGCGCAGCCTCACGGCTGTCCTTAAGATCCACGTACTTATCCTGCAAATCTTGCGGCGCATCCAGAGGTGTATGTGGCGCGATGAAAGGCATGTATAAAAAGAACGGCTTGTTGCGATCACGATCGCGAATATAGCGGGACACTTCATCCCCTAAAATGAACGACTCGTAACCGTCCTTTTCTATCGACTCGCCATTGAGCTGGAAATCCTTGCCACCTTGATTACCGAAGGGTGGAAAATACCCTACCTCGGTATGCAGGTGTCCGTAAAAATGCTCAAAGCCTCGCTCATTGGGGTGATAGGCCTGCAGGGAATGCCCTAGATGCCACTTCCCAACCATCGCCGTTTGATAGCCGGCCGCTTGAAAGCTCTGCGGCATAAAATGTTCTTCCGGATGTATACCGGCATTGGTCCAGGGCATTATCACCGCGTAAGTAACCCCAAGACGTATTGGGTCGCGACCCGTCATCAGGGCAGCGCGGGTGGGCGAACATATGGGCGTAGTGTAAAAGCGCGATAGCTCAACCCCCTCAGCTGCCAACCTGTCCAGAGACGGTGTATCGATCTCACCTCCATGGAAACCAACATCACTCCAGCCCAGATCGTCGGCAACCATAATGATGATATTGGGCCGTTCAATGTCAGCCGCCAGAGCCAAGCCGGACTGAGCGCTTAGCACCCCTAGCAGAGAGATGAGTAATAGCTTGAATCGCATAGGGCGTGCCTTCAACAGATTTGGTGGTTTTCGATACCGGAGAATATTTCTGTTGTAGTGTAGCCCACATTGTTAATACTCTTGTATCAATATTGTGCAGGACTGGGCTCAAAGTCGTTTTCTTCTCAGAAACCCGACAGCAAATTGACCCAATAGACACAAGCGCGTAATTTCAACGCTTCAGCACCTCAACATCAATTGGATGTATTCGTGGGCAACACAACACTAGTGCGTAATCGCCAGCCCCTATCTAAACCGGGCATCACACAATGAGCCTCACCATTTCGGCAAACGTGAGTATCCCTTTGAGTGATATCCAGATACAGGCAATTCGCGCCCAGGGCGCGGGCGGACAAAACGTCAATAAAGTATCGTCGGCGATACACCTGCGGTTCGATATTCATGCTTCCTCACTCCCGCTATTCTACAAAGAACGCCTGCTGAAGCTCAGTGACCAACGTATTTCCAGCGACGGCGTGGTCGTCATCAAGGCGCAAAAATTTCGCAGCCAGGATAAAAACCGCAATGACGCTCTGGAACGGTTGCAAGCTCTAGTAAAAAAAGTAGGCAAAATCCAAAAATCCCGCAGGCCCACAAAACCCAGCCGCAATAGCAAGCGCAAAAGGATGGACAGCAAAACTAAAAGAGGCCAAGTGAAGACTCTGCGAGGTCGAGTAACCGACTAGTGCTTATAGCATTGCCGGCACCCATGGCTCATTCAACATAGTTAAACTAGCCAAACTAATATTCAGATCACTACGCGTTTTGGGGGTGTTTTCCACTGATGTAGGTGGCGCATGAGATCACGCAGACTATGATGATGGTCTACCCACTCAGCATCCATTGGACACTCACTCACAACCGGACAGCGAACATGAGCAGCAGCGAAAATAACAGTGTTAAAAACAAAGCTATCGTGACGAAATTCTTTCAGGCCATGAACGATGGCGACGTAGCCTACATCGTGAACGCATACGCTGAAGACGGTCACTTGCAAACCATGGGTAATACTCTGATATCAGGCACCTACACAAAAGAACAAGTAACAGCATCCGCAGGAGGCATCTTTGAAGTATTCCCAAAGGGTCTAAAGTTTGTGGCTCTGGATATGGTCGCCGATGGCGACAAAGTCGCGGTAGAGGCCACCAGCGAGGGCGAACACATTTCCGGGCAAATCTACAGCAACGAATATCATTTTCTATTCGAATTTCGCGACGGAAAATTATTAAAACTGAAAGAGTACATGGATACAGAAAGAGTCACTGATGTGTTGTGCGGGGGACAACGTCCCGCAAGCAACGCCTAATCTACACGCCCGCGCGGGCGATAAAGGAGCAGAACTACATGCATAGACGCGATGTATTAAAAGGAGCCGCATTGAGCGGACTGGCAGGCACACTGCTAAGCCCAAGTGTTCTTGCCACCGGAAAAAGCAAAGCAGACAGTGAAGCAGCAACCGCACTTGCCCAACTGCAGCAAACGCTGGATGAGATGGAAACGGATTTCTCAAGCCCTGAGTGGAAGCTGCGAATACCCCAGGATTTTGCCGAGGCCAGACGGGTACTTATGCACGCGTTGTTGCATGGCTTGGAGTCCTGGCTGGAAGCTGATCCAGCAAGGCCTTTCTTCACCAGCTTTATCAATCAACACAAAAAACTGTTGGGGGACAACCCTGACGCCCGCTACCACACGGCAATCGTTGACGATCAGAACAGCTATCGCATTGTAGGCAACGTCGCGGGGGCTACCTACACCAGCTTTACACTCGAGCTGGGAGCCGGAACCGATGGCGACGGCATAGGCGCCACCCTCAATGACTCAGAGTTCGAAACAGACGCTGACGGCAACTACGAAATCACTGTGAGTAAGGACAAGACAGCTGGTAACTGGATACCTATGTCCAAAGGCGCAAGTAGTATCACTGTTCGCCACTATTACGAGCGGAAAGAAAGCATCAACAATGATCGCATGCACCATATTCCCATCGACATTAGAAACCTGAACAAAGTACCGCCTCGCAGGCCACCTAACGATACCGACATTGCTGCCGGAATTCGCCGCGTAACCACCTTCGTGAAAGGCAACGTCATCACGATGAGTGACAAGAACAGCCCAGGCTGGGTGTCGCGTATACCCAATAAATTCGTACCGCCCAAGAAGGACAATTCACACGAGGCTATCACTTACGCTGCTAAAGATAACGTCTACGCCATGGCACCTTTTGTTCTCGGGCCCAATCAGGCGCTACTTATCCGTGGCCGCTTCCCAAAGTGCCGTTTTTCAAACCTGGTCCTATTTAACCGCTTCCTGCAAACCTTCAACTACGAGGAACGCACGATTTCACTCAATCGTGAGCAAACTGTTCTAAAGGAAGATGGCAGCTTTGAAATGGTACTGGCGGCGCGAGACCCGGGCCTGCCAAATTGGCTAGATACCGAAGGTAGACCCTACGGTATTATGTTCTGGCGGTTTCAGCTACCTGAAGGCGACATCCAGCCTCTTGAAACTGAGGTGATAACCCTAAAATAACGCTATTTGGGTAGCGCTGCCTCAGCGCAGTTTCTCCCGGTGGAGTCCATCAACCAGGCTATAGAGTTGCGAATCAGGGTATGAACCTGAGGCTGCTCGAAGGCCTCCGTTGTATGCCCCATGGCCGCGTATACACTGCGGCCCTCACCAATACAATTGCTCCAGACAACAGGGTGATCACCCATACTGAGATCACGTTCGTTGCCCAGAAATTTCTGTACCGGAGCGTAAGAAGTCTCATCCAGAGTTGCGAGGATGGTGAAACCCTCGGCCCGCGGGCTTTTTTCCCAGCTGTACCACTCTTCAATGTGCTGCCAGATATCCGGCAGGCCCTTGAGCACAGGATGTAAATGATTCTCCAGCACAACCGTGGCACGCTGGAACTGGGGGTCAAGAATATGTGCGGTAAAATCGGCGCCTATAAGATTGTCTCGATACCACTGCCAGCCAGCATGGGAGCCATCCCCCGCAGCGTGCAAACCTAACCAACCACCACCTTGCTCCACCCATTGCTGAAAAGCCTGTTCCTGTTCTGCGTTCAATATGTCACCGGTAGCATTCAAAAAAACAACGACACCGAAGCGCGACAAGTCCTGCGGATTAAAAATAGCCCCATTCTCTGTGGAGTATATTCCCCAATTCTGTTTTTCAGCCATCTCCTGCAGTGCCGTATTACCCGCAGAGATTCCGTCCTTGTGACGAAAGCTATTTGTTTTGCTAAACACCAGTACAGCGGGTGAATTCAGATAGGGGGGAAAATTGGGCGCTACGCTATCATGTTCGTGGGATGGGAACAGTATTCCCCATGCACCTATTTGCCAGATTGCCACCAAAGCAACGGCGACAAATGCCAACACAAGAAATACCAGCGCTTTTACCAGCTTACCCAATGGGCTACGTTGTTTAGTCATTTTTCAATTTCCCTCCACCTTTCTCTTTGGCCCGCTTCCAACCTGTAAGAGAAGTATAGAAATTTATCCGACCGTATGTGGCTTAATTACAAGCACAATGGCGAGCAAACAGTCACAGAGAAACGCTACTTCGCCCCATCAAACCAGTCATCAAAACCCAGAACTGAAGACGGACCTATATGCATTTGCTCGAACACACCATGCCCAACCTTGTCGCCACAGGTGGCTTTTACAATTTGCTGAATGTGAATATTCTCCAGTGCTAATGGGTCCAGATCGCTGTCTTTAAAACTTTCGCCAGCGATTACCAACTCGCCGTGCCACTTGCCATGGCCCCATTCTGGATGCTGATAACCCAGGCCTTTCATACGATGAACGATGATAGGTTCAAGATGTACTTCCATACTCTCACCCGATTTATCATGCATCGTTATAATGGCAGAGCTGGCTCGGCGCGTGCCGGGAATCATCGTTATATCGTGCTCAACTGTGCCATTCCACATCCGCGCATTCGGATCAATCGTGCCAGGAATATCTTCCATGTTTTCATAGTGGGGTAAAAAACCCTGATCGGTGTGCCACTGATTGCCAGTCTCATCTTCAAACCAGCCCGCCAGACTACAGCCGTCGTCCCAATTGATTGGCATCCAGTTAAAATGCACTGCTTGAAACTCGGCCAGAGGCGCACCACCGGTATAGGCATCCCCTACGGGGCGAATACCCCAGGAGCGATCCTTCAAACCGTACGTTGTGCGGCCATCCACTTTTAGCTCTTTACCATCGTATCGAATCCAACCGGACCAGTGTCCGAACTGATCAAGTCGCGTTGCATCCATAATAATGTGTCGCTCATTACGAAGCGTCTGCCGGCCCTCTTCAATACAGGCGGTGCGGGGCGTGAAGAGCAAGTCACACTCAATGCCTGTTTCATTGGCCTCCAGCAGCAGACGATGACGCCCCATGGGCTCCAAAATCTGCAATGAGAACGGCCCTATTGAGGTGTCAGTAGGTTCATGGGGAGCACGGCGAGATGCGTGAAACGCATACTGATGGCCATCGATAGCTAGACTGAGACTACCGTCGAGAATACCGAGATTGGCATAGCGGCAAAGACCCACGCCAAAATAGAAGCTGCCATCCTGAGCATGGGCGTTGTACCAGTAACGATCGTAAAAAAAGCGATCACTGGAAGCAGTGTGCATGACCGGCTGCGCGGTCTGGTGAATGGGGTAATCGTCAAATTTGCTCAGCATATGCCTAGTGCTCCGTCTCGGTCATCGATAGTTCAGAATCGTCCAGTGATGAGCTAAGCATGGACTACATTCGAGGGTGCGACAAGAATACGGGTACAATCTCTGTGCAAGCGCCTAGCAAATCAAACTCAGCAAGATTGCTTCTTCCTAAAGTAGCGCTTGTACCAGTGTTTTTAAGCTTTGCGGTGGCTAGACTTTCTCGCTGAGCTACTTTACCGTCAAGCTTTCACCACAAGGAACCAACACCATGCCTCAGGCCCTGCTAGGCCTTCCCTGCATCCTCCTGCTGGCCTGGCTGAGCAGCAGCGAACGGCGCAATTTTCCGATTCGCCTGGTAATTACTGGTTTGCTGGCGCAGATTATTCTGGCTGCCCTGTTTCTAAAGGTACCGCTCTTACAAGAGGCGCTGCTCGTCGTAAACAAGATGGTGCTGGCACTTGAAGCTGCCACTGCGCAGGGAACAACCATGGTGTTTGGCTTTCTGGGTGGTGGCGCAGAGCCTTTTGCAGTGACCGCACCACAGCACAGTTTTATTCTCGCCTTTCGCGCTCTCCCCATCGTTATCGTTTTTGCAGCACTCAGTGCATTGCTATGGCACTGGCGTGTCATTCCTGTGGTTATTTCCCTGCTGGCTAAGCTGCTGGGGAAAACGATGGGGCTTAGTGGTGCCGTCAGTATGGGCAGCGCCGCTTCCATATTTATCGGTATGGTGGAGTCCCCACTGCTAATCAAACCGCACCTTCGAAAAATGTCTAACAGTGAACTCTTCATGTTGATGACGTGTGGCATGGCGACTGTCGCCGGGACCGTACTGGGTTTATACGCCGGCATTCTAGCCAATGCAGTACCCACTGCCCTCAGTCATATTCTTGTCGCCTCCCTTATCAGCGCTCCTGCAGCCATCATGCTGGCAGCGGTGATGTTACCGCCAAGCAACGATGTTTCCAGCGCACCCGCAGACATGGCATCTCAATATCAAAGCAGCATGGAAGCTCTGGTAGACGGCACGGGCGAAGGCCTGCGCCTGTTAGCAAATATTATTGGCATGCTCATTGTCTTCGTGGCACTGGTCTCTCTGGTAGACGCTGGTTTGGGGTTGATCCCGGTGAGTGGGGAACCGCTGACGCTGGTTGGCCTGTTTGGTCAAATACTGGCGCCGCTTGCCTGGCTGATAGGCATCCCCTGGAGTGAAGCACCACAGGCGGGCGAACTACTGGCCACCAAAATATTTATCAATGAATTGGTCGCCTATTTGCAGATGGCTCAACTGGAGCCTGATGTTCTGAGCGAGCACAGCCGTCTTATCATGACCTACGCCCTGTGCGGCTTCGCCAACTTCGGCAGCCTGGGCATTATGATTGGCGGCCTAACCGCATTGTGTCCCGAACGAAGCGCAGACATATTACGACTGGCGCCTCGCTCCATTTGGTCTGGCCTTCTGGCCACCTGCATGACTGGCTGTATCGTTGGGCTCATCAGCTAGAGCTGGGTGCTCACAGATTCTATCCTGATCAATGCTCTACAGCGACATCCAACAACGCCTCATGGCTGCGCAATTGCTCTTCGCTACTTACCCCGGCGACACCCGCTCGCGCTATCAGATGGGTTAGTGACAATCGCTCTCGATACTCTGCAAGTTTATCGCGCACGTAACTGCGATCACCCACGATCGCCCAATCGGTAACCTCACCTGCCCGCTCGGCCATCGCCGGCATGACAGTCTTTGCCAGTACGCCACGAATCTCTTCGATCTGCGACGCCTTCTTGCACACAAATATAGTGCGCATCACTGGTATGATATTCACCGCAGGCAACCCGGCATCAGAAACCCCCTGATGATAATCGCGGTAATGTTGTTCCAGTGTAGCCAGGGACTCAACGGGTGATGCCAGATAGGGAAGCCCCAGCCCAGCCACTTGCTTCAAGGCAAGTGGGCCAAATGCAGCCACCCAAATCGGTGGGGAAGGTCTCTGCACTGGTAACGGAGACAACCGAATCGGCGTACCGTTTTCCTCCTCCGCAATAGCTTTGCCATCCCAGGCAGAGCGCATAATATCCAAATTGGCCTGAAACAATTTGCGCTTGTCGCCAGTGGGGACGTCAAAGGCTTTAAACATAGCACCCTGAATCCCTCTACCCACGCCCAGTATCAGTCGCCCTTCAGACAATTGGTCCACCACCGCCACTTCTTCGGCAGCCAGCAGAGGGTTGCGAATAGGCAACAGTAAAGAAGTACAACCGAGTTTAATGTGTGAGGTGCGCGCAGCAATCGCCGCCAATAAGGTCAGAGGCTGTGGAATTGCATGGCTTCCGGCGAAATGATTTTCGGGTAACCAGAAAGAATGAAAACCCATCGCCTCAGCTTGTTCAGCCTGCTGACAAAGTGCATTGGCCGCTCCCAGCTCTCGCCATGACCACAAGGTAGTCCCAACTTTTAGTTTTGTCGTCATTTTGAATTCAACCGGTAGCAGCTAAGGGCACGTTCAACCCGGGGTTTTGGGAAACACAATCGGGCCCAGGCGTGTACGGAGAAAACTCGGCTCCCTTCAACTCACCTTCACCACCAGCTTGCCAAAGTTAGCCCCTTCAAACAGCCCCAGGAATGCCTCTGGTGCATTCTCCAGACCGTCTACTTTATGTTCCCTATATTTTATCTTGCCCGATGCCAACCAACCGGCCATGTCACCGATAAACGCAGGCGCTCGATGCGCATAGTCACTGATAATGAAACCCTGCATTTTGATACTTCTGCTCAGTATCATTCCCTGCAGCATACTCATCCGATCAGGGCCCTGGGGTATTTCAGTTTCATTGTAATGGGCAATCAATCCGCACACCGGTACTCGCGCATGATTGTTCAAAAGCGGCATTACCGCTTCCCAGGAACTGCCGCCAACGTTTTCGAAATACACATCAATACCATCGGGACACTGGGCTTTGAGTTGTTGCGCCATATCGTCATCGTAGTGGCTGACACAGGCATCGTAACCCAACTCCTTTACCGCGTAATCGCATTTCTCCTTGGCACCCGCAATACCGACCACTCGGCAACCCTTCAACTTTGCGATCTGCCCTACCACTGATCCCACTGCTCCTGTGGAGGCCGCCAACACCACGGTATCTCCCGCTTTGGGTTGCCCGATATCGAGCAGGCCGACATAGGCGGTTAAGCCTGGCATCCCCAATACCCCAAGGGCAAAAGAAGGCTGTGCGATGCGAGGATCCAGCTTCATTAAATCGCCGCCGTCAGACAGGGCATAGTCCTGCCACCCAGCGTAAGACATCACCACATCGCCTTGGGAGAATTTGGGATTGCGGGAACTGACGATCTTACTGACTGTACCTCCTACCATTGGCTCACCTAGCTCAACGCGGGAGGCGTAGCTCTTCCCTTCGTTCATGCGGCCGCGCATGTAGGGGTCCAGGGAAAGGTATTGCGTCTGCATTAACACCTGTCCCGCAGCGGGCTCGGGCACCGCGACACTTTCAAGGCGGAAATTATCCAGGGTCGGCTTTCCAACCGGACGGGAGGCCAGTACAACCCGTCGATTAGTTTGCGCCTGCGCTGCCTGCACGGGGTTGAGTGCCATCGCACCCAATGAGCCAAGGGAAGCCAGCGTGAAATTGCGACGGTTTAAATCCATGAGTACACCTTTGTCAGTAGATTGGGCGAGCATTCGTCAATCTGGAGCCTAACCATAGCCCAGTATCCTTGCGCTGTCCCCACCCCAGGCAAGGTTACAAGGATTTCATCTAACTATGGGCGTTGTGCCAATAAGGTTGCCAAATTGAACCCAGCGGGAAAGCCGCGCTCCGCCACTAACCGAAACTACATACAATTGAGTACACTGTGTCTCGACGATGGAAAAATCTGGAAAGGAATGAACTATGTACGATCTGGTAATTCGCAACGCCACCATAGTGGATGGCACAGGCAAGGCCTCATTCAAAGGTGATGTGGCTGTGGCAGACGGCAAGATAGCGGCCGTTGGCCAAGTGGACCAGCAAGGCCAAAAAGAAATTGATGCCGAGGGCAAGCTGTTAACCCCGGGATGGGTGGACGTACATTCTCACATGGATGGGCAGGCCACCTGGGATCCGTTGTGTAGCCCTGCGGCAAATCACGGTATTACCACACTCATCATGGGAAATTGCGGGATAGGTTTTGCGCCCTGCGAACCCAACGAAGAAGCACGGGCTCGGCTCATCACCGTGGTCGAAGATGTTGAAGACATCCCCGGAGCGGCGCTACATGAAGGTATCGAATGGAACTGGGAGAGCTTCCCCGAATACCTGGATGCTGTAGAAAAGTTTCCGCGCGCAATCGACGTCGGTGCCCAGGTTCCTCACTGCGCCGTGCGCACCTATGTAATGGGCGAGCGTGGCGCCAAGAACGAACTAGCAACACCCGAAGATGTCGACTCCATGGCAGCCATCGTCAAAGAGGGTTTACAGCATGGCGCTCTAGGCTTTACCACTTCGCGCACAGAGCTACATACCACCGGCGGTGATCAGGCAATGCCAGGTACTTACGCCGACGAAGCAGAACTGCTGGGTATAGGGAAAGTCATAGGCGAATTGGACGGCAAAGGGATTTACGGCGTCGTCTCAGACTTTCATAATTGGGAAGAGGAAATGGACTGGATGAAACGCCTTTCAGTCGACAACAACTGCCAGATCAATTTCATATTATTCTTCCGTGAGGAAGAAGACTGGGGCCGTGTAGTAAAGCAACTGGATTACTGCCGCGTAGCAAATGCTGCAGGTGCACAACTAATTCCTCACATTGGCGCACGGCCGGTAAACATTCTGTTGAGCTGGGACGGCACGATTCACCCCTTCAGCTTTTACACCAACTATGGCCCCCTCTCTCTAATGTCTCACGAGGAGCGTTTGGCCGAGCTGCAAAAACCCGAGGTGCGCGCTGCTATTCTCGCTGAAGAGTTACCGCTGATGGGTGACGACTTTATGGATACCATTTGCGGCGGCTTCGAAAAGCTCTACGAGCTGGGCAATCCACCCAACTATGAGCCAGGGCCAGAAGACAGCATCGCCGTAAAGGCTGGGGAGGCAGGCATTACACCGCAGGAGTATTGCTACGACCTGATGATGAAAAATGGCGGAAAAAATGTCGTGTACTTCCCCTGCTTTGGCTATGGCGCGAATGATTTAAGCCGCCAGGTAGAGTTGCTTGAAGATGAAAATACAGTTATATCGCTAGCAGACACTGGCGCCCATTGTGGCGTGCTGTGCGATGCCAGCGTGCCAACGCAAATGCTCAGCTATTTCGTACGAGACCGTGAACGCGGCCACCGCCTCAAGCTGGAAGACGCTGTCAAAATGCAGACACATGACACGGCTCGCTGTGTTGGTTTGGACGACAGGGGCACGGTAGAGGTAGGCATGAAGGCCGATCTCAATATCATCGATTTTGAAAACCTACAACTGGAAGCGCCGCAGATAATCTTTGATCTTCCCGCAGAGGGTAGGCGCATGTTCCAAGGCGCCAATGGTTATGTCGCAACCATCGTCAGCGGTGAGGTCATTATGGAAAATGGCACTCCCACTGGCGCAGTTCCCGGCGCTCTGATTCGCGGCGCACAAGCTGCCCCGCAAGCAGCGTAGTTTTGATTCGCCCATGCTAAATATTAGCGCCAACCTGCGCCTGAATATGACGGGCGCAGAAACAGACCCCACCTCGCGCGCGAAACGTTACCAGGCAGCGATCGACATGGCCGCGTTTGCCGATCAACAGGGCTTTTCC
The DNA here is from genome assembly GCA_047611225.1 of Halioglobus sp. GTDB lineage: Bacteria > Pseudomonadota > Gammaproteobacteria > Pseudomonadales > Halieaceae > Marimicrobium. The sequence continues at coordinate 118,815 of JBLFWP010000001.1, forward strand.
AGCGTCAACGTCGAAGAACACCATGTAGCAGAGAATGGCTGGCTTTCTTCGCCTTTGACGATGGCCGCCGCCATCGCCGCACGCACCGAGCGCTGCAGTATTGGCGTCATGGCGCTACTCGTCACCCTTTACGACCCTATTCGCCTCGCTGAAGATATCGCTGTCATTGATTTGTTGAGCAACGGCCGTCTGAACTTTGTCGCCGGGATGGGGTACCGAGAGATCGAATTCCACATTGCCAACAAACCCTTTGAGGAGCGCGGCCAGTGGATGGACCACGTGCTGGAAACGCTACTCAAAGCCTGGGGGGATGAACCCTTTGAGTACAAAGGTAAAATGGTCAACGTCACACCCAAACCCTTCAGCCGCCCGCATCCCATGTTTCTCGTAGGGGGTATGAGTAAGCCCGCAGTTCGGCGAGCAGCCCGCCTGGGACTACCCTTCGCACCACCGGTAGCGGATCCAGTACTGGAGGCCTATTACTATGAACAGCTGGCATTACACGGAAAAAAGGGCTTTGTGCACTCTCCCCCTGCCGATTTTTCAGTGCTGTTTCTTCACGAGAACCCGGATCAGGCCTGGGAGGAATTAGGCAGCCACTTCCTCAATGAAGTCATTGAATACAGTAGCTGGAAAACCGAAGGGGTGAACCGCCCACTGGAATTCAGCAGCGCATCTGTAGATGCACTACGCGAGGAAAAACGCTACGAAATCATTACTCCCGAAGAGTGTCGAAAGCGTCATCGTGAAAGAGGTGATTTTTTTGCGGCTATTCATCCACTGATTGGTGGGATGCCATTAGAAAAGGCGTGGGACTGTTTGCATCTTTACAGCAAACAGGTTCTGGCTCCGCTACGCGAAGAACTTAAGTCCTGATCGCGGATGCTCTCGCATTTGGCTGGAACTAAGCAACTTACCTCTTAGCCCACGCTCTGACTCTGGCCGTTTTTTAGTAAATTGTCTGCTGCGCGCAGGGCTCAGCCTCCAACCCCATGGAGACAAGCGTTTCTTTTGCTGCACTGCACTCGTCTTCGCCATCAAAATATCCTACCTCCCGCACGTCATTGGCACTAAGGCTAAGCTCAAAGGAGTATTCCGGGCTTGGCAGGAGCAGACCTTCCGTCAACTGCGCATTGCGTTCGATGAGAGAAGCTTGAATATTTTTCAATACTTCACAGTTCAGAAGCTTCTCTGTGAGCTCGGTGTAGATGGGAACTCGCTCTTCCTCGGGAAATTTACTGAATATGTTGTCGTACTGTTCTTGCGAAAATTGCGCATCGCCGCACTTAATTTCTACAAATGAAACAAAGGAACCATCAATTTTTATCACTTCCTCTTTGGGGCTACAGGCTACCAACGCGGTTATGCACAAACACATTGCGAAATATTTCATTGTTATCAATGTCCAGTTTTTAGTGTTGGAACAAACGACGTCTACGTATGCTCATGGCGGATTATTGGTGGGCCGAACTGCGCCTCAAACCTTAAGCGCATTCTAAACCTCTTGGACACTTCTTTGGCAGTGATTAATTCGGATTGACGACCTGTGAAGTCCCCTCCAAGTGGACTTTTTTTCTGTTACGCCCAGCTGGATACGGGCTTCAACCACCCCTAAGCAATTCCGCTTGACCGCAACATCCGCACTTACTAGGATAGGTTCTACTTTAGAACCCATTTGGGCATTCTCAGGCCCGGGAGTAACAACTATGCCCAATAAAGTAGCCGTGGTCGTCGGTGCCGGCGATGCCATAGGAAGCGCCATCGTCAAGAAATTCGCTAAGCGGGGTTTGACGGTGTGCGCCTTGCGGCGCAATGGTGAAAAACTTGTCCCGTTAATCCAAGAGTTGAACGCTGCGGGCTTTGCTGCTCACGGCTACAGCTGTGACGCTCGTAAGGAGGAGCAGATTATCGAGCGCTTTGCGGCCATCGAAGAGGAAATTGGCGAGATCGATGTAGTCGTTTTTAACATCGGGGCCAATGTTCCCATGGGCATACTCGATACTGACAGCCGAAAGTTTTTCAAAATCTGGGAGATGGGCTGTTTTGCCGGTTTTCTCACCGGTCGTGAGGCGGCACGCTACATGACCAAAAGAGGCTGCGGGACTATTATATTCACCGGCGCTACTGCCAGTGTACGTGGCGCTGCCGGCTTCGCTGCCTTTGCCAGTGCCAAACATGCACTGCGCGCCCTCGCGCAAAGCATGGCCCGAGAATTGGGGCCGCAAAACATTCACGTAGCGCATGTTGTCATAGATGCCGCCGTCGATACTGCGTGGATCATGGAGAATATCCCTGAAGCACAAGAGATGAAAAAGAAAGATGGCATCATCATCCCGGATGATCTGGCCACTAACTACGTAATGCTCTACGACCAGCCGCGCAACGCCTGGACATTTGAGCTGGATTTACGGCCGTGGAGTGAACGGTGGTAAATAAAAAGCTAACCACAACACCAAACACCTTACCGGAAATATGAAGGAGTACCCGATGAGCAAGACACTGGAATTCTATTTCGATTTTGGCAGCCCTACCGCCTATCTCGCCCACAAGCGACTGGGACAACTGGCTGAGCAGTATGCACTGGAGGTTGTGTACAAACCCATGCTACTGGGAGGTGTATTCAAAGCCACCGGGAACAATTCGCCTGTCGCCATTCCCGCCAAGGGCCAATACATGATGGACCATGATTTACCGCGCTTTGCCAAACGCTACAATGTGCAGCTGAATTTTAATCCACACTTTCCAATTAACACCCTTAACCTCATGCGCGGCGCAATAGCAGCCCAACGCCTGGACTGTCTCAGCCCATTTGTGCAGGCAATGTACGACGCTGTATGGATAGACGCTAAAAACATGGGAGATCCAGGAGTCGTCGCCGAGGTTCTCACACGATGCAACCTTGATACACAAGCGCTCCTTGAACTGTCACAGGATGCCGAGGTCAAACAAGAACTGATTGAATGCACTGAGGCGGCGGTCGCTAGGGGTATTTTTGGAACGCCCACCTTTTTTATGGGCGAGGATATGTTTTTCGGTCAGGATCGTCTGGACTTTATAGAAGAGGTACTGGCAAACTAACAGCGTGCAACGCCGCTCAATTTGAAGGGAAGCTATTCGCGCCTAAGCAGTGCCGGTTTTGACAGACAATACGGAGCGCTTGAGAGATTCCTAAGGCGTAAAGACCTCGCAGCTTGAATGGAAACCTTCTACACATTGTTAAACATATGAAAATCAACGATGTTAGATCGCATCTCTCGAGTCAGCGTACGACGGCGTTAATTGTCAGGCTTTGTCTGGCAGTACCCTTTCTGAGCTCCCATGAATAGCATCACCGAAGCCAAGCATCCGCTGGACGTCGTCACGTCGCAACTGCTCAAAGAATTGCTGCTATTCTACGGCATTGGGGCTCTCCTCATTTTAATCATAGCCTCTTTGCTTGTCGTTAGTAACGGCTGGACGATTTTTGCTGGCGTACAAATGCTCGGTGCTGGCAGCTTGTTCATTGCCTCTGCACTTCGAAACCACTTGCCTCTAAATATCAGCGGCCAACTACTAATCTTCAGCTTTACCGCTATGGGCCTAAATTCAATGCTAGCCATAGGCGTGGCGGGAAGGGGCCCCATTATGCTAATCCTCGCCAGCTACATCGCCTTTTTTACGTTAAGTAGAAAGGCCGGGGTAGCCCATACTCTCCTCGGCCTGACAATGTTCGTACTGCTGGGTTTCCTCCAGAATAGCGGGCAGCTCGCTATTCCCTCTCACAGAGGCCCAGAGCTCCTAAACCAGAACAATTGGGTGAATTCCGCCTTTTTTTACGGCTTTGTCGTGTACACCCTGACAATTTTTCAAGTCCGCTACCGCCAGCTTGCCGAGGGCTTGCTGTCGCAGGAGCAGGAGATCAACAAAGATCTGTTAGCCGCCTATAAGGAAGCGGACCGCGCTAACGCAGAAAAGACCGCTTTTCTGGCGCGCATGAGTCACGAACTACGCACTCCGCTAAATGTAATGCTGGGGTTCACGCAGCTCTTGCAACTTCATCCAGAGCAACAAAGAGAAAGCCGACTGGATAGCATTAATGTCGCCGGCGAGCATTTGTTGGTCTTGATTAATGAAACACTGGACCTTATGGGCATAGAAGAGGGCCGACTCGTAGTCGAGAAGGTAGAGGTAGAGGTAGAACCCATCATAGAGGAGTGCATCACGCTGCTTTCCACGCAAGCTAATGCCGTTCAGGTCAGTCTTCACACCAATGTCAGCAGTAACCCTTTGACGATAAAAGGGGATCCACTGCGGGTCAAGCAAGTCCTGCTCAACTTGCTATCGAATGGGATTAAATATAATCGACCCCAGGGCTCTGTGTATCTCCGGGCTCAAACAGTCGATAAAGACTGGGTGGAAATTGAAATCACGGATACCGGAATAGGTATTGCCGAAGAAGATAAAGACAAATTGTTCGAAGCCTTTACACGCTTTGGAGACAAGCAGACACATGTGGACGGCACCGGCGTGGGACTGACAATTTCACGCCAACTGGTAGGACTTATGGGTGGGGAGATCGTATTTACTAGCCAGCTTGGAATGGGCTCAACCTTTAGGGTTACGCTACCTCGCTAGTACAAGTGAAGCTTATGCTCTGACCCAGTCGTTTTACCCCCAGCGGCGTCCCAGTTACCTAGCTAATCTCGCTCTTCACATTCGGGCACTGAATATATCAACGCCTATCTAAATGTCTATAGTGCTCACTGGTAAAGCCCCTATGCTGCATGAAGCGGCTACGGCGCGACTTATCCTTTAGATCCTCGGGCTCCCGCAGACCGTACTTTTTTTCATAGGCCTGCGTGGCAATGGCTCGCCAATTTAGGGCTTCTTCCGTGAACGCCGCTGCAATTTCGTTATCGGACAGACCCCTGCTGCGCATCTCTTGCCGAATACGCAAGGGGCCAAAACCACGACCAGCCCGCGACCGAAGGTAGCTCAGGGCAAAACGTTCATCACTTTGCAGGTTTTCCTGTGCGAGGCACTGTATCTGGGTTTCGATCATCTCCATATCATCATATCGGCGACTGAGCTTCTGCCGCAGCTCTCGCAAGGTGTGCTCTCTGCGGGCCAAATAGTTCATTGCTGACAGTCGAATATCAACCGGGTTGATTTCTTCAGTCAACGTTGAATGGTCTCGGGGTTGGAGGTTTACTGACATACTAAAAATAAAGAAAAGAGGCGCCGGGTGCGAGGACGGGGGCTATAAGTCCCCGACGCCTGGATAAAAAGTCCAAATTTAAAAACTGCAGCAGCCTGCTTTACTCCTTGGCAGATCCATCGGCCAGAATCGCTTCGGGATCAATTGTTTCGTCTTCCTTCTTTTTCGGCTCGACTGCGTTGAGCGTCAGCGCACGAATTTGCTCCTCAATTTCGCTGGCGACTGCAGGATTATCTCCCAGAAACTTGGCGGCATTAGACTTGCCCTGGCCAATTTTGTCACCCTTATAGGAGTACCAGGCGCCGGCCTTATCGACCAAGTTTAACTTTACACCCCAGTCAACCACCTCACCCATATGGTAGATACCTTGGCCATACATGATCTGGAATTCCGCCTGTTTGAATGGCGGTGACACCTTATTCTTAACCACTTTCACTCGGGTTTCATTGCCAATGATTTCATCGCCATCCTTGACCGCGCCAATACGGCGAATATCAAGCCGAACAGAAGAGTAGAACTTGAGCGCATTACCACCGGTAGTTGTTTCCGGGCTGCCAAACATCACACCGATCTTCATACGGATCTGGTTGATGAAAATCACCAGGCAATTGGTTTGTTTGATGGCTGCGGTCAGCTTACGCATCGCCTGACTGAGCAAGCGGGCCTGCAAGCCCATGTGGGAGTCGCCCATTTCACCTTCAATTTCTGCCTTGGGTGTCAGTGCTGCCACAGAGTCGATAACCAGTACATCTACCGCACCTGAACGCACCAGCATTTCGCACACTTCAAGAGCCTGCTCACCCGTGTCGGGTTGGGACATAATTAGATCATCAAGCTGTACGCCAAGTTTTTCCGCGTAGATGGGATCCAGAGCGTGCTCGGCATCGATAAATGCCGCTGTGCCGCCGGCCTTTTGTGCCTCGGCAATCACCTGCAGGGTCAGGGTGGTTTTACCGGATGACTCCGGACCGTATATCTCACAGATACGGCCCTTGGGAAGACCGCCTATTCCCAGCGCGATATCCAGGCCCAAAGAACCTGTCGAAATAGCGGGGATCGCTACACGCTCTTGATCTCCCATGCGCATCACGGTGCCCTTGCCGAACTGGCGTTCGATTTGGCTCAGTGCTGCATCCAGTGCTGTCTGTTTGTTAGCATCCATCGTAGACCTCTCTTTACTCGTAGTTCGACTTGGCTTACTTGCATTGTTTTTTGTAGTGCTTGTTTTCGTGCTGCTCTTCATTCTGTGTTGCTACCTTTTTATCCAGCCTTTAACCCAACGTTCCTATCACCTAGCTTTCATCTAGCTACCATCCACTTCCCTTCCAGCTCCTCCGCCGTTGCCAAATCGCCCTTACCGATGCGTTTAGTTATACAGCAAAAGTACTGTATATATACTCAGTGGTTTGAAAAGGGATTGCAAGCCCAAAAAGCAATTAAATATGGCCATTTGGACGGGGACGAAAAACCTGCCTGAATTAACGACAGGTGAAATTAGCCACTAGACTGGACTGCCAGGCCCGTCCAGAACGCTGGCTGATTCGCCAAGAAATTCAGCTGCCAAATGCTCCCGCGCGCTATCGGGCAAGGCCTGCCACTGGGACTTGAGGTCGCGCCACACCTGTACTTGAAAGGTTTTGACTACTGAACAGAACGAGTGGCCACGCAACTGCCCTGCATACAGGGCACGGCTTTTATCAAAAGCCGCTTCATTGAAAAGGGTCTCGCCAGCGGCCACCGCTTGCTCGTAGGCTTCTTCGTTTTGCGCCATCAGCGGGACAAAGGTATCCGCAATAATATCCAGCAGCGGTTTCAGCGATCGATTAAGTGACACATTCGAAGACGTCTCTTTATGCTCGCCATCGCGAATGGCACACAGCCAGCGGTGGGCGCGCGGCGCCACAGACTCAAGCCTGTCAGCGGCATCACCATCCACTAAATTCATACTTAATTGGCCGTAGGCGCTGGCATCAGCCAGCGTGAAGCACTCTCCAAGAAGATAGGGCTGCGCCGACAGTACATACTCCATGGCGGCCAGATAATCCTGCCAGGCGTCATCTATAAGCCGGTGAGTCGCCGGAAAGCCACGCCTGGCAGAGGGTGTTAACAGGCGCGCAACAGCGGCGCTATAGCCATCGGGCGCGACACTGAGGAGATACGGTAAACGCCTGACCTGCCGCTGTGGCAAGCCACGTGCGAGCACCGGCCCAAACCCAGGCGGTAGCACTGAACGCATTTCTTGCGCCGTCATAACACCCATAGGCGTAGTGCGAGCAGAGCCCACCCAGCGCATGTGATGGGCCATATAGAGACCAAACTCGTCAAACGCTTCATCGATCAGTCGACAAATGAAGGCCAGTGCTGGGTCCTGGGGAATTAAAGGGGCTTTGTCGCGCTCGGGCAGTGTGTCCAAGTGCAGCGCCAGGGCCGAGGAATCGTAATAGAAATTGCGTTGATCGAGGGAGTAAAACGGAACAGAGGGGTACTCGTCCATTGTTGCGGACATCCGGGGGAAACGCTTAACCTCGCCCCGCCGTTTCGCCCTTTCCAGCCTCGCCAGCATGATCGTGGCAGGGATTCTCTTGCCCTGCTCTGGCCACCGCTCCCACTCGTGGCCAGCGGCGTCCAGCAGGGACTGCATCTTGAGCAAATAGGGAGAAGCAATTACGCCCCACAGATAAAATTTAGCCACTGTGTCCCACCTGCTAGATACTCCAAAGGAAAACGAACCAGGAGTCTACTGAAAAATAAACGTTGCAGCAGCTCTTTCGGTTCACGGGGCAATCCCTACGAGAACTCCAACGACAATCCTATGCACGCCCCCGAGTACCACCCCAGAGACCGCCTCTAGGATAATTCTGATTGCAGCAATGCCAGGGTGGTGTCCACACTGTCACCGTCAGCGGCAACAATTGCGGCGTTAAAATCGGTCACACCCGCATCGCGCAGCCGCGCTATATCGGCTCTCAAAGTAGTCTCATCCCCCACGAGGGCCAGTTCTGCAGGTCCCTCCACCCCTTCTCGGTCCAGCATTGCCCGGTAAGAGGGCAACATGCCGTAGATCTGGAGTGATTTGGCGATGTGTTCGCGAGCGCGATCCGGATTGTCGGTAAGGCAAATGGGCAAGCCACAGACTACTCGTGGCTCCGGTCTACCCGCCTCGATGGCCGCGCCATTAATCAGCGGCGCAATATGGGACTCTATCGTTTTCGGCCCCGTCATCCATGTGCTTGTGCCGTCGGCGTAGGTGCCTGCAAGTTTCAATAAAGCCGGCCCCAACGCTGCCACCAGCAATGGAACAGGCTTTGCATCTGCTATATCCAGTGCCAGCTTCGCGGTGAGCTGTTGCCCTTCGAAATCCGCCGGCTGCCCCCTTAGCAACGGCCCAATAATGTGCAGATACTCCGACATATGGCGCGCTGGTTTGTCATAGGACATTCCAAACATGCCTTCAATCACAAGTTGGTGCGACAAACCAATACCCAGTGCGAAGCGCCCATCGCAGGCCAGCTGCGTGGTCATGGCCTGCTGCGCCAAAGCTGCCGGGTGTCGAGGATATGTGGGGGTAACAGCCGTACCCAGCTCAATGCGGTCTGTTTCCCAGCCAGCAATCGCACAGGCACCAACGCCGTCCATTCCGAAAATGTTGGGCAGCCACAAGGTATCAAAACCGCGCTGTTCGACGTCTTTGGCGAAAACAGTGAGGGCCTTCAAGTCAAAATTTGTATCCGGCGTGGAGCCTGCAAAAAGACCTATTCGCATTACGTTTCGTCCTTCGTTATTAGGGTGGTGTGAGTGACTACTGTTTTGACCTGAGTTGGCTGGGATAATACTCAATGGCGTAAGACACGGTCACGTCTACTTGATAAGCATTTTCTCCGGCGGCAACTGGCACCGAATCAGCGGCGCTGGACAATCTCATCTCTGAGCGCCCCATTGCCATTGGCCTGGAATTGTGGGACTGCTCAACAATTTCCAGAATTTGACCCAACCTCAATCCCGCGGCTTCAGCCAGTGTGGTCGCCTTTTTTTGAGCCTGCTCTACAGCTTTTACGCGTGCCTGAGTGAGAACATCCGAGGCATCGCTATTGGTAAAACGGATACTCCCACCTTCATTGACACCCAGTGTGACGGCGGTGTCTAGCACCTCCCCCACCTTGTCTATATCGCGCACCCGCAAGGTCAGGCCGTTGCGCACGGTGTGACCAACAATTTTCGGCGCTTCACTAGCACCATTGTTCTGTCGCGCTGGGCGCGAGTAACGTGGCTGGATAGAAAAATTTGAGGTTTGCATATCACGCTTGGCAATACCCAAGCCAGCCATAGCGTCTAGCACCTTACCCATGGCCTCAGAGTTGGCCGACAGTGCTTCTCGTGCTGTATCCGCCTGGCGAGTCACGGTGAGCGATACCACTGCCATATCAGGAGAGATAGACGCAGTACCATGCCCGGTCACCAGTATGCGCGGCGGGTCTTCATCGTGTGCACTTGCCGCTGAGCCCAGACCAATAAGTAAAAGCGCAACAGCGAGATGAGTGGTGGACCACACTGACTTTCGACTTTTCATCATAACTCCATTTTTTTCAACAAATAAACCTGCGTATGGTTGCCGATCTTCTCCGCCAACTCACAGGCGGCAATCGTTAGCGCAGACTTCACTCATGCAACATCATTGTCAACACCACTATAGCGGCCATACCGCCAACAAACGCTCGAGTAAGAACCTGCTGATCTATTTTAGCGAGCTCTTCCATCGGCTGCTGACTAGTGCGTGTGCGCTGAATTACCGGCCATTCAATGATGGCGGCAAAAACAAAGGCACCCACTGCGGCAGCACGCAGGGTAGCGCGGCCCAAAGTATCTGCCGGAACACCGTTCCACAACAACAGCACCGCCACCGCACCACCAATGCTTCCCGCAATACTCATGGTGAAGAACTGAGACACATTGTTGGCCTCAAAATTCCAATCGAACACAAACAAACTCAACTTGCGCGGAATTATGTAAGCACCGCCACTGCGGCGCGCTCCCAGGTAATGAAACCATTCGTGGATAAGCGTTGCGATCGTGATGCCAGCGACGAAAGCCGTTGCCACAGCAAGCAAACTGGCCAATCCCAGGCCGGTGAGAACGGCCCAGCTGTCTGCCGCTGCAAACATGCTCATTGTGAGCAGCAAAACTCCAACATGGGTGCCGGCAATTTTTGCCAACTGCATGCCACCGCCATCTTTCGAGCTGGTGGCTTGTGTATCGTTCTGGGCGGCCTCTTCCCTACCCTGCTCAGCCCCTTGCTCGGTATCTTGCTCAAGCTCGCTAACTTGTTCATTCATAGGCGCGTCACTCATCGCTGCATTATCCATTGGCAAATTGTCCTGCGCCGTTTATCTGCGGTAGATCCAAGACTGTAACAACGCCGGAAGCAGCGGCGCACACACCCGGTATCGCATTTACGACCCAACTAGCGGCACTGGCGTTGCCGCCGCCAGCCGCACCGGGCTCGTGGTGATCTTCGGCGTGCACACTAACGTGCAAATCCGGGTCGCCACTGATGATAACCTGATGACAACCTCGCCCTTCGGCGGGATAGGGCCAGTCTGGCGCGCAATCATCATCAATGCGGGTCACATGCTCCAATACAAACAAGGCCTTGCCGCCGTGATAACCCTGTACCTCGAAACGAAATGCACCTTGGGTGCCTTTCTCAAAGGTGCCCATGCCTGCCACTTCTATCGTACGTTCAAGCGGCAGCCGCTCCACCACCACCTTAATTTCTTCAACCGGCTTGCCCAACGCTTGCCCTACCAAACGAACCATAGGCGCCCACACCATCTCAATGGCAAAGTCGTGCAGCATGAGAGGCACTTCATCCAAAGAGCTACCAAAGCCGATCACCTCTCGAACCACTTGTGGCTGATCGTAGAGCGCGTAATTGAATATCTCCCGCGTACGAATTTCTCGAATACCCGATACCGCTCCGCTTAGCACTACAGGCAACATATCCATCACCCAGCCAGGATCAATGCCGGACACCAGCAAAGACGCGCCACTGCTTTCACAGACCTGCGTAATCGGCTGCATTGCCTCTTCGGGAGCGGAGGTGGGATCGAGATAAGTATAAAATGCCGTAGAGACAACATTGATCCCAGCGGCCAATACCGCCATTAAATCCGCCATCGCCTCCTCCGGGCGGATATCAGCCGTAGCGGTATAGACGACCGCGTCCGCACCTGCATCCAGAACCCTGCGCCAATCATCTGTGGCGACAACGCCTGTGGCTGCGACTCCGGCAATCTCACCGGCGTCCAGACCCACTTTATTGGGGCTAGAGACAATAACGCCCACCAGATCAAGTCCACTGTGGGACAGCACAGCGCGAATCGCCGGTCTACCGACGTTTCCTGTGCCCCAAACTACAACTTTCAATGACATTTCCAAGTTACCTTTTGCGATTTTGCACTTAGTATATACGAGGAACCGCGACTGTCAGATCAACTAATATCGAATTCAGACACAGGTATAGAAACCCGCAATTTGGCACCCCCTTGAGGCACTACACCCATGAACAACACACTGCTGCAACAATACGGCCCCTGGGCCCTGATCGCCGGTGGGTCTGAGGGTATTGGCCTGAGTTTTGCACGCGAACTGGCCGCCGCCGGAATCAATTTGATACTACTGGCGCGGCGTAGTGAACCGCTGGAAGCGGCTCGTCAGCTTCTGTGCGCTGACTATTGTGTTGAGATACGCACTCACGAGATCGATCTCACTTCTGTTGCGCTGGAGAGCCAGTTGCAGGAGATCACCGCGGGGCTGGAAATCGGGCTTCTGATTTACAACGCTGGAGCCGTCCATGGCGCCGCCCTGTTTCTGAGCGAGCCTCTAGACAAAGCGCGCAATCTTATAAACCTGAATTGTCTGGGCCCGACGATCTTCGCACACCATCTCGCCGGCCCCATGCGCGAGCGTGGGCGCGGCGGCATTATACTGATGAGTTCAATGAGCGGCTTGGCCGGTGGTGCCTATGTGGCAGCCTACGCCGCCACCAAGGCATTCGATATCGTTTTCGCGGAAAGCCTATGGGCTGAACTAACACCTACAGGGGTTCATGTACTGGGCCTTATCGCAGGCGCGACAAATACACCTGCAATGGCTGAATCCGGCGCTACTTTCGAAAGTGGGCAGGCGATGGACGCCGCGCAAGTAGCACGAGAAGGTCTTGCTCAATTAGCCCATGGCCCGCTACACATCGCAGGTGATGACAATCGTGCGGGAGCTGCGTTTCTGCGCGGAGAAGACAGGCGGCTATCGATTGCTCTGATGAGCTCAGGCTCGGCTGCACTTTATGGGTTGGAGGTGCCGGACTTGCCAGCGAGCACAAACAATTGAGCCATGCTTGAATTGGGTTTAGGACGCCAGGGGAAACAACGCGCGTCAGTTTGTTGAAGCGGTGACTACAATACGCCTCTGGAATAACTTCCCCATTAAAGGAAGGTATCCGAAAACCGATTCTATATATTTGACGAAAGGAATCGAGTATCTTCGCCTTCGGGCGCAGGATGTTCAGCGGCACAGGGCTAGTGCCCGCTTTATATACGTCTAGAGAAAATCTTTGGCTGAGCCAGAAAAAGAAAAATCAGAGGATCTGAAAGAGGAACAACAGAGGCTACTAGCAAACTTGCCCACTGATTTAACGTTACCTTAATGCTTCAAGGCGCTGCCGAAGCCCACTTAAGACAACTGTTATCACTAGCAATGAAGGGTACCCGTTGGACAGCCACGCACTTTATGCTTGCAGGCTACATCTACTAACCGTGTTGTTGACCTTGCTTTGACACCCACGCAGGCACAGACGCGCGCAAGGGTGTTCCTAGCTCTAACGTTCTTTGCGGCGAACTCCAAATACCGCCAATAAGCCACCAAGGCACAGTGCCAGAGTTCCCACTACAGGAACACCAAAGGAGACTCCTGAGATGTTACTAAACGAAAAACTCAAGTCGTTGAAATCAAATGGCCCGCCAACCAGGTCCTCAAAACTCACCAACGCCACGTTGGGAATCCAGTTCTCCTGAATACGGGCGTGAATTTCGCCATCGAGGTTCCTATCGCCAGGGCCGGTCAAAAAGTTGGTATTGTTGTCGCGCACACCGAGGCGGAATATCAACTCCGTGCCAATAGCGAAGGAGCCAAGATTAACGCTGGTGTTAAGAGGGGTCTCCTGATTGTTAAAAATAAAATTACTCGTATCGCCAGTCGTAAATCCGTAGAACAAGTCATTACTAAACTGAGCGCTATTGCCTAGATACGTTGCGATAATATCTTCAGTGCTATTGACGACTGCAATGAGGCCATCACCAAAACTTGCGATAGGGAATGCCTTGGCCACCATCGGACAAAACAACGCAATCAACAATACGAGCTGTAACTTTCGTTTCTTCATGACTCTTTTTCCCCAAACTACTTATTTTCTATTTTTTCTTATGCAAGATTACGTGCGCAGCGGTACAGAAATCCATTTCCAGAATACGGGCAAGAATCACATTATATAGGCAACGGTTTCTTTATATCTGTAATAGTGCGCAGGGAAATGTGCAATTTTTCCCATACATTTAGGTTGTTCGATGCCCCCCGGACTGGCTTATTATTCCTTTACTTTCCATAATGGCGTTCACGAGGCCCAAAGAATCGCAAATGCTGGGTGGGGCTGCATTTGAAGCAAACAGACCGTAGGTAGAATTGAGCCGCAAACGCGCAGCCAAAAGAATTAGAATATTAGTGGGCACTACCAATCACCAACTGGGGGCCATAACATCGTCGATGTCGCCAACATGCTGGGGGTAACGTGTATATCCTGTCTGTGTGAACCTGAAGGACCAAGCCGGAGAATACGATGATTCCAGCATCCAACACCAGGCCAATACAGATCGCTCAATTACAGTGCAATGCATACCACCCACTCAGCACCTGGGGGGAAAGCCGGTGCGGTAGACTGTATTGGGTCAAGCGATACAGAGATGCCCCCGAACAAGCGCGACGGACCTAACAGCCCAGCAAAGGGCGGCGGCGAATTGACTCGCGAAACGGTTAGCTAAATATAACTGGGCTTATTTCGCCCAGAGGAAAAAAGCTTGTACAACGAGAAGATGGAGATGATCACCTGCTCCCACGCGCCCGACCTGGTGCGTTGCCAGCGGCTGTGCGCTTCGGTTGATGAGTTCGTTGAGCCAGAGATTCGCCATACGCTGGTTGTGCCCAGACGAGATCTGGCTCTGTTTCGGCCGCTACAAAATCAGCGCCGACGCGTGATGGCCGTGCAAGATGTGGTTCCAGGCAATCACAGACAATTACCCTTCGTCAATAGGCTCTGGGTAGCATCCCAAGGTTTACCCATTCGCGGCTGGATCATGCAGCAAATCACCAAATTGAGCGCCAACTTTATTACCGATGCTGAGTTACTGGTATTTGCCGACTCCGATTTGCAGTTCGTCCGCCCTTTCAACCGCTCCCACGTATACCGGCAGGGCAAGTTGCGGCTGCATAGCAACCCCATTGCCAAAGAAGAGGGACACCATCGCAACTGGCACTTTCGCAGCAGTGTCTTGCTTGGCCTGCCCAAGCGATACCACGGCAGTGATCACGTGGGGCAGCTGATTACATGGCGCAGCAGTGTCCTTACCAAGTTACAGGCCCACGTTAGCGAACAGCTGGGGCGGACTTGGTATAAGCCCGTTGCCCACAGTCTTCACTTTTCGGAATATGTATTATACGGCGTGTTCGCCGAGCAGGTCCTGGGGCTGGATGACGCTGGCCACGAAACCTGCTCTGAACCGCTTGTTCACGGCTGCTGGTATCACTTTCAAGCGCTTGAGTTGTATCGCGGGGAGGCGAAATGTAAAAAGGAATCCGTGGCGATTTTATTGCAATCCAATATAGGCTTAGGTTCTTTGCAGGAAGAGCGCATTCTGGCTCAAGCACGTCGAGCCATAGGCGCAGATAATCTGGATATCCAGCCTGAAGCGCACTCTCTGGGCTGAGCGGTGCCTACATTGCCACAGACAACAATAGGCCGAGTACTGCAAACAGACCGTGCTCTTGATGCTGCAGAGGGCGTGGCACGAGAGTAAGAAAACTTCAGGTTGGTGCAACTCATGGAGCAGCTGCGACGGCACAGGTTTTCTGCCAGTAGCTGATTGGCGACGGTTACAGCCCACTGCTGATTTCCACTCTTGTTAGGTGTTGAAGTAATACTGATAGAAGTGATCTTCGATAAATACCCTGTTGCTATTGTGACCGCGCTGTACAAATATGGTGAGGATTGTTCGGAACAATCACCCTAGCCTTCCTTGGCACCAAGGTTATCGCCAGTTAGATAGACGCGTCCCCATTGATTATTCTTCGAGACCAGCCCAGCCCAGCCAAGTGAGAACAGCGCAAGCGCAGGGGCCACGGGAATGGGCATGTAGTCGTAAGTCACCATCGCACTTAAGCTGCCAGACCAGTCGATACCGAATCCGAGGCAGCGGCGCGTATAGTTCATTGCAATGTCATAGTTAAAAAACGGCTGGGCCTCGAACAGGCTTAAATCCCAATTTTCGTCACCCCAGCTACTGGATCACCTCCAATTTCGAAAAATTGGCTGATCCAGTCCTGTAAAGAATTCAAGCGTATTGTCGGTCTGCTGGAAGTCGCGCGCTTGGGCCCCAGAGGAGTCGAATCCGCCACTGTAGCCAACGCAAAGTCGGAAGGGACCAGAGCGGCTTGCCAAACCTGTAAGCACTACAGACCCATCGCAACTACCAGCAATTGTGATGGTGCTACCTTGAAAAAGCATATCGTACCGAACTTCTTTAAGGGGGCCCAGCGTCGTATCGAACGGGTCGAAGGAATACTGGCCATCGAAAAACGGAACGCTTTTTTTGGTCACTTCGAAAGTCTGCTCTATTAAAACCGCATGGACCTCACTCATAAAGAAAGTGAACGTCAAGGCGAGAAGTATTTTGGTACTTAATCGTAAGCTAGTGAATAGGCATCCCATGAAAAAGTCTCTTAAGTTATTACAATTCTAGTTCAAGCACTTCACTTTGGTAGCTTATGTGCTTCACTTTCTTTGCTGCTCAGCCTTTTGCATACGAAAAGTCTGCAAAACGTTCACGCAGCGATTCGATGAGGGCTGTTGCGCCTCTAGGATCGAGGCGGCTTGAGCTTATTCAAAGTAGAGCCGATAAAATTTGTTCTAGCCATTTCAAGTCACAGACTTCAGTTGGCGGGGGGGGCAGCTTCAATGCGTCCCCACTAATAGATCAAAAAAAACAAGAGGAATTAGGAGAAGCAAGGATACAAATATAATCTGAAGAACCAACAAACTATCACATATTCTTGATAGATTATTGTCATGCAGCGCTCTATGACCTCTCATCAAGATGAACTTCTGAAAACTCAAATTATTCCGTATATTATTATTTGAGAGAATATGTGGAGAACCAATTTCAGAAAAGGTTTTACTGTGACCATTTCTCAGCACACTAAAAATCATCTGCGTCAAAAAAAGACCAGAAAAAAAAAGTATCCCGGTAAATGAAAAGAAATAAAATTGACAATCCGTCATACTCGAATCCTATGTTGAAAGCCAAAAAACGTTAGTTAAACGCACCGAATACACCATCCCATCCATACGCATTCCCTACCGTAAGGGGAGTTACAGTCGCGCCGAACCCAAGACCTAATCCACCACCACCACCAAAGGAAAAACCACTTCCACCATATTCTTGTTTAAGCGATACATTTACACCTGGTCCCGCTCCCCCAGTAAGATTAACACCTAGCCCAAGATTAGTAGGATCGCCAGTAATACCCTGTAGACCCCCTGTAATCGAAACGCCAAAGCCAATACCCAAGCCAAAGCCTAATGTAGACGTAATACCTACATCACTCACAATTACTGAGCCGCTGACTCCGAACAAACCATTACCACCAGAAATAGAAAGCGTTACCGCGCCCGTCACTCTGTCGAACCTATACGGCCCTACCGAAGGGCCTCTCGCCACTACTAAAACATGTTCAAGAGGGCCCGCTGGTGAATCTGCACCCGGTGGCGGTGCTGTTGCGGCCGGCGCTGGGTCTCCATCACCAGTGGTGGTGTCACCAGGTTCCGGTTCCGGTTCCGGTTCCGGTTCCGGTTCCGGTTCCGGTTCCGGTGCGACTACCCCAGGGTCGGGTACAAAAGAAATAGGATTTATAACTGCCGGTGGAAAACCAAATGTTAAGCCAAAATTTTGAGGGAGATTTGAAAAATTGGCAGGAATCCACGGCGCAGTAACGAGGACGTTCTCAATATCCCCTGCGCCTGCGTACCCGCTAGGATCGGTGTATCTTAAGGGGTTGTTAAAGACGTACGTATATCGATTGTAGTTTCGCCCACTATTGGGCGCTTGTGTAACCGGATCGGGGCTTAACATTTTCCCCAGCCCTGGACTGTACACTCTGCCATTCATATGGATGATGCCAATATCATCCAGATGCTCGTGGCCAGTATAGCCCCGGATTTCACCTGTCGCGGGAGCTGCGGAGACCCAGTCACTTGCGGCGCGCCTTTTCCCCCACGCATCGTAGCTGAAGCGCTCGATCACTGAACCGTTAGATTCCTGAGTTAATGCCGTGATACTGCCAAGATGATCCCGGTGCAGATACTGATTGGCAGCGTTTGTTCCATTACTTGTCTTTCGTAGCATGATCGTACGGCCATAGGCTCGAATCATGTGACGCTCGCTCCACAAAGATCCAGCGACAATCTTTTCGTAGGCCTTGCCAATGTAGTGTGTTGCCGTCGCACCCTTGACTTTCTTATAGCGGAGACGATCTGGCCCATAGGAAAAACCGTAGGTAATTCCATTTTTCGATAACCGCGTCGGCTTGTTGTAGCTCGACCATGTGATATCGGGCTCGCCACCGCCATTGCTGAGGTTTCCGTTGGCGTCGTAGCTCAGGAACTGCACTGTACCTTCCCCACCGCCGCCGCAACCGGGTGGGAGGCCAACTCCGATATCTGTTACTGCATGAATAGCGGTTGAATTATACAAATACGGGCTACCTTGATCCCCCTTATGCGTAATGTTGCCTATGGGATCGTAGTTGTAGACGACAATAGCGGAACCTGCCACTTGCGCGGTGACTAATCTATCGAGGTTATCGAAGGTGAACGCCTCTGACAAAGTATTCACCTGATCCGAGCGGCTATCCATATTGCCAACACTGTCATAGGCGTAACTGAAGTGTTGAATATCCAGCGCGCCGTTCGTGGTGTGCAAATCAGTGATTCTGCCCGACTGCCCTTCATAACCTACATCCGTCAAACTGCCATCGCCCAACCACTCCTGTTTGACACGCCCATTGGCATCCGCCTCGGTGAGTTGGTAGTACACGGTAGTACCGGACGCGTCATTCTGAATGCGTTCCATGTATCCCAGCGCGTTATACCGATAGTGAATCTGAAAGTTGCTGGGGTAGGTTTCAGAATCAACTTTGCCATCCGTAGTGTAGGCAATGGAGGTTGAGTAGGATGACGTGCCATCAATCACTGTAGTAGCGCCCGTTAGCCGACCGTAGTCACCAGCATAATAGTGATACGTTCTATCGAACCCGGGCTGACTTTCATTGTGCAGCTTACCGATACCCAGGTTACCCGCACTAGTGTCGTCGTAACTCCATATCGTTGTTCCCTCAGGCTCTGTTCGAGAAAGTATTCGACCAAGATCATCGTATAGCGCCGTAATACTCTGTGACATAGCAGCCAGCTTGGGCGATTGTTCGGAGACCACCTGCCCCAGTGCATTATACCCATAGGAATTGAGTCCACGATTAGGGTCGCTCTCCAAAATGATTCTGCCCAGTTTATCCGGCGTATACGACACCGCGTTTTGCTGGAACCCTCCCAGATCATTCACCACAGAGATGCGATTGCCTGCAGCATCGTAGTGGAATTGTGTTTGAGTACCCGCCTCATCCTCTACTAGAACCACTTGCCCTACAGCATTTTTCCATTGCTTTGTCGTACGCAAATTTTCGTCCTGGCTTGTAAATAAAGCACCATCATAGGTATAGATTCTGTTTGCTGTGGAATCGGCTCGAACGGCACTAAGAAGTCGATTTCGCTGATCGTAGGTATTGCTGTTCCAGAATACGGAATCGCCATCAAAGTAGGGTTCAGAGGTCTGTAATACTCTACCTTGAGCGTCATATTTAGCATCGACGTTCAAATAGCCGCCATCGAAGCCCTGACTTCGCTGTCGCACGGTTCTACCAAGTAGGTCTCGAAACCCTCTGGCGACCGGAGCGCCCGCACTCACGCTCTCTGTATACATGACCGCGGTAAGGTTGCTGCCACTTTGATCTTCGTAATGCTTGCCTTGGGTGAAGGTGTTATCGGCGCGAGTTTCCTTCCACTGCCGGCCAAAGGTATCGTAGCTCCACATTGTGGTTTGATTATTGGGTCCAGTATGGGTGAGTTTCTTGCCAAAAGTTGAATCCCATGTGCTAGTGACGGTGTGATTAAACGGGTTGGTAAGGGTCACAGGGAACTGCCCCCGTGTATCAAAAAGGACACTTGCGCTACGCGAGCTGATACCAGGCCCAAAGGTTTCAAGGCTATCGACATTGCCATAGCCGTCATAGCTGTAGCGCTGAGTAAGCTCGAAACCATTCCCACCGCCAGGCTCGGTAACAACATCTTTGAGTAAGCCGCTGCCGGGGAAATAGAAAAAGTGTGTGAGCCTATCTTTGCTGGCATCCTGCGTCCCATTGAGCGAGCGTTTCACAGTTTGCGTATCAAGCTGCTTTACCCGCCAATTTGCCGTGTCATGCGTATAACCGCGTTGCACCTGAGTCTGGTGCGTTGCACCATTTTCGGTATCGTCTAAGTGTGTTGTGAAGTCAGTGATGTTGCCATAGGCATCCACGACATTGGTTGTTGTGGTGGTAGATAACAACCTTCCATCGTTGAGGTTGTAAGCTTTCGTGATACGGTTATCAACATAAGCTATAACAGGCCCACTGCCGATGGTGCCCATGTGTTGAAAAAACGTTTCGGTGGTTTTCAGAAGCTGGTTGCTGCTGGTTTGTCGCACTTCCAGCCACTTTCTTTGGCTCGCCATTGGAAAAGCCTGCTCATATAACGAGACAGTGGTGGTATCTGTAGTCGCATTTGTAGTGGTGATCTTTGCGAAGCCTAGCAGCCCGCGCCCGCCGTGATCTCGCTTCAAGCCTTCGTAGGTATAATTTGTTGTAATTGATCCCCCGTTGCCATCAGATTTTGTGAAGGCTGTAACAACGTGGGTACTGTCCTGTACATCCACGATGGGTAGCGTGCTTGTGGAATGCTTGGTATAGATGCTGTAGTCCGTCAGCGGGCTGTAGGTAAACTCTATTTCATGGCCCAGGCCGGTCGTTATTTTTTTCAACAGATGGTGTGGTGAATCTTCACTTTTGTAAACACGTATCTGATCAGTTTCGCACCACTCAGATAAATTCGAGTTCGTATTGGGGGCACAGAAATCTGCAACGTTGGCGGTATATTCAAAAATACCGTCGCCGTTAAGATCCGCTAGCTGCTGAAAGTGATTCAGGTCCTCGTCGTTGGACAGATGATTGGGTTTGTAAGCACCGCCAAAGTAGTCACGCATGAAGCGCAAGGCAACGTCGGTAACCTTGTAGTTGTTTCCAGAGGCGGTGAAGGTACGAATAAAGCTGTCGCGCTTGCCGTCGCCATTAACATCCACAATGGGAGTCATCGCGGGCGCTCCAGCAGTAACAAACTTGGTGCCCGTGTTGTACTGCACATCACCATTATCCACACGGTCGGCCAGGCCGTCACCGTTGTAGTCCCCGAATTCAGCGATATAGGTAAACGGGTTGTTGCAAACCTGCTCCCCAAAGCTATTGAAGTCTTCAATGGGTTCAAAACCGCTGCCGTTATTGAAATGGACATAGCGGGTCTCGGAGATCAGGTCTATCAGGCCATCACCATTCATATCCGCCAAATCTGCGTTTTTCTCAATACCGGTAATCCATGTTTGGAGCGTACCGAAGCTGCTGCCATTGTTTAAGCCAACTTTTATCGTGTATTCCTTGTCATCGTCATGCTGCCATTGTGTATTGCAGTCCCAGTAACCCGTATAAGTCCTAGTCCATTCCTTCACGACGAGATCGAGCAGTTTGTCGCCATTCATGTCATAGAAATAGTGGTCTTCTTTATCCAATGTCTCAGTGTAGCCCGTCCAGGTTTGTACGTTAAAACCGGTCCCCGTTGAAAACGCAATCTGAAAATTCGTCTGGTTGTTGCTGTAGGTGGGTGTAATCATATCCGTACGGTCATCGCCGTCGATGTCAGCCCATATGATCTGGTCAAACCCCTTGTGAGGAGTGATGCCTGTAGCCCAGGTAGAGGTTGTATAGGGTTCTGGGCCGGGGCCTGACAACATCACCTCATAGTTTCCGGTAATTTTCTGGTTGACCCAATCACCTGTGCCGGATTGCTCGGTGTGGACATAATCGGGTGTGCCATCGCCATTGAGATCATGCCAACGGGGATACCGCCATTGTTGATACAAGTTTGTAGTGTCTGCCGGTACCGTTAAATCGTATTGCGTTACGCCTACACCGTTGTCGTCCGCCCACCAGTCAATGTTCATATCTTTCTGGCAGAGGCCAAGTGCGTCACAGCGCTTTATGGTTTTCAATCTTGATTGGCTGCCAATGGGATTATTGTCATCATCGACGCCAAATTCTTCGTAGATCAACTGGTAATCAGTGACCAGATTATTGTCGACATGAATCGCGATACTCTCAAGGCGTTTTTGAAACTCCCGAACTCTGGAGCCACCGCGGTAAAAGAAAGACCTGTCGGAGCGACTTTCATACTCAAAATCAACCCGAACATAGGGCGCCAGGCCTTGCAGATCATTCCCTGTAAACCACAATTCATTGGGCCGGAATGTGCCTAACGAATTAACCTCAGTGTAGTTCACCGAATAATAATTCCCTGATTCATCTTCCACCCGGTTGAGCGCCCAGCTCGCAACTTTGGATTTTCCTTGGGCCTCGATGCGGGAATCATCTGTGTTGCCAAAGTAGCTGGTGTGCCCATTGGGTGATTCGACCGTAAAGTATTCAGGACCGCCGGAGACATTACCCTGTGAGTAGATGCGCCGAAAAGTGTCAATCTCCGTACGGTATTCAGTGCCAGAATCCCCATAGGTACCAAGCACAGCAACCAGACGCTGCCCATCCAGACAGAAGCGGTCATCTGAGGAGTAATCTATCGCTCGAATCTGCCCGTCTTGTGACAGGTTTTGTGCGCAACGCGTGATTTTTGAAGACACTCCCCCGCGAAGAAACCAACCCAATCCCACGAGACCACTCTTGATATTACTGTTGTAGCCAAGGGACAACCGGGGTGACATACCGCCTGTCCCAGGGGGTAAGGCGAGGGGTAGGCTATACGCCGCATTGCCCGCAGCACTGACGGAAGCCCCACCTACCACGGCGCCATGGTATTCAGGCCCTAGAGGAGCCTCCAGCGTTGTGTTGGGGCTAGAGAGTGTAGGTGGCGTTGCAGACAGAACAGGAAATGCCAATACGGATAGCGGTAAAAGAAGCAGCCTGAAATATTTTGCTGGATGAATCATGAATCTCTCCGTGGATGGCGGGTACCTATCCTATTAATAGCGACGCATTTATTTTTCAAAAACAAAACTAGGCCGAGCAACCCGCAGCGTCAATTCAGTGGTTGGATTTGACTAAATTTCTGTATCAATAGGGACGCATTTATTTTTTCGAAAATAAATCTAGGCTGAGTAACCTGCAGCGTCAATTCAATGGTTGGATTTGATTAAACCTATAGGGGAAGACTTCGATAAGGATGGAAAAAATTATTGTGGTCGTTATTTTTTCGAATTACATTTTTATTGATAGGAAAAATAGAACTTATTCCAGACCGAGAATATTCCCTTTAATGTATTAACTTTTTTTTACGAAATAGAGCCAATGACATTTACTTCAATGTGAAAATTATTCTGATAGCGTCACTAATAATTTCATAGCGCACCAGATAGCTTCGAGGGGAAATACGATGAAGAGACATTACCTGAGCGAATTATTTTTCAACTAAAACTTGGAAAATTGCTCTCTTGTTCAACATGAAATTCGTAGTCCGGTAGCCGCAGGCTCGTAAAAGGCTCAATGAAAAATGAACCTACGAGGTAATAGGACAATCGGTAAAAGCGAAATCGTTTTTTCTACAATGAAAACCGAAACCACAATGCCTGCTTTGTCTACGAACACGCCATTAAGAACCAGGAGGGAACAGTCGCCCCAGGGATCGCGGGTGAACTCCATATAAATCAAGCTGGAACTGGTAGCCACGGCGGGGAGCAGTTCAACGGTGCAGTCCTGTGTAAAAACCTCCTGAGTACTGGACTGGCAATAAAAAATATGAACCCAGCACAAAGGGTCAAGGCCACTCTTTTCAAAGATATCCTCCCACCTCGCGCGGATGAATCACTTCAAATCGGCCTTCCCCTGGCTGTACATCGGGAGCCTCTCGTAACTGATTCTGCTTAGTCAATCGCGTCCATCGCAGTTTTTCGAACCAGCCCCCGTCCAACTTCCCCAGTTTGACCATCTAATCAAAACGAATCTGGCAGCAAAGTCCGACCATAAACCTAAAAAGCAACGGAGCAACTCATGTACACATTAATCGCCCTGACCATAATCACTGGAATAGTCACTCTGTCCTGCAAGGCACTGCCCATGCTGCTGCGTTCCGCTGCGGCTAAGTAGCCGCCTAATACGCACCCTCCTGCCCAGAAGAGCACTACTGCTCTAAAGACAGCCCAAATAGGCTGTTTTGCCCGCAACATTGTCGTACAATCTGGCCTCCCAGCCATCCTCCTTGAACGCTTAAAAACAGCCCAGTGACACAAATAAAAGACCAACAAAACACACCCATGATGGTGCAGTTTCTAGGCATCAAAGCCGATCACCCCAATGATCTGCTGTTTTACCGTATGGGCGACTTTTACGAACTGTTCTTCGACGATGCCAAGCGGGCCTCGGAGATACTCGACATCACCCTCACAGCCAGAGGCAAATCCGACGGCGAACCTATCCCCATGTGTGGCGTGCCCTATCATGCAGCTGAAGGTTATCTAGCGAAGCTGGTGAAGGCCGGTGTTTCAGTCGCTATCGCGGAACAATTTGGCGATCCAGCCACCAGTAAGGGCCCGGTAGAGCGCAAAGTTGTACGAGTCGTCACTCCCGGTACCTTGTCAGACGAAGCATTGCTGGATGACAAAGCCGACCGCCTGCTGCTCGCCATCTCACAGCAACAGGATAACTACGGCATTGCCTATCTCGATCTGAGTACCGGTCGTTTTCGCGTACTGGAAATCAGTGGCGAAGAAGCCTTGACCAGCGAGCTTGAGCGGCTGGACCCGGCAGAAACGCTGTATCACGAATCTATTTATCACCCGGCCATTTTGCAGCGCGCGGGAGCCCGCAGCCAACCCGCCTGGGAGTTTGACACTGACAGCGCCAGTCGCGCGCTGAACACGCAATTCCAGACTCACGATTTGCAGGGCTTCGGCTGCGACTCACTGCCGCTGGCTATTGGCGCGGCCGGTTGCCTGCTGCAATATGTAAAAGACACACAGCGCGGCAACCTCCCACATATTCGCTCGATGAGTCCGGAGAACCGCTCTGAGAGTGTGATTCTGGATGCTGCCACCAGGCGCAACCTTGAAATCGACATGAACCTCACCGGAGGTGACACCAATACCCTGTACTCGGTGATGGACCGTGGTGTGACAGCCATGGGCAGCCGCCTGATGCGCCGCTGGCTACACCGGCCGCTCACAGATACCACTATATTGCAGGCTCGGCATGGCGCTATTCGAGCGCTGTGCAATAACTACCTCTATGAGACCGTGCGCGATGCGCTAAAGCCCATTGGCGACATGGAGAGAATTCTCACGCGGGTCGCACTGCGTTCTGCCCGCCCCCGCGACCTCACTCGTCTGCTCAGTTCACTGCAGGCATTACCACTGCTTCGCTCTGAACTTTCCCACTGCGACAGTCCGCGACTGGCAAGCTTAAGCCAGCAGGCCGCGGAGTATCCTGCACTATGCGAGTTGCTGGAACGGGCAATCATCGAGAATCCTCCCGTTATCATCCGCGAAGGCGGTGTTATTGCCAATGGCTATGACGAGGCGCTGGACGAGCTACGCCAAATCAGCACTAACGCCGGCGATTTCCTACTTGAAATTGAAAAGCGGGAGCGAGAAGCCACGGGTATCTCCACGCTTAAAGTCGGCTACAACAGGGTTCACGGCTATTACATTGAAATCAGCCGCAGCCAATCTGATCGAGCGCCCACCGAATACATCCGGCGGCAGACTCTGAAAAATGCCGAGCGTTTTATTACGCCTGAATTAAAGGAATTTGAAGACAAGGCACTCTCCAGTAAAAGCCGCGCTCTGGCGCGGGAGAAAGGCCTATACGAAGATTTACTGGAACTATTAAACGAGCAATTGGCGCCACTGCAAGACACCGCAGAGGCTGTATCGGAAATTGACGTGCTGGCCAATCTCACTGAGCGAGCCGATAACCTCAGCCTCTGCCAGCCTGAGTTCTGCCAGGAAGAAATTTTTGAAGTGGTCGCCGGCCGCCACTTGGTAGTAGAGCAGGTATTGGAAGAACCCTTCATTGCCAATGACACTCTACTGAGCGAACAGCGTCGAATGTTGCTGATTACCGGCCCCAATATGGGCGGTAAATCGACCTACATGCGCCAGAATGCGGTAATCGCATTACTCGCTCACATAGGCAGCTACGTGCCGGCCAACTCTACTAAGCTGGCCCCTATCGACCGAATTTTTACCCGCATCGGCTCTTCTGACGACCTTGCCAGTGGGCGCTCCACTTTTATGGTGGAGATGACTGAGACCGCAAACATCCTGCACAACGCGACTCCCCGCAGCCTTGTACTGATGGACGAGGTAGGCAGAGGTACCAGTACCTTCGACGGTCTCAGTCTGGCCTGGGCCGCCGCCGTGCAACTGGCACAGTCGGTGAAGGCTTTCACGCTGTTTTCCACCCACTACTTTGAGCTGACCAGCTTGCCGGAGCAGTGCTCTACTATGGCCAATGTTCACCTCGATGCCACCGAGCACCAGGATCATGTGGTATTCCTGCATAACATTCAGGAAGGCCCGGCAAACCGTAGTTTCGGCCTGCAGGTTGCCAAATTGGCGGGGGTTCCAGCCCCTGTGTTACAAGCGGCAAAGGAAAAGCTGCATGAGTTGGAGCGCAGTGCCATCCTCAATGGCCCCGCAGAAGCGGCGTCCAAGCTGAGCCCCGCGCAGAATGACCTTTTCAGCAGAACAGAACCACACCCTGTGGTAGATGAGCTAACTGAGCTCAACGTAGACGACCTCAGTCCCAGACAGGCGCTGGAAAAGCTCTATGAACTGAAAGGCAAGTTGGACTAGCGGCCACAAATTGACCGTGATTTCAGCCCCCACAGAAGTGTGTGACGCCCCTCACAGACCCCAAGATTATTGGCCTCAAAGCACTTCATTTCTTCACAATCGGCAGGTAAACTAACGCCCCGTAGTTAATATAATTGACGCAAGACTATTAGAAGAGGCGGTATTAGGAATGACATTTGTTGTTGGAGAAGATTGCATCAAGTGCAAACACACAGATTGTGTGGAAGTGTGCCCTGTAGATTGCTTTTATGAAGGCCCCAATTTTCTGGTAATTCACCCTGATGAGTGCATCGATTGTGCTCTGTGTGAGCCAGAGTGCCCGGTAGATGCCATTTTCTCAGAAGATGAGCTGCCTGAAGATCAGGCTGTCTTTCTTGAGCTGAATGCTGAGCTGGCTGAAGTCTGGCCTGTGATCACCGAGATGAAGACATCACCCGCCGATGCCAAGGAATGGGAAGGCAAGCCGAACAAGCTGGAGTTACTCGAGCGCTAGCTTTCGGCCGCTGACTACCAGCGAAGAATATCAGAGCCCTGTCATGCTTACATGCCGGGGCTTTTTAATGGGCAGGCGTAAATTGCATGGCGCTACCCACTGCACCGCCAGAGGGAATAAACGCAGGCCCTAACGAGGCAGGCGCAACCGTCTGGATAATATTTCTGCTAGACTAAGCTCATGACTGACAACAACTCTTTTTTCACAATCGACTGGCGTGTCGCCTTTGGCTTTGTGCTTACCGTCGTATGGATCAGCACGGGCTGCCTCTATTTGCTGGGCATAGTTGGTTGGAGCAATTTCGTGCAGCTGCCCACCGCAGATATCGGTAGCTTCCTGGAGGGTGCCTTTGCCCCACTGGCATTTCTCTGGCTGGTGATTGGCCACTTTATGCAACAGAAAGAAATCACTGCCAACACCAAGGCGATTAACATCCAGGAACAAAGCGCTAGGCGACTGGAAAAATACTCCCGCCAAGACAGCTACTTTAAGTTGTTAAACTTAGTGCAGGATCAGCTTGGTGCCGTTGCAGGCTTTCACTATATGTCGGTTTGCGGGCCTACCGGTACGCAGGAAATTACGGGAGAGGAATTTACTGATCAGCGCGCGCAGGCAGGGGCTGGTGACAGTGGCTGGTTCGTCAGAAAGATGATTGGACTGGGTGTACGCGATCTGGAAAATCCCGAGTGGTTACAAGATGTGTTTTTTGGCACTGAAATTCGCACCCGCCACTCAGACAACTTCCACCGAACTTTTGGAAAACTACTGGATGCCGCGCGTGCAGTTGACACAGACGATATGCTCACCGATGCCTTGCTCAATGGTTCCGCTTCCGGCCTTCTCTACCGCATTAACATGCATGCCAGGGGAGAAGAGGTGGTGGATCCGGTAACGGGCACTGCCAATCCGTCCATCAACGTTACCAAACCAAACACTCCCCAGAACATTGCACCCAGCTCTGACTAGCACTTCCGGCTGATCAATAATATTTGGGCAGCCCGAACTCCCATTCAGCGATACGGTTTAATATCATCTCTTTCGACAGGGCTGCCGTTTTCAACAGCCTCGCGCCGTTCCATAAATAGAGAAAGCCCAGCTCTTTGGTAAATGCGCTCCCGCACAAGGCTTCAATCGCAACATCGGCACCGTGAATAGCGCTACCGTTTAAGCCATCACATTTCTATCCGCGATGGTTTTCAAAAAACTCTATGACCAATGGATCGCCTGCTCGCTGCAGATAGGCCACGGCCAAGCCTTCGCCGTACCGCGTTGTCCAAATAGATTCGTAGCCAATTACCTCTGCCTCTGCGACTTTGGTCTCCAGTGTGTCGACGATGAAGCGCAGGTGATGCATGCCTTCACGCCCCGCATCTAGAAACTCTTTGTGCGGGCAGCCACCAGAAATCCATTCAATCAATTCAATTTCGACATCGCCGCTCTTGCCGAAGGCCAAACGCATCTCGCAGGTTTCCTTGGCGCCACGATAATCATATTCAATAGGACCCGGCTCCATCATGGCAAAGGGACCGAACATGGGCTCATACAGAGCAAGCGCCAGCTCCATATCACGTACCACAAAGCCCACCTGATCGAGATCGGGCAAATCAAGTTGTTGGCGAATTTCTTCAGACATGATGCGTTTCCTGTTTAAATCAGCCGTCAGCATACGGGATTACGGGAGCGAAACACCCATTTGGCCGAGAACGGTATGGCTAGAAGGAGCTTGGTTTAAGTTTTCGATCGTAGGCAAACGCTACTTACAAAGTAGTGAGCCTAACAGTGGGGGATATTTGTCTTGTCAATAAAGGATGTGGCTAGCTAGCGGAGAATCAGCTAATAGAATCAGCCGAACAGCGACTCTCCACTGAGACCCTGCGTCTCCATGATGCCTCGCAAACGCTTTAACGCCTCGACCTGTATCTGGCGTACTCGTTCTCGAGTCAGGCCAATCTCGCGGCCTACCTCTTCCAAAGTACTGCTTTCGTAACCCCGCAGGCCAAAACGGCGAGAAACTACTTCACGCTGCTTTTCGGACAATTCTTCCAACCAATTTCCTATGCTGTCTTTGATATCTGTGTCCTGCAACAGTTGAGATGGGTCAGTTTCACGCAGGTCGGGAACAGTATCCACAATCGACCTATCTGAATCAGGACCCACAGGCGTATCCATTGACGTCACGCGCTCGTTGAGTTTCAACATACGCTTTACATCAGCAGCGGGACGATCAAGCATCTCTGCAATTTCTTCCGCTGTAGGTTCGTGATCTAGCTTCTGGGTAAGTTCGCGCGCCGCTCTCAAGTAAACATTCAATTCTTTCACCACGTGAATCGGCAAACGAATTGTGCGTGTTTGATTCATGATCGCGCGCTCAATAGTCTGGCGAATCCACCATGTTGCGTAGGTGGAAAATCGAAAGCCTCTCTCTGGATCGAATTTTTCTACAGCGCGAATCAAACCGAGATTACCCTCCTCGATCAAATCCAATAAGGTCAGCCCACGGTTAAGATAGCGTCGGGAGATTTTTACCACCAACCGAAGATTACTTTCAATCATTCGCTTGCGGCCAGAATCGTCGCCACTGAGCGCCAGGCGAGAGTAATATTTCTCTTCGTCGGCTGATAGTAATGGAGAGTATCCGATTTCATTCAGGTACAGCTGGGTAACATCGAGAGCCTTTTCCGGCTTGCGCGGTGTACTGGCCTTGGCTTTTTTGAAGTCTTCTTCAGCGCGCGCTTTTTCTGCGTCTACCGCGTCAACTGTAGCGACGACTGCCGCTTTGGCCTTTTTCGCCTTTGCAGGCTTCTTGGCTGCTGTAGTTTTTACTGAAGTTTTAGCTTTGCTGGAGGATTTTGCTTTTACCGGCACTTTGGGTTTTGCCGCAGTTTTAGCTTTCGCTACTTTTTTCGCATTCACAGCAGCTTTGGCTGTCTTTTTAGCCTTGGCAGTTACCACGCCGGGGGCTTGGCAAACGGAACTGACTTTCGCCGTAGCCTTTGAGCGCCCTGTCGTTGCTCGTGATACTCCCCGTGTCTTCGGGGTCTCTTGTATACTTGAAGTGTTTTGATCCACGTCCATGGCGATATCGCACTCTTCTTGTTTTTACCAGACATACTTTGAGTATTATTGCCGGGTCGAACAGACTAACCCAAGTGCCTTGATAATTGCAAACGGGCTATTTTTGCTTGCTTAATCTATTAGTGCTTATTATTTTTTGAGCGTTTGCAAATACGAAGCCCCGACTCAGCTTCCATACTGCCTGTTTTTTGCCGCAACTACCTTTTCGGCAATAACCTTTGCGGGTCAATGGGTTTTCCCGCTTTACGAATTTCAAAATGAAGCTTTACGGTGTCTGTTCCGGAGCTTCCCTTCTCCGCAATCTTCTGCCCGGCGCGTACTGCCTGCCCCTCGGCAACCAGCAAGCTGTCGTTGTGGCCATAGGCGCTGAGGTAGATGTCGTTATGCTTCACAATTAACAGTTCGCCGAAACCTACAATTCCGGTGCCTGCGTAAACCACCTTACCCGCGGCCACGGCCTCTACAGCATCACCGCGCTTGCCACTGATATCGATACCTTTGTGAACACTGGAAGAGTAGCCACGCGTTACGCTACCCGTAGTTGGCCAACTCCAACGCTCCACTTTACTGCCTACAAAAACTTCCGCAGTGGCTTTTGGTTTTACGGGTGCAGGCTTCGGCGCGGGCGCTCGCTTGTTAACGGAAGCCTTTGTTACGGGGGGAGGTTTTGGCGGAGTAATTACCGGCTTAGGTACGCGGCGTGTTACTGCTGGAGGCGCCTTTGGGATTTGGGCTTCGCGCAAAAACAAATAGCGTCCCGGATGGATGGTGTAAGGCAAAAGAATATTGTTGGCTGCAGCGAGCTTGCGATAATCCAGACCATAACGAAACGCAATGGAGTAAAGCGTATCGCCTTTTTGGACACGGTAAGTCGTTTTTGAGGAAAGGGTAGTTACTGCCGTAGGGGACGCTTGCCTAGCCCGGCGATCTTCTACCGGCGCAGGTGAATTGCTGCCACAGGAAACCAGGCTCAGCACTACCAGGCTCAAAAAAACCCTTACAATCACAGGCTCTGCAGTACGGTATACAAACATCATGCCTGAGAAGGCTCGCCCCACTTAAGATGAACAAGCCACACCAACATCAAACCCGCCAGCGCTAGCGCAACACACAATCCAAGTTGCGCATCTTGCCCTGAGTAAACAAGAAAGTCGCCGGGTGTAACCGGCACTTGCTGCACAGGCTTGAGCTGACCATGGCTACCTTCCACCCAACTCAATACACGTTTCCAGGGCCAGACAATAGCGAGGGAACCAAACAGAAAGCCCGTTAAAACCGCCATAGTTGGTTGGTGATATCGATGCAACAGCCAGTGCAGAACCCGGGAGAAGCACATTAAGCCAGCAACAGCCCCCACTGCAAAAACCCCTATAAAAACCAGATCAAAACTCTTTATAGCAACGAGGACAGTCGAGTACATTCCTAGCAGCACCAGGATAAAACTGCCTGAAATACCCGGCAGTATCATCGCGCAAATAGACAGGAAACCTGACAGAAAAACACCCGCTAATCCGATATCAAGTTGGCCGGCGGGCGTCAGCGCAATAAACAATGCCACGCCTATACCACTGAGCAAACACAACAGGTTTGCTGGGGACCATTTTTTAACTTCGCGCAGCAGTACCAACGCGGAAGCCATTATGAGGCCGAAGAAAAATGCCCATAAGGGTACGGGGTGATTGTCTAGCAACCAGGAAATCACCCTGGCAAGGGAAAACACACTGGTAGCAATGCCTAGAACTAAGGCGAGCAGGAATCCGCCATTGATATGTTCCCACGCTCCAGCGATGTCCAGCTTCAGCACCTTGCCAAAAAAATCTATATCAATCGAGCGTATGCTTCCCAAAAGCGTATCGTAAATACCTGTTATGAACGCAATGGTGCCTCCAGATACACCGGGCACAATATCGGCGGCGCCCATTAGCAAACCACGTAAGAAGATTCCTATAGACGACATAACACTTACCTCTCGGTCCCGGGGCGTAACGGTACAAAAAATACGGCTTCTACGATTTCACTTTCAAAGCCTTCTTTGGTGCGTGTGACAACATGTAAATGCTGGGTTTCTCCGCCAACCGGTATGATCAAACGGCCGCCCATCGCCAATTGCGCTAACAAATCTTCAGGGATACGCTCAGGCGCTGCAGTGGCAACAATGCCATCAAAAGGGCCTCGCTCTTCCCAGCCCATGCCACCATCCGCATGGTTCATATGAACATTGCGCAGCTTGAGGTGGCGCATGCGCTGTCGCGCTTTCTGCTGCAGGGGCTTAATGCGTTCAACGCTATACACTTCATCGACCAACTGCGCTAACACCGCTGTTTGATAACCAGAGCCTGTGCCAATTTCCAAAACACGGGAGCGTGGTCCTGCCGCTAGAAGAAGCTCTGTCATACGAGCAACAATATAGGGCTGCGAGAGCGTTTGCTGAAAACCTATAGGCAGCGCTACATCTTCGTAGGCGCGGTGAGCCATTGCTTCATCGAGAAACAAATGCCTTGGCGTACTGCGAATAACATCCAGTACTTTCATACTGGTAATACCCTGATCCATCAGGCGCTGTATCAAGCGCTCCCGCGTACGCTGGGAAGTCATTCCTATGCCGTTGACGTCAACCTTATTCACTACTGCTACCACCGTTCACTATCCCCTCTTCAAACAGCACGAGCTCTCCCAGCAGCGCCGTGGCATAGCTACCGGCACCCAGGGAAAACTCCAACTGCAATGTGTCATCATCACAAAACCGCCAACAAAAGTCATCTGGCAGCAAGCGTGTTGGGCGCCATCCCAACTCAAGATCTGACGCCTCTAAAAAATCACAAATATCGCGACAGGAACTTAAGATTTTCGTCTGCTGCGCAACACGTTCTGGCCCCGCTGGTGAGTCACCACGGCCCCACAAGGGCAGCCCGGGGTGAATGTCACCACTTGCGGCGCGAGTCTCCAGCTGGGCATCAACATCC
Source organism: Halioglobus sp. (assembly GCA_047611225.1). Taxonomy (GTDB): domain Bacteria; phylum Pseudomonadota; class Gammaproteobacteria; order Pseudomonadales; family Halieaceae; genus Marimicrobium. The sequence continues at coordinate 152,079 of JBLFWP010000001.1, forward strand.
TCGCAGCTGAAAAAACTGCGCGTGCCATTCAAAAAAGCCACATCCCCCTGCCCGACCTTGTTCCAATCCCCATTTTCTACCCGCGCTGCGAGCAGTTCGTTGAACAAGAAAGAGCGAAGCGCGGAGAAATAGAGGCCTCTCTTACTACGCGTTATTTTGCGGCTACGCTTTCGACTGCTCTTTTCCTGCGCCCCCTGCTCATCAAGCATCCAGCGTCGTGCCTGAGTCAGCGTGGAACCGTTGCGACCAAAGCGCTGCCCACCAAAATAATTGGGTACGCCGTGCTCCCGTACTTGCTCAAGTCGCGCTTCCAGCGCTTCGAGATCACCACTTAAATTACGCAGCTGTAGCTTAAATCGATTTGCCTTGTGTACACCACGGCGCAGCTTTCGCGTATGTCGGGCCACCTGCAACACTTGCACGTCACCCTCTTCTTCCAATTCCTTCCACTGCGGTTCCGGTTGGCCCGCCAATCCAATGCTGTACCACTGCTGAGTCACAGCGTTGCGATCTTTCAAACCGCAATAGCCGATATCGCGCTGCGCAACCTTACTTAACTTCGACAACCGCTCTAATAGATCGAGGCTGTTCAACTCGCGCTTCTGCAGGTACAGAAACACATGCTCCCCCGCTCCGGACAATTCGAAACCCAATTGCTCTTGCACAAAGAAGTCTTCGGGGCTGCAGCGAATGCTCGCGGCACCTGGATGAGGACCCCAGGCTCGGGGCCATTCGGGCGTCATGGAACTGGTGTTTGCAACAGCACCACAGCGTGCGCTGCTATGCCTTCCTCACGACCGGTAAAGCCTAGGCGTTCCTCGGTAGTCGCTTTAACATTCACCTGCGAAATTTCAATACTGAGATCTGCCGCCAGGTGTTCGCGCATCGCAGAAATATGTTCGGCCATGCGCGGCGCTTGGGCAATCAAGGTGCTATCAACATTGGCAACAACCCAGCCAGCGTTTCGCACAAGCTGCATAACCCTGCGCAGCAATATCCTACTATCCACATCCGCATTGGCGGAATCCGTATCGGGAAAGTGCTGACCTATATCGCCTTGGGCAATTGCACCCAGCAACGCATCACACAACGCATGAATTAATACATCACCATCGGAATGGGCTTCCAAGCCCTTTGAATGGGGAATATGCACGCCGCCCAGCACCAGCTCGCTGCCGGGACCGAAACTGTGTACATCGTAGCCATGACCTATACGCACAACTTGGTCCCTCTATTATACCGGCTGCGATTTCTCATTCGCCGTTACTACCAGAGCTGGGCTGCAAGTACCAGGCAGCCAGCGGCAAATCATCAACGACGGTTACTTTTAAATTACTTCTGGCACCCGCTACCAACTGTACATCCCGTCCCGCCATTTCCATTGCGGAGGCCTCGTCGGTTACATCTCTATCCTCCGCCAGAGCTTGGGACAGGGCTGTATGTAGCTCTTCAAGCCTGAACATTTGCGGCGTTTGAGCTCGCCATAATTGACTGCGATCCAAGGTGGCAGTGACCATCGATTCTGCACAGGACTGCTTCACAGTATCAACAATACGTTCCGCAAGAATGCCACCAGTTCCGCTGGCGGTAACCGTGTTAATCAATCGGGTGAGGTCTTCTCGCTGTAAGCACGGCCTGGCTGCATCGTGCACCAACACCCAGTCATCTGGAGCAGCTATCTCTAGCAAAATCTTCAATCCAGCCAGCACAGAACCGCTACGCTGCTCAGCGCCAATTGTTGTCTGCACTCTTGCATTTTCGAAGACAGGCAACGTCGCCGCCCTATCATCGTGCGAGTGCAACGCAACCACCACCGATTGAATAGCATCTGTACCTAGCAAAGCTTGCAAGCTGTGCTCCAGTAAAGTCGCTCCAGCCACTTCCAAGTATTGTTTAGGAAGGTCGCCGCCCATGCGACTGCCCGTGCCCGCGGCCGGGATCACGGCCCAACACTGCGGCTTCTTTTTGCTCATGGTGACTCTTCTGGATCGGGCTTATCGACCATTTGGTAAAAGGTTTCACCTTCGCGCACCAGACCAAGTTCTTCGCGGGCGCGCTGCTCAATACCCTTGTTGCCTGTCTGCAAGTCCAGCACTTCTCGCTCCAACGCGGCATTGCGTTTTTCGAGCTGAGCATTGATGCGGCTCTGCTCCTTAGCCTGCAGCTCGAGGCGGTGTTTCTCCGCCAGGCTGCCCTGAGCAAACCACAGGCGATACTGCATAATTCCCAGCAGCACTAGTAATATGATTAATAGCCAGCGCATACAGGACCATTAGCCACGGGGGAATTCTGCCATTCCACGATAGGGAGCGCGGGCGCCAAGTTCCGCTTCAATGCGCAACAGGCGGTTGTACTTCGCCACGCGATCGGAACGGCACAGGGAACCTGTTTTGATCTGGCCGGCAGCGGTAGCCACTGCCAAATCGGCGATAGTAGTGTCTTCGGTTTCGCCACTGCGATGGGAAATAACAGCGGTGTAGCCTGCGGCCTTCGCCATGGCAATGGCGTCCAGAGTTTCGGACAAACTGCCAATCTGATTGAATTTGATCAGGATAGAGTTGGCGACACCCATGTCGATACCTTCCTGCAGAATTTTTGTATTGGTTACAAACAGGTCATCCCCAACCAACTGGATTTTGTCGCCAATTTTGTCAGTGAGATATTTCCAACCATCCCAGTCGGATTCATCGAGACCATCCTCAATTGAAATGATGGGGTGTCCGGCAGCCAAATCTGCCAGGTAATCGCTGAAGCCCTCACTTGAAAATTTCTTACCTTCGCCTGCCAGATCGTAGACGCCGTCTTTGTAAAACTCAGAGGCAGCACAATCGAGCGCTAGCGTAATATCGCTTCCCAATTTGTAACCGGCCTTATCCACGGCCTCAGCGATGGCCTCCAGCGCTGCTTCATTGCTGGGTAGATTGGGCGCGAAGCCACCTTCATCGCCCACTGCTGTACTAAGGCCACGAGCCGATAATACCTTCTTCAACTGGTGGAAGATTTCGGCGCCAGCTCGCAAGCCCTCTGCGAAACTCGGTGCGGATACCGGCTGCACCATAAACTCTTGAATGTCGACGTTGTTGTCGGCGTGCTCACCACCGTTGAGAATATTCATCATTGGCACGGGCATACTGAATTCAGAGGTGCCGTTAATGTCGGCAATATGTTGATACAGCGGCACCTTACGTGCCTGGGCGGCTGCTTTGGCCGCGGCCAGTGACACGGCGAGGATGGCATTGGCGCCGTAAGTGGCTTTGTTGTCTGTGCCGTCGGCGGCAATCATGGCGCCGTCCAGCGCGCGCTGATCAGCAGCGTCCGTACCCATCAGCAATTCCTTGATAGGCCCGTTTACATGCCCAACCGCTTTCAGAACACCCTTGCCCATGTAGCGAGAGTTGTCGCCGTCACGTAATTCCAGTGCTTCGCGCGAGCCTGTAGAGGCGCCAGAGGGAGCGCAAGCAGAGCCAAGCTCACCCGATTGCAGAGTGACTTCCGCGGCGATCGTTGGGTTGCCCCGTGAATCCATGACCTCAAAGGCCTCTATGTTTGCGATGTTCGTCATGCTAACTAGCTCCGTAATTACTAATCTATATGCAGTGGGGGTAGCGACTTCACCGCGTCGTCCACCGCCTTCACCTGGGTTAAAAAGGCTTCGAGTTGCGACAGAGGCAAAGCGCTAGGGCCGTCGCACAGGGCATTTTCCGGGTCTGGATGCGCTTCCAAAAACAACCCCGCCAAGCCCACAGCCATGCCGGAGCGCGCCAAATCCACGACCTGAGAACGACGCCCGCCTGAAGCGGCACCACCGGTATCGCGGCATTGCAGTGCGTGGGTCACATCAAAAATGATGGGGGCATTGTTGCAACTGGCTTTCATCACGCCAAAACCGAGCATATCCACAACCAGATTGTCGTAACCGAAATTGCTGCCGCGCTCACACAGCATGACATTGGTATTACCACACTCTGCGAATTTCTCAACGATATTGGCCATCTGAGAAGGGCTCAAAAACTGCGGCTTCTTAATATTAATCACCGCGCCAGTGGCTGCCATGGCAGCTACCAGGTCAGTCTGGCGCGCAAGGAATGCAGGCAGCTGAATAATATCGCAAACCTCAGCCGTGGGGGCCGCCTGCTCCGGCGTGTGTACATCAGTAATCACCGGTACGCCAAAGGTCGATTTCACCTCTGCCAGAATGGCTAAGCCCTCATCCAGACCAGGTCCACGAAAAGAGTGGATAGAAGAACGATTCGCTTTATCAAAAGACGCTTTGAAGACGTAGGGGATATTGAGCCGGCCACAGACCTCAACGTAGTGCTCTGCAACTTGCAGGGCAAAATCGCGGCTCTCCAGCACGTTGATGCCTCCCAACAATACGAAGGGGGCCTCATTGCCGAGTTTTAGATTTCCGACAGATAAGGTCTGGTCAGTCACGGGCATTCTCTTCTATTAACGGGTATGAACGGCTTCAACTCATTCAAGGGCAGACCCAAATGGCCTAGCTCTTGGTGTGGGCAACAGCCGCTTCAACAAAACTGGTGAATAAGGGGTGCCCGCCGCGCGGCCTGGAGGTGAATTCCGGATGAAACTGACAAGCGACAAACCATGGGTGCTCAGGCAGTTCGATCATTTCCACGAGACTGCGATCTTCAGACCAGCCAGCAATGTTCATACCAGCGGCCTTGATTTGATCGAGATAATTATTATTCACTTCCCAGCGGTGCCGGTGGCGCTCTTCAATGGTTTCAGTGCCGTAAATCTCTCGGGATCTACTGCCCGGTTCAAGATGACAGGGCTGAGCGCCCAAACGCATGGTGCCGCCCAGATCGGAGCTTGCATCACGCTGTTGGGCCGTGCCGTCAGCGTTCTGCCACTCGGTTATCAGGGCCACAATGGGGTGCGGGGTCGCTGCATTCATTTCAGTGGAATCAGCGCCCTCCAGATTGCACACATTACGAGCATATTCCACCAGTGCAACATGCATGCCCAGGCAGATCCCAAGAAAGGGAATATTGTTCTCGCGGGCGTAGCGCACCGCACTGATCTTACCTTCAACGCCGCGATCGCCAAAGCCACCGGGGACTAGGATAGCGTCCACTCCAGACAGTGCAGCTGTACCGTCGCGCTCTATAACTTCCGCGTCGATATGCTCAATCTTAACGTCTGTAAGCGTCTGCAGGCCGGCATGCCCCAGCGCTTCGTTCAGGGATTTATAAGCGTCCTGCAGTTCCACGTACTTTCCTACCATGGCCACCCTTACGGTGTTGCTGCTTTGGGTGAACTGACGTTCAATGACATCTTCCCACTCAGTCAGGTCTGCCTCTTTACAATCAAGACCAAAGCGCTCGACCACAAAATCGTCCAGCCCGAAGCCCTTCAGCATGCCCGGAATTCGATAGATTGAATCCACATCCAGCAATGGAATAACCGCGCGCTCTTCAACATTGGTAAACAGCGAAATTTTCTTGCGAGCGCCCTCGTCAATGTCCACGGTGCACCGGCACAGCAAAATATCGGGCTGTAGGCCGATGGAGCGCAGTTCCTTCACCGAGTGTTGGGTAGGCTTGGTTTTAATTTCACCGGCAGTGGCGATATAAGGCACCAGCGTAAGGTGCATTAACAGCGCCCGGTTCGGGCCCATCTCTACCTTCAGTTGGCGCGCCGCTTCCAGGAAGGGCAGACCTTCGATATCACCCACGGTGCCGCCAATCTCGATCACAGCGACATCAGCGTTGCCGGCACCTAGAACAACTCGGCGTTTTATCTCATCGGTAATATGGGGAATGACCTGCACTGTACCGCCCAGGTAATCACCACGCCGCTCTTTGCGCAGCACCGCGTCGTAGACGCGCCCAGTGGTGAAATTATTCGGCTTGTGCATGGTGGTATTGGTGAAACGCTCGTAGTGCCCAAGATCAAGATCTGTCTCGGCACCGTCTTCGGTAACAAACACCTCCCCATGCTGGAAGGGGCTCATCGTGCCCGGATCAATGTTGATGTAAGGATCCAGCTTGAGCAAGGTGACTTTGAGTCCTCTGGATTCGAGCACAGCTGCGAGAGATGCTGCTGCGATTCCCTTACCAAGCGATGAAACTACCCCACCTGTGACGAACACGTAACGCGTCATGAAATGCCTATATTTATGCTGTAATTCAGGGCTTGCAACAAATGCCACGGCTGCTCTCAAGGAGCTTTTATTGCCAGAGCAAATCCCGCAAAAAGATGGGAAATCAGGTTACCAGAAAGGTCTGCCCAGCTCAATCACAAGGCGCATTTTCCAGCCGTTTCCAGACGAATTTCCATCGGGGTTTTCCAGTGGCTGAATCTGCCTCGCCCAGACCATCCTCCCAGGGCTGCCGGCTGGATTGGCAGAGGGCCAAATCGGCGATCGCCAGCAGCTCATCGTCCAGGTACAAAAGTGGCACCCGGTCGCGCCACCAGGGAGGAATACCCCAGCCCTGCAGCAACTTTTTGAGGCTGCTGCTGCCTTCCCGATGCATCAGGCGGCACTCTTCCCCGCCGCTGCGCCAGGACACACGCAGTACATCATCTGCGGACAACTGCAAGCCAGCACCTTTAGTCTGTTCCAGAGATACAGTGCCTACTCCCGGGATGAATGCGCTCTCACCGCAACCCAGGTTAATAAAGACTGCTGGTGCCGCACATTGCAAATCTGGCAGCAGGTACAGGGCCTCCCGGTAACGCTGCAGGGCGTAAGAGGCACTGGATAGCTTTGGTGCAGCATCCTCGGATGCGCCGTGCAGCTGGCGAAGAAGCTCATCAAGCGCCGCTGTATCCGGGGCCTGTAAACCCAAGGACAGTAACCAGCTGCGCAATCGCAGGGCACCACTGTTGCCCTGCCCCTGGGCCAAATGTTCCAGCGCCATCCCAGGGTCGCCCATCTTACTGTACAGCGTAGGCGGCTCAGGTTGCGCCTGAGCCAAAGCGGCGGCAGCCGACGCCATATGACCACTGGCCCGGGTCACCGTCGCCCTATAGGCAGGCCAGCGACTGGCCAGCAGGGGCAGCACCTCCTGCCGCATGAAGTTGCGATCAATGGCCGTGTCAGCATTGGAGGGGTCTTCAATGTAGCTGAGCTCGGCGGAAGCCACATAGGTTTCAAGCTCGTCACGGCTGACCTGCAGAAGCGGCCGTACCAGTCGACCCTCTCCCAATGCCCGCTTGACCGGCATGGCCGCAAGGCCCTGTACTCCTGCCCCACGCATCAGCCGCAAAAAGAACGTTTCGACCTGATCATCCAGATGATGCCCAAGGAACAAAACCGAACCGGGCTCAAGTACAGCCTCGAACGCGTCATAGCGAGCCTTGCGCGCCGCCGCCTCAGGGCTGGCAACCTCCGCAACCTCCACTTTTCGGGTTATCAGAGGCACCTGCCATTCTGCGCATATCTGCACGCAATGGCTCTGCCAATCGCTGGCAGAGGCCTGCATGCCGTGGTTGACGTGAATGGCAGTCAGCGCGGGAGCTGAGGCATTGTTGGCACACCATTGCATGAGTAAATGCAGCAATGCCGTACTGTCCAAGCCACCACTGAAGCCGACGTACCAGTGACTGGCGTCGCAGCATGGCTCCAGAACCGGAGTGAGGTCGGTAGAATCTTGTAGGGATTGGGGCGACATGATCTTGCCCGCGGCTTGCTCCGGTGGCACTAGGCCTCCGGGGCTAATTGCCGTAGGACATAAGCCGCTGGTAGCGTTTTTCGAGTAGATCCTCAACAGGCAGTTGCTGCAAGGACTGCAACTGGCTGACAAGGTGCTCGCGTATGCGCTGGGCCATCAAATCGACATCCCGGTGCGCGCCACCTAAGGGCTCTGGAATGGTGGCATCAACAATACCGAGATCTTGAAGGATGGAAGAAGTCACTCCCATTGCCTCGGCGGCATCTGGTGCTTTGTCTGAGCTCTTCCAGATAATATTGGCACAGCCCTCTGGGGAAATAACGAAGTAGGTCGAATATTGCAGCATAACCAGGTGATCGCCCACACCAATACCCAAAGCGCCACCGGAACTCCCTTCGCCGATCACCACACAGATAATGGGTGTGGCCAGGTGGGACATGGCGGCAAGATTCTGCGCAATGGATTCACTGATACCGCGCTCCTCGGAATCAATGCCCGGATAGGCCCCGGGAGTGTCTATCAACGTAATCACCGGTAACTTGAAACGCTCGGCCAGCTGCATCAATCGCAGCGCCTTGCGATAGCCCTCGGGCTTGGGCATGCCAAAGTTACGCATGACCTTATCTTTCACTGCGCGGCCTTTTTCCTGACCGATAACCACTACCGGCTGACCATCGAGACGTGCGATACCACCGATGATGGCACTATCGTCCGCAAAATGGCGATCGCCATGCAGCTCGTCGAACTCAGTAAAAATACGGGGAATGTAATCCAGAGTGTAGGGACGCTGGGGATGGCGAGCCACCTTAACGATATCCCAGGCACTCAGATTGGAGTAGATTTTCTCAGTGAGCTTGGTGCTTTTGTCCCGCAGATTGTCAATTTCGGTAGAGATATTGAGATCGTTATCGGAGCCAACCAGCTGCAACTCTTCGATCTTCACTTCCAGCTCGGCAATCGGCTGTTCAAAGTCCAGATAATTGGGGTTCATGAGTGGGGCTTCTCAACAAATTGACGTGGCGCACAGTGTACAAAATTAATGGGGCGCAGACCAATCACAACGGCTATCACTGGCCAGACCGGTTCACGGTTTCACTCCGCCAGATAAATTCTTACATCCCGAAACTCCGCCGACTCGTCAAGATCAGGCCGGGTACATCTATGGCACTGGTCGATTTGCCTATATGGGGGCACATCAAAGTCCTTCACCCTCGAATCGGCCATCAACACCTGCCGGGCGCGCTCGACAAAACGTGATAACCAGGGAAAGTTGCCGCGATCATAGAGGACATCGGCCACGATAATGAGATCAATCTCCCCATCGATGGCCTGATAGTCATCGCTCAGCGTAAGCGCTACGCCATTTAATTCGGCGTTGAGCCGGGTCGCCTGCAAGGCAAAGGGGTCTATATCACAGGCGATCACCTCGGCCGCTCCTGCCAAGGCCGCTGCGATGGCCAACACGCCCGAACCACAGCCGAAATCCAGCACCCGCTTACCTTTGACCCATTCGTGGTCCTGCAGTAGAAACTGCGCTAATGCCTGTCCGGAGGCCCAACAAAACACCCAATACAGAGGGTTATCCATCACACGCTGAACTTCTCCGGGCGCAAGACTGCCCTGCGGGTAATCTTCATTGAGTAAATAAAGGCGCAGCGTAGGGACGTCCGGAAGCCCCATTACCTCAAGCTTTGCTGAGGGAATGATCTGCTGTAGCGCATGGTTAAGGCTGTTGATGTCTGACATGTTGTCTGTTTTAAAAGCCTGAAAGACAGGAGTATAGGCGTAGCAACTTCGACTGTCTCAAGGGGCTGCCGGGCACTCGAAGGGGCCGCAGCGCACTTCTCAGGGGCAGCAGCGCAGCGAACTATCGTTTATCATTACACCATGACTGAGCTGCCCCCCTATCTAGTGCCCCACAGCACCGAAGCTATAGACATTCTGCATGAGGATGACGATCTGCTTTTAGTGCGCAAACCAGATCTCCTGCTCAGTATTCCCGGCCGGCACCCGCTCAACAAGGACTGCCTGATTACCCGCCTGCAACAGGATTACCCTGGCGCCAGTATTGTCCACCGGCTGGATCTGGACACCTCGGGGATTATGATCATCCCACTGAACAAGCCCACCCATGCCCATATCAGCCGGCAGTTTCAGGAGAGACGCGTCCAGAAAAGCTACCACGCAATTGTGTACGGTGCGGTTGAGGCTGACACAGGAGAAATCGATCTGCCCATCGCCACCGATTGGCAAGATCGTCCCAGGCAAAAAATATGTCACGAGCGAGGAAAGTCCGCGCTCACACGTTATGAAGTTCTGAGCAGGGAGGCGGATAGAAGCAGGCTACTGCTTAAACCGGTCACCGGCCGTTCTCACCAACTACGTATTCACCTACGGGAATTGGGCCACCCTATTTTGGGCTGTGATATGTATGCCCATGACGAGGCTCTGGGGATGGCTGAACGCCTGATGCTGCACGCCACCACACTGGAATTCGAACACCCCACCACTGGCAAGCCCCTGTACGGAGAGTGCCCTCCAGGTTTCTAGAAAACCAATGCGTTATTTCAGTAAAGGATGATCTTCCGGCAGCTGCCTGGAAATCCACAGAGCCAGTTTGTGTTTCATATTGGGTTCGCTATCCTGCCCCTTTGCCAGCGGCTGAATGAGCTTGTCATGCACCAACAACCTATACAATAAGGTTACTTTGTCTTTGGCAGAATCAGTGCCTTCGAATTTTGCCACACCGCGCTTTTTGGCATAGACCGACCCCACCTTGAGTGCTTGAACAACAAGCTCGGCTTCATTTTTCAGTTTACTCATGAGCTTCTTTCCCTGTGACCGCTTATATCCTTCAAGCTCTTTTATACTTCAAGCTCTCTAACTTCAAGATAGGAGCACCAATCACTCCAGCTCCCGGCATACAGGGTAGCATCCTCCCTGCCCAGCAGCGCCAGAGAAAACAAATTTACGCAGGCGGTAACACCGGAGCCGCAGTAAACCACCAGCTTCTCAGCGTTCAGCGCATCACCCCAATGCTGCTGTAAATACTCATTCCCCTGCGCCCTGGCGTCATCGTCAGTTATTCCCTGCCACGGCCGGTTAATCGCGCCGGGAATATGGCCGGCCACCGGGTCTATCGGTTCTTCAAGCCCCTCATAGCGCCGTGCTTCTCGTGAATCGACCAGCAAGGCACCCTGCTCCTGAGCCTCACCTAAGCCCTCGATATCGCAGGACCCTGAAAAGACTGCGCCAGCGGCAACTTCGATAGGACTGGCTTCGGGAACGACTGTTTCCGGCTCGCCGCCTGCCAGTAAAAAGCCTCTGTAACCGCCATTCAATAGACGCGGCGGCGTGTATCCCAGAGAGCGCATCATCCACCACAGGCGGGCCGCAAATCCAAAGCGGGAGTCATCGTAGGCCACTACCTCGGTCTCTGGACCAACCCCGTAACCTGCTAGCATCGCTGCAAATAGTTCTGGATCCGGCAATGGATGCCTACCGCCGTGCTCCTGAGGTGGGCTCGCTAAATCGCGATTGAGATCCAAATAGTAAGCGCCGGGCACATGCCCCTTCTCATATTGGCTGAGACCCTCACCGGGGTCAGCCAGGGAAAAGCGGCAATCAAATACCCGATAGCTGTGATCGCCGAGTAAGGCTTTTGGTTCCAACAACATGCAGCAACCTCCTGTGGCACGCAACGCGTGAGTATTCGGATGAAAAAATCTTACTCACCCAGAGTAGGCGAGAGCGGAAAAATTAACTAGACTCAATAAAAAAACAATAAGGGACTTCACCGTATGGTTAGTAGTACCCGCAGCAAATCGCGCCTCACCATTGTTGCCAGGCCGAACCAATCTGCCAGCTGGCGCAGCAATCTATTGCTGCTGCTGTGCGTCGCCATCCCCTCACTGGCTATCGCCCTAACGTTCGCGCTGAAAGGTGCATGGCCCGTAGTGCCTTTTTTTGGGATCGAATTGCTGGCGCTGGGCGCTGCTCTGCATACCGTCAATTGTAAGTTGCAGTACCGCCATGTCATCACGTTCTACGACGACAATGTCTGTATAGACAAAGGCTTTCAATCACCGCAGCATAGCTGGCAGTTTTCGCGGGACAATACCGGGCTCACGATTGAACCGCAAAAACATGCTTGGGAAGGGCCTGCACTGGCGGTGTATGACCGTCATTATCATGTGCCGTTGGGCGAATTTCTCAGTCGGGAAGACTGCCTGAAGCTCGCCGCTCTGCTACAAAAAGAAATTCGTGTACGCTGCACCAGCCCTCAAATAGACCACGCTTTTTAGGCGATCATAGATCCTCAAAGTTGCCGTGGCGGCCCTTGCCAGAAGCAAAGCGCGTGGCGCCTATTAAGGTTTCCTTCGATTGAATCACCGCAAGGCCATGCTCGTACTCATTGAGCAAAGCTTCATCCAGCGGCATGGCCCATTGTTCATACGCGCTCAAACGATCGGACCTCAAGCAGTTCTGGGGGAAACGGCTGAGTTGTTCGGCAAGTTCCAGCGCTGCGTCCAATACAGTCCCCTCAGGCACAACGCGATTGGCCAGTCCCATCTGCAATGCTTCGTCTGCCGCAACACCGCGACCGGTAAGAATTAAATCCATGGCGCGGCTGTGCCCGATCAGACGCGGCAGCCGGATAGTACCGCCGTCAATCAGAGGAACCCCCCAGCGCCTGCAGTAAACGCCCATGATGGCACTGTCTTCCACAACTCTTAGATCGCACCACAGTGCCAGCTCCAGCCCACCCGCTACGGCGTGGCCTGCGATTGCCCCTATTACCGGCTTGCCCAACAACATTCGCGAGGGGCCCATCGGACCATCACCCTCAGGGCTCAGCCTGTTGCTTCCCGCTTCATTCGCTACCGCCTTGAGATCAGCGCCTGCACAAAAAGTCCCAAACTCCCCGTGTAGAATAGCCACATTGGAGTCATCGCTGGCATCGAAATCACGAAAAGCCTGCGCCAGTGCTTCCGCCGTTTCCTGATCCACGGCGTTGCGCACATCCTCCCGATTAATACTGACTATCGTCGTACGTCCGCGTAGTTCAATTTTGACCTTAGCCACCCAGAAATCACCTCACTAGCGCAGAGCTACCTAGCCTGCTGGATTAAATTTTGTCTCAAAGGAGACTAGCACCACAACGCGGATAAAACACGGATGCTGGACTGTCTCAAGCCAGCACCCTATGATCCTCCAGTTATTCCAGCGCAGTCGCAATCAGATAGGGCCCAGCCAAAGCCATGAATAAACCCTCGTTCAAACGCAATAACAAGCGATCTAAAAGCAGTAATAAAAAACGTACAGTGCCGCAAAACCTTTGGCGTAAGTGGCGAATCGCGTTGGTGGTAATGGTGGGATACAGCCTGATGCAGTACGTCAATGACGGCGCCGTCTCATGGCCTGGCGATATGGTCAAAACCGTCACTGAGCAGTTGGGCGACTATGCGGGGCGCCCCGATGCGGGCTGGCGAAAAGCAACAGACAAAGCTGAAGAAATGGGGGTCGCCAAAGAGGGCCGGCCACCTCGCGACTTTGATCTCACCGGGCGTGTGGTGCGTATCGCCGACGGCGACACCGTTTCAATACTGGACCGAAGTAACAAACAGCATAAGGTTCGACTGTACGGCATAGACACCCCCGAGCGGGACCAGCCCCACGGCAGCAATGCCCGTAGAGCACTGGAAGGCTTGGTAGACAACAAACAGGTGGGCGTAATAATCGTAGAGAAAGACGACTACGGACGCACCGTGGGAACGCTCTATCAGGGTGATACCAACATCAATGCGACCATGATTCTTAATGGCCATGCCTGGTGGTACCGGCACTATGCGCCCCACAATCGCCTGTTCGCAGACGCTGAGCGTGAGGCCAAAGAGAAGGGGCTGGGACTATGGTCCCAAAATAACCCGACGGCGCCGTGGGACTGGCGCCGCAGCCAGCGCTAAGCCTCAAGCACTGCTACACCCTTACTGTGGTTGTCCCGCGAGTGTGGATTGAGGTAAATTCATGGCCGAATAAATTAGTACGACCAAAGTTATTCATAAACTCAATATAGGAAGAGACAAATGATCGTCGTTAACGCTGTCGTTAAAAGCACACAGGAAGATATTGTTGCAATGCAGGGTGCCATTGCCACCATGGAAACCGCCAGCCGGGAAGAGGACGGCTGCGATGACTATACTTTTAGCGTGGAACTCAATGACCCTACGGTGCTTAGAATCACAGAAAAATGGCGCAGCATAGAGGCCCTGATGGCGCACATGGGAACACCACACATGGCTGATTTTCAAGCCGCCATGGGTAGTAATCCACCGGCGTCACTGGATGTGAAGTTTTATGAAGTGGAAGAAATCCAGCCGTTCGGCTAAGAACTGTTTGGCCAAGAACTGTTTGATTTAGCCCAGCGCTGAACGTTTCTGCATCAGGAACGCGCATTTAATACTGAACACCGGCTCGCTGTTCTGATTCACCATCAAACTGCGAGTCATCACAATGCCCGCCGATGGATTACTCTTCGACTCTCTAACACCCTCCACCGTACTGGTATGGCGCAAAGTATCACCCGCGTACACGGGTTTGAGCATACGCATTTCGTCAAAACCCAGTGACGCCAACGCAACATGTTTACCGCCGTCTTCCCAGTTCTGCGCGACTGCACAATAGATGGAAAAAATGTGGGCGGAACATGCGGTGAGCCCGCCGAAATGTGAAGCCTTCGCGATTCCCTCATCCGTATGGAAAGGCTGCGGATCCCAGGTTTTGGCGAATGCAATAACCTCATCTTTCGTCACAGCAAACGTGACTGAGGGGTTTTCATCTCCCTGTGAAAAATCCTCAAAATAATAAAGCTTCTGCTGTTTACCTGAATTCGATTCTGTCACTTTTTTCTTCCTAACTGCGCCGTCTACATTTGTCCGGCGACAAGATCGAGTAAAAAGAAAGCCACCATACTGGCCGCCAGTGCTTCTATTATCACTTTAGACAGAGGCCAGTTGTCGCCTTCTTCCTCGTCAATACGTACCGCAAACGGAAAGCTCACCAGAAAATAACAGGCGTAAAATCCAGAGCCATAGCTGAGCATCCAGGCGAGATCTTTATAGTAGAAAAAAGGCTTGTTAGCGTCGGTTGCAACCAATCGCGTTTCGGCCCATGCGAAAAAGAAAGCGGCGCAGACAATCACAGCTATGGCTACCGGCCAGCCCTTATTGATGCGCGATGTCAGAATGCGCCGCATCACAATAAATGCCACCGTGTGATACACGACGAAAAATGCTGCAGCGTTAAAATACATTCCCAATGGAATGCGCTGCTCACCGCTACCGAGTAAAGCCGAGTCCCAATACCAGCTTACCTGCGGAAAGTAATACACCATGCCCAGCACGTCGAAAAAGTACTCGGTGAAAAAGTAGGTGGCGACGAAGGCGAAAATGTATATCCAAAGATTGAACTTGAACCAATAGGTCTGGTGCCATTTACGGCCCAATGAGGTTTCGTCGCGAATCAAAAAGGGAATGATGTACAAAGGTGCCAGCATCAGTATGTTCTGACCCACATGCCAGAGATTGCCCGCATCCATCCAATCGAAAGCCTGCTTGCCAGCATTCAGGGCAAAAAAGAATGGCAGGTAACAGAGAAAGAATTTCTCTCCCCAGGCTTTACTGGGATTGCGGGAGAACCAATACCCTCCCTCAGGATCGCTCTTAATCATTGGCGCGCTTTCTCCATCAGGGAAACAACTTGGTCAGGGATTCTTTTTTCAGATAACCGGCCTCACCCAACCAACGCAAGCTGTCGGCAAAAGTGTGACGGGGATCGCGGTAGCTCAAGCCCAAGGCTTTAAATTTCGAACTGCTTGCAACATTGGGCCACAAGGTGCTGTAGCGCATAGTTTCGGCAGAAATGGGGGAATCAACTTCGGTGAAACGCCGTTTAAAATCATAGTAGCGCCCCACTGCCCTGAACACCCAACCCTTTGCCTGCACTTTCTTCAGCGGGAAGCCCGACACATCTTCCAACAGATCAGCCAAATCAGACCACGGCAAAAATGGGCCCGGCAGTAAAAAACGCCCCGCGCTACCTTCGCGTTGCAGCAACGCGCAAACAAAAGCTGTGAGGTCACGAACATCAACGTGCTGCATACCGCCTTCGGTAATGCGAAAGCCCTCATTGAAACGGTGGATCAGGGCTTTGAAGGTATCTGACAAACCGGGATCATCAGGGCCAATGATTCCACCGGGATAAATAATTGAGATCGGAACTCCGCCGTCCTGTAACTCTCGCAAGTAGCGCTCGGCTTCCACTTTGGAGTTACCGTAGGCCATAGTGGAAGGTGTTAGCGGGGATTGCTCATTAACCTTGCTGGCATCGGTATTGAAAATTGCTGTGATACTGGAGATGTAAACAATTTTTGCGATGCCCGCTTCAATTGCGCCATCTATAACATTGCGGGTGCCATGTACGTTTGTCTCATACAGCACAGTGGTGTCGCCCGCATTAATCGGCGTACCTGCCGCGGCATGTACAACAGCATCGCAACCCTGCAACGCTCGTTCTATCGATGCAACATCGGTAACGTCACCCTTTACCAGCGTAGGCAGCACAAGATTTAGTTTGGTGAACGTTTGCCGCGCCTTGTCTTCGTCGCGCACCAGCAACACCACCTCATGTCCTGCACTTTGTAACTGGCGCGTGACATGGGAGCCCACAAAGCCGGTACCGCCGGTTACCATAACCTGCATGCGGCGCTAATCCTCGATGATGGAGATAACCCTGTTCGGGCAGAATTTCACTGCCCGCTCAAGTTTCTCTCGTAAGTCTTCTGGTGGATCTTCCAATAGCACTTTTACCAAAGGGTAACCGTCCCCCGCATCAACTACGTCGAATATTTCCGGTGCTTCGGTGATGCAAACGCTGTGACCTTGGCAGAGGTCGAGATCTATTTTTATCTTCATTCCAATCTCCGGCGATCCAACTAACTGGTACGGCGCTTGTAACGGATGCGACATGGGTCCTTCGGGCGAATCGTCATATTGGCCACTTCATCAACATAATCCTCAGTCGGCCCAACAAGTTGAAACTCGTATTTCCGTAACAAGGCACTGAAAATAGCTTTCACTTGCAGTAGCGCAAAGGCACTACCGGCACATTTGTGACGACCACCGCCAAAAGGAATATAAGCGAACATTTGCTCCGGCTCTTCGCGATGCGGATCAAACTTTAGCGGCTCAGGGAAGTACTCTTCATTCATATGGGATTCGTACACCGAGACCGCGACCGTCTTGCCCTCTGGAATCAGATAATCCTTGTACTGAACATCTTCCATAACGCGGCGCATTAACACTACAAGAGGCGGATGTAGCCTCAGCACTTCGCGCAGAAAGCCCTCCATAACAGGAAGCTCCCTCAGGGCATTGTTGCTGAGCTCTTCGGTCTCGCTGTAAAGCTCGTCCAGTTCAGCCACTAGTTCCGCTGCATAATCAGGCCGCTTGGCGATCTCAACGAGCGTCTCAGCAGCCACGCCCGAACTAGTGTGATGGCCGGCAAACATGGTGGCAATAATCAGGCCCGTCACTTCCGTATCGCTGAGATGCGAACCGTCGGGATAGGTCCCCGTCATAAACGTTTCAAGAGCGTCGACATGTTCTTTACCATCTGATTTACGCCGCGCGATTAACTCAGAAACGATCTGCTCCAATCGCTCCCGCGACTCATCACGTTTGGCAAACAATGGCTGCTGCATATACGGGTCAACGAAGCTGAGGGCTTGCACCCCAGCCTGCAGATGCTTATAAAGCTCAAAGAACTCATCCGTCATGCTGTAACGGAAATCCGCGCCCAGCAAACAGTGGGTAGCTGTGTGCAGGGTTAGTTCGTGGAATTCGTGGAGTAACTCTTTCTCTCCCTCATCACCCCAGTCGGCTATCCAATCCTCTACTTCTTTAGCGATGACCGAGGCGTAGTTCTTCATGTTCTGGTAGCGCAATGCATCTACCTGAATCTTGAGTTGGGCTTTGCAGCGATCAGGTGGTGCGTCAAAAATAACGCCTGGCCCAAACACCGGCACCATTACCTGATAAGCAATTGCCTGACTGAAAACTTCATCCTGTGTACGGAAAAAAAGCTCCTGCGCTTCGGGGCCGCTCATTAATACCGTTTCCTGACCCGACATATCGAACTCGGCCAATTCGCCGCACTCAGCATGAGCACGGGCCAAAAAGGTGCAGAAATTCTCAGAGAACTCCCCAATATGGCCGCCCTCCTCTGAGGCACCTGAAACCTTGGGAGGTAACTTCGTATTCTTTGCTGCTTGCTCTGCCATTGCCCTACTCCATCTGATCTTTAGACATCACCGGCATCTTCTCAAGGACGCCCTTTTCTACACACTCCTGGATCAAACTGACAATGTTGCCGTAGTCGTACATATCCATCTGTTCGCTCCATTCGTAATTGCCGCCATACTTGAACCATGACGCGCCTATCACGCTCATTTCGGTGCCGTCTTCTCGTTTTGGAGCGCCAGGGGGAGTCTGATACCAGGTCGCAAATACTTCGCCCTTCACCTCGTCGATGACAATTTTGTCGTAGGGGTAGGTCCAGCCTTTATAGGGATCCATCGCAGCACCAACGCAGGTTTCACGTATCACCTCGCGGCCTACGAACTCATACTTGCCGTTGGGTGTCTCCCATCCGTAGAGGCAGTCATCGCTGAAGTAATCCGCCAGACAGCGCCAGTCACCGGTGCTCTCCGCCTTATCGTTGACCGCCAGCCAACGCTTCATCATTTCTTCCATTTCCTGCCGTGTTACTGCGACCATAAGACTCGCCTCCCAATGTGGTTGCCATCATAGTTAACGTATTACTCGATCTTCTATCACCATAGTTCAAGTTTTTTATAGTTGCAACTATAAAATAATATGGCACACTGCTTACCCGACCCGCACTCTTCCCAGATAACGGAATGCAGCGATGAATCAGGCAGCAATAAAACCCAAAAAACGCGAAGTGACCCGCGCCAAGGTCATCCGGGCCGCCATCAATCGTATTTATACAGAAGGCTTTAACGCCGCGCATACCAATCGCATTGCTGAGGAAGCAGGCGTGTCGTGGGGCGTGCTGCAATATCATTTCGGCGACAAGGATGGCCTACTGGAAGCCGTGCTGGATCATATTTTTGACGATTTCGCCTCCAGCCTAAGCGCAGCACAACCTGGCGGTGAGGACCTGCGAGGGCGCATCGACGAACTCATTGCGTTGATCTGGTCGCTGGTAGGGAAGCCGGAATACCGCGTAAGTATGGCAATACTGCGCAACGCCGGACATTCACCGGAGTCTCGCGTAGACGGCGCCAAACAAGTAGAAGAATGGGCCGCGACTGTGGCCGCCGTATGGGACGATCTCTTTGCGGATATCGACATCCCTCCCGGACGTAGCCGCTCAGCCCGGCGCCTGATGTTTGCCAGCCTTCGCGGCTTTGCTGATGACTTGAACCCGGGGGGCAGCAAAGGCAAGCAAGCGCTTAAACAGGAATTTTCCGCCTTGGGCGATGCAATCCACTATCTGCTAACCCAAACTGACTAGTGCAACGAAAAACTGACAGGTCAAACTGAACAATAGGAACGGCACATGAAATTCTGGCAATCACTGGCTTTCGTTGAAATGGACCAAACTGTAGAGCTCGCAAAATTCTGCGAACAATTGGGCTTCCATGGTGTGTCTTATGGCGATCACCTGATCACCACACAGGCGCAGATCGATCAATACCTCTACACCGATGACGGCAACATTTTGTGGAACCCCGACACTCACTGGCCAGACCCCTGGGTGCTCAGCGCTGCTTTGGCACAGGCAACTTCAACGCTGGAGTTCCTTTCCACCATTTACATACTGCCATTGCGGGACCCCTTCAGTGCCGCCAAAGCAGTCTCATGCGCCGCTGTACTGTCCAGTGATCGCGTCACGCTAGGCATTGGTGTGGGCTGGCAAAAAACTGAGTTCGATATGGTGGGGCAGAACTTCCACACTAGAGGTAAACGCACTGACGAATCACTGCAAATTCTGCGGGCGTTGATGAGCGGAGAAACCTGTGAGTTTCACGGCGATTTTTATGATTTTGAGCCGGTTAAAATGTCACCGGGAACCAATAAGCCCGTGCCGATTCTTGTGGGGGGGTATTCACCCGCAGCCATGAAACGCGCCGCGGGTCAGGATGGCTGGTTGGCGGTTTCACACGAGGAAGAAGAAATCTACCCACTGTTAGATCAGCTGGCAGCGGTGAGAGAAGCGCGGGGGGATGCAGAGCGCGATTTCGACATCTGGAGCGGTGTCAAAAACCCGGGGCCGGAAACACACGCTCGATTAGCCCAGGCCGGAGTGACCATGGTGAACGGCACTAACTTTTTTGATCAAGACGGTAAGACTGTACTGTCTACCATAGACTGCAAGAAACGCCGATTGGAGACTTTCGCAAAAGAGTTTCTAGCGTAGGAAAGAACAAACCAGATAAAGCACAATTTGTTCGTGACTCAACTGAACGGCGTTGGATCCGGATAGAAAAATTGCATTATCGCTTCGCGCTGCTCCATCGCATCGCGATAACCGCAGTCGATCAGCTCCCTACAAAATTCTTTTTCAAATAATAAGTAACTCGCCAAACTACCACCGCCGCCTTTTTCAGAAGCGCCAATAATCCGCATGGCAATACGCATTGCTCTGGGTAAATTCTTAATGTGCCGCGCGGCCATTTCGTCGAACTCGACTGTGGGATAAATGGCCAACAAATCGATAGTGCGCATATTTTCGGGCGCATGGTGAGGGTTCTCATTTTGCGCGTACGCTACCAGGTCATTGACCTTGGTTAAGGTATGAATATCGTGTTCGAGGCTATCGATAAAGGCACTGGCAAATACATGGCCTATCAGTTGCGCCAGTGAAGGCGAGTGCACATCGGCGTTGTGAACAGGCTTGTGATTCGGGTTACCGCTGACGCCTATCACCAGTATTTTGGTTGCACCCATACGAATGGCGGGGCTAATCGGCGCCAATTGGCGCAGTGCGCCATCACCAAAGTACTCTCGGCTGATTTTCTCCGCCGGCAAAATCGCTGGAATCGCTGAGGACCCGAGTATATGCCCAACATTTAGCTCAGTAGGTAGGCCCACACGCCTTCCCTGTCGCCACTTCAATAGTTGTGGGCGGCCCTGGAAAAAGGTTACGTTTTCGCCAGAGCTATAACCGGTTGCCGTCACGCCCACCGCATCCAGATAACCTTTATCGATTCGCTTCTGGATATTTTTGAACTGGATGGTATGTGACAGTAACTCTCGTAGTGGTTCGTTATTAAACAGGGCCAGAGGACGATCCCGCCCCACACCTTCGTTAAACAGGGAGCCACCAAACCGCGCAACAGACTTAACTAAATCCCAGCCACCGGCCTCGTAGATATTCTCTACATGAAGCTCGCTCCAGATTTTTTCGACTTTCTTAACCGCTAAGCGAAAATTATTGGCAGAAGCGGCCAACGCAACAGCATTAACGGCACCTGCAGAGGTGCCGCTGATAATCGAAAAGGGATTGCAGGCATTTTTTTCGTGCAGCTCGGAAATGGCCTTCAGCACACCTACTTGATACGCGCCCCGGGCTCCGCCGCCAGACAGAACCAGCGCCGGCTTACTCACTATTAGCCACCGATCCAGATAGGCGAAGACCAGGCCCGTTCTCGAATGGTAGCAGGCACATGTCCTGGAGGCTCAATACCCAACCGTAGTGAATCGTAGGTTGACCAGCGGCAGCTTGGATTCTGTAGTGCTCTAACATAATAAAACGCTTTCTGACTGGGATCGTAGTTAGTGTCTTGCCACGCCGCCATCAGCTGGGCGGCACCAGTATCACCTATCGTTGTACAGTTAGATAGATCAACTCCAGCGCCATTGTCAGGGCAGCGGCCGGTGGTTGGATCTACTGTGAGATTATCTGAACAAACTACATCGCGCACCGCTTCATGCGTTTCTCCCTGCGCATCTACCCAACCCTTTACGACCTGTATTCGCTGCAGTGGTGCACTTTGCAGATCGGCACTCGCCCACACAAAGAAGGTCGGGCTTTGGGTTTCATCTACAGGCGTATTGAGCACAGCACCCATGGGCACGCCGCCCGCAGTTGCCTTGGCCACCGCGTCAACATCTTTGATGATCTGTTCGTCAAAACCCCAACCAGCGAAAAAACGCAGGGCCATACGCGGACCTGAAGTCGCGTAGGCTTCGCGCCGTTGCATGCCAGCGAAAATGGCGTCACGGGTATTTTCCTCAGCCCAGACCGCAGCCAGTCCGCCGGAGGTATGAAACTGCAGAGTAGACTCGTAGGGTGCCCGGTTGGGCCATTCGGTTATGCGGCGAATAGCAGGCGAGGAAGCCGCGGCAACCTTACCAACAAAATCCCACTCCTCCGCATCGCCAGGGCTTGCGTTATGTGTGTCTGTGGAACCGATGAAGCCAAACGCGAGTGGGTTAAACCCCATCTCTTCGTCCATTTTCAAGCCGATCTTCAGTCCCTGCCGCGCAAAGCTTGTTGCAAACGCACAGCCACCCTCCTGCCCTTTTTCACAGGGAGGTAACACCTGACTGAACCCACATTCTTCATCAGTAGAACCCACACCAAGAGCACATTCGGAAGCGCCCTTAACCTGATAGATCTCGGCCAGTGGCTCGCGGCGCTCGCGCAGACGCCAGCCCTCCTCGTCATAGGTTTTACCGTCCCAAGTGTTGGGACTGTAGAACAAACCCCAGCCCTTATTCATGTTGTGTGGGATGGTTAGAAAATCGCAATTCCCGGAGCAATCGCTCTCCAATGTGCGCCACAGATCGATAGCATTGCCTACGTCAAAATAGGAGGTAGCATGCTCGGGCAGTTCGCTTCCCCTGAAGATAACGTTGCGGTGGTGCTTGCCTGAGTAGGGCATGGGCGGTGAGTATTCATAAGCAGAGAACGCAGTGAGCACTCCCGGCTCGTTATATTCGTCCGCTAGCGCTTTGTAGCGAGCCCAGTCTCTGTCGCTGTCTACATTGCAGCGCTGCGGGTCGGATTCATCCAGCTTACAGATAGGGAAATCAGCCAACGCGGGAGGTATTCGTGGCGTATTCCGATACGTTCCCGCTTCTACCGGCTCCCCTGGCACTCTGGTGCTGTCATCTGATATCGCCAGCAATAATAAAAAAGTCACGATATTGGGCTTTTCCATCAAGCCGCAATGGAATTTCTCCTGCCAGCTTAGGCCCTCGTCGCCGCATCGGGTACGCAAGCCAAAACTTTCAGCGTGGTCGGTAAGCGCAACAAAATCCAGCGGCCGGGATAGCTGCATAAGTTCACCACCATTGTTGCGCATGCTCCCACCCTTGGCAAAGCGGTAGGCATCCTCAATAGTGAGCGTATTGCCAAACAACACCGCGTCGAAACTCTCCACGGTATGCACATGCAAATCACCCCAGTAGACATTTTTCAGCGGATTAAAGGGCTGCCCAATATGGGCTTCCTGCGCAGGGATAGTCACACGGCTGTCATCCTGCAGAGCATAGTCATCCGGCGCGGTAGAAGGAGAGGTGCCCAGGTGTAAGGCATACAATTCGTCGCCACCTTTAAACCAGACGACGATCAGAGCAATCAGTATGAGTGCCAGCAGCGCCAACAGTAGTTTCTTTAACATAGGATCATCCTTTTCCTTTTTTATAACGTACAAGGACCTGCCAAACGCAGTGTACCCTTGCTGTGGGCGCAATATCCCTGCAGGTAAAGCTCGGCGCTAGACCAGATAGTAGGATCAAGAGAACATTTTTCTTTTTCGCTATTATTCGCTGCAGAGATTTACACGATTGGACGACTAACTCAAACCTGTTTTTCGATCTGCATAATTAAAGGGGACTGCCCTGGTATGAAACAGAGCAATTCGAAAGGGATCAAATTGGCGTTAATGGCGGCCGACTCGCTGCGGGTGTATAGACATCAGTACATTGTCGATGCTGACGCCTATCTAGCTGTTTGTGGCTCGCAATGTGCCGGGGTTTATCTCCTTCGGGGTAACAGCCCTCGCCTATGGCCTAATCTATATGCGCTATTGATCTACCCTGCCCCTCTGGCTACTACGTACTGTGCAAGGGAAACGATGACAGTGTACTTATTTATCCATGAAAGCGGTGACATGGCCTATTCTGAAGGAACCAGTCTCGCGCGAGTAGCGCCGGGGGAATTACAGGAGCAAGATCTTGGACAATAATTCGACAGTTATGGCTGCTTACGACAAGACAGTGTTCGAAGCAGAAGTTTCCGGCAACACAATGATTTCACACGACGTGTACGCGAAAGGTGAAGGAAAAACTGTCGTGATCATTCAAGAACTGCCGGGTATAGGTCCAGAGACGCTGCGCCTCGCGGATGAATTTGTGGACGCCGGGTTCAAGGTCGTTCTGCCACATCTATTTGGGCCGCTGGGAAAAATCAGCACAGGTGGCAACCTCGCTAGAGTCATCTGCATGCGCAAGGAGTTCCACTTATTTCAGGAAAACCGTACCAGCCCGATCGTAGATTGGCTCAAAGCGCTGTGTAAGCAGGAGAAGGAGAATAGTGCTGGCACCGGGGTCGGCGTTATAGGAATGTGCCTGACGGGGAATTTTGCAATGTCCTTGATGGCTGACGACTCTGTTCTGGCAGCAGTGGCCTCCCAGCCTTCCATGCCCTTTGGTAAGGCCAGCACTCTGCACATGAGTGATGCAGAAATTGAAGCTCTGCAGCAGCGCACGCAGGCTACAGCGCCGATGAAGGCCTATAGATTCGAAGGCGACTGGATGTGCAGTGCCGATAAATTTGCCGCTATAGATGAGCGCATCAACAAAGAAGGAAACCATGTAGAACTGAACACGCTTCCGGGAAAAGGTCATTCGGTTTTAACCCTGGACTTCGTCGATGAAGCTGGGCATCCAACGCGGCAAGCGCTGGACGATATTCTGGGGTATTTTCACGCGCAGTTGTAAAAGAGGCGCTCACCAGACTATATTCAGTGAACTGCAGGTAGATGTATTTGCAAAAATCCAGAATCAACCGGTTCCGGTAACAATCCGTTTGAGGTCTTTCAGAAAGGATTTCATACGCAGAAAAGCCGCCGTTTAAAACGAACAGCCAACTTGCGCAAAAGTGAATGTAGGTGGCAGACGGCGCTCAACGTCTTTCGACTTTGCTCGCATGTAGTGAGAAACACCTGATGCATCTGAGCCAATCATACCGGCAACGCGGTTAAAGGCATTCTCCTGATTCTCTTCAGTTTCGTCGGATTTAGAGTCCGATGAATACACCAGGCTGATTCCACCCAAAGAAAGTCCGCATCGCATCGAGGAACTATCGCCACTGGCAGCGTAGGCTGCTGGGGCCACCATACTGGCCGCTACAGATAACACCAATGTAAAAAATATTGCTTTCATTTTTTTATGTCCGGTAATCCTGCCGTCATAGGACTTCCATCCCTTAGACCGTTGACTTTGCGACCCCGCCTTTCGACAGGTTTGCCCTTGTTCGGAATACTTACTTTACGCCATTGAAAGCGTCTAAATCATCCCATTACCCTAGTAACAAATTACACATCACCTGAGGTTATTAAGCGAAAGTTGTAGGGGGAATATCTCTCACGATAGTTGTAATGTTGTCCAACGGAGGCAAAACTGATATCGAAGGCACCTCACTTAACTGGGAGTAGTGCAATGACATCTCAACCACCTCAATCATTTCTGCCGTAGTGATAAGGCGTTTCCGCCCCGCCTCGCGATTTATACGCGCCAGCTCACTCGCGTCGTACCAAGGCTTCATCATAAGGTCCAGGCGCTCGATTTCATCGAACACGGCTTGCAGGGTAACCCGAGCAATCGCCTCATCATTGGCCCACAGCTCAACGCTGCCTTGTGTACCCATCAAATCGTGTTCGCCCTGTAACCATTGCGCACTGGCGGCCTCACTGAATTGCAGGCACAACAGGGCAAGCAAAGGTACTCTAACGCGGGCTATTAGGCTTTTCATGTATTTGTTGGCACCACAGAGCCTAGTAGCGGGATATCGCCTTGCCACGCGCTATTCCTCCTAAAAACTTCATATTACTCGAGATGTTTTATCGAAGGTGTGTGAAATTTCCTGCTATTTTCGCGCGATCTAAGTGTCACTCGTTTTATTCTGGGAGTCACTGAGCGCGCATTCTATTCCGTCACACCGCAAATTCTCTTATACTGCGCAACGTCCAGCGTAATTCTCACTTTTCGCATCCCCACTAACCACTGAGGTCGATAGGACTCATGTCTCAAGTGATCTCCCAAAGTAAGGGCAATCTATTTCAGCGAGCTGTGGCCGCGCTCGGCCAGGCAGGTATATCCAACAAGAAGCTGGTGAAATCGCTGATAGGCATTGCTAGCCACTCCCCTGGCTATGAGGCTCTGGTTCGAAAGCAGGTCAACTCGTTCCAGTTCGACCTCAACCTCGATGAGTTCGTACAGCAGCAAATGTACTATCTGGGAGCCTATGACCACAAAGGCGTGAGCCTTATCACCCAGATCGCTCGCAACGTAAATTGTCAAACTGCGCTGGATATCGGCGCAAATATTGGCAACCACGCTGTGTTTCTCGGCGACCATTGCGCAGAGCTCTACTGCTTCGAACCTAACGACTCTCCACGCAATGTATTTGAGGGCGCTCTACAACGTGCCGGCAAAACCAATATTCATCTTCTGGACTATGGGCTCGCTGAAAGCAATGAGACACTGAAATTTTTCGAACTGGCCAGTAACCTCGGCGCCTCCTCTTTTGTATTTGATGAGAAGAACGCCGGTGACTACGTGGAGAAGCAGCTGAAGATTCGCCATGGTGACGAGGTGGTTACAGAGTTGGGCATCACAGACATAGATTTTATTAAGATCGACGTGGAAGGCTTTGAGAAGGAAGTGCTCACCGGGTTGCAGGCAACTATTGCAGTACAACAACCGGTGATTGATTTCGAATACCATGCAGATACCCGAGAGAAGTTTGGGTCAATGGCCGCCCTACAGGCAGTATTGCCCGGATACACACTGTACGGCGCCCGCCGAGCCATCAAAGCAATAGACGAATACCGAAACCTCTATGGACATGGGTCATTGCTCAAAAGTGCGCTCACCACCCGCAAGGCATTGCTGCCCTTTCATTTTGAACAGAAATACGCCCATGTAGTGGCGGTGCCCCAGCGCTTTCCACAATTGATTTATACACTGGAGAGTGACTAAGCAGATGGCGCACCGCAACTGCACCACCCATCTGGCGACCTCACCCCCCAACTGAAAATAGCCATTACAGGTCTTTGAGAAAAGCCAATAAATCTTCTCGCTCAGCGGCAGTCATCTCCACAACATTTTTCTTCGCAGACTCCCCCTCGCCCCCATAACAAACCTATTTATGAAGTACGTTAAGCCCTAGGGGCCAAAGCTGCATTTTGCGTCTTATGGAGAGAAGGAATCATATGTCTGAGCTGTATCCCTGGGCAACAGAGCTTCTGGTTGGCCCCGCTCTGTATGTTGTCAACCCGGAGAACCGGTTGTACTGGCTGCTCCTACTAAGTAGTGCGCTGATCGCATATGTACTGTTGTTGCTGTGAGGGGTAACCGTGGATTCGATCGGCAAACAATTGTTTAGTAGGAAGTTCTGGCTCAACCATTCAAGCCTTGTCGATATGCAGTGGCTGTGGCTTAACTATTTTTGTAGAACGATAATTATTGTTCCTCTACTTGGCGGGAAAATCACCTTTTCGCTCTGGGTGAATAAACTTTTTTATCAGTATCTAGTGAAGGGAAACCAATTCCATTACAGCGTTTTTGCAGCTATTCGCTAAGCTTTTGTTGTTCCATACAGTCCATCCTCAATGCGAAGACCAGACATCAGCCTACATGGCTCGTGTCCGCTTTAGGTTGCGTCGACCGGTTGAGATCGCACCTCATAGCCGACCCTAAAAATTCACTTCAGCGTCGCCTGAGGCGACACCATCGCCCGACCTCAATATTCTTTGATTTCGTGCTTCGAAAAAGTCTCGAGTATCGTTCTCATACTCTTTGTGCTCTAACACGCTCTTCGGAATGGGGGGGGGCACTGAAACCGTCGAATGGCGCGGATATTTTGACAAGAGAAAAGTCGATTGAAACTAGATCTTGAAGAAAGAAGAACGCCACATAGCCACGAAAGCTGCGAAATAGTTCAAAGAAACTCGAATATCGAGCAAGTACATCACTGAGAGGGCTTGTGCCGCCGGCATAGTGGCGTCGTATACACTCCAAGTCAGATCAAACCTATCGACGATTAGTCCGGTGCAACCTCGAGCCTGATTTATCGTCCACCCCCCGTCGATCCGCTTTCCAGGAAAAACTATCATCCCGCCGATCGTGTAAGTGGCGGCATCGAAGGCTTCCAAGTAGCCTATGGAGATTAGCGATTGGATTTGCTTATTCCACTTGAACGTTGGTATCACGGCGTAGCTGGATAGAGAAAACTCCTCAAGTCCTGATTGGTGATAAAAGTAGCGAAAACTTCGGTCGACGACCCGTATCCGTGATCCGGTAAAATCCATCCAGCCCGAAAATAGACTTATTCGGTTCCACGAGAACCGGAGAGGACGCACCATCTAGAAAAAGCTTGCCTGTATTCTTAATGTTAAAAGCGCCGAATCGCTTCATTAAGCACTCGCCAATAAAAATAAGCTACCTGACTCAATTCTGAGTGCAATCTGCACTGTATAGCGTGTGATATTTCACCTATTGAGCGACGCTAAATTAACTTGTCGCTCTCCAACGTACAACTTTATCCAAAAGATTTTTTGGTTACAGGGCGAATCATCTATGTTCAATGGTTTCGTCGACCATGATATTTGGAGGTCGCCGACCACATCCCGATAGGGAAGGGGCGACTGGCATGAATCAACGGAAAGTAACTTGGGTAGCTACTGTTTCACTTCGACAGAGATCAAGCGGTTGGTCGAGTCTACGAGCCTGGCTTTCTGCGGGATGGCAATTTAATTTATCGGTGCCGTTGTTTGATCTGCTTATCGATATGTGACGTATACACCTTAGATATACCAAAGGTTTGATCTAAGGGTGCGGTCCCGATCGATAGGCACCTGTAGGAAATTCCATCCAATCTAAAAGAAGCTAAAAAATGTCCAAGTATTTAACTGATGGTTGTTGTGGGTGGATTTTGTGAGCCTGGTTCAGGTTTCTAATCACGAGAGCTACGCGCGCGAAGACGATTGCGGGGTCTTGTCAAATAGTCAATTGTTGGACGAGTTTGAGCTGCTGATGAGGGGTGACGATTTTGTACGGATATTGACGCGTTCTTCTCAGCTTGCAAGTATTGCTAACCGCTCTGGCGATCCACTGGGTCTGATGGTCGATCTAAGGGCATTTTCCCAACGCGGAGCCTTTCCGAGTCTGTTAGCGATGGAGTCCCTCGCCGCAGTCAAGCATCGCAACGCTGACCAGCAACTTATAGAGTTTCTGGCACACCCAGATCAACTGGTCAGGCGTCATGCCACGTGGCTGCTGGGTCGAAGAAAGCCCGTTACATCGGCCTTCGGCCCGCTCGTCGAACAGCTTGCTGTTGGCGGGATGGACTCGATGCACGCGTTTCGGACTTTACGCAGATGGTCGACCGCTAGCCCTGATGGGATCAGGGCTCATCTCGTGGACGCGTTAGAAAGTGTCGACGACGGTCATGTTCGCGCGCGCCTTATCGACCTTTTAGGTTCTTTAAAGCAATCCAATGAACTCTTAGCTCGGTTTGCTGCAGATTCCAGGGAGGCATTGGCCGCGCGAATCGCGGCAATTGGTGCTCTGGGTGATCTACCCGGATCTAATAGCCGGTCAACCTTGCAAAGGCTCGCCGGCGCCGACGACGTGATCGGCGTTCACGCCGCTCTGGCGTTAAGCGATCTGGAAGTATTTAGAGCACCACCTGCACAGTCTAATGACGCTGGTTTACGAATTGCTCAGCTTGTGCTGGCTGCCGGACTGGACGGAGAACTTAGCCGTGGTGGGCTTGGTGATACAGGTGGCGTGGCCAGCCTACTGGTGTCGCTGGGTGAGGCATTGGCCTGCCGTCCAGAAGTCGACCGTGTGCTAACTGTCAGTCGTGGGACTTTAGCTGACAGCCTAAGCACCCCCGGCCACTTAAACGACAGTTCCTTGGCCTACGCCATCATTACGGTTGGAGACCATGGTCGTCCTGCAGAAACCCCGGATGCTGCCTGGGAGCACCTTCCAGCGATCAAACGTGGGCTTCGCCGGGTGATGCAGGAAGCTGCTCCAATCGACATGCTGCATCTTCGTATGGCCGACGCCGGCACGCTCGCGGGCGCAGAGGTGGCTGAAGCGTTGGGGGTTCCTGTTTGCTTTAGTGCGGCCCCAGATCCGCACAATGTGATTCACTCGCTGCAGTCACGCGGTGAACTTGATCAGGATAAATTCCTTCAGCTATGCACCAAGGAGCACTTGTGGTTCCGGGCACGTCTAGTCGAGCGATTGGCCGAACGCGCTAATCGTTTGATCTTGTTTCCGCGCGCGAAACCGTGCGAACTGCTCGACGTGC
This sequence comes from Halioglobus sp., assembly GCA_047611225.1. GTDB lineage: Bacteria > Pseudomonadota > Gammaproteobacteria > Pseudomonadales > Halieaceae > Marimicrobium. Next base: position 182,360 of record JBLFWP010000001.1, read on the forward strand.
TCGGAATTGATTCTCGCCGTTATGGTGAACGGGCGGCGGTGGTGTCAGAGGGGGTCGATGTCGATCTGATTCGTCGGGCAGCGGATAACTACGAATGCGAAGAAAAAGAGACTCAAGGGCAGCCAGATATTCTTCTCCAGCTCGCCGGTAGGATTCCCAAAAGTCGTCGGGACTTGCCCCTCCTGCTTAGTATTGGTCGTTTTAATCCCGTTAAAGGGATGGAACGGGTTGCCGCTGCATGGGCTTGCGATCCACTTCTTCAATCACGTTACAACCTTGTGCTCGTCGGCGGTGACCTGGTTAATCCGTCACAGACCGAGCAAACGGTGCTTGATGCGATAGATCAGGTAATCCCGGTGGGCAGTAAACTCCGGGAGGGCCTTGTACTTCTTGGTGGTAGGCCGCGAGCCGATGTTGCGCGCCTGCTCGTAGCTACCGTTCGTGGCCGTGCTGGGTTCTGGTCCAAGGGTGGCCTTTACGTAGATGGGGCGCTGAAGGAAGAGTTCGGCCTTGCCTTGATCGAAGCCATGGCCGCAGGGCTGGTGGTGATTGCGCCGAGTACCGGTGGACCGCCCACCTACGTGGTGCACGGGGATACCGGCGTTCTTGTTGACCCGGGTGCCGACCTTGCGGCAGGGATACTACATGGCATAAATCTCGTCAACCTTCCCGGTCGGGTTAAGCGGGCGCAAACCTTGGTAGAAGAGCGTTACTCGATAGCGGCGATGGCATCACAGTTGGTCAGCGTCTACCAGTCGGAACCGTCCTACAGATGACTTTGCTAGTTATCAGCCCGGACTACGCGTCCCACTATGGGCCACTGGCCGTGATTGCTCGCGCGGCACAGCAGGGCGGCCGGCGGGTCGTGATTGCGACAGGTCACAGCTTACGTGAACGAGTGAAAGCCCAGGGGTTCGAGTGGCGCGAGCTGAACCTCGCTGCGAGTTCGAATAGCGGTGTCGTGACCAGAAATGCATCGATCGATCGCTTTCTGGCAGCCACTCGGCGGGGGCCGCTAGACACGATTCGATATCAAGCTACGCAAAGGCAAATCGATCTACTGTGGAAACCTGAGCAGGTCGTGGGTTCCGTTGCTGCGCTATATACAGATCTCGAACCCGAAGAGGTGTTGGTCGACCACGTATCCTTCGGATCAACTTTGGCCATGTATGCTGTCGGGGGGGCTTTCACGACACTGGTGCCCGGTCATCCTAGCCAACTACCGGTGGGTAAGGAACGCTACGGAATCCCTGCTGCGTGGCCAGCGTGCATGCGCCCCGACCCCGAGCAACTCAACGAGGTTGAGCGGCTCGCGGACACCGTAACTGCAGCCTTTACAGATCGTTGGAATAGCGCTCTGGCGATGGTAGCGCCTGAGCGTCCGCCCGTAGAAGACGCCTTCAGAGTGCATGGTAGACGGGTGCTTTTTAATAGTGTCTCTCGATACCACAGTGCGCTGCGCTCAGCGGACTTAAACTTAGATCATCGTTTCGTAGGCCCGCTTGTCAGAGAGGAAACGCTGCCTGAAAATATGGACTCCTGGCGTTATAAAAAAGACAACAGACCACAAATTTACGTCGCTCTTGGAACATTTTTATCCCACCGAGTTGATGTCCTTGTGCGCATTGCCGAAGCGCTTCGTAAGGTGGGTGCGCGGGCTGCAATCGCAATCGGTTCAATGCCGAAACACGATCTTGGCCCTATACCTGACGACTGGGTAGTTTCGCGGGAGCTGCCGCAAGTGGCAATGCTGCGCCATGCGGACCTGATCATTCACCACGGTGGAAACAACAGCGTGCAGGAGTGTCTTGGCGCTGGAGTGCGACAACTGGTGTTGCCGTTTTCGACCGACCAATTCGCTAACGCTGCTGATTTGGAGCGTGTTGGTGTGGCTTCGGTTTTATCTCCAAACGAAATGAGTACCACGGAGCTGTCCGAGGCGATAGTCGCTCGACTCGATACCGTGAAGCCAAATCCGGAGCCTGGAATGACCCAAGCGGGTGTTAACGAAGCATTGTTTGAGTGACCTAAAAACCACTGTTACTAGAGCTCTCTTTAGTGTTTCCCTTTTCTTGCTGGAGGACTTTCCCTGTTCGCAGCCCACTACGGCTATCACAAGATCCCTTTCCTCTTGCGGTTCCACGCAATTCACTATAGCGCAGAGACCCTTACTCCACTGACTCTATACCGAATACATTTGGTCGAAATGTGCATAAACAGCTGCCGTAGTCTAATTGTCATTGGAGGTGTCAGCGGCCTATTCATTTACCTATTTGATGGTGCAATAGATCGGATCGATATTCTCGGAGCCAGCGTTTTCGCTTCCCTATTCAGTCTTGTCGGCTCTAACTTGAGGCACAGCCATGTATGGATTGGTTTCGGTGCGCTCAAAAAAAATTAGTCCGGCTCAGCATCAGATACACCATAGTATTGATCCACAGCACGTCGACAAAAATTACGGGGCCACGCTGTCAGTATGGGATGGCCTGCTTTACAGTCGAGTATTCAGCCACAACCAATCAGTGTCCGGGTTTGGAATAGCGGGGAAGACTATCGAACAAGTTATTTCAAAGCAGCTGATGGGCATCGACCCTTAGAGGGCCACGCAGCAAACTGCCCAGTTGCCAAAGCGGCCCAGATACTCCCTCTAAAGCAATTGCCAGCACTCCCCCCCTCGCCTAACCGAATAATCAACCTCCCACGGCAGGTCGGATTGCCCGTAGAATTAGGCTATAATCGCCGCCCTTTTTCCAGCCACAGCCCTAATCATGTCAGATTCCGAATCGAACAACGCCGACCAAGAGACCGTGCAGAATAAGCGTGTCGGATTTATATCACTGGGCTGCCCCAAGGCCCTGGTGGATTCAGAGCGCATTTTGACGCAACTCAAAATGGACGGATACGATATCGTCCCCACCTATGAGGACGCGGAGGTGGTGGTTGTGAACACCTGCGGCTTTATCGACAGTGCCAAGCAGGAATCACTGGATGCCATTGGCGAGGCCATCGCAGAGAATGGCAAAGTGATCGTCACTGGCTGTATGGGCAAGGGCGACGATGCAAAATCCATCATGGAATTGCACCCCAACGTTCTAAATGTCAGCGGCCCCGCCGCGTACGAAGAAGTGGTTAGTGCTGTGCACCAACACATACCCCACACTCCCGTGCATGATCCATTCAATGATCTGGTCCCGCCACAGGGCATTAAGCTCACTCCGCGCCACTACGCTTACCTAAAAATTTCTGAAGGCTGTAACCACCGTTGCAGCTTCTGCATCATTCCCGACATGCGCGGCGATTTGGTTTCAAGGCCTATTGGCGATGTAATGGAAGAAGCCGAGCGATTGGTTCGCGCAGGCGTGCGAGAGTTATTAGTAATCTCCCAGGACACCAGCGCCTACGGTATCGACACCAAATACCGCACCGGCTTCTGGAACGGACGCCCAATGAAAACGCGTATGCTGGAACTGTGTGAAGCGCTGGGTGAATTTGGGATATGGGTGCGGCTACATTATGTGTATCCCTATCCTCACGTGGACAAAGTCATTCCCCTAATGGCCGACGGCAAGATCCTTCCTTACCTGGACGTTCCGTTCCAACACGGTAGCCCCGAAGTTCTAAAACGGATGAAACGCCCCGCTGCAGCAGAAAAATCCTTGGAACGCATTCATGCATGGCGGGCTATGTGCCCAGACATTACGCTGCGCAGCACCTTTATCGTCGGCTTTCCAGGTGAAACAGACAAGGATTTCGATACCTTGTTGGATTTCATCAGCGAAGCCCAGCTGGACAGAGTTGGCTGCTTTCAATACTCGCCAGTGAAAGGTGCTCGCGCCAACGAACTTCCCGACCACGTCCCTGCGGAATTGAAGCAGGAGCGCTGGGAACGTTTTATGGAACTGCAGCAGAAGATCAGCGCAGAAAAGTTGCAACAGAAAATTGGCAAGACTGTCGAGATTCTCATCGACAATGTTGATGAGCAGGGCGCAACCGGTCGCACCAGCGCAGACGCCCCCGACATCGACGGCAAAGTATTTATCGAAGGCGCCACTGATTTGAACCCGGGTGATTTTGTCGAAGCCGAAGTTACTGCGGCCGACGAATACGATCTCTGGGTAGGATGAGCCTACCGTGAATTTGTTGCTATTCACTGATACAGATCGCACTGCGGATAATCAGATCAGCATTGCGGATTCACGCTTGCAGCATCTGCGCGAAGTACACAAAGCTGCGGTGGGTGACTCCGTTCGAGTAGGTGAGTTAAACGGGCTTGTAGGTCAGGGCGAGATTGTCGAACTGACCGATATCTGCGCCGTGCTCACCGTAAACCTGCAGCAACCTCCTCCGCCAAAGCTACCACTAACTCTCATCGTCGCCCTGCCGCGGCCGAAAATGCTGCGCCGTATTTTGCGCACGGTTGCAGAACTCGGTGTGCAGCAATTGCATCTCATCAACAGTTCTCGCGTTGAAAAAAGTTATTGGCAAACGCCGGCGCTGGACAAAGCAACTATTGAGGGGTACCTCATTCAGGGCTTGCAGCAATCGCGAGATACCCAGCTACCCGCTGTGCATTGCCACAAACTGTTCAAACCGTTTGCTGAAGATGCACTTCCCGGCCTCATTGATAATAAGCGCGCACTTTTAGTGCACCCTGGCGAATACCCGCCCTGCCCCAGAGAGCCTACAGGAAGTATGGTTTTAATCATCGGGCCCGAGGGTGGCTTTATCCCGTATGAAGTAGAAAAATTTCAGTCGGCGGGGTGTACGACTGTCAGCCTTGGCCCTCGCATCCTGCGTGTTGAGAATGCCGTCATAAGCGTGATTGGTCGCATGTTTTAAACCACCCTGAAAGACTGCATTTGCTCCTTAAAACGGGCGCTTCGCCCAGAAAACTAAACTCCTACCCCTTTTGTCCCCTTCATATTTTCCTACCCCGCAGCGGGCATAGCTTTAATACAGCCTTAATGCTAAATTTTCTCTGCTTCTTCCCATGCGGGACGGAGCCTAAGTCCTGAACACTGTTGTCACTAATATGACTAGTCCCATAGATCGAAGACAAAAGCAGTGACTAGAATAATCTTAATTTGATAGAGGTTCCGCAATGCTGACCAAACAACGCGTTCTTGTCTCCAGCCTAGTAACCGCACTGTGCGCAGCGACCACCAGCCTTGTTCCAATGGCTGCCCACGCCCAACTGGTTCTGGAAGAAGTTGTAGTGACCGCTAGGAAACGTGAAGAATCCCTGCAGGACACCCCTATCGCGGTGTCCGCCCTGACTGGCGACAATCTCGATGAATTGGGACTGCGCAACATATCTGACCTGACTAAGGTGGTACCCAACGTCGATATGTACTCCGGCAACGGCACCACTGGCGCCGCCAACGTCTTTATTCGCGGGGTTGGTGCGCGCAACACTGGCGTTAACTTTGACTCTGGCGTAGGAATCTATGTTGACGGCGTATATCTATCCCGTCCCGACGGCGCCGTACTGGATAATATAGACGTACAAAGCGTGCAAGTACTGCGCGGACCACAAGGCACCTTGTTTGGCAAGAACACTACCGGTGGCGCCATCCTTTACACCACTAACAAACCACATGAAGAATTTGCCGGCAACGTACAGGTACGCATTGGTAACTACAATCGCCTTGACGCCAAAGCGACCGTTAACGTTCCCTTGGTAGGTGACACACTGATGTCACGCTTTTCCGTGTATTCCACCACCCGTGATGGCTATGTGCAGAGCGTATCCAACGGCGACCCAAACATAATCGACGATGAATACAGCGACGAAGATCGTAAAGGCGCTCAAGCGCAACTGCGCTGGGTCGCAGCTGATGACCTCACCTTCGACCTGAATTACAGTTACGGCAAAACGGATCAGGCCTCTCGTGGCCAGAACTGTGAGGTCGTAACGGGCATCCCGGGTTCAGGTTGGCAGTCCGGCTTGCAGGACGACACCATCATTATTCCGGGAACCGGTAAAAGTATTGCCCAATGGTGTGCCCAGAGTGAAGCCCTAGGCATAGACAAAATTCAACACGTGCTGGAAGCCAACCGCTATCTGGCTGAAGTACAGTCTCTGTCGCTCACCGCGGACTGGGATCTTAACGACAACGTAAACTTCAAAAGTATTACTGCATACCGCGACACTGAAGGTAGCGAAACAAACGAACTGGATGCCATCGGCATTTCCAACCTTGGCCGCACCAATTTTGGTGAGTTCGGCGAACCACGGCATACAGAAGCGTTCAGTCAGGAATTCCAGTTTGCAGGCTCTGCCTTTGACGACAGGTTGGAATATGTAGTGGGTGTGTTTGGCTTCACAGAGAAAACCGATAAGGGTACCGCTGTATCACCTTCAGGCCCTTTCTTTAACACACTGGGCGGTCTGCTACCCAGCCCAACCGGCTTAATGTTCTACATCAACCAGACCGAAGAACTGCTGGCAGAGAACACCTCTGCATCGGCCTTTAGCCAGGTGGATTGGCAATTTGATGATTACTGGAGCATGACCCTGGGCTTACGTTACACCTGGGAAGAGCGCGAACTGGAACGCAAGTTCAGAATCCCTGATCTGGCGACACTGTCAACCACTGGTGATGCCTCTGTATCTGCGTTCAGTGACACCATCTATTCACTGCCCAGTGGGCCAGGCTCCTTCAATCCAAACCACGGCTATACTATTGCCGATGATCCAGACAACCCCGGCAGCCCGGACCCGCTCGCAGACCAGAAGTTGAATACCGACGGTTCCGACTGGACGCCCATGGTCAGTATCCAGCGGTCGTTTGATGCCTATGGCTTTATGGATTCAGGCACTCTCTACCTCACCGCAGCCAACGGCTTTCTATCCGGTGGTATCACCGATACCGTTGACATAAACACTCGCATGATTGAGGAATTCGATCCGGAAGAAGTATGGAACTACGAAGTGGGCTTCAAGATGGATGCATGGGATCGTAAGCTGCGCTTCAACACTGCCTTGTTCTACACCGACTATAAAGACCGCCAGCTAACCACTATCCGCATTAACCCGGACACCGGCCGTATTGCCGGCGCTCTCATCAATGCAGAGTCTTCACGCATTGCGGGTATCGAGTTTGAAACAACCATTTTGCCTATAGAAAACTTGATGATAACCGCCAACATGACCTTCAACGATGGCGATATTTCCAAATATGAAGATGAGGAAATAACCGCTCCGGAAGAAGGTTCTGAACCTGCACCTGGCTGTGATCGCATCACGGTAGGATTCAATGACGTAGACAACTGCCCCATCGATAGATCTGATGAAAACCTGCCGCGCCTGCCTGATGAAGTGTACTTTCTGGCTGTGCAGTACAACTGGGACACCAGCATGGGTACTGTAGTACCAATGATTTCCTGGTCTTACCGCACCGGTCTGGACAACTGCTTTGATCACGCCAGCTGCTTGTCCGGCGTTTATCTGGTTGATCAGGAAGACGTTTCGGCACAGATCACCTGGACCTCACCTGAGGATTCCTGGCGCGTTACTGCATACGGCAACAACCTTACGGATGATCGTTATGTGACTGGCGGCACGCCTCTGGTAGGCGTTACCCAGACTGCCGGTACTGTGTACAACCTGCCGCGCACCTACGGTATTGAAGCTGCCTACACCTGGTAGGTAGCTGCTCGCTGATTCACACTTGCTGCCGGTACTAAGCTACCGGTAGCCTATACCGCCAAGCCTATCGAACAACTCACACCTGTACCCCCAAGGCCGCAATAGCCATTGGGGTTTTTTGCCAAATACTGTTGGTGATAATCTTCGGCGTAGTAAAACTCCGGCGCGGCGATGACTTCTGTAGTAATGGACCCGTAACCCGCCGCGCCCAAAGCACTTTGGAAAACGTCCTTGGATGACTGAGCGGCCGTTGCCTGCTCTTCACTGTAGGTATAGATACCCGAGCGATACTGTGTGCCCATATCATTGCCTTGGCGCATACCTTGAGTGGGATCGTGTCCCTCCCAGAACAGCTGTAACAACTGCTCATAGCTAACCTTAGTGCTATCAAACACCACAAGCACCACTTCGTTGTGGCCCGTTTGCCCACTACAAACCTCCTGATAGAGTGGGTTGGGAGTGGGGCCGGCGGCGTAGCCCGCGGCGGTGCTATACACCCCTTCCACCTGCCAAAATTTACGCTCCACCCCCCAGAAACAGCCCATGCCAAACATGGCCTGCTGCAAGGGCGGCGCAAATGGCCCCTGTAGCGGGTTGCCATTAACGTGGTGGGCAGCGGGAACGGGCATTACCTCGGAGCGGCCCGGCAGGCAGGTTTCTTCACTGGGTATGCTGTGTTTCTTGCGAATATCGAATAAGCTCATGGTATCCAAATCTAGTCGGGGACATTGGTACCAAGTATACCCCCCACAGCCAGAGCTGCCAGCCACCTACAAAGAGCAAAAAGCCAAATGCCTATCACCCGTAGAACACTGCTGGGACTACTCTCCAGCAGTACTTTTTTTCTAACAGCCTCATCCACCGCCGTATTTGCGGCGGACGTACCCGTCAGCGCACCGGCCTTGGATTACCCCCAAGGCGTGGCTTCCGCAGACCCTCAGGCACATGCCGTAATGCTGTGGACTCGCGCGGTGCCGCGAAAAGAGAACCGCGAGCCCCAACATCTATTGGTACAGCTGAGCACCTCCGCGGATTTTTCTGAAGTGCTACTGCAATCCGCCGTGCACACCAGTGCCGAATCCGACTACACAGTACGCGCTTATATAGATGGGCTAAAACCCGACACCAGCTATTACTATCGGTTTGTGGCTGGCGGTAACTCTTATTCACGTACCGGCCGAACCCGAACTGCCCCAACCGCGGACAAGGCCAGGAAAATCAACGTGGCCTTTGCCAGCTGCCAAAGTTTCGAGCAAGCCCACTACGGAAGCTGGGCGCGAATGCTGGAAGAAGACAGCAAAGCCGACGCCAAAGACCAGATCGACTTCGTACTGCACTTGGGCGATTTTATCTACGAGCGCAGCTGGAACACTCGCTACGACGGTTCGGAACAATCCCGCTATGTGCCGCCCTTTCCCGATGGCGTAGACACTGACAAAAATCGTTATGCGGTGTCCCTTGCAGATTATCGGCACCTCTACAAAACCTATCTCAGCGACCCGCACTTGCAAGCTGCCCGGGCACGCTGGCCCTTCGTGTGCACCTGGGATGACCATGAATTCGGCAACAATAACTTCCAGGGCTATAGCAACTATTCCGGCCAGCCTAAACCGGACCCCCAGCGGAAACAGTGGGCCAATCAAGCCTGGTTCGAGTATGTCCCAGCGGTGCTGGACGAACTGGAGGAGCAACCGGCACACAGTTTCCAACCCGGAGCGATCCCCGAAGATGAGTCCGCAGCCAATGAGATTGCAGTAAACAGCCTAAAAATCTATCGGAAGCTCAATTGGGGACAAAACCTGGACCTGCTGCTCACCGATTCCCGCAGCTATCGCAGCCCAGCTGCCCTGCCCCCCCGTTTTGCGGCCACTCTGGATTTACCCATGAATCCAATAGAGCTGGTGAAAATGGCGGATGAAGGCAGGGAGTACAACAATGGCTCTCCACCAGCCATGCTGCCCTACGGCGACGGCACTACGCCCAACCCCGGCAAAGATCGAGCACCGGGCAGTATTCTCGGCCTAGAACAACGGGATTGGTTCATCTCCAGCCTTAAAACGTCCCAGGCTCGCTGGAAACTGTGGGGCAATGCGCTACCACTGATCCCTATGCACCTCGATATGTCCTCCCTGCCCTTTACGGACTTCGAAGACAGTGTTTTCAACCTCGACGCATGGGCAGGCTACCCCCATGAAGTGAACTACCTGATGACAGCGCTGGAAGCAGAGCAAATCACTGGGCTGGTGTCCTTTTCAGGCGACCACCATATGCACGGCGCCGGCACCATTAGCCGGTCTGCCGCAGATAGCACCGCTAAACCTGTCGCAGTGGATTTCACCGTGGCAGGAATAAGTTCCTCGCCCATATTTGAGGATGTGCTGAACGTGGCAAAGACGGTCAACCCCGATTTCGCGCCGCTGGTATTTCGAGAAGTAGAAGGTAAATCCGGTACAGAGCTGGAGCCCGTCTGGAATATGACCCTGATGGACGGCGTACTCGCCGCCTACACCTATAGCCAGGCAGGATTGTCATCCATCGCTCAATGGTTGGGGCCCAACAACGCCAACCCTGGCCTCAAGTATGTCGACACCACAGCCAATGGCTATGGGCTGGGCAGTTTCGAGGCCAAAAAGCTAACCGTTCAGCTCATCACCATGACGGATTGCCAACCGGACTTCCAAGTGGCTCCAGAAATTCACTGTGTAACCAGCTTTACGCTGCCCCATTGGAGCGCCGGCGAGGTACCCAAATTGGTAGGACCGCAATTTGAGGGAGGAATACCCTTCCCCTTTGATATCACCTCAGTGTAAGGTGTGGTGTATCAAGGCGTTGTCGCTCCCGCGGCAGTCACGCCATTGTCATAAAACCAAACTAAATTAACCCCCCGGTGTCCAATATCACCGGAGGATGACCGGCCCTCTTAGACTCGCCGGATTGAACAGAAAGTGAAACAGAACTATGAATACACAAAAATTTAAAGCCGAGGAGCTGTGCAGCCGCAAGCTTTGGCAGCTGGTACACACAGCACCCGGCGAAGAAATTACAGACACCGATTTGTCCCTGGCCATTGCCGAATTAGTCAAACGTCGCCATTACCTGCAAGATCTTCAAGATATTGAAAACCTTGAAGATTTTGGGAAATAGAGAGGCCTAAAGAAGGGCTAAGCCCCGCTGGCCCCAGCTCGCTATGGCCAAACCTCCCTCACGCAGATCCTCCTCTACCGAGATCGCGCAATTCCTGCAAAAAAGCCAATCGATTGCAGAGTTCGTCGACAAACAGCCGCGCCTGCTGTTTGCGGTTGACGCTACTGCCAGCCGGCAACCCACCTGGGATACTGCCAGCCATCAGCAGCAGGAGATGTTCGCCGCTACACAAAAGGTATCTGCGCTTTCAGTGCAACTTTGCTACTACCGTGGCTTTGCCGAGTTCAGTGCCAGCCGCTGGTTGAACGACAGTGCGGCGCTCGCGCGCCTCATGGCTCAGGTACAGTGCGAAGGTGGCCACACGCAGATCGCGCGACTGTTGCGCCACGCTCAAAAGGAACATAGGAAGTCTCCCATTAAGGCGCTGGTCTTTATCGGTGATGCGATCGAAGAGAACGTCGACACCCTGTGCAACCTCGCCGGCCAATGTGGCTTACTCAAGTTGCCTCTGTTCCTGTTCCAGGAGGGGACCAATCCTTTAGTAGCCAGCACCTTCAAGAGCATGGCCACGCTCAGCGGCGGTGCCTATGCTCGCTTTGACGCGTCGAGCGCCGACAGCCTGTCCGCTCTTTTAGGGGCTGTTGCCGCCTTTGCTGCCGGCGGCCAAATGGCCCTTGAAAAACGTGCGGGCGACAGTGCTAAACTGTTGCTTCAACAGCTAAAAAGCTAAGAGATAAAATGCCCCGTCTAATACTGCTGCTGGCGATCATCGCCGTCGTTTACATCCTGCTTCGGCGCGCTCAGGGAATGCCTCCCCACAAACGCCGCGCCGAGTACATCAAGTTGGCATTGGGCGTTACCGTTGTTGTGGTGATTATCGCTACGCTGGCTGGCCGCATGCACTGGGTGGGTGCTGCCTTTACCGGCCTGCTAGTCGCCTTTCGCCAGTTCGCCCCCACTCTTATTCGCTTCTTCCCCATGCTCACCAGTTTGATCGGCTCAAGCTCACCTAGCGGCGGCCAGACATCGACCGTGCAGAGCGCCATCCTCAGTATGCAATTGGATCATGACAGTGGTGATATGCAGGGAGAGGTTTTACACGGTGGCTTCAAAGGCTGGCGGCTTACCGATATGAATAAGGCGCAACTGCAGCAGCTCCTGGCGTACTGCCAGCAGGAAGATCAAGATTCACTACAGCTTCTCGAAAGCTATCTAGAGCAACGTTTTCCCGGTGAAAATCATTTCGAGCAACACCAGAACACTGCGCATACCTCTAGCAGCATGAGCCGTAGCGAAGCGCTAGCAGTACTGGGCCTCGATGAGGACGCCAGCGAGGACGATATCAACGGTGCCCATCGCAAACTGATGCAAAAGATACATCCTGACAGGGGCGGCAGTGACTACCTTGCAGCCAAGATAAACCAGGCCAAGGACTTTCTATTGTCTTGAGGCCTCTGGCATCCAATCGCGCAAATGCTTACACTTGCGCGCAGCATTTTTTTGACACACTGAGATCACTATGACTGATGCATACGTTGTCCGGAATCAACTCGGACACTACTGGGGAAAGGGCAAACTCTGGCTGGACGGCACTGACGCCCGCCCGGTTATGCGTATGAAGCACGAAGACGAGGCTATCAATGTTCTCTTCGAGCTCAGCTCTGCAGATGTTGAACTGCGCGGCGGAACGCTGCAGGTAGAATTGAGCGAACGAGGTGACCCTATCATTGAGCCCAGTGAGCACCTCATCGTTATAGAAGAGCCTGAGATTGAAACCGAGGAAGATAGCGCAGCGAGCGATGGTGAAGCTGAGGCGACCCCCGAATCTGCATCCTCCGACGAAGCCACTCCCCAAAGCGCAGGCGAAGAGACAGAAAAAGCAGCTAGAACCATCCCCTAGAAGGCACAGTAACGCCGACTCGATAATACAGCGGACACGTATCTCCAACCCTTCTTACAACCCAAATTAGCCTTTTGGTCTACAATAAACCAAGGGCCTGCTATCGACTCAAAACAGTCATCAACGGCAGCGTATTTTTCAAGCCTACCGGGTAACAGATGACAATAGTTTTGGAGCCAAGCAATGCCGCGCCTACTTCGCTATAGCAGCAAAAACTATGGCGCCTTGCCTGCAAATAAACAGCACAGCTTCGCTCAACGACACGCGCTGAACATTTACCCGTCAGATGCCATATACAGCTTTATACCCAAAAATGCCTGCTCAACTATGAGAACCTCTCTGGCCATTGCTAATGGCTGTATTAAGGACGGCTCAGACTTCAACTGGATACACCAGAACAACGATACTTTCACAGCGGACTTATCAGAGCTCGCAAAAGCCAAATACACATTCACCATTTTACGCTGCCCCTTTGCCCGCCTGTTGAGCGTTTATCTGGACAAGATCGTTAATCGAAATTCTTCGGCCTGGCGCTATGTTGATCTGCATAACAGGAAAATTGAAATTGAAGATATTACCTTCGAATTCTTTGCAAAAAGTATGTGCAAGGAACGCATCATAAACGCCGATATACACTGGATGCCACAGACAAACTTTTTGGTGTATGAAGAATACGACGAGTACTTCGCCTTCGAAGAATTTCCAACGCTTGCCCAAGAGCTTAAAGATGCAATCGACCTTGAACTGGTTGATGCGCGCCCGCTGACAAAGCACAGTACTGGAGAATATCGGAAGCTATCGAGCAAAGAGCCTTACAGGCTTGGGCCATTAGCGTTACTGAACGCTAAGAATAAAGGCTCTATGCCCAGCCTTAGTGCTATGTACAATGATGAGTTGGTGGCTTGTATCAAAAGGGCTTACAAGGGTGATATTGGTTTGTACAAAAGAAAGCTTGGCGCTGGAAATTTGTCTTTTTGATATTATGTCGAGGCGCGCAAACGCGCGTGCCTACCTAGCGAGTAATGTGAACTAAGCCATGACCATCAGCGCCTCCTGCCACTGCAAAAACATCCAACTTCGGATTGCATCCCTGCCGGAGGAATTGAGCGATTGTGACTGCTCTATCTGCAGGCGATACAGCGCCCTATGGGGCTACTACTTACCGGAAGAAGTATCCGTGGAACACCTTCGCACACCGCCAGACTCCTATATTTGGGGAGACCGGGCAGTGGAATTCATACGTTGTGGCGACTGTGGGTGCATTACGCATTACGTCACTACACAGCTATGCGCAGAGCAGATCATCGCCGTTAATTTCCGCCTGTTTGAGCCTTCCATAATTGAAACAATTCCAGTTAAGAAGCTATGCAATGCTACTCCTTTGAAAGACAGGCTATAACTACTACTGGCCGCTGGCATAGCTACAACATCAATGTAGATAAGAGTATTTTCGAATGAACCCAATACCCAAAATAATGCGTGGCGTATGGCTTACTGGGCACGGAGGCTTGGACAAGCTTGAAGTGCGCAATGACATTCCTGTCCCTCAGCCTACCGCTAACGATGTCATTATTCGAGTGAGCGCTGCGGGTGTAAACAACACTGATATCAATACGCGAACCGGGTGGTACTCAAAAGGAGACGCAGCGAGCGATGATGCTGGCTGGTCGGGAGAGCCTATTGGCTTCCCACGTATTCAAGGTATTGATGTCTGTGGAACTATTGCTGCGGTGGGCGAAAACATCAGTAAGGAGCGAATCGGTGAGCGCGTTTTAGTTGAGCCCTGCTTAAGGGAAGTGAACGGGGAAACGCTGTCTCAACCTTGGTTTTTCGGTTCTGAATGCGACGGCGGTTTCGCTGAGTTCACCGTGGTTGCTTCGAGGCATGCGCACAAAATTGAAAGCAATCTAACCGGCGTTGAGCTTGCTTCCTTCCCCTGCTCCTATTCCACTGCTGAAAATATGCTAACCAGAGCCAAGGTTATGCGGGGAGATATTGTTCTCGTAACGGGCGCATCCGGCGGCGTCGGCTCTGCTGCTGTGCAACTGGCCAAAGCCAGAGGAGCTGAAGTTGTCGCGGTCACCAGTGCATCCAAATCATCTGACCTTATTGCCCTTGGAGCCACAACAACGGTGGCCAGAGGCGATAGTCTTACTGAAATGCCAGGCCAGAATAGTATTGATGCTGTCATTGACTTGGTTGCGGGAGAGCAGTTTCCAGAACTTCTTGAGGTGCTCAAGCCAGGAGGCCGCTACGCGGTAGCTGGTGCAATCGCAGGGCCCCTGGTAGATCTCGACGTTAGAACACTCTATTTGAAAGACCTGAGCTTTTTCGGTTGCACCGCCCTTGAGCCAGAGGTTTTTCCGAACCTGATACGCCTTATTGAGAATGGCAGTATTCGGCCTTTGGTGGCTCACGCTTTGCCGCTTGATCAAATCGCGAAGGCGCAAGAAACGTTCCTCGAAAAACAATATGTAGGCAAGATCGTCCTCCAGGTTGATACACAATAGCGACAGCTTATCCTCATTCGAAAGTACGAAGGCGCTGCCAAGCTTGTTGGTTAAACTGGTACTTAAACCCGCTAGGCAACTTCCGTGATCATCCAGTGCACGGTCTAGAAGGTGCACTTGTACTGCATAACCAGCACTAGAACACTCCCATCCTGATTGCGTCACACTTGCCGCGCAAACTCAGCCAACCACACTATTAGCTTGATAAGTACTTGATCTATCAAACAGTCTGCAATATAGTTGCCGAATCAAATATCTCACAAGAGTATTAATAATGGCTGAATGTAAAGAAGATGAGCTAGTGCTGGCTGTTATCAATCTACACGGCAAGATTCACAAACGAGCCGGCGGCACGCTTTCCATCCACGGGATCGGTCTTACTGAATATCTCGTGCTACATCAATTAGTCTTGGCGACCAATCAAACCATGCGCCGTGTCGACCTAGCCGAGCAAGTAGGATTAAGCCCCTCTGGGATTACCCGTCTTTTAAATCCAATGGAGAAAATTGGCCTCATAGAAAAAGAACTCAACCCTCGCGATGCCAGGGTAAGTTTGGTTGCACTGTCGGTTGCTGGTAAGCGAATTTACGAAGAGGCGAAAGTTTCATTCGGGCACACTTCCAAAAGCCTTTTTGAGCCGCTGGATTCGAAACAGCTAGGCACCCTGTTCGAGCTTGTGAAAGTGGTCGCACGGTAAACTCCAGGCAACACACAGAGCTGAGTGCCAAATCTGGCCTGGGAGTAAGATAGAAGAGCTGCCGCTGGCGAAACTCCTCTTAGCCAGCACCGGTATCACGCAGCCATTTTTTGCCTAACGCAATGGCTTAATCAAATACTCACTCATTGGAATCACATCAATCTGGGCAAAGTCGATAAAGCGGGTGCAGCTTTCTATCATCGCATTCTGATGCTTCTTCAGAACGGCATCATCGCCACCGCTGGCATAAAACGCATGATCTGAATCCATAGCTTCCGGTGGGAAGTTTTCTTCCACGATGGCAAAGCACGGCATGGTGTCATCGCTTAAACAGCGCACTACCAGATTCTGGCGGTAACCAAAGGTGGATTGAGTGTCGATGGCGATTTGGGAGTGACTGTCCTTCCACACTGCCAACCATTCATCTCTGTCCATGTCACCAGGCGGCGACATAAACACCACCTGACACATACCGTAAACACGCTCACCCGGCACAGAGGGATGAGCAGCCTGGTTAATCAGGGGCTCAGCTTCAGCCACAAGGTAGGCTCCTTTGCGAGCCACATGCTTGTAGACTAATGGCTCCCAACTTGGTGCGGCACCCGCGTGATCAACCCAAAGCGACAGCATTGCATCCGGCAACGGCGCATGGCTTTCCATACGACGGCCTTTTGCGGGCTCTACCTCACTGTCTGCAACCGCTATACGAATGCTGTGCACAGATTCTAACGCAGCCAGTTCAGGCGCCAGCTGTAGCAACAACACATCGCGCAGTTCATCTGGACTTTGAGTGCTTCCCGTCCATATTGGGTAAAGCAATTTTTCCATAAGGCTGCTCTTCTGTTCAGTGATTAAACGCCAAGAGGCGGTGTAATGGTCGAAGCGTTATCAATCAGCATTTCAGTGCCGTTGATGAAACGAGATTCTTCCGACGCTAAAAACAACACCAGGTTTGCCACATCTTCGGGTTCGCACATATTGCCAAACTGGCCAATCTCGTCGATCTCTTCCTGAGTGGGATTTTCATTGCCTGTGGCCACCTTAACTACCATAGGCGTTTTTACACCGTCCGGGTGAACCGAGTTACAACGAATGTTGTTCTTCTGTTCTTTGCAGTACATGGCGATGTTTTTGGTCAACGCGCGCACGGCACCTTTACTCGCAGTATAAGCAGCCACAAAAGACTGACCGTGAATCGCCGCAACGGAAGACATGTTCACGATGGAACCACCGCCGGATTCAGCCATGGCAGGAATCGCATGCTTGCAACCCAGAAAAACGCCGTCACTGTTAACTGAATTAATTAGACGCCAGGACGCTAGATCGGTATCGACGATAGTACCCAAGGCAATAATGCCTGCGTTGTTCACTAGAATATCGAGCTGGCCAAATTTTTCGACGGTAGCTGCAATGACCGCTATCCAGTTGTCTTCGTCGGTAACGTTAAGCTTCAGAAAAATGGCACTGTCGCCGATTTCCTGCGCGAGAGCCTCACCGTCCTCTTCATTCAAATCCGCGATAACAACCTTCGCACCCTCTGCGGCCAACAACCTTGCATCGGCCTTACCCATACCGGATGCGCCTCCGGTCACAATGGCGACTTTCCCAGCTACTCTACCCATGATGTAATCCTCTAGTGAATATGACGTCGCAGGGCTCAACGAAAATCATTCTGCGCCCTAACCTCTTTAACTGGACGCAAGTTAATCAGAAGGGGCTCCACAGCTCAATTAAGGATAGCTGAAACCCAGTACAGGGCTACCCACTTGAACCACTTAAACCCTCGCCAGCGCCGCCTGCGAATAGTATTCTTGTGCCCTCTTCCTTTCGTATAGAACAGGCCACTGCAATGACTGAACAACATCAATCTCCAGGCATCGTTCGCTGGGCAGGCTACCTCGCCATCACTTTTCTGTTGGTACTTCCATTGGCCGTACTCACCGTGCGCTCAGGGGCTTGGCAGCAGGGCCTTATGATGTATGCACTGGCCTGCCTGGGCAGCGTGCTTATACTTATTCTCAGCGGCGTATTACTGCTGCTGCCTAAGTTCGCACCTCACCGCGCAGGCCTCGGTTTACGCGCCCTGATCGCATTACCCGGTGCCTTGCTACTGCTCTCTCTTCTGGGAGGCCGTGATTACCCACCCATACACGACATTTCTACCAATACCGATGACCCTCCACTGTTCATCACCGCAGAAAATGTACGTGGTGAGGGCGCCAATCCGTTGGATATCAAGCCCGACTTCATCACACAACAGCTTGAGGCCTACCCTGACCTGCAGACTCTGCAAAGCACGCTCACGATTGACAAGGCTTACGATCAAGCACTTGCCACCGTCAACACAATGGGCTGGGAGGTTTATCACGAGGACAAAAATGCCGGTTTTATTGAAGCGGTCGCGACCACTGGCATTATGGCCTTTAAGGACGACATCGTTATACGCGTGCGCAGCAACGCTGCAGGTGCACTGATAGATGTGCGCTCGGTCTCACGCGTGGGTGTAGGTGACATAGGCGCCAACGCGCTGCGCATTCGCGCCTTTGCTGAGGCCTTCGCCAACTGACATAGAACAAAATGCAGAGGGGCTAGCAATGTTGCTTAGGTTTTTACTTCACATAGGCAAGCTTCCCATGAGGTTTGCCGCCGCTGTGTTTTTACTGCTTTTCGCAACACAGTCCATTCGGGGCTGGACCGAAGAGACTCCTGATTACCTCAGCTTTGCCACTGAGGATGAAGCCAACACCACAGAAATCTTTCGCAAGGCCAGCCCGGCCGTCGTCTACGTCACCAATACCGCCCTGCGCCGCAGTTTCTTCAGTCTCAATGTGCAGGAGATACCGCGCGGGGCAGGCTCGGGTTTCGTGTGGGACAACAACGGACTGGTGGTAACTAACTACCATGTGATAGCCGGGGCACACAAACTCACCGTCACCTTTGCCGATAGGTCAGAGCACAGCGCGGAAGTTATAGGCGTAGCACCTGAAAAAGATCTGGCGGTACTACGCATCGCCGAACCACCGAAGGATGTGGTGTCACTGCCCCTTGGCGACTCCACCGAATTGACCGTAGGGCGCAAAGTGTTGGCAATAGGCAACCCTTTCGGCCTGGATACCACCCTCACCACAGGTATCGTCAGTGCACTCGGCAGAGAAATCAATGCGCCTGGCAATCGTAAGATTCGCGGTGTCATCCAAACTGATGCCGCTATCAATCCCGGCAATTCTGGCGGGCCGCTGCTGAATTCTCTCGGACAGTTGGTGGGGGTAAATACCGCCATCTATAGCCCTAGCGGTGGCAGCGCAGGTATCGGTTTTGCCATTCCGGTAAACACCGTAAAAGAGGTAGTGCCACAACTCATCAGCTACGGGCGTATTCTGCGGCCGATGATTGGCGTTGAGCTGGCCAGCGACCGCTGGATAAAGCGCTACCGATTAGATGGGGTTCCGCTGGTTCGTGTGTTCGCCGGTCTACCGGCAGCTGAGGCGGGTATGAATGGGGCCTATCGAAATAGCCGTGGAGAAATCGTCCTAGGCGATATCATCACGCACATTGATGATAAGCCTGTACGCAATCAAGACGATTTTTACAGCGCGCTGGAAGAGCACACACCCGGCGATAAAATCACCCTTAAAACCCGCCTGGGCGATGAAACACGCAGCTATGTGGTTGAGCTTGTACAGTCGCAGTGAGCTAAAACATTCGAGGCCCTACCTGGCCTCAGGAACGAAGTATGTTCGGGCCTCTATAGAGATGAGGCATCTTCGGGCCTCCATAAAAAGAAAAGAGCCCTCAGCGGTCCTTAAGAAAGCGTCCCGCCATCAACACGCACATCTTCACCCGTGATGTGCACACCATCTTCAGATGTCAGCATGGCAATAAGGCCCGCGACAACTTCCGGCGGTTTGGGGCCAGTAATAGACATGATGCGTGGCATCAGCTCGAAATCCATAGTCTCGGGAAAAGCGATATTGTCCGTCATGCTGGTGCTGATATCTCCCGGACAAATACAGTTGGCCCGCACTTCACGCTTGGCGTACTCCACCGCAATACTTCGTGTCATTGCGAGTACACCGCCTTTGCTAGCAGAGTAAGCAAGCCCACAGGGCAAACCAGACAAAGCTGCTGTAGAAGCCGCGTTGACGATACTGCCTTTGGTCTCGATCAAATGGGGCAGCGCCGCACGGCACAGAAACATGGTGCCGGTAAGATTGATATCGATCACTTTCTGCCAGTCTTTGGTCTGTATCTCGGCGCTATCATCAAAGCGCAGGATCCCAGCCATATTGACCAACGCGTAGAGACTACCGTAGCGCTCGACACAGGCAGCAACACAAGCCTTAACACTGTCTTCATCACCTACGTTACAGGTGTGGGCTGTAGCCTCCCCTCCCGCGGCACTGATCTCTTCTATGGTGGCCGCCAGTGCGTCTGCATTCAAATCTACACAAAACACTGCACCACCCTCCTGGGCGGTACGTAGCGCGCAAGCCTTGCCAATACCACTGCCGGCACCCGTTACCATTACTACCTTGTCTGCAAAACGCTGCATCTTTATTCTCCTTGAATAGGTGGCACAGCATGCTATCTCCTTCGCCGGGGGTCAATCAGCGCCAGGCGGCATATTGAACCAGGTTTGACCGCTTGAACCCAGACTGTAGCGGCCTAGTAACCGCGCTAAATGGTCACCTCGGGCTGACTTATTAAGCCATTGCCTTGTACTGAGACTGCTGTACCTTTATCTACCTATCTTGCCCCCGTATCATACGTCAGCTGCGGTGAACACCCGCGAAAAGTAAACTCAGGCGCCGGCCAAAACGGCAGCTATCAGGAGCAATATTTTGGAAGATCTCGAACAGTTTCGTTTGGACGTGCGCGAGTGGCTGGCGGCGAATTGCCCCGAGTCCCAGCGCCAGCCCATGACACCCCAGGAACAGTACTGGGGTGGTCGCCGCGGTAAGTTTGCCAGCGACGATGCCCAACTGTGGTTTGAGCGGATGCGCGATAAGGGTTGGACGACGCCCGAATGGCCTGCTGCTTATGGTGGTGGTGAACTCAGTGCGCGTGCAGCACGCGTGCTAAAAGAAGAAATGAAGGCGATTGGCGCACGCACGCCGGTGTACGGTATTGGCATCTGGATGTTGGGGCCAGCCGTTCTCGAGTTCGGTAACGAAGAACAAAAGCAGCAACACATTCGCGCCATTGTGAATGGCGAAATCCGCTGGGCACAGGGCTACTCGGAACCGGGTGCCGGATCGGACCTCGCCAGCCTGCAATGCAAAGCTGAAGATAAAGGCGATCACTTTTTAATAAACGGCAGCAAGATATGGACCACCGCCGCCGATAAGTGCGACTGGATTTTCTGCCTTGTTCGCACTAACTCCGATGTAAAACAGCAAGAAGGCATCAGCTTCCTGTTGATAGACATGGATGATCCGGGTGTAACAACCTCCCCTATCCCATTGATCAGCGGCGAGTCTGAATTCTGCCAGACCTTTTTCGTGGACGTAAAAGTGCCCAAGGAAAACCTCGTCGGCGAACTGAACAAGGGCTGGTCAATCGCTAAGGCCCTGCTGGTTCACGAACGCAAACTGATGGCAGAGATGGGCAGTGACACGCCTCGCCACGTGTTGGAACCCAATGCCGCTGCCCGTGAGTATCTGGAATTCGTCGACGGTAAAATCGCAGACGCCAAGTTGCGCAATGACTTGGTTGAATACGACATGCTGATGCAGGCAGTCGCCATGACCCACTTCAGAACCTTTGAAGAAAAGGCCAGTGGCATACGCACCGCAGCACCAATGGTGATGAAATATGTGGGAACAGAAGCAGAAAAAACCAAGAGCGAACTGCTGCTGGCAATTATGGGCACGCAGGGTTTGGGCTGGGAAGGTAACAGTTTTAACGCAGTAGAACTGGACACCGTACGCTTGTGGGCAATGTCCAAAGCCATGACGATTGCTGGGGGTAGCTCCGAGATCCAGCTTAACCTGATCGCCCAGAAAGTCCTCGAATTGCCGCAGTCTTAGGAGTATCTCAGCATGGCATTGGTATTAAACGAAGAACAACAGTTACTACAGGACACGGCCAGGGACTTTCTCAACAAAAAAGCCCCCGTGGAGACACTGCGAAAACTCCGTGACGACAAAGACGCCCTGGGCTACTCGGCAGAACTGTGGTCTGAAATGGCAGATATGGGCTGGGCCAGTATTATCCTGCCAGAAGAATACGGCGGTCTGGACTTTGGCTTTCTCGGACTGGGCGTAGTGCTGGAAGAAACAGGCCGTACGCTTACGCCATCACCTCTGCTGGCATCTGCAGTAGTAGGCGCGTCCGCAATTTTATTGGGCGGCAATGAAGAACAGAAACAGAGCCTGCTACCCGCTATCGCAAGTGGCGAACTGACCCTGGCACTAGCCATAGAAGAAACCCATCACCACCGGCCTACACACATCGCAACTCGGGCCGAAAAGAACGGTGATGACTATATCCTCACCGGCAATAAAACGTTTGTTCTGGATGGTCACAGCGCCGACAAGCTCATTGTAGTCGCGCGCACCAGCGGTGACGAACGCGCAGCACAGGGCCTCACCTTGTTTATTATCGACGGCGACACGCAGGGTATCGATTGCCAGCGAACTAGCCTGGCAGACAGCCGCAACGCAGCCAATATTAGCTTTAACAGGGTCACGGTCGCTGCCGGCAACGTGCTCGGAGAAGTTGACCAGGGCTGGAGCACGCTGGAACCTGTGTTGGATCGCGCCCGTGTGGCTCTCGCCGCTGAGATGATGGGCTCTGCACTGGAAGCCTTCGATCGCACGGTGGCCTTCTTGAAAGAGCGGGAGCAGTTTGGAGCGTTAATCGGCTCCTTCCAGGGCTTGCAACACAGGGCCGCACACATGCAATCAGATATTGAATTGTGTCGCTCCGTTTTATTGCACACGCTCTCCACAGTGGATGACGCCCCGGAGCAGCTACCCTTGCTTGCCAGCCTGGTAAAATCCCAACTTAACGACCTGGCCAAACTCGTCACCAATGAAGCAGTGCAAATGCACGGCGGCATTGGTGTAACCGACGAACTGGATATAGGATTTTTCCTGAAACGCGCCCGCAGTGCCATGCAAGCCTTCGGCGATTCAGGGTTTCATAAGGATCGCTACGCCACGTTGAGTGGCTACTAAAAAAAAGGAAGCAAAATGGAAGTCAGTGACAAAATCGCAGCAGTACATAAATACGTTGAAGCCTTTGCAACACAAGACATGGATATTATTCGCGACATTTACGCAGCTGATGCCATCGTAGAAGATCCAGTAGGCACAGATGTTCACGTAGGCATCGAAGCCGTATGCGCTTTCTACGAAGGCGCCCTGAGTTCAGGCGCCAAGCTGGCATTGTCAGGCGAACCACGCTGTACGGGTAACGCTGTTGCCTTTCCATTCCAGGTACTGATGGATGGATTGGAAATCGATATTATTGATGTCTTTGAATTTAACGATGAAGGCAAAGTGAATAGCATGCGGGCCTATTGGGGTCCGGACAATATGAAGTCCTAAAAGCAGAAATTGTTTCTGGTAGACAGTGTTGGCCGCGAGTATCGCGGCCAACCTTTAACGCCAATCGTACCAATCGTGGTACGCAAGCTCAGTAGCCACACCTTTCGCAGAAACCCCCAACACCCTCACATCTGTTCGATTTCTCTCCGGCAATAATGCTACTGGAATAGTGAAGCGGTAGCCTGCCAGTGGCAGGCCGTAGTGCTTTTCCATATCCGGCCGGTATTCACCACTATGCGAAGTGCTGTACAGACTTACCCCATTGCGAAACAGCACTAACCGAGCAGCGACCTCTCCCGCCGCCTCATCAAGAGCCCAACCAGAGAATTCGATACTATTTTCTTTTACATCTACCTTGTCGACGGATCCGATAACGGTGTTACCCACAATCGGCACAACACTGCCATCGGTACCTTCAATAATATAACCACCTTCCTTCCCGGGCTTTATCTGGTAAATCACCTCGACACGGTTCGCTGGAGAACGTAGTACAACAGCATCCGACCCTCGATCTACCCCGTAGGCTTCCACTATATTGCCCCCTTGCATGAAAACATGCTCCGGTAGAATGGCGGTGAACAGACGCTTTCCAGCTCTATCGATGAACACTTCTGTAGACGCCGTCAATACGCCGTTCACGGCTATAACCAGACTATCGAGCTCTGCACTATCCTGCCCTTCGATAGTTCCCGTGATGAAGCCCGGCAATAACGATGCAGACAAACCCACGTCCACCAAAAAGGGTGCCTGCTCAATTTCGATATTGAGATCTACTGGCTCAAGCGCAAATGTATTGACGGATTTGCCGAGTAAATCTCGGTGAACGCCAATGTTATATAAACTCCCTTCTGCACCCTCCCCGAAGAGGGCAATTTTTCTAGCGACTGCGACACTGCGCCCTGAGATGTATGCCGGAATATCGACGGGTTTGTTTCCCCAGAGCGAAAAAAAATCGTAGTAGCGCTTTTGATCACGCTTTCTTATTGCTGCGGAGCCTATCACTTCACCATCAACAGCCTTCTCCAGACTCATACCCAGCAATTCAGCAAGAGTGGGGAATATGTCTGTAATCTGTACATTCGAATCATCAATTTCGCCTTTTATCTGTCCGGGCTTCTTGATGAAAAGTGGTATCGGCAATACGTTACTAAGGTTAGCTTCAGAGAGCTCGCGAAAACTAGTCCCGGCCTCAAAATGGGCTCCATGATCAGCGGTGAAAACAATTAGCGACCGTTCAAATAACCCGTTTTCTTTGAGCTTATCGATTATCTCCCCCAACAGTTTATCGAGCAGCTCAACCTGCATCATATAGCGCTGATATCCCTGGTCGGCCAGCCACTGACTATGCTGCCAGTTGGTGTTACCTGTATCCATACCCGGTATTTTTTCAGCATATTCCTGAGAATACATACTGCCGGAGGGGTAATACTGCCATGGCGTGTGAGGCAACAAGAGGTGTAGAAAATACAGTGGCGGTCGGAACGTCGTAGCAGGTTCAAGCCCTTCCAAAAATCGATTGAAGGCGACCATCCGGTCGCCATGAATATTCTCCCTGATCGCCTTTCGGATCTGCTCCTCATCGGCTTTGTACTTCTCTATGATCCCATTGCGTCCTTTGTCCTGAATAAAACCACCCCAACGATGACCTAGCGCCAGTAGGTGATGTACAAATTGATCGGGTGTAACCATATGCGCATATACCAGGCCCACGTCGCGAACCAAGGACTTCGCGCGCTGCGATACTGTGTCGTGAGACACCGGAACGCATTGATGTAGGGGGCAAAGCCGGGTTATCGGTTCTATGACATGCGACTCATGAGTATCTGCCAACAGAGTAAAAAGGGATTGAGGATAATAAGCAGTGATAGGTAGCGCTTCGATACTCGGATAGCGGCCCGTCACTATCGCCGGTACCGCATAGTTGGTCACCGGCACAACCGTTGTCGCATTTCGATACCAGGAAGATGTGCTGGCAAGTGCCGCGATATTTGGGAATCGTTCGGCATCGATCATCTCAGATGAATTCAGCAGAGCGGTTAAGGCCAGCTCATCGAAGACCAGCATCACTACGGGCGGGTAAAGCTGATTGAGGCCTTCAGCTTGGCTGTTAGCCCGCTCTGTGCCGCTGCGTTCGGCTTCCCCAGATGCCAACAGCACCTGGATATTTGAGGAAAACAAAAAGAGCAGTGGAAAAACGAGAATCGAAATCGACATTAGGGATATGACCTGACGAGCTGCCTCCAGTCGCTGATAGATCTGTACAAATACCAGAGCCAGTGCGATAGACAGCGCCACAGCAAGATAGCCATAGCTCTCACTATTTTGATTGATCGCAATTATGCAGAACAGAGCCACCAGTACCGCCATCAAAAAATGATGGACGAGGCGACGTGAGGCTTCACCCAGGAAGGCAGACAGCGCGGACAAGGCAATGAAAGGCAAGGGAAGCAACAGCGAAACCAACACTATGAACAGCAAAATTTCCGTGGATTCAGCCTGACGGGCAACAAAAAACTCCGCCTGCCGGGAGAACATATCGTAAAGAGGTTGCGATATGGCAAAAGCACAAAGAACAAAAATGTGCAGTACGCTGATACCAATGGTATTGCTGTATTTCTTCATACTAAGCTGCAGATCCCTTGCCGGAGGATAAATGATTTAGTCAACAATGATGCGACATTCCAGCGTATCGAAAATTGAGCCGCGACAAAGTCACATCCAAAAATGCACGGCTACAATCGCAGGCCTAAGCCCGCACAAACCGCTGCTGTACAATCTGCAGCGCGTTAGACAAGGTCCAGTACAACACCATTGCCGCGGGAAACGGATAGAACAACACCAGAAAGGCCAGTGCCATCAAATAGAGGTTGCGCTTCTGACGCTTCAACTCATCCGCTGGCGCATGCCTATCCTGAAATAGTAGGGCCGATACAATCGTCACCACTGTCATCAGTATGGGTAACAAGCTGAGACTATTGCCAAACAAGGGCAGCGTCATGGGCAGCATTGCAATGCTGTCCGGATAGGCCAGATATTCTATCCACAGAAAACCCCAGTGGCTGAGTTGCGGCATCTCCCCAAGGGCATTAAATACGGCCACCCAAACGGGCACCTGAATAAAGGTAGCCAATAGGGGCTTTAGCGCAAAAAAGGTCGAAACACCCAAGTCTTTGTGGGCCGCCATTATGCGCTTGTGGGCTTCCTCGCCATCGTATTTTGATTTTATTTCCGCCATTTTTGGCGCGAGTTGGGCCTGAATCTGACTAGTCTGTCCCTGCATTCGCGTTGCGAAGACTGCCAACGGAATCAGTAGAATTTTCAGAAGAACCGTAAAGATAACAATGCACAAACCCCAGCCATAACCACTGCGTTCGCGTATCTCTAGCAGTGACCATTCGGTGGCTCTAGCCAACTGAGCGAAAGGCCACCACAGATGGTGATAGCGCAATTGGTCTAGAGCCTCGTCGAGGCTGCCTAACTTATCCTTGCGCACCACTGTGGCATCGAGGTGGAAAGGTGGCTCTGTGATGACGCGAAAGGTTTCCTCTGCAATTTCCAGTTCAACACCAGGAGAATCGATTGTCAGTACTTTAAACCGACCTACTGCGGCGAACAGATCTCCGTCACTAAGAGTGACGCTCTGGCCTGGCTCAAGCAGCTCCAAGCCCTGATCATTCAAACGAAAAAAACTAACGGCATTGTAATAGGAAGCCAAACCATAAAAGGTTCTCATCTCGAGAACCTCTGGCTTTATCGCTTCAAAATCACCACTGGCACTAAAAAGTTTCAGAGCTTCACGCAGTTCAGGGTTAGAACTCTGGGCATGCCCTGCCACAGACCAAGCAACCAACAATAGCATCACTCGCCAAAATATTTTCATCGTTTAATCCGCACCGAGTGCGCCTCTCTTATTATCGCTTCCAGCAACGGGTAACTTTTACCTGGTTACGCCTTTTCTGGGCGCATTCAAGTTACCGCAAGTGGCTGCTGTGAACATCATGGACCGTGGCGTTGATCTGGGCCTTCTTAGCATTAATGGAAGGCGAAAACATTTTCAGGAGAAACTGTTTGCGCGATTCGCGACTCTCATAGGGAGTGGAAACCACTTCCGAAAGCACCAGATGAAACAACCACTTGGTAATGTCATCGTAACTCATGTTGAGATACAACTCTCCGCGGCTTTTCGCCTCGTCGTAAATCGGTTGCAAGTACGCGGCTAGCGCCTGCTGAACGCCTTCAGCGTTTTCCATAAAGAGCGCAGTTGCAAGCGGCTGGTTACGGCCCGAATAAGACACCCGGTGCGGATTATCGCGAATGAAATCGCAAGCTATCATCACGCCTTCTATTAGCTTTTCATCGAAAGGGCCATCGAGGTCACCTAACTGCTGCGCCACCAGCAGGGCCATCGTCTTGCTACTTTCGATGATCACCGCATCGAGGATTGCTCGTTTGCCAGGAAAATATCGATAGAGATTCTGCCGGGTATAGCCCAGCTCCTGACACAGCGCTTCTATGCGAAAGCCCGTCAGCCCCTTCTCCTCGATCAGGCGAATAGCGACCTCAACAATTCGGGTGCGGGCGCTGTTGTGGCGTTCATCGGGCAAGAGAGTATCCAAAGTCGTCGATTTACATAATTTTATTACGTGAACAAAATATCATCATCTGCTATGAGGAACAATCGAATTAGCTTTACATTATCTATTTATGTAAATAATATTCGAGCTTCTCCCGCGTCTGAGCGCAGTGGCCTCTGGCCGCTTGCTAGAACCTGACAGGCTGAGACAGAACGACCCAATCGCCAAGACGAAAGAGGATGCGACCATGACCGAAAAGTGCCCCATGCAGTTCGACCTGATGAACCCCATGACTCACCACAAGCAATTGCCTTTCGAGAGCTTCACTTCTTTGCGCAATGAGTGCCCTGTGTCCTTTCAAAGCGGCGCGAAAGAACACGGTGGAGATTATTGGGCGATAACCCGGCGCGAGCATCTTGATTTCGTTTCCAAAAACCCCGGGAAGTTTTCATCCAGCATCAATATGGCTCACCCACAGCCGGGTGGGGACGATCCCGAGTCCGCTGACATCATGCGCCAACTTCTGATCAACATGGATCCACCGGAACACATGAAGTACCGCCGCGTGGTAAAAAACGCCTTCGTCGGTAAAGCTGTGGATGCACTCGAACCGATGATGCGCGAGTTCGCCAAAGACATTATTGACAAAATCGTTGGTAGAGGAGAATGCGAGTTTGTCTCTGAAGTCGCCGCGGAGATGCCTTTGTTTGTGATCTGTGCATTGATGGAAATGCCTATGGAAAAGCGCAAGCAGTTTTCCGAGCTGGTCAACACCATGATTGGCATGGATGACCCTGACCTCAATATTTCAATGGAAGACGGCCAAATGGCCGCTGCGGAAATCTTTGGAATTGCCATGGAGCTTGCAGCAGCCCACAAAGCAGACCCTAAAGGCGGCACTGTCATCGACGCCCTATTGAGCAACCCACTGGAGGGCGAGCCGCTGGATGAATTTCAATTCTGCAGTTTCTTTCTTATCTTGATTGCAGGCGCGGTAGAAACAACTCGCACAGCTACCAGCCAGGGTATGCGGCTGCTGATGGAGCACCCTGATCAACATCAAATACTGATCGACGACCCCAGCCTGATCCCGGATGCCATTGAAGAAATTTTACGTTTCTACCCCTCTTTTATTTTCATGCAGCGCACTGCTACCGAGGACGTAACCCTGGACAATATGGAAATAAAAAAGGGTGACTTGGTGAAACTGTTCTACCCTTCAGTGAATCATGAGACGGAAATTTTTGGCGAGGACGCTGGCGTGTTTGATGTAACTCGCAGCCGTCGCATGCCAGACTTGAAAAACCAACATCGTACTTTCGGCGTAGGACAACACTTCTGCATCGGCTCTCACTTGGCCCGTAAGGAACTGCAAGTTATGTTTGAAGAGATGGTTCCGCGGCTGCGCAACCCAAAGCTGGCCGGTGAACCAGATTATCTGGTTTCGAACTTTATCCCCGGGATCAAAAATATGCCCATCACTTTTGATGCTGCTTAAGCCATTACCTTGCTTTGTATCTAATACTGTCTAAATAGGAGAAGCTTTATGCTACAAAAATTTGTCTACTGGACCGGCGCCTCAGATTTCCTTGTTGGCGCAGGCACTATCGCTGGAGCCATTGCCATCGCGATGGCAGCTGAACCCGTAAAAGGCCAGTTCGTCCCACTTATGACCCTGGGAATGTTCCTGATGATGGCAGCCGCATGCTTGATGTGGGCTTCACACGATATTGTGAACCGCTACCCTGTCATGTTCTGGCAGGGCCTTGTGCGGCTTACAGCCGTTTCCTCCGTCATTTACGCAGTACCCAACGCTTTGTCTGAGTCTTGGGAATACGCTCTACTCCCCATAGATGGCATTATCGGCCTCACCTATGTGATCGGCTCTATTAAGGTAAGCGGAGGCTCATTTATCGACTGCCTGTTGTGCCGCCCTTCGACAAGTTAAGACGAACACTGGGCCGCGCAAAGCGGTCCGGCTTCTCACCTTCTCTACTTCCCTCCGCTCACGCACGGGAATCGAATCATCATATAGTTGTCGCATTTAGTCTTCATAGAGACACCAGAGATCTTTTCCCGACCCAGATGCGTTCAACAACACATAGTTCAACAACAAACATGGAGCACCCTGGAGAGAGCTGGAATCAAACCGCCTATGAAAACTGGCAAACATGAAAATTCTGCGAATGTGATCGCCGCACTTCAAGGCTCTGTGAATACGACGCCATAATCAGGCCTCACTCCAATACAGGGATTAACTCCTACAAGTACCTTTTAAGGACTTTGGTGTGCACATCAAACCCTGAAGGCATGGTGAGGTATTCCACAAAAGCGGCATCAATGGCTGAGCTGTTTTAATCTATATGGACATCAGCGGTGAGGGCCGCAACCGGAATGGCTGCGCACTCAGGGCCGGATACACCGCTAAGCAGCGGCGGCACTTGGAAAGTGGATAAATTGCTCTACAAGCAGCAGGGCAAAAGAGGTGGGATCTGGCCTATCACCTGACAAAGCACCGCGCTCGCGCAGCTCGCCTTCCAGTGTCGAGAGAATCATTTCAAGCGTCAAATCGTCGCTGCCCTCGTGCCACAAAGCCTCCTTGGCCTCATCCTCGAAACAGTAGGCCTTCCAGGAAATCGAATAGCGCAGCTGACCCCAGTTATACTGCGCCAGAACAGCATCTCCTTCGCGCAACTCCCACTGGCCATCCCCACAGAAGTGCAGGCGGGTCTCACGACCAATAGTGGGTAAGTCGGGCAGCACCTGCTGCACACGCTCCACACCGTGAAACACCTTGTCGGTATCAAGCATTATGGCCGTGTTGTGCGTCACGGGTATCGATTGGCGTGCGGCCGACGCCCCCTCAGGGTAGAAGGTAAACGCTCCGCCGGTGGCGTCTCCAAACCATGAAACACAAGTCTGTATCGGTATGCGCCATGCGTCGAACAGACCCGAGTGGAGCATGCACACCAACAGCCACTGCGGATACAATTTCCGATTCGCGCCACGAAACTCTGGCACATCGGTGTGAATAGCAAGCTCTTGCCCGGGCACTAGTAAATTGGCGTAAACGATGGCCGGTACGATGTTGTTACAGCCCGAAAGCTGCCGTGCGGTCTCAGCCAGGGGCAGGTGCTCCAAAAAAGCCTGGATGCCATCTGCGCGAATATCGGCACCGTAGGCATAGGTCTCCCGGAAATAGTTGGTACGGCTGGCAGCGGTTTTGTCGTCGTCCTTATTCCCGGAACCATCAAGACCGGAGTTAAAGTAGTTAATACCCGCATCGAAGCGCTGGGGCAGTTGCTCTCCCAGACTTTCCGAAGACGCCTCATCGGCGTAAGTCCCAAAGCTGCCGAAGGCTTCTGCAATTTTCAGCATGGCAGCGCCTTGCGCTAGGGACAAAAAGGGGTTGAGGTGCGTGCAGTTTGCGTCCATTCGGCCGCTCCGGTATATCGAGACAGAACCGACAATTGTAGTCGATATAGAGATTCGGTAAAGCGTTGCCTCGCCCGTCGCAGCACGGGTTCTTTAAGCACCGGTTCAAATTGATGCATCCCGTGGCAACTCTCGCAAAGAAATACCGCTTTTAATTTGTCAGCAGCCCCACAGACCCTAAACTACATTGCTAGATCACCGCTGGCCCACCACTCGAAGAGTCACGCCAATTATGCCCAATCTTCCTGCATCGATTTTTTCTCCTGAACATTTGCGCGGCAAAGTCGCACTGATCACTGGTGGCGGCACCGGCATTGGTAAGGAGATTGCCAGAACGTTGGCCGCGCACGGTGCACGCATCATCATATGCAGCCGGAAAATAGACGTTCTTGACGCTACGGCTAAGGAATTGCGGGCAGAAGGTGCGCAGTGCCTCACTATGGCCTGCGATATTCGAGAACCGGAAGCGGTCGAAGCTGTGGTTGCGAAATGCATTGAGGAATTCGACCAGCTAGACATATTGGTGAATAACGCAGCAGGGAATTTCCCCGCCCGTATTGAAGATCTTTCTTACAATGCTTTCAAGACGGTCGTAGATATAGATCTGCAGGGAACCTTCAACATGACCAAAGCGGCCTTCACCCTTGCCATGCGTAAAAACGGTGGTGTGGTCATCAATATCGCGGCGCCTTTCGAACACTTAGGTGTCGCCTGGCAGGCGCACGCAGCAGCGGCCAAATCAGGTGTCATTTCACTGACACGCAGTGCCGCCGTGGAATGGGCCAATCTGGGGATTCGTGTTAATGCCGTATCACCTGGCGGTATCGTGGACACCACAGGGCTGGACAAGATGGTCGCCCCACTGACAAGCAATAATAAGGCCGCACGCTACGGCACGCGACAGGATATCGCCAACGCAGTTATGTTTCTTGCCAGCGACGCGGCGCGCTTTATTAGTGGCGTCAATCTTTGCGTCGACGGCGGCACAAGTGTCGACATGCTAAAAATCCCTATCTACGAGGACGAGTAGCAACGCGACTCACTTCCACATCGAAGACATTAAATAGAGACCACTATGAGCGAACTGATCAGCATTGCGATCGAGAACAGTATAGCCGATGTACGCTTGAATCGTCCGGACAAACGAAACGCAATCAATGGCGACATGCTGGAAGAACTACGAGTCACTGCCGCTGCTATCGCAAAGGATACATCTGTGCGGGTGGTTGTTTTGTCAGGCGAGGGCGGGCACTTTTCCGCGGGCATCGATACGCAATACATGTTTGAAATGCAAAGCGGCGATCTCAATGCCGACAGCGACTCCGTGGCCGACACCGTAGCCAATGTTTCCACGTCGGGCGCCAACGAAGCTCAGCAAGCGGCATGGGCTTGGCAGGAACTGCCGCAACCGGTCATCGCAGCCATCAGTGGTTGTGCAATGGGAGTGGGCGTTGATATCGCTCTGGCTGCTGACTTTCGCGTGGTGCACCCAGCGGCGAGAATATCCATGATGCAAATAAAATGGGGCCTACTGTCCGATATGAGTGCCACACAAACGATTAGCCGCCTGGTTCCCTTGGACATTGCAAAATTGCTGGTCCTTACCGGCCGGGAGATCTCCGGCGAAGAAGCGGTAGCGTTTGGTCTGGGAACATTACTGCACGACGAGCCGGTAAAACACGCTCTCGAGCTAGCAGCGGAACTGGCAGGGAATAACCCGGAAGCTGTGCAACGCGGGAAAAAACTGCTGAACTACGTTCGCACTGCCTCCCCCAAAGATGGCCTGCGCGCTGAAAGCGAAGCAATGTCGACATTGCTGGGCACCAGCAATCAAGTAGAGGCCGTGATGGCGCGTTTGGAAGGCAGGCCTGCAAAGTTTACTCAGGAGGGAGCCGGTTGAGCGGTTCATCAAGAAGGCTCTGTCTTCTGAAACCCCCGCAGCACAAGGGCCCGCCGCTCAAAATTTATAAAGCCTAATTTTGCTTCTGACTAAAGCGTGCCGGCACTTTTAAACCCTACTTTTTGTATGTGTCAGAAAATTTTACACATTGCAGCCATGTAGGGCATTTTCTCTCTTTTAAAGGGGCTACAGACACTGTCTATAAGTGTGATACTCATCAAAAAATGCCCTATAATCCATGGCTATCGAAGATAATCTGCGCTTTAATTTAGATTGGCGTAAATATTGCGTATCTATAGAAAATCGACGTATCAAAACCCACGTCGGAATACGTTCATAAGTTTGGAGTAAGTAAATGGCTCGCGTAGCAATAATAAAATTATTCACAGGCCTTAATCTCGCACCGGCACAGTTGTCGGGAGAATTAGTACGAGCAGGGCACGAATCAAGAATCATTTACTTCAGAGACTATGAAGACCACTCTGCGGAAGAATCGGTGAATTATGAAATCGCTGAATTTTCTGGCCTGCTGTATTCAATCGATGGCCGGCAGATAATCTGGAACTGCTACACGCCTTTCACTGATTCTGAATTCGATATGCTGATCAAAGAGCTGGAGGACTACAAACCAGATTTGATTGGTTTCAGTCTCTACTCCGGCATTATCAAAGAAAACGCGCAGGTGACTGCCAAGCTGCGAGAGCATTTTGACGTCCCCGTCATCTGGGGCGGCGCTGCACCCACACTGGAGCCTGAATTGTGCATCCCTCACGCTGATGTGGTCTGCATCAACGAAGGGGAACAAGTCATAGTTGAATGTGCCAATCGTGTGGACGCAGGCGAACCTCTGCGGGACATTCAAGGGACCTGGACCAAGGCTGAAGACGGCACCATTCTCAAAGGCGAAAATCGGCCCAACATTCCGCTTCCAGACATCGCTATGCCGGATTGGAGCAAGCACAACTATATTTATATTGATAAGGAGCGTGTACGCCGCAAGCGTTTCCCAATCAACCTCGGTAAAGAATACCCAATCATGACCCAACGCGGTTGTCCGTTCTCTTGTTCTTTCTGTATTGAGAGCCGCTACCAGGAAATGTTTGGCAAGAAAGATTCTTTGCGCCGCCGCGATATCGATCAGGTTATTGAAGAGCTACGCTGGGCGAAAGAAAACCTGGATATTGAAACCGTCCTCTTTTATGACGACGTGTTCACCGTAAACCCAAAGTGGCTGAAGGAATTTTTGCCACGTTATAAAGAAGAAATTGGGATGCCGTTCTGGTGTTACACCTACCCCACAACACACACACGTGAAACTCTGCAGTCACTCAAGGATGCAGGGTGTATTTCAATAACTATGGGTGTGCAGTCCGGTAGCGAGCGCATCCTCAAGGACTACTATAACCGCCCCACGAAAACGACACGCGTTATTGAAGCAGGTAAGGAAATCGTCGACGTTGGAATCACTGGCTTCTTCGATCTCATCACCATTAGCGAATTCGATAGAGAACAGGATCTTCGAGACACCTTCGACTTTTTAACTGAGTTTCCGAAAGAATTGAAATGTCTGGCCTTCGGAGAAATGATCGGCTTCCCTACATACAGCTACACCAATATGAGCGCAGAGAATCAAGAAGCGATTAACGACCCCAACAATCTGGCCACCACCGATCTACAACCGTCCAGAGAGGTGTATGACTATTATCATAGGCTGTATCGACTGACACGCACCCAAATGCCGGTAGAGCAGATTAGAGCGATTGGCACTGACATGCGGTATCGCAACGATCCAACGTTGATCGACCAGTATCTCAAGGTAGAGAAAATTCCACGTTTTACGGGCCTAGCTTCATAGGAAACCGGGTTAGAAAAACTGCATGAATAAAAAAAGGGGTGGCTTTTGCCACCCCTTTTTTTGTCTCACGTTTAAACTTGCGCCTTGACGCATGCTCCCAGCAAACCCAACTCAGGCCTTATTGCTAAAAATTGTAACCGAGTGTTGTGCAGTACATTCACGGCTCCAGTAAATACTGCTTACTTTCCAGGCCAACGTTCTGGTCGCCCAGAAACTGGCCTGTAACGTAGTCATTGTTCTTCAGGTCACGCCCCCACAACTCGCCGAACCAATCTCTACAGTAGCTGTAAAAGCGTTCCACACATCCCAGCTTGGAGCCTGGTCGTTGGGCCCATTGAAGATGTGGGACGAGGTGACGAGGCCAATAACCCCGTCTTTCGAACTCAGCTTAGGGCGCGAGATGACGTAAAAGAAACGCCGCCAATTCCTCATAGGTCTGCTGCCATTCAGGAGACCCGGTTACCATCCAATATTCCGCGTGAGAGAGACCCTCATAGACGTTCAAATCAGCGACTACCCCAGCAACCCGCAGCTTACGGTGCACTCGCGCCGTATCGCTGAGTAACATATCGCGCGTGCCGGTCACCAGATAGGTAGGGGGGAAGCCCGAAAAATCCCCATAGACCGGAGAAATTAGAGGATTGTGGAGATCTTCACCCGCGGCATAGAGCTGGGCGCAGGCGCCTAACATGCCATTATGAGTCACCAGTATCCGGTCTATCCCTTCATTGGTATGCAGGGAGTCGCTGGCCGTTGTGAGATCTGCCCAGGGCGTTCCCAGATACAATGCTCCGGGCACAGGAAGGCCCAAAGACTTAATTTGATGCACCACTGCCAGGGTCAGCCCCCCTCCAGCGGAAGTGCCTCCCATGGCGATTGCAGTGGGCTTGTGAGTCTTCAACAACTCACGATAAACCGCTACCACATCGTCAACCGCTGCTGGGCTGGGGTGATCCGGAGGCATTCGGTAATCTATCGAAACAGCGGGTATTTTCGACATGGAGGCAATTAAGGCGCCCTCGCGAACCGACTTATCTCCCCCGCCAAAGACATAGGCACCACCGTGTAAGTAGACGAAGAGCCTATCTTTGTTCTGCGGCTTGATTTTGTTGGGCAATATCTGGTGTACAGCAACACCTGCTATTTCATCTCGGCTGATTGAGAGGTTCAGGCTCGCACCAAGCTCTGTGAGTAACAGCGGTGAACTAACGGCACGCATGGCGATCAATTCTCGCCATTGTTTCTCGCTGGTAGGTGCGAATGACCGGGCCGCCACACTAGGCTTACCCGCTTCCGCTATCGCCTGCTGTAGCTGCCCGCTAGCGCCTGCAGGTATTGGAAGTTCCCGTTCTGAGACAACCCAGTTTTTCGCAGCTGATGTTCCCATAGAAATGGACAACGCCAAGAACAGGGTGAGCTTAGTAGGTGTATTCAAGGGAGGATCCTCTGGTTGTGTAAATTCCCAGAGATCATTATAAGAGGTGTTGGACGTTAAATCCGGTTTGAAATACTAAACGAAGGAGTCCAGGTTGCCATCAAAGGATTCTGCAAACTGCTCTATCCATTCAAGCGCTGCTTCTTCGAGTGTCAGATTGCGGTCACCATCGCGAAGTACGCTCTGGCGATACTGCTCGATCTCCTGACACTGACTTTCCATGCGCATGCGAAATACGTCGTTTGTCATTACCGTGTCTTCCTAATCATGCTCAATCACGCTGTGCATAACATCCCCACCTGCTGTTTGCGTAGTCTATTGATAACAGTAGGACGGATGATTTGCAGCTATCTTAATAAAACTCTGTGAGACGTGACACACTAAGCCCTTGGTATTACGTCACAATGTGTAGTAATACCAAACGCGTTGCGAAAGGGGGGATTGGTCTACAACTTTTGAGGGGCATTCCCCTCTCGACTATTTCTATTTCTCAACGACAAGCTGTTGCAGCGCTGGATTCTCGGTGGGGGTAAAAACGGCGTCGCTGTATTTCGGTGGACTGAACTTTGCCTTAGCATTATTCGACAAGGCCAGCGGCTCTTTTGGAACGCCAATGAAGTTAGTATCGAGTTTTCCACTGCCATTACGATCGTAAAAAATGGTGGCTGCGTAGTCTCCGGGCAGCAATGAAAATTCCGTGCGTACAAGCTCACCTTCTCTCGCCTATGCAATTGCAACTTTGGCCACCAGTACAGCTTCGTCCCCCAACCAACTGTCTTCTTAGTTGTATACGGCGATAAAAACTTCACCCTCGGATTCAGCTAGCCCCGATAACTCCAGCGTCAAGGTGCTCTCACTCTGGGCCGCCGTTAATCCACTTGCAGCAGTTATCAGGATGATAAAAATCGCTTTTATACAAGCGTATTGTGTCACACGTCTCATCTTATAGGCCTCTGGTCGCGCGACAACTTACCGCTACTCAGGGTTGAGGTAGCGGTCAGTCAGCTTATCAATTGCCCAGGAATCCGGCTCTTGACTAGGCGGATAGGCCGCAAAGGTCTGTAAATAAAGTGCCATGGAAGCTGACCCAAGATAACCCTGAGCCGCTTTATCAATCAGCCAATCCCAGTAGGTGTTGGAGTTTTGATCTGCGCGCTCAAAAGGGTCGCGCCTGAGGTGGAATATTTTAAACAATCTTAAGGTAACGAAGGGCTCTGCCCATAGCGCCATTGTCTGCGCGCGATTTTCGGCAAACACGATTTTCCAATCACCTACCCTTATGCCAACAGGCATTGCAGAATCCATGTGGTAAATGAATTCCCGTCGTGGCCCGGTTTCTGCCTGGCCCGTCAGATAAGGTAGGAAATTATAACCGTCCAGAAATAACTTGGCATTCTTGCTCCCAACTCTCCTGCCCTTGAGTAAGTCTTTTTTCAAGGCGTCATCTCCGGCGGCGGCAGCAAGCGTGGGCATCCAGTCGAGGTGAGACATCACTGTATTGGAAATCTGACCAGGCTTAATTTGATCCGGCCAGCGCACCATCGCCGGCACACGATAGGCACCTTCCCAATTGGTGTTCTTCTCACTGCGGAATGGCGTTATCCCAGCGTCCGGCCATGTGTTGTAGTGCACGCCGTTGTCGGTGGAATAAAAAACAATGGTGTTGTCAGCAACTTTCAGCTCATCCAGCTGATCCAGCATTACGCCTACCAGCTCATCGTGGGCGACCATTACATCGTTGTAGAAATCCTGGCCCGACTTGCCCAGATGTTTCTCCGCTGGATGAGTTCGAAAGTGCATGCCAGTTGTGTTTAGCCAGACGAAGAACGGCTTACCTGCTTTCACTGATTTATCGATGAATTTTTTGGCCGCGGCAATAAATTCCTCGTCCGCCGTTTCCATACGCTTGCGAGTCAATGCGCCTGTATCTTCGATACGGCCATCGGCGAAGGAATGGATTACTCCGCGTGGCCCGAACATTTTCTTGAAGCGAGGATCCTGTGGGTAATCAACATCCTCCGGTTCTTCTTCGGCATTCAAATGATACAAGTTCCCGAAAAACTCATCGAAGCCGTGATTGGTGGGTAGAAACTCGTCCTTGTCGCCCAAATGGTTTTTGCCAAACTGGCCTGTGGCGTAACCGTGGGTTTTCAGCACCTCAGCTATCGTGATATCGCGGTCCTGAATGCCCATCTCAGCGCCAGGTAGGCCCACCTTACTCAGCCCAGTGCGCAGAGGTGACTGGCCCGTAATGAAGCTGGAGCGGCCCGCTGTACAGCTCTGATCTCCATAGTAATCGGTGAAGCGCATACCCTCATCGGCAATACGATCAATATTGGGCGTGCGGTACCCCATAATGCCGTCGCTGTAGGCACTGATATTGGTAATACCGATATCGTCCCCCCAGAACACCAGAATATTGGGTTTGTCGGCTGCCACAAGCGGCGCAGCGAAACCTAGCATTGAAACCAGTACAGCCGGTTTCAGTAGTTTTCTAATGTTCATGACGTTCTCCTTGAAGAGAATGGTTGGGCAAGGGCGGAAATGAGTGGACCTGAACAGGCCAAGCATTATTACCTATGTGGGGGGAATTTCAAGAAACGCTCGGATTGCGCAAAATTTACTCCCGTTCTCTCCACTTATTTATTGCACTGTCAGATATAAAAACTATGATAGCCGTCCGCTGGCACAGTCATTGCTGTAATAGTCCCGGTTGCCCCGTTAAGGACACCTAAAGCGGTGATTTTGCACTTTTCATAGCAAATTTTGACCCACGAAAAAGCGAGATAGCTCACTTTGGCACCAATAGAGTGCGCTGCGGCAAGTTATCTCAGCTCAAGCAGACACAGAAACGGCAAAAGTTAACGCTAGCCAAGACAGATCAGCAATTAGCCAGTATAGACCTTAGGAGAAAGTGAGAGTGGAAGCCAAAGACGTTCAAAACAATCGGGTGCGTAAAACAGTTAACGACTTGGTCATGGCCGAGATGTTCCTGCTGCAGGCGACCATCGAGAGCGCCACCGTTATTGGTGACGGCATCAGTGAGCTTAGCAAACAGATTGGCACAAGCGCTGAAGAAGACAGCAGCTTCCAGAGCTCAATTACCGCCGTGCTGCAGCGTATCGCTGACGATGCCATGGAGCCCTACACCAGCCGCTATCAGTACTTTAAGAAGATGGTTGGCAGCGACAGCTAAGCTGCTTACAGCATACTGGCGACACATATCACCTAGGCAATTATTTGGGTAGACTGTCCGCACCCCCAACAGCTGCTAGAAAACTTATGTCATTAGGATCATGGGACCCAACGGTCGGTACGACCAGCGGCCCGCTTGAACTCGATACCGCCCTCCTCACTCGCCTGATAGCTTACAGTCGCGACGATCAATTGTCGCAACTGGAGGAACTGTTCAGTGCGCAGGAAAAACAGACGCTGTCCGGCTTGATGCTGATTAACCACGACAATTGGAAAAGCGCCTGCGAGCCCCTAGACGAAGAAGACCTGTTACACCTCATACGCTTCTTTGCTATGGCTGAAAACATACCGGGATGGGAGGCGGGCGCCAGCTCTCCGGTCATCCCGCTGGCAAAGATGCTGCGCAGCCGGGGCGCCCGTCTCGACAAGCCACTCCTGCAGTGGCTTCGCGATGTAAACGACAACCGCTACCTGCCGTACGGGCCCCTTTAGTCTTTCTTTTTTTCGCCGAAGGCCGCCATCTGCTCCGGCGTGGCTGGGGCTTGATGCTTTTCCTTCCATACCTCATAGGGCATTCCGTACACCCTTTCACGCGCCTGGTCGTAGTCTACTGCAACACCTTCTTCTTCTGCAGCGGCCATATACCATTTCGACAAACAATTGCGACAAAAGCCCGCAAGGTTCATTAGGTCGATGTTTTGCGCGTCCTTGCGGCTGTCCAGGTGTTCTAGCAAGCGTCGAAATACCGCCGCTTCGATTTTATCTGTTTCTGCCATCAGTCATTCTCCTTTCTCAGTGCGACTGAGCTATATGGGCATGTACTCGCCACCGTTGACGTCCAGAGAAGCGCCAGTCACAACACTGGAGTAGTCTGACCCAAAGAACATAGCTGCCTTGGCACACTCACCGTCGTCGGGAATAACGCCCAGCGGAATATTGGTGGTCACCTCAGCGATCAGTTCTTCCTGCGTCTTTCCGGTTGACTTCGCCTGCCAGGAAAAATAACCCTCAACGCTAGGGCCCCACATCCAACCCATATGACAACTGTTCACTCGGATATTGTATTTACCCAGCTCCAGAGCCAAATGCTTGGTGGCACAACGTAGTGCGGATTTAGAGGAACCGTAGCCGCCCTGGTTGGCCAGTGGCTTGTGCTCCACCATCGTGGCGATCATAACGATAGCACCGCCTGCCTCTTTCATATGGGGGACACAGGCCTGTGTCAGTTGCATGGTGCCAAAGAAATTGACGTCCATGGCCCTGCGCCAACCGTCCATGCTAGCCTCTTCAATGGGTTCGAAGCTGCCTGGATCATAGGCACTATTAAACAGCACATCGATGCGCCCAAACGCTTCGGCAGTCTTATCCGCGAGCACTTTACATTGCGCCTCATCGGAAATGTCGGTGGAAATTTTCATAACTTTGGTACCAAGACCAAGCGCTTCAATTTCCTTTTCTGCCACGTCCAGTTTTTCTGCAGTTCGCGCCGCCAGCACAACTGCCATCGCGCCCTCTTTGGCTGCCAGAGTGGATAACTCCTGGCCGAGGCCTGGACCAATACCTGAAACAATTACAACCTTGTCTTTTAACAACATAGTCTTCTCTCCACCTAAATTCCGGCGCGGCCGTCAAGGCCGCTCCATATTTATTGAAAGGGTTTAAACAACGATCTATTGATACTGCAGGGCCACTCCATCGGCACCTACAACA
The DNA here is from genome assembly GCA_047611225.1 of Halioglobus sp. Lineage (GTDB taxonomy): Bacteria > Pseudomonadota > Gammaproteobacteria > Pseudomonadales > Halieaceae > Marimicrobium. Next base: position 223,919 of record JBLFWP010000001.1, read on the forward strand.
TCGCGTAATTCCTGCAGCAGTTCATCACTGGGGATGACTTGCCACCGAGTTCCAAGTTGGACTCGCGCAGTATTGTGCGGCTGGCGATAGATCAGGGAAACAGGACAACGTCCTCCTCCGCCTCTGGTCAGGGTTTTTTCCAACAGCTCTGCAAATTGCTCGTCAACACGCTCCGAACTGACTTCAATGGTTAGATTTGAAGCAAAGCTCTGCCTTGCGTCTACCAGACTGCGCAAGCCATTACCGCGCATGGCTAGCTTCCCCGTTCTTTCATCGGTGGAGATCCGCCCTTCGGCTATTACGATGGTGTCTTTCACCAGCATTTCCCTGTATTGGGTGAAGGCATCGGAAAACAGTGTGACTTCGATTTGCGCACTGCTATCGTCCAGGGTCATTACCGCCATAGTTCCACGCTTTGTATTCATAGTACGCGTCGCCATGATGAGGCCTACTATCACCTGATTACCTTGCTTGTCTGCCCGCAAGTCGGCAATGCGTCTGGGCGCGAACTTGCGCACCTCGGCCTTGTACTCATCAATGGGGTGGCCCGTAATGTACAGGCCCAAGGTATCTCGCTCGCCGCCCAAACGCTCTTTATCGGACCAGCGCAAGGCATTGCGAAACGATAGATAAACATCACTGGTACCGCTTGCTTCACTGGAGACCACTTCCCCAAACAAATCATCGATACCACTGTCGCGATTATTGGCACTTTGTTCGGCGGCCTTGAGAGCATCTTCCAATGCCGCCAACAGCACCCAGCGATCCGCATTAAACCCATCAAACGCACCGGAACGAATCAGGGCATCGATGGCGCGACGGTTAACCTTTCGTGGGTCTGTGCGAGCGCAAAAATCAAACAGGTCCGTGAAATGACCTCCCTCCATTTGCGCCTCGAGGATATTCTCTACAGGACCCTCACCCAAGCCCTTGATCGCACCAAGCCCATAGATAATGTCGTTGTTGGCGTTCACCGTGAACATATACTGCCCTTCGTTCACGTCGGGCAGTTTCAGCGCTAGTTTCATGCGCTTGCATTCATCCACCAGCACCACAATTTTGTCGGTGTTATCTAATTCGGAACTCATCACCGCTGCCATGAACTGTGCAGGGTAGTGAGTTTTAAGCCAGGCTGTCTGATAGGACACCAGCGCGTAGGCTGCGGAGTGTGACTTGTTAAAACCATAGCCCGCGAACTTTTCCACCAAGTCAAAAATCTTGATGGCAAGATCGCCATCGATACCCATGCCTTTCGCGCCGCTCTCAAACACCTCCCTTTGCTTTGCCATTTCCTCAGGCTTTTTCTTACCCATGGCGCGGCGCAGCATATCGGCTCCGCCCAGGGTATAGCCCGCCAGCACCTGGGCAATCTGCATTACCTGTTCCTGGTAGAGAATAATGCCGTAGGTGGGCTGCAAAATAGGCCGGAGTGATTCGTGCTGGTACTGGGAATCGGGGAAGGACAGCTCTTCGCGACCATGCTTGCGATTGATGAAGTTGTCCACCATGCCTGATTGCAGCGGGCCAGGCCGAAACAGTGCAACAAGGGCAACAATATCTTCGAAGCAGTCTGGTTGCAGGCGCTCAATAAGATCTTTCATGCCACGAGATTCGAGCTGGAATACAGCGGTGGTCTCGCCAGACTTCAATAGTTCGAAACTGGCAAAATCATCCAACGGGATCTGCAAGATCTCCAGGGGAACTTCACCCATCTCTTCGCGGGCTGGATTGATCATCTTCACCGCCCAGTCGATGATGGTCAGCGTACGCAACCCGAGGAAATCAAACTTTACCAGCCCCGCTTCCTCAACATCGTTCTTGTCGTACTGGGTGACGAGGCCAGAGCCAGTTTCGTCACAGAACAACGGCGAGAAGTCGGTTAGCTTTGAGGGGGCGATCACGACACCCCCAGCGTGTTTGCCCACGTTGCGCACCACGCCTTCTAACTGCTCAGCCATATCCCAGATTTCATGGGCCTGTCCGTCATCGGCCAGAAACTGACGCAGAGGTTCTTCTTGTTCTAGCGCCTTTTCCAGTGTCATTCCCACTTCAAAGGGAATCATCTTGGATAGTTTGTCTGCCAGCCCGTAGGACTTACCCTGTACCCGGGCGACGTCTCGTACCACAGCCTTGGCCGCCATTGTGCCGAAGGTGATGATTTGCGAAACCGCCTCGCGTCCGTAGGTATTCGCCACGTACTCAATAACCCGATCGCGCTTTTCCATACAGAAATCCACGTCGAAGTCCGGCATGGACACCCGCTCGGGATTGAGGAATCGCTCGAACAGTAAATCGTATTCCAGTGGATCCAGATCAGTAATTTCCAGCGCGTAGGCCACCAATGAACCCGCTCCGGATCCACGACCCGGTCCCACCGGGATATCCTGCTGCTTAGCCCAACCAATAAAATCCATAACGATCAGAAAGTAGCCGGGGAACTCCATCTGGATGATGGTATCCAGCTCGAAATCTAGTCTGTCTCGGTATTGTTGCTGGCGCTGCGGAAAATCCTCAGCAGTGGGATCAAAAAGTGCTTCCAGACGCGTATTCAGACCCTCATGAGACAGCTCTCGCAGAAACTCATCGATGGTCATCCCTTCCGGCACAGGGTAGTCCGGCAGGTAGGGCTTACCCAGTTCCACCACCACACTGCAGCGACGTGCTATCTCGAGAGTGTTCGCCAGGGCTTCTGGAATGTCCTCAAACAGATCAACCATTTCCTCGGGCGAGCGCAGGTATTGCTGATCGGTATAGATGCGAGCCCGTCGTGGATCATCAAGGGTACGCCCCTCACCAATACAAACTCGGGCCTCGTGGGCCTCAAATTCGCTTGGCGACAAAAAGCGTACATCGTTAGTGGCAACCACGGGGCAGGCTATCGCTTCGGCCAATTTCACCGCAGCGTGCACGTGGGTTTCATCGCCCTCGCGGCCGGCCCGGTGTAGTTCCAGATAAAAACGCTGGGGGAAATGTTTCATCCAATATTGGGCGCGTGCTGTAGCCAGCTCCTCTTTCCCGCTAATCAGTGCCTGCCCGACATCTCCAGCGGCACCCGCAGACAAAGCGATAACCCCATCTGACAACTCCTCCAGCCAGGCTTTCTGTACATAGGGAACGCCCAGTTGCTGACCTTCAGTAAAGGCTCTGGAAATGAGCAGAGTGAGATTGTGATAGCCGGTTTGATCCATCGCCAGTAGGCACAGCGGGTAGTGCCGGTCGGGGTCATCGTCCTCGATAACTCTCAGGTCCACGCCGTAAATGGGCTGCACGCCGGCCGAGAAAGCCGCCTTCTGGGATTTGATCAAACCGTAGAAATTTGTAACGTCAGTGATGGCAACGGCTGGCATACCCAGCTCGGCCACGCGCTTCATAAGCGGCTTTATGCGTACAAGGCCGTCAACAAGGGAGTATTCGCTGTGGAGTCGAAGGTGAACAAAATCAGTCATGGGAAGATTCTACGCGGCTTGCCCTGATTGTTGTAGCGCAGCTAGGCCAGACCAAGGACTTTTTTTACCGGAGCGAAGCTGCGCCGATGCACCGGAGTTGCTCCCAGCGACTGCAGTGCCTGCAAATGCGCCTTCGTCGGGTAGCCCTTGTGCGCTGCGAAGCCATAACCGGGGTACTCCTCGTCCAGTGCAACGAGCTCACTGTCGCGTTGCACCTTGGCAAGTATGGACGCTGCAGCAATGGCCGGGACCCGATCATCGCCCCCGACAACAGGCTCTGAGGGGTAGTCCCAACAAGGCAGGCGATTGCCATCCACCAGCACATAGCCCGGCTGTGGGTCCAGCTGCTGTACCGCCCGGTGCATCGCAAGCAGCGAGGCCTGCAGTATATTGATATCGTCAATTTCAGCCACGCTGGCGCGGGCAACCGACCACGCCAAGGCATTCTCTATTATCGCTTCAGCCAGCTCCTGACGCCTCTTCTGGGAGAGCTTTTTCGAGTCCCTAAGACCCTCAATTGGCCGCTCTGGGTCGAGAATAACCGCGGCGGCCACTACATCTCCCGCCAACGGGCCGCGACCCACTTCATCAACTCCCGCAAGGTTTGAACCTGAGTAATTGGCTACGAACAAATCTTTCATACATTGATTCCAAGGCTTTGGGACAAGTCGAGCAAAGCATCGGCTACCTGCTCGGCGCAATTCAGTTTCAGTTGTTCGTGCATGACGGCAAACTGCTCCGTCAATGCCTGCTGCTGCCCGCTACCATCTTCGCTTTCATATAACAAAGACTGCAAGGCTGACACCAAAGCTTCAGGGGTTGCTGCACCCTGTAATAGCTCAGGTACTAAACGCTTTCCTGCCAATAAATTGGGCAGAGCGATGTGTTCGCTATGCACCATTCTCGACAGTATGGCCCAAGACACGGCCCCCATTCGATAGGCTACTACCATTGGTTTCTTCAGCAAAGCTGCCTCAAGAGACGCAGTTCCGGAGGCTAGTAGTACTGTCTCTGCCGCGGCCATAGCTTCTCTCGCCTGACCCTGTAACAACGTAATCGCAGGGCCGCTAATACCCTGTTGATTTTTCATAATTTCGCGCAACTCAACTTCACGCTCAGGACTCGCCGCAGGTAAAACAAAAGAAAGTGTAGGGTCATTCAGCCACAGCCTATGCGCCACTTCCAAAAACAAAGGCGCCAAAGCCTGAACCTCTGAAGCACGACTACCGGGAAGTAATGCGAGTATTTTGCCTGCGCCAGACAGACCCAGTGCCTCACGCGCAGCTGCCTGATTCGTTGCCATCGGTAGTTCATCGGCCAATGGATGGCCCACAAAGCGACTATCGATACCGTGGCGCTCGTAGATCGCTGTCTCAAAGGGGAACAGGCACAGCATGGTGTCTACAGACGCTCCGATTTTTCCAAGCCTACCCTGCCGCCAGGCCCACACCGAGGGACTGACCAAATGCGCAACGGGTACCTGCGAGCCGCGTAGCTTTCGCTCCAGTTGTAGATTGAAATCCGGCGCGTCGATTCCCAGAAACACGTCCGGCGGGTTGTCACGAAAATGCCGGAACAGTTGGCCTCTCATGCGCAGCAGCTCTGGCAGCCGCTTTAGCGGTTCCACCAGGCCCATCACTGACAAACGCTCCAAAGGAAACAGGCTGTGCATCCCCTGCTCCTGCATCTGCGCTCCACCAATCCCTTCTACCGTCAGCGTATTGCAGCGCGCACTCAGCGCTTGAATCACTCTTGCGCCCAGTAAATCGCCTGAAGCTTCTCCTGCGACCATTCCTATGCGTAGACTATCAACCATTCAAACAGCCATTAACGGACTATGCCGCGCTCAGAAGCTCTAATGGAGTCGATGAAGACTGTTAGCTCAGGCGTTTTCTCCGGCATGGACTCCAGGCGATTGAGAGCCAGATCCAGCGTAAGTCCCTGCCTATAGAGGATTCTGAAGCCACGCCTCAATTGACTGATGGCAGTGGCTGAAAAATTGCGGCGCCGCAAACCTTCTGAATTAATCGCTTTGGCCTGCGCTGGCGCGCCACTGACAGTGACATAGGCCGGCACATCTTTACCGATGGTACTGCCCATACCGGAAAAACTGTGAGCCCCCAACTGGCAAAACTGATGCACCAGCGTGTAGCCACTGAGAATAGCCCAATCACCTACTGTTACATGACCTGCGAGCGCCGAATTGTTAACCATCACCGTATGGTTGCCCAGCACACTGTCGTGGCCAATATGTACGTAGGCCATGATGAGATTATTATCGCCAATTTTTGTCTCGTAGCGTCCCTGCACCGTCCCTCGATGAATGGTCACGTTCTCTCGAATAACGTTGTTGTCACCGATGATCAAGCGTGTAGGTTCGTTGCGGTATTTTAAATCTGGGGTGGCTTCGCCTACGGAGGAAAACTGATAAATGTGATTGCCAGCGCCGATAACAGTGGGACCGCGAATGACCACGTGGGGCTCAATGACACAACCGGGGCCTATCTCTACATCTGGACCAATCAATGTCCATGGCCCAACCGTGACATCATCCGCAAGGCGGGCAGAGGGATCGACAATGGCCTGACCGTGAATCACCGCTCGCTAACGGTCAGCACAAAGTATGGTCGCCGAAGCTGCCAGCTCACCTTCCACATCCGCTTTAACATCGAACTTCCATATACCGCGCTTCTGGGACACCACCGTGGCATGCAGCATTACTCTATCGCCCGGCACACAAGGACGTTTGAAACGCAGTTTGTCTGCACCTGCAAAATAATAAGTAGAGCCGTCATCTATAGTCTTGCCCTGAGTATAAAACCCCAAAATACCCGCTGCCTGCGCCATGGCTTCAACCAAAAGTACACCGGGGAAAATAGGCTTGGAAGGAAAGTGTCCATCGAAGAAGGGTTCGTTGATGGATAGATTTTTATAGGCCAGAATCGATTCACCCGACGTCACTTCGAGTACACGATCCACCAACAAAAAAGGGTATCGGTGTGGCAGAAGTTTACGAATTTCCTCAACGTCCATCATGCGCGCTACCCTCTCCTGTTTCACGATCCCTTTTAATAGGACCTGCTTATTGTCGACGTTCCAGATCCATCAAACGCTGTTGTATGGATTCCAACTGAGAAAAACGTACTGCACTACGCTTCCACTCTCGGGTATTCGCCATTGGCGTACCAGAAGAATAGGAACCGGCTTCTGTAATGGAGCGAGTGACCATGGACATCCCCGTGATATGGACATTATCACAAATTTCTACGTGCCCTACGACTCCCACGCCGCCTGCCAGAGTGCAATTGGCACCGATAACCGTACTACCTGCCAAACCGCAGCAACCGGCAATCGCAGTGTTGCGGCCAATGTGGCAGTTGTGCCCTACCTGAACTTGATTGTCGATAATGACACCGTCTTCAATCACCGTGTCATCCAGCGCGCCCCTATCAATAGTGGTAGCCGCCCCAATTTCTACATCTGCACCAATGCGTAATCCACCCAGCTGGCAGATTTTCTCCCAGCCCTCAGGCCCTTGGGCAAAGCCAAAACCATCTGCCCCCAACACTGCCTGGCTATGGATGATGCAGTTCTCGCCAATGCTGACTCCGTGGTAAATCACCGCATTGGGGAAAACGCGCGATCCTTTACCTATCGTGCTGCCACTGCCGACAAAAACACCAGCCCCAACAACCACATCTGCCTCAAGTTTGACGCCCCCCTCAATCACTGCATTGGGACCGACACTCGCTTGTGCGTGAATTTGGGCATTGGACGAGACTGTTGCTGTGCTGTGCACCCCAGCCGACGGCTGTTGTGTACTAACAAAAAGCTTCGAAATTCTGGCGATCGCCAGGTACGGATTTTCAGCCAGTATGTAATCTACGGAACACTGTTCGGCAAATTCTTCAGACAGGATGACAGCGGCCGCTTGGGTCGCCAGTAGGTCGGGTAAGTGTTTTCGCCCACCCATGAAAGTGAGCTGATCTGGCCCTGCAGTAGACAAGGGAGCCAAACCAATGATCTGTTTATTGCCATCGCCGGAGAACGTCAGATCGAGGCGATCCGCCAGTTCTGCCAGCGAGTACACAGGCGTCTTACTTGGTATTGAGCTGGTTTAACTTGTCCGTTACTTTCGCGGAGATGCTGTAACCCGCATCCGCGTGAATAACTGAGCCCTGCTGCAGCAACAATCCAATACCTTCCTGAGCGATAATTTCTCGTAGAACTGTCTGCACGCTGGCTCCCATTTCCTGAAACAGAGCCTGTCCCGCCGCTTGCTCAGCTTGACGCAATTTTCCAGTCACGTGCTCAAGGTCACTTTGCTTACTGGACAGTTTCTGCCGCGCGGCGAGCTGCTGTTCCTGGCTCATCACTGCTGCGTCCTTCTGAAACTTTTTCACCAACTCGTCAAACTCACCTTGCAGGCGATCGTACTCAGTTTTATCGGATTTGTAATCGTCCGCAGCGCGTACTTCTGTCATACGCTTTTGAGCGAAATCCGTTTGCAAGATCGCCTCATTCAAGTCGACCACAGCTATTTTTCCCTGAGCCCATACCAGGCTGGGAGCCGCGAGGGCCATTAGAACGAATGCGATTTTCATTAATCTAGACACAATTTTCTCCACCAACAATTATAGTTAAAAATTAAAATCCACGACCTAAAGTAAACTGGAAAACTTCTTCTTCATCAAATTCACCGGCGTTCAGTGGCTTGGCCAAACTGAACGTCATCGGCCCAAAACCCGTAATCCAGGTAAGTCCTACCCCGAATGAATAACGCAACTCATCAATATCTGCGTCAAAACAGCCCTGCTGACTCTTCGTACAGTTGGTATCGAAAACATTGCCGATATCAAAGAAGAAGGCTGAACGCAGCTGTGATCGATCCTTGATGAAAGGCAGCGGAAAGAGTAACTCAGCACCGCCTTCTACCAAAAGGTTACCACCAAACGGATCGGGTGTGTCGTTGACCTGGGTATGAATAAGGACGCCATCATTGGCGGCATAACCAAACTGGTCACCGTTAGCTCCGCCTGTTTCTGTGGCGTTACCGTCTTCATCAATCGCCGTAACGGGCTCAGCAATTCGAAATTCATCTGCTGGCGTACTGCGCGGCCCAAGAGTATTACTTTCGAAACCTCGCACGGAGCCAAAGCCACCGGCGAAAAAGTGCTCGTAGAACGGTAGTTCGGTGGTAGAGCCGTAACCATCTCCAAACCCTATCTCGGTTCTAAGGCGCAAGGTCCAGCTGGACAGCAGAGGAACTGGATAGTAAACCTCTCCGCGGTAGGTCAGTTTATAGAACTCCAGATCTGACTTTGGCACTGAAACCTCGACGGCAACAGACTGCGAGGCGCCGCGGGTTGCCATTCGACCACGGTTCAATGTGGATTGAGTCCAACTCGTGGTTATAGTCCAGTTCAAGAACTCATCACCATTTTCGTCCAGAAAGCCCGTACCATTCGGCTGTGGAATCACATCTGGCGGAGTGTCCACCAAATCCAGTAACTCTTCTACGTCGCTGTAGGTGCCGTCTGCCGTTATTGTGCTTTCAAACCAATCGTCCACACCTTCAATCAGTCTGGGGCTGGAGCGTATTTCCTGAACTGCAAAGCGGCCTGTTGTAATTTCAGTGTTGGCCACACCAAAACTGAACCCCAAGCGTTCAGTTTCCTTAATGGGATAACCAAAATTAATGGCTGCCCCCAAAGTGTTTGTGCTGTAGCTGGCCACGTTAACTTCATCCAGGTCGGTGGCGCGATAAAAAACATTGAACCCGCGGCTGACACCGTCTTCGGTGTAGTAAGGGTTGGTGTAACTAAAGTTGTATACATCCTGATAACGCGATGAGTTCAAACCAATTCCAACGCGTTTACCCGTGCCTAAAAAGTTGTCCTGCTGCAAATTCAAGCCGAGAATCAGACCCGCGTCCTGAGCGAAACCCAGACTGGCGCCAATACTGCCGGATGACTGCTCTTCTACTTGGTAGGCAACGTCAATGAGATCATCATGGCCAGGCACTTCTGGGGTCTCTACGGTCGCCGAGCTAAAGTAGCCCAGGCGCTGTAGTCTTACCCGTGATTGCTCAATGGCCGCAGCGGAAGCGGGAGCGCTTTCCATTTGGCGCATTTCCCGGCGCAGCACATCATCTGCCGTTTTCAAATTTCCTGAAAAGTTAATGCGCCGAACATAGGTGCGCTTCCCGGGGTCGACAAAAAACTTGATGCCAACTGTTTTATCTTCTTCGTTAATCTCGGGAATACCCGTGACCTTGGCAAAGTTGTAACCCTCATTACCGAGCCGCCGCGTCATATAATCTTCTGTCGACGTCACCATCTGCTGGGAAAATGTCTGGCCTTCAGAGATGAGTAAAAAACGCTTCAAATCAGTTTCAGGTAATACCAGGTCACCTGAAAGATCCACCGAGCTCAGTGTATACTGCTCGCCCTCAGTGACATTGGCGGTGATGAAAACTTCTTTTTTGTTTGGAGAAACCGAGACCTGAGTAGAGTCTATGCGAAATTGCAGATAGCCTCTGTCCATGTAATAGGACGTCAGTGTCTCAAGATCACCTGTCAATTTTTCTTTTGAGTATTTGTCGTCACTGGTGAAGAAGGACAACCATCCTGTCGTTTTCAACTCAAACAGGCCGCCTAATTCGTCGTCGTCATAAACAGCATTGCCAACGACATTGATGTGCTTGATGGCAGCGACATTACCTTCGTCTACATCGATACTTACGGTAACCCTGTTGCGTGGCTCGGGAATCACTTCTGTTTCAATATTGGCGTCGTAACGACCCTGCTGAACATATTGACGTTGTAGTTCGAGCTGCATGCCCTCAAGCGTGGAACGCTGAAACACCTTACCCACTGCCAGACCCGCGCTCTTAAGACCGTCGAGCAAAGCTTCCGTCTCAATCGCCTTGTTACCATCGATATTGATTTCGGTAATACTGGGCCGTTCCGCTACGATCACCACCAGCACATTGCCATCGCGGCCTAACTGAATGTCATCGAAGTTTCCTGTGGCGAACAAACTGCGCGAGGCGGTGCGAAGGATGTGTTCATCAGTGATATCTCCAACCTCCACAGGCAGGGCAGCAAAGACGCTACCCGCTGAGATGCGCTGTAACCCCTCCACCCGGATGTCGGAAATAATAAACGTCTGGGCAGTCGCCAACGGCGCTACCAGAAGAACAATTAGGGTCAGTAATCTACGCATTCTTGTCTTCAAATTCGTTTTCAAATTCGTTTTCAAATTCTCTGTCAAAGTCGTCTTTAAAACTCACTTTGCAAGCGGCGAATGGTCGCCCGCAAAAGATTTTTTAATCCACCCAAATCAGGGCAGCCGCTAAAGCCATTACCAGACACAACGCTACAGTCGCGAAATATCATTAAATATGGCAAAAATCATTATCCCCAGAACCATGAACAAGCCTATCTGATACCCAAAGACTTGAATCTTCTCCGGTACCGGACGCCCGGCCAAAAATTCAAATATGTAAAACATCAGATGCCCGCCATCGAGCACGGGAATAGGTAACAAATTCAGCACTCCAAGACTCACGCTCAGTAAGGCCAGGAAGCTAATATAGGATTCCAGTCCGGATTTAGCCGAAGCGGTCGCCACTTTAGCAATGGTAATAGGGCCGCTCAAGTTTTTCGGCGAGATTAAGCCCATCAGCATCTTTTTAATGGACTTCAAAGTGAACAGGGTCAGATCGCCTGTACGCTCTAAACTAGCGCCCAGAGCCTCCACCGGCCCTCTGGGGAATTGCCGCACGAGTTCCGGCGGCATTGTTGGCATGGCCACGCCCAGCCCGACCCGGCCAAAATCTTCGCCCTTGTCGTCCGTCATTCTCTGCGGCACCAGCGTAGCGGTGATAAGTTCATCGCTACGCGTAAATGTGACCTCTATAGGCTGCTCTGGACGGGCACGAACATAGTCAACCCAATCCATCCACAGGGGCATGGGAACCCCATCAGCACTCACCACCAAATCGCCAACCTGCATGCCTATAGCCGCCGCGGGGCTGTCCGCGACCACTTCGCTGATCATAGGCACGATATCTGGCATGTATAAGCCAAGACCCAATCCCCCAAAAAGATCGGGCTCTTCCTGCTCGGACAACCATCGAGTGACTATCGCTTCAGATTCATACACTACATCGGATTCGGGGTATTTCACGGAGAACTTGATAGTGCCGGTATCGCCGATTCGGTCTAGCAGCTGAAATCTGAGGGCCTGCCACGTCGGCGTTTCCTCACCATCGATTGCCAGGATTTCCTGCCCGACTTCCAAACCAGCGATTTCTGCAACCGAACCCGCTTTGACCTCATCAATGATAGGCACGTAGCCCGATTCACCAGACATGAACAGAAACCAATATGCCACCACAGCTAGCAGAAGGTTTGCCAGCGGACCTGCGCTGACGATAGCAATGCGCTGCAGCACATGTTTTTGGTCGAAGGCCTTGCTACGGTCTATAGCTGAGACTTCGCTATCGTCGTCACGCTCTCCCAGCATTTTGACGTAACCACCCAGTGGAATGGCCGCAATACTGTATTGCGTACCCTGCTTATCTTTCCAGCTGACCAGCGATTTTCCGAAGCCGATAGAAAAACGTATAACATGAACGCCACAGCGGCGCGCCACCCAGAAATGCCCATATTCATGGACAGCAACAAGAATCGCCAAGGTCGCCAGTGTCAGTGCAACGGTATAGAGGAGTTCCATCAGATTCGATTCACCGTAGTGGCCTGTCCCAGTAGATCCGCGAGGAAACTTCCCGCCACTTCTCTGGCTTGCGCGTCTGCAGATTCGACCACAGACAAGTCCGTGGGTTCAACGGCAGTAATTTGCCCGAGAGTGTGCTCTATCACCACCGGGATATCGGTGAAGCGAATCTCTTCATCCAAAAAGGCTGCAACGGCAATCTCATTGGCGGCATTACACACCGCCATCGCTGTACCGCCCGCGGCGACTGCCTCACGCGCAAGGCGCAAGCAGGGAAAAAGCACCTCATCCGGCGCTTCAAAATCCAACCTGGCCGTTGCCACCAGATCAAGCGGACCAACCCCGGACTCCAATCTCTCTGGCCAGCCCAGCCCATAGGCTATGGGCGTGCGCATATCAGGGTTGCCCAATTGCGCCAACACAGAACCATCAGGATACTGCACCATCGAGTGAATAATGCTTTGTGGATGTACAACCACCTCTACTCGGTCGGGAGTGAGGTCGAAGATCCAGCAGGCTTCTATAAATTCCAACCCCTTGTTCATCAAGCTGGCGGAGTCTACTGAGATCTTCCGCCCCATCGACCAATTCGGGTGCGCGCAGGCCTGATCAGGTGTTGCATCGCGCATTTGTTCGTAGGTCCAAGTCCTGAAAGGCCCGCCTGATGCTGTTAACAGCACCTTGCTGATGCCACCATTTTCCGGCTTGCCGTTAGAATCTGCAGGCATGCATTGAAAAATAGCATTGTGCTCGCTGTCTATGGGCAATAGGCATGCGCCGGATTCGCGCACAGCCTGCATTAGCAAATGCCCGCCCATCACCAGAGATTCTTTGTTGGCCAGCAACAGCGTTTTGCCGGCTCTTGCTGCCGCCAATGTGGAAGGCAAGCCCGCAGCGCCGACAATGGCCGCCATAACCACATCAACTTCAGGCGCCACTACAACATCTGCTAAGCCAATCTCGCCCTGCAGTACTTCGGTTGCAGCCTCGGCTGGCATCTGTTCCTTGAGAGCCTGTGCCGCCGCCTCATCCATCATCACTGCGTAACGAGGAGAAAATTCAATACACTGGGCCAACATTGCTTCCACCGAAGAATTGGCCGCCAATGCATACACTTCAAAGCGGTCCGGGTGCCTGGCGATTACGTCCAGCGTATTCACTCCAATGGAACCCGTTGACCCCAATACACTTACCAGGCGTTTTTGCGCAGCCATAACTACCACCCCACCATCAATAGGCCCAAGGCAAACACCGGACTTGCGCTGCACAGGCTATCCAGCCTGTCCAGTAAACCACCGTGTCCTGGCAGTAGACTGCCACTGTCTTTCACATCGCTCTCGCGCTTAACCATACTTACCGTCAAATCCCCGACAACTGAGGCCATCGCTGTCACCAGGGTCACTCCCAGTACCGAACCCAAACCAATGTGAGCGACTTGATCGGGAAGTAAATACCACAGGCCAACTCCCAGCAACGCGCAACAGGCCATACCTCCCCAAAAACCTTCCCAGGTTTTGGCTGGGCTCACTTTCTCCGCCAACTTGTGTTTACCGAACTGCCTACCTGTGAAATACGCGCCTATATCTGCAACTACCGCAATCAGGACCATAACGATCACCAGCACACCGCCCTGCGGAAAACTGGCCAGATAGATGGCCGACATCCATGCGAGCAACATTATTAGCAGCCCCATCAAGCTGCGCATCGCAACTGTTCGCCAGATCACGGCGCTGCCCGGATAACCCTTAATCCACAGCAGCGCAAAGGACCACCACAGACCGGCCAGACCGAGGAAGGGTTGTATGCGCTCCTTCGGGGGATGACCATCCAATTGGCAATACCAATAAAGGACCGCCATACCGACCACCACGATTAACACATAAATAGCTCTGGCCAAATTGCCGTTCCAGCCGGCCAATTTGGCCCACTCCCAGGCACCCATTGCAATGAGCACCCCGAACAGCAGAGCCAGACCTTCCAGAGGCAAAAACAGGACGGCGGCCAAAAACGAACCTGCCATGATCAGGCCGGTTATGATTCTTTGCTTAAGCATTGGAGGTATGGTCCTGCGCTGTGCCGCTGGAATCGCGCAGGCCAAATCGACGCTCGCGTTGACCGTAGTCTTGCAAGGCCTGTGCAAACTCTGCCTCGCCGAAATCCGGCCACAGGGTTTCTGTGAAATAGAGCTCGCTGTAAGCAAAGTGCCATAACATAAAATTACTGATGCGCGCATCGCCACCCGTGCGGATACAAAGGTCCGGCCGCGGCAAATCGCTTATGGAAACATTCTGATCGACCAGCTCGGGAGAAATATCCTCGGGCTGTAGAGTACCATCCTTCACTTGTTGGGCCAGTTTTTGCGCTGCCTGCGCTATATCCCACTGACCACCGTAATCAACAGCGATCACCAGCTTGGCACCGGTATTACTCGCTGTCAGCTCCTCAGATTGTTTCATCAGGCGCTGCAACCTAACACTGAAACGACTACGCTTGCCAATGAACCGCAGGCTAATGCCATCTTCGTGTAACTCTTTCACCTCGTTGCGCAAATATCGCGACAGCAGTGCAAGCAGTGCCCGAACCTCTGGCTGTGGCCTGCCCCAATTTTCACTACTGAAAGCAAATAAGGTCATAACTTCGACGCCATGGTCCTGGCAGGCGCGCAACACGCCTCTTACCGCTTCTACGCCAGCGCGATGCCCGGCAGGACCCGATACGCCACTGCGCTTCGCCCAGCGGTTATTGCCATCCATAATAATCGCCACATGCCGCGGAATGACAAGGTCTTCCAGCGCATCGGGAATCGATGAGTTTTTCGTACTAGGCACTGGTTACGCTATATTTCCATGAGGTCGGCTTCTTTCGCCGTCAACAACTTTTCGACTTTAGCGACAAAAGCATCCGTCAACTTTTGTACTTCATCCTGACCACGGCGCTCGTCGTCCTCACTGATTTCCTTTTCTTTAACAAACTCCTTCAGCATCGCCATCGCATCGCGCCTTGCGTTGCGTACCGAAACGCGAGCGGACTCTGCCTCAGAACGTGCCTGCTTGGTAAAACCGCGCCTAGTATCCTCTGTCAGCATTGGCATAGGAATCCTGATTACCTCCCCCGCTGTAACCGGGTTAAGGCCGAGCTCAGATTTGTAAATAGCTTTTTCAATATCCGGAATCATGGATTTGTCCCAGACAGTCAAGCTAAGCGTGCGCGCATCTTCAACCGAAACATTCGCCACCTGACTTATAGGTGTTACGGAGCCGTAATACTCGACCCTCAAGCCTTCCAGTAGACTGGGATGGGCGCGCCCGGTACGAATCTTATTGAAGTTGTGCGCCAGCGCATCGAGCGACTTATTCATACGCTCGCTGGCTTCGGTTTTTACGTCTTCTATCATTGCATTACTCCTGGGGTCCCCGCACTACTCAAGCCAGCACTTCTCAATCTCGCTGCGCGCTATATTGCACAGACTTATTTTTGTTCTAGGTGATTAAAGTGCCTTCATCGCCGCCGCGGACAATATTCAGTAGAGCTCCCGGCTTTTCCATTTCAAATACGCGCACTGGCATGTCGTGATCCCGGCACAGGCAAATGGCTGTTAAATCCATGACCTCCAGCTTCTTCTCCAGAACCTCGTCATAACTGAGGGTGTCGTACTTCACAGCATCTGGCACCTTCATGGGATCCGCCGAATAGACGCCATCGACTTTGGTCGCCTTCAGCACCAGCTCGGCGTCGATTTCGATACCACGCAAACACGCGGCGGAGTCGGTTGTAAAAAAGGGGTTGCCAGTACCTGCTGCAAAGATCACCACGTCACCGTTGGTCAGTGCTCGCAGTGCTTTACGGCGATTGTAATGATCTACCACACCGCTCATGGGAATGGCGGACATGACTTGCGTGGCAATATTGGATCTTTCCAAAGAGTCGCGCATAGCCAGCGCATTCATCACCGTCGCCAGCATACCCATGTGATCGCCAGTGACCCGATCCAGGCCAGCCTTCTGTAAAGAAGCGCCGCGAAAAAGATTTCCGCCACCAATAACCAGCCCAACCTGAACACCGATACCCACTAACTGACCAATCGCCATAGCCATCGAGTCGAGGACTTTCGGGTCAATTCCGAATTTTTCGCTGCCGGTTAATGCCTCGCCACTGAGCTTGAGCAGTATCCGTTTATATTTTTTGTCACCTGCCGACTGAGGCATAAATCTCCCTCCAAAAGCTGGCTGATATCTTACAGGACATCCGGCTAACTCCCTAGGGGGTTTGCTCTATATTTCTGTCTCTTTTAGGGTGCTGACGGGCGTCGTAGCTGGAATCCGAGAATGGCGTAGCGATAACTGCTAAGGGTAGGGGATATGCGCACGCTCAAGACGTACAAACGTTTTTAAGGGTAACAGCAGGCCCAAAAAAACGGGGCGCAAGCCCCGTTTCAAATCGATTGCTTAAGAGGGCCTAGCCTTTAAGCTGAGCTGCCACTTCTTCGGCGAAATCGACCTTTTCTACTTCAATACCTTCACCCACCTCAAAACGAACAAAGGAGGCCACTTCAGCGCCAGCCGTAGCGACCAACTTGCCTACGGTTACATCGGGGTCTTTGACAAAGGCTTGCTCGGTCAGACTGTTTTCAGCCAGGAATTTCTTGATGCGACCACCGATCATCTTCTCGATAATCTCGGGGGGCTTTCCTGAATCCTGCGCCTGGGCTGTGAAGATTTCCTTCTCTTTGGCAACCAGATCTTCAGGCATATCATCCGGAGAAACGACCTGCGGATTCACGGCAGCAACATGCATCGCTACATCCTTCGCCAGATCCTGATCACCGCCTTTGAGCTCTACCAAAACGGCGATGCGGCTGTTTCCGTGTACGTAGGCGCCGACCACACCAGCGTCTGCATCAATCAGTTCAATGCGACGTACACTGATGTTCTCTCCAATCTTCTGCACCAGCGCTTCACGCGCCTTTTCCAGCTCACCGGCCATCACAGTTTCAACACTGGTTTCCTTGGCTGCAAATGCTGCCTCAGTAACCTTGCCTACAAAGCCCAGAAAGTTTTCGTCGCGGGCGACGAAATCTGTCTCGCTGTTCACTTCTACCAAAATGCCATAGCTTCCGTCATCGGCGAGGCGCGATACAACGACGCCATCGGCAGCGGTGCGGCCAGCTTTTTTGGCTGCTTTCATACCGCTGGATTTACGCATTCCTTCAATGGCGTCCTCAACGTTGCCATTGGCGGCCTCAAGTGCTTTTTTGCACTCCATCAAACCCAGGCCTGTGCGCTCACGCAGTTCCTTAACCAGTGCTGCAGACATTGTTCTCCTCCTTATCAAAGCCCATAAACAGACTTTAGAAACAAAAAACCCCCAGCGATCACGCTGGGGGGTAATTCTTTTAACGGTGCCTTATCAAAAGGCACCTAGATCAGAATCTACTCAGCGGCCGTAGGCTGCTCAGCTTCTGCTTTAACTACTGGCTCAGCCGCAGCTTCTTCGGCTGGCGCTTCAGCAACGGGCTCCGCGGCAGCTTCAGCAACTGGCTCAGCAGCAGCTTCAACAGCTGGCTCAGCGACGGCCTCTGCAGCTTCGCCTGCAGCACTCTCTTCTACGAATTCATTCTTCGCCGAGGCTGCTTCATCACCAGATTCAATCTTTCCGGCCAGACAAGCATCTGCGATCGCGGTGACATAAAGCTTAATCGCGCGAATCGCGTCGTCATTTCCAGGGATGATGTAATCGACGCCGTCAGGGTTGCTATTGGTATCGACTATGCCAATCACTGGAATACCCAACTTATTGGCTTCGGTGATGGCAATACGCTCGTGATCAACATCGACCACAAACAGAGCGTCAGGCAGACCGCCCATGCTCTTGATACCACCAATACTGCGCTCCAGCTTGTCCATGGTACGAGAGCGCATCAGCGCCTCTTTCTTGGTCAGCTTTTCGAAGGTGCCATCTGTCTGTTGCGCTTCGAGATCACGCAGGCGCTTGATGGAAGCACGAATAGTCTTGTAGTTGGTGAGCATGCCACCCAACCAGCGGTGACTGACATAAGGCATACCTGCCCGCTCAGCCTGCTCCTTCATGATCTTGCCCGCAGCACGCTTGGTACCGACGAACATGATTTTGTTCTTGTTGGAGGCCAGACGTTGTACCAGCACCAGCGCTTCATTGAAGGCGGGCACGGTGTGTTCGAGGTTGATGATGTGAATCTTGTTGCGTGCACCAAAGATGTACTGGTCCATTTTTGGATTCCAGTAACGTGTTTGGTGACCAAAATGAGCGCCCGCTTGAAGCAGGTCGCGCATGCTTACTTGCACTTCCGACATAATAATTACCTTGTTTGTTTGGGTTAATCCTCCACATATCCCTGAAATCAAACTGAACAAGCCGGTAAAGGCCGAACAGCACCCTGATACAGGTGTTGATATGTGTGTGACGTTTTGGTTTCTCCCTCGTGGCCAGACCTCAACCCTAGGGTTTAAGCACTGTTGCCTCGAAAAGAGGCGCGCTTTATACCATAACGAAGACTGGGATAAAAGCTCAGTAGGCCACCCCCGCATGGCCACATTACTCATTTGCACTGTGAATGGGTTAGAATATGCCCGCTGTGGCTTGCTCCGCTAGCCACTCTATTTATTATTATTTATATTTATCAACAGGTTAGAGATGAGTTCAGCGATAAAATCCCCGCAAGAGATAGAGAAGATGCGCGTGGCCGGCAGTATGGCCGCAGAGGTGCTCGAAATGATTGAGCCCTATGTTCAAGTCGGGGTCACCACTGGCGAGCTGGACAAGATTTGCCACGAGTATATTACTGGCAAACTTCAGGCCATACCCGCTCCTCTGAACTACAACGGCTTTCCGCGATCCATATGCACCTCTGTTAATGACGTGATCTGTCACGGTATACCCTCCGATACCAAAAAATTGAAAGACGGCGATATCATCAACATCGATGTCACCGTCATCAAAGACGAATACCACGGCGATACCAGCATTATGGTGCAGGTTGGTGATGTACCGTCCCACGCACAGCGACTGATCGAAATCACTCAGGAGTGCCTGTACGCTGCCATCGCTCTGGTTAAGCCCGGCGCGACTCTGGGCGATATTGGCCATGTGATCCAGCAACACGCCGAGAAAAATTACTACTCTGTGGTGCGTGAATACTGTGGCCACGGTATCGGCAAGGTATTCCACGAAGAACCTCAGATACTGCACTACGGTCGCAAAGGCACTGGCCTGGTACTGGAAGCCGGAATGACATTCACCATCGAACCAATGATCAATGCCGGGCGACGCCAAACCCGACTCAATAAAAAAGACGGATGGACCGTCACCACCCGCGACGGCCGATTGTCAGCACAGTGGGAACACACCATGGCTGTCACCGAAGACGGCGTTGAAGTGTTCACCCGGCGCAGCAACGAGCATGGTCTCTGCTGAGCATGGCCGCTGAGTTAACTCCACTACACCCAGACCTGTTTGACGACAACACTTTCCTCGCTGAGATGGATCGCACCGGTCCTATTGAAGCCTGTAAAAATGCCATTTCGGCAGCGACCGAAAAATTGCACCATCGATTTCGATCTGGCGCGCAAGCCTGTGACCTCATCCGGCAACGCGCCGTATTTATAGATACTCTGCTCGGTATCCTTTGGGACCGCCTGGATCTGGACGACTCGCAGTTAGCGCTGGTAGCAGTGGGCGGTTACGGCAGAGGTGAGCTACACCCCCATTCAGACATCGATTTGCTGATCTTGCTGAGCCCAAAAGCAGACGACTTTCAGGAGGAGCTATCCAGCTTCCTCACGCTGCTGTGGGATATTGGCCTGAACATTGGCCACAGCGTGCGCGACATTGAAGAATGCGTCGCGCAGGCTAAACTCGATATCACCGTGCTCACCAATACCATGGAAGCAAGGGTTATTCGTGGCTCTGAGCAGCTGATGGAAGAACTCCACGAGCGAACCAACCCAGGCAATATGTGGCCCAGTAGCGACTTTTTCCGCGCTAAATTGACGGAGCAGGAAACCCGCCACAATAAATTTGCCGACACCGAATTCAACCTCGAACCCAATGTCAAAAGTTCTCCCGGCGGCTTGCGCGACCTGCAAGTTCTGGGATGGATCGCCGAGAGACACTTTGGTGTCGACGCGCTGGAAAACATTACAGCGCAGGAATTCCTAAGCAACGAGGAGATGGAAATTCTTATCGCGGGAAGGGATTTCATGTGGCAAGTGCGCTACGCACTGCACATGATTACCAACCGGGAAGAAGACCGCCTGCTGTTCCATCACCAGCGGGAACTGGCCGAACTGTGGGGACTGAGGGATGGTAAAAAACTCGCCGTTGAAAAGTTCATGCACGTCTACTATCGATGGGCCCTAGCTCTAGGCCAGCTAAATGAAGTGCTAATACAGAATTTCGATCAGGCAATACTGCGCCAAATACGCGCGGACGATATACAAATTCTCAACGATCGTTTCCAGCTTCGTAATGGTTATATAGAGGCGCGCTCAAGCGAGCTGTTCAATGAGCATCCTCCTGCACTTCTGGAAGTATTTTTACTGTGCGCGACTCACGAAGAAATAGTTGGGGTTGCAGCGCCCACCATTCGACTAATTCGTGGAAGCCGACATCTGATAGACGATGCGTTTCGCGCGAAAAAAGAAAATAAAGAAACTTTTCTGGAGATCTTGCGCAGCCCTAACAAAATGACCAGACAACTGCGGCGAATGACACGCTACGGTATCCTTGATGACTATCTGCCGGAGTTTGGTCGGATCGTGGGGCAGATGCAGCACGACCTGTTCCACATCTACACGGTAGATGCGCACACTCTGGAGGTTGTTAAAAACACCAGACGATTTTTCTATCCTGATATTGAAGAAAAATTTCCGGTCTCCAGCCGGGTAGCACGGCGACTGCGTAAGATCGAACTTCTGTATATCGCAGCGCTGTACCACGATATAGGAAAAGGCCGTGGCGGAGATCATTCAGAACTGGGTGCGGTAGATGCGGAACAATTCTGTAAAGAGCATGGCCTGGACGAAAAGGACAGTGAACTGGTGGTATGGCTGGTCCGTAACCACCTGTTGATGTCCGCCGTTTCTCAGCGCAAGGACATATCCGACCCCGAGGTTATTCAGCCATTTGCTGAGCATGTTGGGGACGAGGAACATCTGGACTATCTGTTTGTTCTCACTGTAGCAGACATTAATGCTACCAATCCTACGCTGTGGAATGCATGGCGAGGTAGCCTTCTGCGCCAGCTGCATACCGAAACCAGACGGGCTCTGCGCCGCGGCCTGGACAACCCAATCAAGAAAATGGCCGTGGTGGAGGAAACTCGCAGAGCGTCCTTGCGTATTCTGGAAGAGCGCGGATTCACGCCCGAAGAGCTAGACGATTTATGGGCACAACGCGGCGAAGATTACTTCCTGCGGGAACGTGCGGAAGACATCGCATGGCACACCGAGGCAATCGCCAATCACCACGACATGGATACGCCATTGGTACTGCTTCGCAATAGCGCAGAATCAAGCGTCGCCAACACCACACAAATTTTCATTCACGCCCGCGCTCGGGCGCAAATGTTTTCTCGAATTTGCGCCAGCCTGGAGCACTTGGATCTTAGTATTTATGATGCGCGTATTTACAGTGCCAACGGTGGCATGATTCTCGATACATTTTTCGTACTGGACTCAGACGGAAAGCCGATCACAGAAGACGCCGTCCGCATGAAAAAAATCAGGGCATATCTGACAGAGCACCTCAGCAGTGACGCAACTGATTCTGAGGCCCCTGCCCGCAGAACACCTAGACAAATGAAATCATTCGCGATTCCCACCGAAACGCGCATGACAGTAGATGAGACAAGGAACGTTTCCATATTGGAAGTCTCCACCCCTGACAGGCCCGGCCTACTGGCACGCCTTGGCCGTATCTTCGTGGCTTATAACATCGATCTTCAAGCCGCTAAAATCCAAACACTGGGCGAGCGTGTCGAGGATATATTCTTCGTCACTGACGAGCATGGCCAGGCCATCACCGATCCTGAAATATGCCAGCTAATTCAACAAACCATACGCGACGAATTGGATGAGCAGGCAGCAGTCTAAGAGCTATGACTGACAGCAATGACCGACAGCTATGAATAGAAATCTAAATGATCTCCATGACTACCCCTTCACCAAGCTGAAAGAGTTACTGGCGGGCCTAGAGCCGCCGGCTGGAAAGTCGGCAATTTCGCTAGGCATTGGAGAGCCCCAGCATGCGTCGCCCACCTTTGTGTTGGAGGAAATAGCGGCCAACCTTCATCGCCTGGCAAACTACCCGTCCACGCTGGGCTTGCGCGAACTGCGAGAGGCCATTGCCAGCTGGCTGCAGCGCCGCTTTGCACTTTCGTCCATTAACGCAGATACACAAGTGCTTCCCGTAAACGGTACGCGGGAGGCGCTCTTTGCTTTCGCCCAAACGGTGGTGAACTCCCAGACGGATGCCCGCGTGATATTCCCCAACCCCTTCTATCAAATTTATGAAGGGGCGGCATTGCTTGCAGGTGCCACACCGCACTTTCTAAACTGCTCTGCTGCAACCGGTTTCTTGCCTGATTTCAGCACTGTCACCGCTGAACAGTGGCAGCAGTGCCAACTGCTATATTTGTGCAGCCCGGGAAACCCGACTGGCGCGGTGATGCCTTTGAGTCAACTTAAGGACATCATCACCCTTGCGAGAGAGCACAACTTCATCATCGCCAGCGACGAATGCTACTCAGAAATATATTTCGACGAACTGTCACCACCACCAGGGCTACTGCAAGCTTGCGACGCTATGACGAGAGGGGATTACAGTAATTGCGTCGTTTTTCACAGCCTCTCGAAACGTTCCAATCTTCCTGGTTTACGATCGGGATTTGTCGCGGGAGATGCAGATGTATTGAGTAGTTTTCTCAAGTACCGCACCTACCATGGCTGCGCCATGCCCATACATCACCAACTGGGCAGTATTGCCGCGTGGAATGACGAGGACCATGTACTGGCTAACCGCGCCCAGTATCGGGAAAAGTTTTCGGCAGTACTGAGCATATTGGACGGGCACCTGGAAGTTTCGCAACCGGAGGCCGGGTTCTACCTGTGGCCGAAAACACCCGTAAGCGACACCAAATTTGCACAGCAATTATTTTGCGAGGAGCACCTCACGGTTCTGCCGGGTCGTTTTCTGGCGCGACAATGCCATGGATTAAATCCCGGAGAAGACAGGATTCGCATGGCGCTGGTGGCCACCCCCGAACTCTGCGTAGAGGCAGCGCAAAGAATCGTTCACCAGCTGTCCAAATTGTAAGGCAATCCAAGTGCTAAAAGCTGAACGTGCAGACTACGTCTACAAACGCTTGCAGGCGCTCTATCCCGAGACGCCGATACCATTGGACCACGTCGACCCTTTCACACTACTGGTCGCAGTACTTCTCAGCGCACAATGCACGGACAAACGGGTTAACACCGTGACGCCCGCGCTATTTACAATGGCTGACAACCCTCACGATATGGCTCAACACAGTGCCGAACAGATCAGGGCAATCATTAAGCCCTGCGGGCTATCACCGCAAAAATCCAAGGCCATTCAACGGCTCAGTGAGATATTACTGGAGGAACACGGCGGTGAAGTTCCCCAGGACATGGAAGCCTTGGAGCGCCTGCCAGGCGTTGGCCACAAGACGGCCAGTGTTGTTATGTCCCAAGCCTTCGGGGTACCTGCATTTCCAGTGGATACACACATTCATAGACTGGCACAGCGTTGGGGGCTGACCAAGGGCAAGAATGTCGTGCAAACCGAGCGGGACTTGAAAGGCCTGTTCCCGCGCGAGGACTGGAATCGCTTACACCTGCAAATCATCTACTACGGCCGAGAATACTGTTCGGCAAGAGGCTGCGATGGCCGCGTCTGTGAAATCTGCCGCACCTGTTACCCTAATCGCAAGAACCCCAAAAAAACACTCAAGGCCTGAAGCCCCCACTATCGCCATTTCGCTCGCGCCTTAATCCTGCGATCGCTATATCTGATCAGGCGGATTTGCTATGCTACGCGGCCCTTGATAAGCGCTAGCCCGCGGGAGCCTGACAATGATTACCCTGTACGGTATTAAAAACTGCGACACGGTTAAAAAGGCCCGCAAGTGGCTGGAATCTGAAGGCGTCGATTACCACTTCCACGACTTCCGCGAAGACGGTATCGAGCGCGAAGCGGTCGCCAAATGGATTGCCGAACTGGGCTGGGAAACACTGCTCAACAAACGCAGTACCAGCTGGAAAGCCCTTGATGTGAAAGCGCGTGAGAACATGAACGAAGACGCCGCAGTGGAAGCCGTGCTTGAGCAGGCAACATTGATCAAACGCCCATTGTTGGATACCGGCAAAGAACGCTATACCGGTTTTTCAGCGGCTAACTACGAGAAAATATTTAGGGCACACTCGCTGTAGAAGCGATAGCTAGGAAAGTATCGAGCGACAGCAGCGATTTGCCACAACGAACAACGAAACAATAGAAGGTGGACACAAAATGACAGATGGCACAGCTGCTTTTGGCCTAGGCGTAGGAACCCATAACAACAAGGGAGAATGGCTGGAAATATTTTTCGCCCTTCCGATACTGGCACCCCCAGCGGGCCTTGTGCAGGTTGCCAAGGATTACGACTCCAATACTGCCCTTAGTCAAGATCAACTTACGGCACTCCACGCTGCTCTGGCCGACGCTGGAGAAACGGCGCAGGCCGCACTGGCAAAACAGCTTTTGGGCAGCAACCAACCGGTGGTCGCAGTACTGCTCAATAACGATGAGGCTCCCGTCAATATCCCTCAGGGTTATCTGAAACTTCACTTATTGTCCCATCGTCTCGTTACGCCCCACGGTACCAATCTCGATGGCCTGTTTGGCGTATTGCCCAACGTCGCATGGACCAGCGAAGGTGCTATTGATATCGCCGAACTCACAGATCGTCAGCTAGCTGCAAGGATACGCGGCGAGATCCTGGAAGTGAGCTGCGTTGACAAGTTTCCCAAGATGACAAACTACGTTGTGCCCACAGGGGTTCGCATCGCGCACACCGCTCGCGTGCGCTTGGGCGCGCATCTGGGTGAAGGCACTACCATCATGCACGAGGGCTTTGTGAACTTTAATGCGGGCACAGTAGGACCAGGCATGATTGAAGGCCGTATTTCCGCCGGTGTACTGGTAGGCAAGGGCTCTGACCTGGGTGGTGGCTGTTCGACCATAGGCACACTTTCTGGCGGTGGCAATATCGTGATATCGGTTGGCGAGGAATGTCTTATCGGCGCAAACGCCGGCATTGGTATCCCACTGGGTGATCGCTGCACTGTAGAAGCCGGTTTATTCGTGACAGCGGGGACGAAAGTCGCCATGCTGGATGCAGATGGCAACACTGTACAAACTGCGAAGGCGCGCGATCTGGCCGGCAAATCCGACCTCTTGTTTCGCCGCAACTCAAGCACCGGTGCGGTTGAATGCCTAACCAATCGCACAGCGGTTGAACTCAATGAAGCGCTACACGCGCACAACTAAACGAGCCGGTAGAACAGAAACGTGGAAGCCACTCTCGAACTTTGCAGTGAATTGATAAGCCGAACTTCGGTAACACCGCAGGATGCGGGCTGTCAGGCATTGATGATAGAACGCCTGGCCGCCATCGGCTTTACCTGCACCGATCTGCCTTTTGGCGACGTCAAAAATTTTTGGGCCGAACGCGGCAGCAATGGCCCTATCCTTGTGTTCGCCGGTCACACCGACGTAGTACCCACGGGTCCGGTCGAACAATGGAACACCCCACCTTTTGAACCGACATTACGCGATGGTGTGCTGTACGGGCGAGGTGCGGCAGACATGAAAGGCAGTTTGGCGGCCATGGTTGTCGCCTGCGAAGAGTTTGTTAAGGCCAACCCGGATCACCCTGGTCGTATTGGTTTTCTAATCACATCAGATGAAGAAGGCCCGGCAGTAAACGGCACCGTTAAAGTACTGGAATACCTGAAAGAGCAGGGTCAAACGATAGACTGGTGCCTGGTGGGTGAGCCCTCCAGCACGGAAACGCTGGGAGACGTTGTCAAAAACGGCCGCCGAGGTTCGTTGGGCGCGGTGCTGAAAGTTCGAGGTATTCAGGGCCACATCGCCTACCCTCATCTCGCCGACAACCCTATTCACCGGGCATTACCTGCTTTGAATGCATTGACTGCAGAGTTGTGGGACGAAGGGAATGAGTTCTTTCCGCCTACCTCTATGCAGATTTCAAACATCAACGGCGGAACCGGCGCGACCAATGTCATACCCGGCGAAGTGGAGATCGTATTCAATTTCCGTTTTTCCACGGAACTGACAGACACAGTTATCAAGCACAGAGCCGAAGCGATTCTCAGCGCACACGATCTGGATTACGACATTGACTGGCAACTGAGTGGCCAGCCTTTTCTGACAGCGCGTGGCGAACTAGTCGAGGCCACTGTGGAATCAATCAAGGAAATAACGGGACTGACGACAGAGCTTTCCACCGCTGGCGGCACTTCTGACGGCCGCTTCATTGCCCCCACAGGAGCACAGGTGGTTGAGTTGGGTCCCATCAATGCGACCATTCACAAAATCGACGAGCAAGTTCTTGCCGCCGACCTGCCTCGTCTGGCCGTTCTCTACAAAGGCATCTTAGAGCGACTGCTACTGCAGTTGAGCTAACTGCTGTTCCAGACCCATACGCGCCATCGCCTGGTTGCCTTCACCTGGCACGACTAATACTTTTCCGCCCCCAAGTGCTGCAAGACTGGTACTGACAACTTCATCCGGTGTCATCCACATTTCAGCGGGAATGCGATCTTTACTAAAACCACCCTCCACCATCTCAGCGTGAAACTCACTGTGGGTATAGCCTGGGCACAGAGCCTGTACTTCAATATCCGTACCTGCCAGCTCCGCTTGCAAGGCAATCGAAAAATAATTCAGGAACGCTTTGGTAGCCCCATAAACAGCCAGACCTTTACCAGGCACAAAAGTCGCAAGTGATGACACATTGATAATGGTGCCGCCGCCAAGTTCCTTCATGAAAGGAACCGCCGCCCGACTCAGGGTGATACTGGCATCGATATGAACGTCGACCATCTCCCGCTGGCCTTCAATGGGTAAATCAGGAAAAAAACCAAAGGTACTGAAGCCCGCATTGTTCACTAAATAATCCACCGGACCTTTTTGGCGCAGTGTCTCCATCGTTTTTGCGACACCCTCTACCGTACCCAGATCCGCCGCTAGACAATGCACCTCAACCGTGCCTTCCAGCTCCTTCGCAATGTCCGTCAATCGCTCTTCACGACGCGCGACTGCGATGATCACATCGCAGCGGTCCGCCAACTGACGGCAAAATTCGGCTCCAAGGCCTGAAGATGCTCCGGTGACCAGAGCGATAACCTTGCGATTCGATGCTTGTTCGGACATGCATACTCCCACGCGCAGCACCCCGGCGACTTCCCTTATTGGGCTGGCCTGGCGCCACTGCTTTAGACTTTAGAAAACTGAAAACGACTACAACTTGCGCTGTACATAGACATCATAGCGCACCGCCTTACCTCTAATACAGTGAGAGATTGGTCCATCGCCTATGGCTGATCCTTTCAAGGGACGCTTTACCACAACTCGCGCTACGTCCTGCTGCAGAGCCCAATCGAGCAACTGCGGCGCATCATCGGAATGAGCCGGCTGCTCCAGCAACCACTGAAACAAGGCCATTTCTTTTTTCACAGCAGCACTTTTGGAGCGCTCGGGAAACATGGGGTCAAGATAAATCACGTCAATCGCTGCAAGATCATCCGCAATCAATTCGCGGGCGTCACCGGGGCAGAGCCTCAGCCGCTGCAGAACCCCCCGCAACCATGGGTCGGCCTCCCTTGCTGCTACGTCGAAGCCGGACTGCAGTAGGGCAGCTACTACTGGCTCGCGCTCACACAGGCTAACGTGGCAGCCCAAATCGGCTAACACGAAACTGTCTCGTCCAAGACCTCCAGTAGCGTCTATTATGTGAAGCTCACTTTTTTTACCTACCCCCACTGCCCTACCTAGTAACTCATTGGCGCCTGCACGACGCCGGTGGCGCATGGCTGGGCTACCAAACTCAACAGCTACAGGGCCAGGCGCTGCCGCACCGGTCTGCTGCAAAACTAAAGAAGGACCATCAAGTATTAATACTGCCTGCGCACTGGAGCATGTTTTAGGGTCTGTTGCGCCATCAAGGAGAGGTAATTTCAGCGCCAAAGACAGCCGTTGGGCTGCGGCGATGTCATTTACGTTGGCTGTCAGCAGCGCCAAGGGAATGGGGGAATTGTCCAACTGCACAGGCTTGTCAGGGACCTTCGACGACTTCTTCCGCGGCCAATATTTCCTCCAGCAGGCTACTGTTATGCGCGATCGCTTCCATGTACAAGTGGCGGCCGTCAAAGTGATCGGCGGCAAAGCGATGAACGCCCTTGAACTGCTGATTCAGCCGCGTATCGATAGCGTTGCTGATAAAACCAGGGGTCATCCGCAGTAGCTGTTCCGGGGAATCGAACAAGGGTGGGGTCGCATTCTTATCGGCCACCTCCCCCGCCATGCCACCAGCCACAAACTCCTCGTACAAATGCTCTCTACATTTTTGCACGTATTCCTTGTCGGCCATTTGTGCCATCAAGTCAGCGGTTCCCAGTAGCGTACCCAGCACCCATTCGTCATCGTTTAGCACCAGCAACTCGGCCGGGTCCACTTCTGTGCGGGTGAAGTAAACCAGACGAGTACAGATTCCAACCAGGTCCTGTAGGCCAATACTCGGTAAGTATTCTGTCAAAAAACGCGCACTGCGACTGACGTGCACGCGGGTGTATGCCGCCCCATTAGCGTGGCGAGTGTCGCGGGTGCGCCGTATATAACCCGAATCGTGAAACAGGGCCGCAGCAATTCCTGCCAGTATCATCTGGGCAGAAAGGGGCGCGATTTTGCCACGACCGTCGAGTAGGCGTGCCATAGCCAGTGTCACATCCAACACGTGCTGTTCATTATGGTAATTGATGTCACAGGCTCGAAAACCGGGATAGTCACCACAGTACAATCGACTGAAATCTTCGAACAGGAGCCGCAAGGAAACCAGGTCCAGGCCATCGTGCTGTTCACCAAGAATTTGCTGCACAGCAGCGGCCACAGCGACCGCATCAGACACGTCCACCGTATTGCTTACATCCATGTGTCCGGCGCGCTGGAAATTCCCCATGTCGGAGTCAGTCCTCGGTAATCGATTTGTCACTGCGCTTCCTCAAGATGGTTGCTAAATCATCGAACAAAGCTTGTGCTGTTGGAGCAGCACTGGGCGCCTGATTGGCGGCGTCCTCCTGGTCACCACGTGATTGCCTTGAAGGCAGTTGCTCCTCGTTGAGACCCAAAGACATAGGAATGGCTTCCAAATCACCTGCGATGTCACTTTCCAGCTCAATTTCGATCTGCAGGTTGTAGGCGTATCGAGAACGGTTGTGTTTATCCACGATGAGAAATCGTCGGGGTCTGGACTGGCCGTCAGACTCAATACTTTCTGTCAGATGGCAGGACATGGTATCTATCGTCTTACCCGACAACGGAACACCCCGAAGTGACGACAGGGCGCGATTACAGGCACTGACAAAGGCAGTTGCCGATACAGAGGTTATCGATTTGACTGTACCTGACCCCCAACCAGCCTGTTCGCAATGGAATTCGCCAATGAGGATTTGATCTCTCTCGGCGAGGTCCAACATACGCGCCAGTTCAATCGTGACGTCACCGACGATGTAACTGAACACAGAAGGGTTCACCCCCTCTGCCTGATACAGCTCATAGTGACCGCCAATATGGTATCCCGAGCGAATGACTGGCACGGTATTGCCTTTTGAAGCGGCCTGGGCGACGACATTGTCGGTCACCACTAATAGCATGAAGACAAATAAATCCTGATTGGCGGACGCGCTCAAGTCGCGATTCCAGATGTAATATCCGTCGCCGGTAGTGGTGCGAGAAAAATTTATCTCAATGCCTTGAGCCAGTAATTTGTTGTAAGCAGAATTGAGAGAATAAGACATGCTGTTGAGCTGACTGGCCTGCTCAAAGGGCGTGTAGAGAGAGAAATCCACAATATCGAACAGGATGACCGCCCTGCTATCAACATAACTCAGCCCGTAGCGCTTTATAACGTGCTCAACGGCATCAAGCACCTGGACTTCCTCAGCCAGCGCAGTATTCAGTTTGATAAAGGTTGGGGACACGTCGAGGCGCTTGCTCACCTCAAACAACTCATCCCGCTCCATGCGCCTGCGGCCAGAGATCAGCCCGCGTATAAAAGCTTCGTTATCCCTGTTTTGGTCCCCTGGGGAATCGCCGGCTGCACAGTAGTTGCCGAGAAAATAATGCGGCACAAAAATAACCAGCAAACCCCGCTGATCGGAACTCCAACACAGCACGATGTTCTGACCCATGCGCCACTGTTTGCGTAATGTCGTTTCCAGAGCTTTAAGATTGCCACGCTGCACAATGCTGATCGCGTTCGGAGCATGCCCAGGCGGGGACCCCGGGCCGGGAGAATCTGGCGGTGAACCCTGCGTGAAATCCGGCATGGCGTTCAATGTCCTGTCAGGCTCAGCGCGGTAGTGAACTGCGCTGCAAGTACTGGCATTATAAAGGCCTGCACCCGTCGGAGCCACGTCTGAAATAGTTTCAGCTCTCACCGGGCCAAAACCTTAAAAAATGTGGGTACCTTCAACATGTTACGACGTCTGACTCTCCTGCTCATTTGCACTGTATTGGCCTTATTGGCCGCCTGTCGGGGTTACGACTTCAAGGTAAACGACAAAGTGGTTTACCGACCTGCCCCGTTGTTCTCCAATTTTGATGTTACCGACCCTGCACTACACAACTGCCTTGCACAGGCCATTATTGATGGCGATATCACTAAAGCGACTCAATTGGACTCTCTCAATTGCTCCAATGCCGGTATCGAAATACTGGCTGGACTGGACCAGTTCATCTCCATCACGGCTCTCAAGCTTTCTTCTAACAAGATCCAAAATCTCTCCGCCTTAGCCGCTCTGACCTCGCTGGAAGTCGTTTATCTGGACAACAACAAGATCGCAGACTCTTCTGCCCTGGACAACATGATAAATCTGCGCCTGCTCGATCTGTCCGGCAACAACACCTTGCAGTGCCCTGCCGAGAGAGCCTTGGGCGAAGTCGAAACCCTGATACTGCCAGCACATTGCCGTTGATCGGACCCTTTATGAGGAATACCTCAGTTCCGGGGAATCAACTGGCAATCTTCTTTAGCTGCGCGAAATGATTTTTTATCGCGTATTGGGGCTGCTTCCCTTACGGGTGCTCTATACAGTAGCTGGCCTGATCTATTATGTGATTTATTACCTGGTAGGCTATCGCAAAGAGGTGGTGCGGGAAAACTTGGTAAAAGCCTTTCCCGATAAGAACGAGACAGAGGTCACAGTTCTCTCGAAAATGTTCTATCGCCAGTTGACAGATGTGGCAATGGAAATCATCAAAGCCCGCCAGATGAGCAAGGCCGACTTTTGTGAGCGCATCACCCTCTGCAATCCACAGCTGCTTGATGAGGTCAGCCGCCAGTCCCAACGCTCCGTTATTATCCTCGCAGTACATCAGGGCAACTGGGAGTGGATGCTGCATGGCATCACCGCCGCCATGGATATTCGGGTGGACCCTATCTACAAGCAGCTGCACAACAGCGCCGCCGATAAACTGATCTTTGAGATTCGCAGCCAATTCGGCGCACGCCCGGTCTCGCTGAAAGAATCTGCGCGCAATATACTGCGTCATCGCCGGGAGTTCAGGTGTCTGGGTATGCTTGCAGACCAAGCACCCACGCCCGGCGAACGCGGACATTGGACTTCTTTTATGAACCAGAGCGCCGCCTTTCATCTAGGCGCGGAAAGCATAGCCAAACTGACAGAGTTCCCGGTTGTCTTCGCGCAGTGCCAAAGAGTGAGCCGAGGCTACTACGAGGTCGAATTTCACTCCTTGGGAGAGCCGCCTTACGATGACCCTGAAGGCGTCCTTACGCAGCGCTACGTAGAACTGGCAGAGCAGGCGATTCGTCAAGAACCGCAAAGCTGGTTATGGAGTAATCGGCGCTGGAAGCGATCCCGGATAGAGGATACATTGGAGCCTGGAAACTAAACGGGCAAAAAAATTCAAGGTGATGGTACTAGGCTATTTTGAGCCAGTCGAAGCCCTCGCTCTGCTGTGCAAACACCACTTTATCTAACGAGCCCAGCACCGATAGCAGAGCACCTTCTGCTCGCTCTCGGCTGTTATTGTTTTCGCTGACGTGGGCAACCACAACTTGCCTAAGCGACTCAGAATCGATTTGACGCAAAAAATCAGCCGCCTGATCATTATTAAGGTGCCCCCAGTCACCCCCTACACGGCGCTTGAGATGGGGTGGGTATTGCCCATTCTGCAGCATGCTCACATCGTGATTAAACTCCAACAGCAGGCTATCGCAGCTGCGATAGTTGTCCACAACATGTGGCGTGATGCTGCCCAGGTCGGTGAGTATCCCCAGCGTATGATCCTGCCAACTGATCCGGTACTGACAAGGTTCTGCAGCGTCGTGCGGCACTGCAACCGCTTTTATAGACAAAGCGCCAATGGTGAAGGTGTCTTCACAGTTGAAGCAATGTAAATCATGGCTGTTGTCACAACGACCCGTACCGGAGGTACCGTGAGTCATGTAAACGGGAATCTCAAATTTGCGCGACAGCGCAGCGACACCGCTGCAGTGATCGGAGTGTTCATGGGTGACCAGTATGGCGTCTAACTGCTCCGGAGCGATGTCCAGCCTAGCCAGGCGCCGTAGCGTATCGCGCAGCGAAAATCCGCAGTCGACCATGACCAGGGTTTCACCAGCGCGTACCACTGTGGAATTGCCTTTACTACCAGAGCCCAAAGAGGCGAATTGCAACGTGTGTACCTCGCCCGACATCGCCGGGCCTAGTTGATATTCCCTTTGATTAACGCCAACAAACCCTGCTCTTCGCGCTTGTCGAACGGTGCTGACTCATCTTGAGGTTTCAGGCGAATACTCACTGCACCATCTTCAAGAGAAGCCATGGTAATCAGAAAAACCTGTCCCTCCATCGGGTGCGCCTCGTCACTGTCCCACAGCCAACCCATCCAACCACTGTCCTCGGGAGAGTCGGGACCAGTGAAGGTCGCATAGTAAAGACCCGTGCTACGGTCGCGGTCAGTCACTTCGAAGGAAGATTTTTCCAGTGATCGCCCAAGAGATGCCCAAGCCCGGTCAAACGGTAACATCAAACGAATATAGGTATAGCCCTGGGGCGCCTCCAACATCGTAATTTTGCCGCCAGCACTAATACCTTGCTCTGCAAGCATCGACACGGGCGCGGTATCCGCACTGTCTGCGATGAATTGAGCGACCGCTCGTAGCATGGTCGCTTCCTGCTGCGTATCATTGGAGGTTGTGGGCCATCCATCACCGCTGCCCTGGTTCATCTGCAATATGTGCAGCTCACTGGTGCCACGCTGAACACCCTGCTCCATACGAAAGCGATACCGGCTGGGGATGGGTCGCTCCTCGAGCTTCAACCAGTTTGATTCCATGATGCCACTGCGAGCATCAACACGAGCAACTTGCATACCCGCTGCCGACATAAAACTGCGCACCTGTGGCCAAACCTGCCCCGGTGCCAGATCGATCAGGGCCCAGCTAACGCCAGCTAATTTTTGTATGCGTACGATCTCAGCTCCCGCGCCTGCCACCAACGGCGCCGGGCGCGGCACCTCAAACTCGCCTTCCAGTATCAGCTTTTCCTCGATCTGGGGAATGACATAAACCTCCCGCAATGTTTGGGAGTCCTTCCCTTGGGGGACTTCGACGAAAGGTGTCTCCGGCGCCCTTTTATAATCTTCGGAACGATCGCGGAACATGCCTTCATCGCCGAAAAGATAACTACAGCCGCTGACCGACATTCCCAATATTAACAACAGCACTGTACAGATTGCCTTCAAAGGCTGTAACCGCATCAAGTTCAAACTCCCGCCACGTCCAGAGCTGCAGTAACTGCACCTCGGTATTGTTCATCTAATGTCGTCAGGGGCAAGCGAATACCCTCTTCGATCAGGCCCCTGTGCTGTAACGCCCACTTCACCGGTATCGGGTTAGCTTCCAGAAACAGGGCATTGTTCAGCGGCGTGAGCCGTTCGTTGATAGCTTCAGCGCCGGGCCTGTCACCTGCCAACGCCCGCTCACACATTTGCGCCATTAAGGCCGGCGCCACATTTGCGGTGACCGAAATATTGCCATGACCACCCGCCAACATTAGCTCCATCGCAGTGCCATCATCGCCAGAATAAACCGCAATGGCCTCACCGCAG
The DNA here is from genome assembly GCA_047611225.1 of Halioglobus sp. Classification (GTDB taxonomy): domain Bacteria; phylum Pseudomonadota; class Gammaproteobacteria; order Pseudomonadales; family Halieaceae; genus Marimicrobium. The sequence goes on from JBLFWP010000001.1 coordinate 258,577, forward strand.
TTTTTAATCAGCTCGCGGCCGCGCTCCAAACCACCCGTGGCATCTTTGATGCCAGTGATGTTCGCAAGTTCCGCCAAGCGAGAAACTGTATCGTTGTGCATATCGACACATGTGCGGCCAGGCACGTTGTAGAGTATTTGTGGGATCGTTACTGCTTCAGCGATGGCCTTAAAATGTTCGTACAGGCCCACCTGAGTGGGACGGTTGTAATAGGGCGTTACCAAAAGACAGGCGTTTGCGCCGGCTGAGGCCGCCGCTTTAGTCAGTTCAATGGCTTCCCAGGTAGAGTTAGACCCTGTACCGGCAACGATAGGCAGACGCCCAGCACAGTATTTCACACAAAATTGAATGACTTCGCAGTGCTCAGGGACACTGAGGGTAGGACTTTCTCCGGTGGTGCCAACTGCACCAATAGCCGCAGTCCCAACCTCCATATGGCTTTCCAGAAGGCGCTCCAAGGATGCCCAATCCACCTTGCCATCGGCATGCATTGGGGTAACCAAAGCGACGATACTACCGCTAATCATTGACAGTCTCCGCGTCAAAACGAATGGAGGGTTAGCCGGAATTTCACATTACCCCGGCGAAGCCCGCCATTATCCATGGTGGTGGCGGGATGACAACCAAATTGGGGTAAAATGGAGGCGCTAGAAACCACCCAGACACCGGAGTCCCAAAGCATGACCGCTCGTACCCTGATCAATCTCATACTTATCCTGTGTACCGCATGGGGCTGGACTGCCAGCCAAGCGCAAAAACCCCCCGTTATAGGTGAGCTTTCCAATGTCGATAAGCAGTTCATGCAGCAGCAGAGAATGCAGATCAACGACCTGACCACACTGCATCTAGGAGGGCGCATCACGGGTGCTAGAGACAGGGATATAGGGCTGCTGCAAAGACTCTTGGACGAAGGTCTTGTGCGAGCCGACCAAAGGCGTGAACTGCAGGCCATGGGAATTGTCCTGGGTGACTTACTGGCCGCCGAACTGGATCTGCACTGGGTCATTTACGAAGACGAGGTCGGTCGTAGCCGGGCACTGCGTTACAAAGACAGCGACAACTACTCTTTCCCGATAACCATGATCTCAAGACGCCAGGAAGCCGACAATCAAGGTCGGGTGACAGATATTTATCAAAAGGCCTACGTCACCATTAATAAGAATAGGCCCGCCCTGCCTTTTTCGGAACCCACCACAGCGGCGAGCCCCTGAAAAATTTCAAGTATCCAATGGTGGGCGCTAGCCATAATTCGCAGGCAAAAAAATAGCCCCCAGGGGCTATAGACTGCCTGAACAGTAGTTTAAAAGGCCGTGTTGCGCATCATAGCGTCGGAGCCACCATCCACGAAGAATATTGAACCACAGACAAAGTCCGCTTCATCGCTGAGCATAAAGCGCATGACGTTAGCGATCTGTGAAGGCTGGGCAGAACCACCCATTGGCACGGTATCGCTGAACTCTTTCATTACAGCGCCCAACTCCTCATCGGCGAAAACCTGCTCCGTCAACGGCGTCAAGGTGATACCAGGAGCCACCGCATTAAGACGCACACCGGAAGCCGCCCAATCCACAACATTGCTGCGCATCCAGATAGTTAAGCCACATTTAGAGCCGGCGTAGGCAGTGTGGCCATCGCGCTCATCAATCTCTGCACAGGCACCCGCCTCGTCACCCGCTAGACACTTTTGCACAAAGGAATCATCAGCCGGAATCATGGGAGCTGAGTTCGAAGACACCAACAACACAGAGCCCTTTTTCTTTTCTAGCAAATCACGTACGCCTTCCACGGTCGCAATTACGGCAAAGTAGTTAACTTTGGCAATCAGCGATAGAGGCTTAGCCACTGGAGGCAGGCCCGCGCAGGGAATGAAACCGTCCAGGCCATCAGGCGCCATAGCATGTATGCCGTCGACTGCAGCTTGGCGACCTTCTGCAGTGGAGAGATCGGCAATGATGTCACCTTCCTTAATATCGACTGAGATAACGGTATGTCCAACTTCACCCAATTGTCTCTTGAGCTCCGCGCCAATACCCGTGGCACCACCTGTCATTGCATATGTAGCCATTGTTTTCACCACCTCAATTGATTATTTGGACATCAAACTAAACAGAACGCCAATTCTGAAGTAAACCAACCGAAGCTGATATGGACTGGCCGGTCAATATTCGATGACCTGTCGTGATAGCCGCCGCAGGCACAGATTAATGAACCGGTCACAACGCGGTGGCCACCACTAACAAGATAGTTCAATAGGCTCGTCTGTGCTTTCGAGCAGAGAAGGGTCCTTTACTCTGGCATTACCGACAGCGCGAGACAGTGGTTGCAAACGCAAGGGGCTTTTAAGTTCGTTGCGGAATATCGGGTCATCGTCAGCAATTTTGTGGCTATTGTCGAGCCAGCGCTGCTGCTCACTGGCAGCGAGCACCACAGGCATACGGTGATGCCAGGGCTCAAAGGCAGGTGCCGCTGCGGTTGTAATCAAGGTACAAGACAATAAAGGTGTATCGCCTCCCGCCCAAACATCCCACAGTGCGGCCACCGCCAACGCTTGCTGCTCGTTGCTGATTAGATACGGCTGCTTTACGCCTTCTTCAGCCCGCCATTCAATAAAGCTGCTCATAGGGACTAGGCCGCGCTGTCGTTTGAAGGGTTCGCGAAAGGCCGAGCTTTTGGCCAGTGTCTCGCTGCGGGCATTGAACATGGAGTACTTCTGGCTCATCTCCTTTGCCCAGGAGGGGGTCAGCCACCAGCGCGCACTATCGAGGTGATAACTCCCATTCTGTTCACGCACGATGGGTACCTGCTCCGTTGGTGCAAGATTCACCCCCGTAGACAGCAACGGATCGATTCCCAGATGCTGCAACAACTGTTGTAAACCCGGGTTATCAATGACATTAAAGCGGCCGCACATCGCTGCACTGTGCCGAAAATCACCGCTGGGAGCAAGAAGCACCAGGCCGACCAGGTCCACGCAAGAGCCGTTCAAGTCTGCCATAGTAAACCCCGCAAACTTGCGACCCAGCTGGCGGAATGTGGCCTTGCCTGTCTCTGCACGCCAGTAGTACCCTGTGCCACGCTTTTCTCTGGAGCCAACTATGAGCGATAAACAACAGGTACCTGCCATCGACGGATGGCACACCATGGATGACAAACCACACCTGATCGGAACCCAATGTGCGGGCTGCGGGACTTACTTTTTTCCAAAACAGAATCACTTCTGTAAAAACCCTGCCTGCGAAAGCACAGATTTCAATGAGGTAGAGCTAAGCCGCACCGGTCGGGTATGGAGCTATACCAATGCCTGCTACAAGCCACCTGAGCCCTTTAAGGCTAAAGAGCCCTTCGAGCCCTACGCCATCGCGGCAGTGGAGTTGGACGAAGAAAAGATGGTGATACTGGGTCAGGTCATCGAGGGCGTCAGCGTAGAAGATCTGAAGGTCGGCATGGTTATGGAATTAGTGCTTGAGCCTTTGCATGAAACTGACGAAGACATCAAAGTCACCTGGAAGTGGCAACCGCTGGCTGACTAACGCCCGCTGAATCTGGAGCAAAATTTATGTCCAATGAAATCGCTATTCTCGGCGCCGGTATGCATCCATGGGGAAAATGGGGGCACAACTTCGTAGAATATGGCGTAGCGGCCGCTAGAGAGGCGCTGGCCGACGCCGGTGTGCCGTGGCAAGACGTCAAGTTTGTATCCGGTGGAGCCACCATCCGCTGTGGATACCCTGGTTATGTGGCCGGAGCAACCTTCGCTCAGGCCCTGGGCTGGCAGGGAGCCGAGGTAAATACTTCCTATGCTGCCTGTGCTTCGGGTTCCCAAGCGCTGGCTGCTGCCCGCAATAAGATTCTGGCTGGAGAGTGTGATGTGGCTCTGGTCGTTGGCGCTGATACCACACCAAAAGGCTTTTTGGCCCCCGCCGGTGGTTACCGCCCGGAAGATCCTGATTGGGTGCGTTTCTACTTAGGCATAACCAACCCCACCTACTTCGCCCTGTACGCCAGACGCCGTATGGATCTTTACGGCGACACACTGGAAGATTTCGCCTCGGTGAAGGTCAAGAACTCGCTGGTAGGCAGCAAGAATCCCAGAGCACGCTATCGCAAGTGTTTTACCCTGGAAGATGTTGCCGCTTCGGCCATGGTCGCCGACCCACTGCGCCTGATGGATATTTGTGCGACCAGTGATGGCGGTGCCGCACTGATCGTATCGAGCCTGGAATATGCCCGCAAAATTGGCAAGGGCGATGCACCGCGTGTCGCCGCAATTTCAACAGTGACACCCACTTTCGCCAGCGGTGTTGTTGAAATGCCTGATATTGCAACAGATTCCGCTGCTGCGGAGGGTGTCCAAGCCCAAGCCTACCGCGCCACACTTCCGGTCAAAGCCTACGAAGAAGCAGGCATAGGCCCAGAAGATATCGATTTTGCAGAAGTGTATGACTTGTCTACCGCGCTGGAACTCGATTGGATAGAAGATCTACAGCTGGCACCACGCGGCGAAGCAGCTGCACTGTTGCGCGCTGGAGATACCGCATTGGGCGGGAAAATTCCGGTCAACGTATCCGGTGGCCTGGCCTGCTTTGGTGAGGCTGTTCCCGCACAGGCATTGTCACAGGTGTGTGAGCTAACCTGGCAACTGCGCGGCCAAGCGGGCGACCGTCAGATAAAGGGCGCCAAAGTCGGCATCACCGCCAACCAGGGCTTGTTCGGCCACGGTAGCTCGGTCATCGTTAAAAAGTAATCTCAACGCGGGCGGGCCACTGCCCGCCCGTTACTCTTGTTCGGCACTTTCCTCCTTTTGGGAGTAGCCCCTCACCGACGCTTGCTGTAAAAAAGCGATCAAGTCAGCTCGGCGCTGCGGGTCCTTCACGCCAAAACTCATCATCGACGAGTCGGGAAACATGGCCAGTGGATCCTCAAGCCAAGCGAACATCAGCTGTGGCGTCCAGACAAACTGCGCCGCCTTGAACATCGCGGAGTAATACTCAAACCCTTCTTGCTTGCCCGCTACTTTGCCGAATATACGACTCAGGTTTGGACCATTGTTGTGCCCCATATAAGACTCTGCGTAATGGCAGGTGCGGCATGGGCCAAACGCCAGACGGCCACGCTCAACATCACCCGCGATGGGTAAACCCTGCGCAACACTTGCCGTTGAGAACCCCAGTAGAAAAATACAGCGAACAGTCGCAGTCAACAATATCCTCATACCTTCACCTTGCGCGCTGCTGCCGCGCCCGCGCGTCTACCGAAAAAGGTGCAATCGCCTACCGACAATCCACTGGCGATGTAAGGAGCCGTCGGAATACCCGCGGTATTGCGGCCCGCTGCGTATAGCCCCGGAATCTGCTCCCCGAAGCTGCTAAGGACTTCGCCATCGACTGTAGTGTGCAAGCCACCAAAGGTATGCGCCGGGAAGAATGCCTGACTGACGGATAAATCCCACGCCTTATAGGGAGGCCCCTGCAGAGGGCGCAGATAGGAAGCACTTTTCTGAAACATCGGGTCATCCCCATTGGCCGCATAGCGATTGTAATAGGCCACTGTGTTTTGCAGTGCGCCTCTGGGGAACTGCAACTGGGCTGCAATATCGCCAATAGTGAGTGCCTCAGCCACTGGTAGAAAGTTATCCTGACGAAACCCAAAGTCACTGTCCTGATCGGTAATCAACCATGCTTGGCCACGTTGATGGTAGGCAATGGCATCGCCCAATACGCCGTGGTAGGACTCCTCTGAGATGAATCGCTGACCCGATGCATTCACTACTATTCCCGACAGTACATTCTCTGGCGGGTAAATCGGTGCAATGGCAAAACCCTGATGCATACGCAGTGCAACGGCACCCGCGGCGATACCCATGTTAATGCCATCGCCCTGCTCTGCAGCATTGCCCCAAGGCACGGAACAATCGAAAAGCTCCGGGGCATATTGTTTGAGCATCTCTCGATTGTGAATGAATCCACCGCAAGCTAAAACAACGCCGCGCTTGGCGCGAATTGCTCTTTGCTTACCACCTATGGTCACCAGCGCCCCAGCAATACGACCATCGTTTTCTACCACCAAGCGTTCTGCGCTGATTGCGGCCAGCAACTGCACTCCCATTGCGTCGGCCTTGGGCAGCAAAGCCTCCATCAGACGCCTTCCGCCATTCATTCCGGGAACACCGGGAACGTGCCCTCGTGGAGCCGGCTGAGCTAAATCTCGCGCGGGCCAGGCCTGTTCGGTGCCAGAGAAATAGAGAGATTCATCCCCCATAGGCAAACCCTTGGCGGTGGTCAGCTTTTCGTTGTAGGGCACCCCCTGCTCCACCAACCAATCAAAGTGGGCAACGCTCTGTTCGCAGTACAACTGGATCTTTTCCAGGGGAGGATGAATTGCCCCAACCTGCGACAGAAACAGATACATCTGTTCTGCGCTGTCTTCCACCTTCAGTGCCTTCTGCAGCGCCGTACCGCCACCGGCATACACCACACCGCCGGACATTCCAGAGGCACCGCCAAAGCGTGGAAGCGCTTCTATCAGCAACACATCGGCACCCAGTCGCCGTGCTTCAATGGCAGCACAAACACCTGCAGCACCAGACCCTGCGACCAATACGTCGGTTTGCATGTGCCAGTATTTCACTGCGGAACGGGGTACTGCTGCAGCACCCGAGGCCACTGTAATTGCCGCCGTCGCGCCAGCGGCCGCAAGTAGTTTGCGCCTGGTGAATCCGGGTTTGTCGCTGGGCAAGCCCTGGTTTTTTTTGGTGTCAGTCACAATCGTTACTTAAAATGGTTGGCTACTATTGTTTTTTGGGTCGTCTTTACAGTGGTCCTAGGGGTATAGGCTAACCACTAGCAATACATCAATTCTCTCGAATGTATTCCAGCTGGTCGTCAATCATATAGAGGCGATGTCGGGGACCTTCTGAATCGAGGTTTTCGGATTCGTATGCCGCGTCGCTGTCATAGAGAAAACAGATACCATCTTCAACAAACACCATCCTGGGTGCATAAAGAAGCGCCTCCCGTTCACCAATTATTTCGCGCGCCTGGTCGCAGGTGTGACAGTGGGCAATATCAGACAAGCTGACGTAGGTAGGTGGCATCAATCGGAGTTGTTGTTCCTTGTCCGCCGATTCCTCAAGCGCAGCACTGGGCTTGAGCCATCGGTGATGGGCAATCTCTCCGCCATCCACAGTCACCTCTTGTCCGTCTTCAAGAATGGCGAGGAAGAACCAGGTGGCAAAACGCTTCTTGGCGCCTTGAGGTGTAGTCCAGTGGGACATATACACCAGTTGATCGGCGCTGATATTAAGACCTGCCTCCTCCTGGGTTTCCCGAATCGCCGCATTTACCGCAGCACCGTATTCATCGGCGCCTTCACGGCGATCTGCCTCATCCACTTTGCCGCCCGGAAACACCCACATGCCTCCCATGTGCTTTACCGCCTTGTTGCGCTGCACTAACAGCGCTTCCAGCCCCTGCTCGCCATCGCGCAACAGCACGATAGTCGCAGCAGGAAAGACTGGCTCTACCGTATCACTCGTTTCCAGCATGGTTGCTCTCCTGCGCGTTAAGGCTGGCGCAGCCTACAAAAGTGCGCCCGCGTAAGCTTTTTTAGGGGAAAAAACGACTGATCGTGTCTATAACACAGGCCGGGCGGTCTCCGCCCTCGACTTCTATGGTCATACGAACCACCACCTGCACACCACCCTTAACCTCTTCTGCACTCAAAACCTCGCCACCACCTCGCACTTTGCTGCCAACAGGCACAGCGGCGGGGAACCTTACCTTCTCGCAACCGTAGTTCACCCCCATGGAGGTGTTGTTTACCTGCATTATTTGCGGCAGGAACAGGTTGGCCAGCGACAGAGTGAGGTATCCGTGGGCAATGGTTTTGCCAAAAGGACCGTCAGCGGCTTTTTCAGGGTCTACATGTATCCACTGATGATCACCTGTGGCATCGGCAAACAGGTTAATGCGTTCCTGATCAATTTCCACCCAATCGCTAAAGCCCAGATGCTGCCCCACACTCGGCAATAGCTCGGACGGGCTCTCAAAAATTGTGGTCATACTCTTCCCCAGGTTCCAGATTAAAAATTGGCCATCATCAGGAGCAACTATAGCACTCGCTCAACAGCACAGGCAGCGGATTGGTTTAACATTCTTGTAAACCGGCGAGAGTAGTTTATAGTCTCTTTTTTTTACTAAAAAATCTGAGGATTTACACCATGGAAGATCTTGATATCGCTGCGTTGATTGCCGATTACGCAATACCCTGGGGCATAAAAATTGCAATGGCCCTCACGATTTTCATTCTGGGTCGGATGGTTGTATCTGCCGTTGTGGGTATGATCAAAAAGCTGCTGGTGTCTCGCGGCATGGATGAAATACTGGTCAGCTTTCTCACCAGCATCTTACGTTGGGTACTGTTGCTATTCGTTATCATCGCGGCCTTGAGCCAACTGGGGGTCGATACCACCTCACTGGTAGCGTTGTTGGGTGCCGCTGGACTTGCCATCGGTCTATCACTGCAGAGCTCACTGTCCAATCTTGCCTCCGGTGTCATGCTGATTATCTTCCGACCTTTCACCAAAGGGGATTTTGTCGAGGCCGGTGGAGCCACCGGTGTGATCGACAATATCAGCATCTTCACCACCACCCTGACCACGCCTGACAACAAAGAAGTTATCGTTCCCAACGGCGCCATATTGGCTAGCAACATTACCAACTATTCAGCACGGGATACTCGCCGTGTGGATATGGTGTTTGGTATTTCCTATGACGACGACATTCGTAAAGCGAAGCAACTTCTGCAGGAAATTATTGCGGCAGACGATAGAGTACTTGCTGAACCGGAGCCTGTAATAGTCGTCGGTGAACTTGCCGATTCCAGCGTGAACTTCCTGGTGCGCCCTTGGGCGAAATCCAGTGACTATTGGGGGATTTATTGGGATACCACTGAAACCGTCAAACTGAAATTTGACGAAGCAGGTCTCAGCATTCCCTACCCGCAAATGGATATCCACACTGATAAGGCCGAATAGGCCAGTCCCCTCCCTATAAAAACTCTACATTTGTGACATAAGTCCCCGTTCTACGGGGACTTTCCCCCCCTTCATTACAAGTATTTCACAGTAAGTAACAGGCCGCTTGTGGTATAAATGCCACCCAGTTTCATGAATCAAAAATTGCGTGTACTAACTCGATTACTCGACGAATAGCACTGCAATCCCATTGGCCGTCTACGGACATACCTGGTACCCGCAGTGCCTTCAAAAAAACGACAATTATTTCTGTCCTCCATCATGCTCTCCATTTCGGTTGCTATTACGACCCTGTTGTATCTGAACCGGCCACCTACAGAAATTCAAGAGCCTGTTCGCACACCCATCACTATTGATGTGGCTATGGTGGTAAAGGAGAACATTCGTATTCAGGTGCAAGCGCAGGGTACGGTTACGCCTCTGCGGGAGACCTCCATTCTGTCTGAAGTGAATGGGCGCATTATTGAAGTCTCAGCCTCCTTCAACGTGGGCGGTTTCGTCAGCCAAGACGACATACTGCTGCGCATTGATCCTAGAGACTACGAAACCAATCTGCTGCGTATGCAAGCTTCGATTGAATCTGCAGAGAGTAATCTTGCCCAGGAAAGGGGCCGTGCCCACGTCGCCGAGAGAGAGTGGAAAAAACTGCCCAAAGGTAGCCAGCGCAGCCAAGACGCGAAAGACCTGTATCTACGCAAACCTCAAATGGAGCTGGCTGAAGCGCAACTGCTAGCCGCCAAAGCAGACCTCAATACTGCGCAAGACAATCTCGATCGCACCATCATCCGCGCACCCTACGATGCTTTGATTCGTACCAAGCACAGTGATTTGGGCAAATTTGTTACCGCAGGGACACCGCTGGCAGAACTATTTTCCGTAGAGTACGCAGAAGTTCGTTTGCCCATTCCACAAAGCAAACTCGATTACCTGGAACTTCCGGGCCTGAGCGGGTATACCGAGGGCTCCCCCATAGATTTGTATACCGACGTGGGCGGCGAGCTAAAACACTGGACAGCTTTTCTACATCGCACAGAGGGCGTTTATGACGAACGCTCTCGCGTACTGTTTGCCGTTGCCCGTGTGGAGGACCCCTATGGTCTGCACAACAGCAAGAACGAACCGCTGCGCATTGGCACCTTCATCAATGCCGATATAGCAGGTAAGGAAATGGCAGACATCGTGCCGCTACCACGTTATGTATTACGCGCAGGTAACAACCTTTGGGTGGTCGACAAGGACTCCAGGCTGCGCAATCGCAAAGTGACGCTGCTGCGCACTGGCGGCGATCTGATCTATGTCAGCGCAGGATTAGATAATGGCGATCTTGTGTCTCTCACCACGCTGGACAGCTCCTTTGACAGCACTGAAGTTGTCGTAAAAAGCAATATTCCCAGCGATCAGTTGAACGCCAACGGCTCTCGCGACAAAAAAAACGAAGACGACCTAGCAGAGGCCACGACTGTGGCGGACAGCGAACCCCAAAATAATTCGGGCGGCTAATGGAAACCCCACAACGCAAGGGCATCATTGCCTGGTTTGCACATAACCCGGTTGCGGCCAACCTGTTGATGCTCATCATCATCGCCGTTGGTCTCGGTTCCGCGTTCACTATCCAGCGCGCCATGTTTCCCTCCTTCGACATCGATATGATCATTATCGATGCACCCTACCCCGGCGCCGCACCTGAAGAAGTAGAGCAAGGCGTGGTGCTGAAAATCGAAGAAGCCATCAATGATGTAGATGGCATCAAGCGCGTGGAGTCTGACGCATTTGAATCCGCTGCCATGATGATGATTGAACCTTTGGAAGGTACCAATCTCAATATGCTGATGAATGACATCCAGAACCGTGTGGATGCCATACAGCACTTTCCAAAAGAGGCTGAGCAACCCATTATCAGCCAGCCGGAACTGCTATTCCCCGCTCTTACACTGCAACTTTCAGGCAATATCGGCGAGCGCAGCATGAAAGCACTGGCTGACGAAATGCGTCGCGATCTACTGACTTACCCCGCGGTATCGGCCGCTTCGGTTGTAGGCTCTCGTGAGTACGAAATCGCCATTGAAATTTCCGAGCAACTTCTGCGCGAGTACCACCTCACGCTGGGAGACGTCTCCAATTCAATTTCCGTCTCGTCGCTGGACTTACCTGCAGGCTCGGTGAGAACCAAAAACGGCGACATCATGCTGCGCACCACCGGGCAGGCCTATGTGCAGCAAGAGTTCGAAGCTATCGTGCTCAAATCATTCCCCGACGGCACCCGACTAACGCTGGGTGATATCGCGACCGTCAATGACGGCTTTATGGACGGCGCAGGATTTGCGGCGTTCGACGGCGAGTACTCCCTTGGTATCAACGTTTTCGCCATGGGCAAGCAGGACATCATCGAGACCGCAGAAGCCGTTAAAGGCTATGTTGCCGAACGGGGCAGCAGCCTTCCCGACGGTGTAACCCTGGACGTCTGGTCCGACAGCACCTACTACCTGAAGGGTCGCCTGGGCATGATGGTGAAAAACCTCGCCATGGGTGCCCTGCTGGTTTTCATTGTTCTGGCGCTATTTCTCGAGATTAAATTGGCCTTTTGGGTGATGGTCGGTATTCCCGTGTGCTTTCTTGGCGCAATGGCGGTTATCAGCACACCCTTCATCGATGCCAGCCTTGATATGGTCAGTATCTTCGGCTTTATTCTAGTGCTAGGTATAGTGGTGGATGACGCCATCATCATGGGTGAAAGTGCCTATTCAGAAACGGAAGAACATGGCCACAGTGTAAGCAACGTGGTCAATGGCGTTTACAGGGTCTCTACCCCAGCGACTTTTGGCGTATTGACCACCATCATGGCATTCACACCCTCTTTGTTTATTGATGGCGTTTTTGGCGCTTTCCCCGAAGCCTGTGGCTGGGTTGTCATCTGCTGTCTGGTCTTCTCACTGGTGGAATCAAAGTGGATACTGCCCGCGCATCTGGCTCACAGTAAGCCCACACAAAATCGCATACTGTTGAAAATTGACCGCGTGCAGGAAGCGGTCAACCGTTGGCTGCGACGCGTAGTGAAAGAGCGATACCAGCCTTTTGTGAAGCGCTGCGTACGCAATCGCTATTCCACGCTGGCTTTTTTCGTATCAATGCTGGTGTTGTCCGGTGGACTATTGGCCGGAGGCGCGGTACGCACTGTGTTGTCGCCAGATATGCCGGGAGAGTTCCTGCAGGTAGAGCTGCGCATGAACCAGGGAATTCCTGAAGAGCGCACACTGGAAGCTGTTACGGAAATTGCCTACGCCCTTCTGGATATAGAGCAGACTTATCAATTGGAAAGCGGCACCGGCGAGACTGTGGTGGCACACATGGCAACCTACGGCTTTAATCGCATCAACGGGCGAATCGACGTGGAGTTGTCGAAAGAAGATGAACGCAGTATCTCCACGCGGGAAATCGAAGCACGCTGGCGAGAGGCGGTTGGCCATGTTCACGGCGCTGAAGTTTTTTCAATAACCAGTGCAGACGGACCAAAGATGGGAGCCTCAATCGCCTTCGATTTGATGCACAAGAACATCGAAACACTGGGTAAAGCAGCTGCCGAGCTAGAAGAAGCAATGCATCACTACCAAGGACTCTATGATATTCGCAACGGCGTGAGTGACACCACTGACGAATTCCATCTCGACATTTTGCCTGAAGCAGAATCCTTGGGCATCACCCGTTTCGATTTGGCCAGCCAGGTTCGTCACGCTTTCTACGGCGCTGAGGCGCAGCGAGTGCAACGTGGCATCGATGAAATCAAGGTTATGGTGCGCTACCCACAGGCCGACCGCGAAAATGTTAGCAGCCTCAATAACATGTTTATTCGAACACCAAGCGGTGACGAAGTACCCTTTGAAACGGTGGCCAAGCTCGAGGTTAAGCAAGGCCTACTCAAAGCGACTCGAATCAACTACCAACGCGCAGCTGAAATTACTGCCGAGGCTTACAAGGCTGAAGTTGAGCCCAGTAAGGTCATCGCCGACATCGAAACCAATGTTATCCCCAAGCTGATAAAAAAATATCCCGGGCTATCATATGCGCTTTCAGGCTCGGCAGATGAAGAAGACAAAATGGCGAAAAGCATGATTGTAGGCTTTTCACTCGCACTGTTTGGTATCTATGCCCTGCTGGCTATTCCTACTAAATCCTATCTGCAACCGCTTATTATTATGGGTGTGATCCCCTTCGGCATGATAGGCGCTATCTTCGGCCACTGGATTACCGGCTATCCTCTTAGCATGATGTCTCTTATGGGGGTAATCGCGCTTAGCGGTGTCGTAGTGAACGACAGTCTTATTCTGGTTGATTTTGTGAACAAGGCAATGCTGGCAGGGACGGAGCGCTACGCCGCTGTTATTGAGGCAGGGACACGTCGTTTCCGCGCTATCTTGCTGACATCCTTAACGACTTTCTTCGGCCTCATCCCCATGCTGCTTGAGCGCACAGCACAGGCGCAATCTATGGTGCCTATGGCAATCTCATTGGCCTTTGGAATTGTGTTCGCAACGGTAATCACCCTGCTGCTGGTCCCCTGCCTCTACATGATTCTGGAAGATCTCAAGAGCTGGCGCGAAGCACGCCAGTCACCTGCTCCGAAAGCTCTCAGCCAAAACTGATACCTCGAGTAAATGGTTCTTACTTAAGTAAAGCCTTGCCATATACTTGACGAGTCGGATGCCACTTGCGCTTTGGTTTCATGCCTTACCTTACGCCTGAGCATGCGACACAACGCAGGTACATGTGGGCTGGGTCCTGCAGTACCGCAAGTTCCTTCGCCGCTTCACGCACTGGCTTGAGCAGACCTGAAAAGGTTGCACTGCTGGCAGAAGGTGCCCACAGACTCAGGCTTGCCACACGGTTGGCCAACTGCTTCATTATCATGTCTCTAGGCGACAGGGGCATCTCGACATAATCTGTTTCGTAGTCATCAAGGTCTGCAAGTTTAGCCGCAGCAGCCACAGCATCCTCCAGAGTGCCGATGCTGTCGACCAAGCCATTGGCCAATGCATCTTCGCTGCTCCAGACACGTCCCTGAGCAAGAGCGTCTACTTCTTCAATACTCATATCCCTGCCATCTGCTACGATTTTCAAAAAGCTGTCGTAGGCAAACTGAATTCCGCTATTCAATGCTTCGGTAAGTTTTGGGTCAAGTGGTCGATCGGCTCGTAAAGAACCTGCCAGTGCAGTAGTCCCAACACCATCCGTATACACTCCCACCCTGCTCAACAAAGCCTCAAAGGTCGGGAACGCCGCAAACACGCCTATACTTCCCGTGATTGTGGTGGGCGTCGCCCATATCTCGTCGGCCTGGGCTGCAATGTAATAGCCACCTGAGGCTGCCACTGATCCCATTGACACTACAACAGGCAAGCCCTCTGCCTGTGCGTACAGTAATTGCTGACGAATAATTTCAGAGGCAAACATACTGCCTCCGCCACTATTAACACGCAGCACAATCGCTTTGACCCCATCTGCGTCTACTGCGCCGCGAATCAGCCTTGCCAGCGAGTCACCGCCAATGCTTCCAGGGGGCTGTTCGCCGGGCATAATAGTACCTTCGGCTGTGATGACAGCCACCCGCGCACCCTCAGGACCGGTCAGGGACATGGGGCGCTTGCGTGCTACGTAGCGCTCAAATGCAACGGCCTCATAAAGGCCATCTTCATTCTCGGCGCCCACTACTCCAATCAGAAATCTATTGCTTTCAGCACGGCTGAGCAATTGATCTACCAGACCTGCCTGTAAAGACGCCTGAGCCGAATCGCCTCCGTGTGTGGCTATTAGCTCCGGGAAGTTATTGATGTATTCGTTAACGGCGCCAGCCGGCAATGCTCGCTGCTCTTCCACAATGGCGACGTATTGACTCCACAAATTTTCTAACCAGGCACTGGTCACTTCCTTCTCGCCTGCGGACATGTCGTCGCGAAGAAAAGGCTCCACCGCAGCCTTGTGTTCACCTGCGCGAAACACATGAACACTGACAGAGAGTTTTTCCAGCGCGTCGCGAAAATAATTGCGATAACTGCTAAACCCTTCCAGCGCAACACCGCCCATAGGGTGGGCAATTACCGTATCGGCATGGCTGGCTAGCAGGTATTGATCCTGAGTGAAATAGTCGCCCACGGCGATCACCGGTTTACCAGCCTCTCGAAACGCCTCGAGCGCACCGACAATTTCCTGGCTTTTGCTGATGCCCACATGCCCTAAATTATCCAACTCCATTACCAGGGAATTAATGGCTGGGTCCTTGGCCGCATAATCAATGGCCTCGAGCACGTCGCGCAATAGGACCTCATGGCTAGCCGGGTCCGGCTCGCCCATCAGCGCCATTAAAGGGTCAACCGGAGAACGCTGCTCAACGACAGTGCCACTCATATTGAGCAGCAGAGCGGCCTTTTCAGGTAAGGGGTCCTGTCCCCCACCCATGTAGACGAAGTAGATCACCGCGATCATCACCAAAAAAAGAATGTTGGACATGGCCAACCTGACAAGGCTGATACCATTCCACAGGGCCGTAAAAAAGCGTTTCAACACAGAAACCTCACTCATTATCCAAACTCCGACAATCTCTCAACTCTCTTCGAGCTCCCGCAGTTCGCGAGCTCTCCAGCGCACATACATCATGGCTGCTATAAAAAGCACCACATCCGCAGTGATGCCTGCGATAACCAGCAGACTATCGGGCTGGGCAAACATGCGCTGCACCAATATCAGAAAATACCCCAGACACATAAAGCACAGCCAGATATAACTGCGTAAATTGTCCCGTATCATGCCTGGCAAAAATATTAGTAGCGGCAACAGTTTTATAGCCCACAAAAACCACGGTTGCCCGTGCACCGCACAATCCAGGGCTTGTTGCAGTACAAGCGTTAGATAGCTTAACCGTGTAACCATAGCCGCTGTCGCCGCGGAATTAAGGCTCATCGCTTACTCCCCAGCGCAAGACGCGCCACCCGTTGACCCAGTGCTCGACATAAACCTGCTTCCGTCTCATCTACGGATCGGCTGTTGTCCTTACCGGCCCAATGGGACGCACCGTAAGGCGTACCACCGGACTCTGACGCCATCAACCCTGCCTCACTGTAAGGCAGCCCGGCAATGACCATTCCATGGTGCAACAGGGGCAGCAACATACTCAGGAGCGTGGACTCCTGACCGCCGTGCATGCTGGATGTTGAGGTGAATACCGCCGCGGGCTTGTCGATCAAAGCACCGCTGAGCCAAAGCGCCGAGCTTTGATCCAGGAAATACTTTAAGGGTGCGGCCATATTGCCAAAGCGAGTGGGGCTACCCATGATTAGGCCAGCACAGTCGCGCAGATCGTCAAGCTCGCAATACAGCGGGCCTTCACTGGGAATCTCGTCTTCTGTCTGCTCAGTGTTGGCAGATATAGCCGGGACGGTGCGCAAACGTGCCGTCATTGTGGACTCCAGCTCCACTCCTCTAGCGATGTGGTCCGCCATGGTCGCGGTCGCACCCTGACGTGAATAGTAAAGAACCAGAATATAGGGGTCTGCCATCAGGCTATAAGCCCCAATACGTTCTCAGGAGGCCGACCTAAAACTGCCCGATCACCTTTTACGACGATAGGCCGCTCAATCAGTTTGGGGCACTGCGCCATGGCGGCCAATACGTCCTCCTCGCTTGAGGCGGCGCTAAGGCCAGAGGCTTTGTAGTCGTCTTCGCCTTTGCGAACCAGCTGACTCGCCACCATATCCAGTTTTTGTAGCAATCCTTTGATTTCACCCTTGCCCAGCGGCGATTCCAGATAAAGTACGATACTGGGCTGGACACCGCTCTCTTCAAGCAGTGCCAGTGTGGTGCGCGACTTTGAACAGCGCGGGTTGTGATAGATAGTTACATCGCTCATAGGTGGGTTCCCAGACAGATAAATGAGGCGCACAGTATAGCAAAAGCGCGGCCTGTAAATCTTTGCCCGAGGCACATTGGTGCAGCGCACTTCGCTATCGTGCCATAATAGTCAGCATGACAATTCTCATTGAATTTTTGCGCGAGCAGTGGCGGCGTTCGAAGTATCTCTTCTCTCGCTTCGTTGCCGACCGCTGCTCTGAGAATGCCGCAGCGCTTACCTATATGAGCTTATTCGCACTGGTTCCCCTGCTGACTGTACTGTATACCATGGCCTCGGCGGTACCAGCCTTTCAGGGCCTTGAAGCTCAGATGCAGAGCTTCCTCTTTACCCACTTACTGCCCGAATCGGGTTCTGAAATCGAACTGTATCTGAATGACTTTTCACAACAGGCGAAAACACTCACAGGACCCGGTATCGCCTTTTTGGTAGTAACCGCCGTTTTAATGCTGCGCAATATAGAGAAGGCCTTCAATCTGATCTGGCGGACGCGGGAAAATCGCAATCCTCTTTCCAGCTTCCTGCTGTATTGGGCCGTTCTCACACTTGCGCCCATTTCCATTGGTATTGCCGTGGGCCTCAGTACCTATCTCAACTCTTTCACGGGTGCGCTGGCGCAGTTTGATATTCTCGGCACAAAAGCCTTCCTGTTACAGGCAACGCCACTAATCCTGAGCACTTCGGCGTTTAGTCTTTTGTATGCCGCTGTTCCAAATTGTCGCGTCCCCTTTGGACATGCTGTAATCGGTGGCTTCGTTGCTTCTATGGCCTTCAATCTTGCCAGGGCAGTGTTTACGGATTTGGTGGTAGGCTCCAGCTTCACCTTTATTTATGGTGCCTTTGCCGCCGTGCCTCTATTCCTCCTCTGGATTTACATCTCTTGGAACATCGTGTTGATGGGAGGAATACTGGTACATAGCCTGTCTGCCTACCAAAGTGATGAGCAGGCCAATCGGCCGCGAGTACTAAAAGCGCTGGACGTGCTGTACCTGTTTTGGCAAAAGCAAAAATCCGGAATTACCGTGCGCGAAATTGAGCTGCTGGACAACCGCCACGCGGTCATCCACGGGCTGGACAGTGAAACCTGGGGCGAGCTACGCGACATCCTGCTGGACAAAAAAATCATCACCCAAAACGACAAAGGGCATTACCTGCTCAGCCGCGACTTACACACCATCCCCTATTGGCAATTGAAAGAGTGGGTTAATGGTGAACAGATACTCAACCAGAAAGACCTCAGTGACGAACTGGAATGGCAGCAGGAAGCCCACAGGCTTTTACAAAGTCAGCGCACCGGACAAAGGGATGTTTTAAAAACCAATCTGGTCGAATTATTTTCACTATGAATACTTTTGGGCCCCGCATGAAAGCGCTACTTATCATTTGTCTATCCTTGGGCTTACTCGCTTGTAATACCGCAGAGAAACCCCCTTCGGGCATCAACATCAAACAGTTTCAGGGACAATGGCTGGTCATCAATTACTGGGCGCAGTGGTGCAAACCCTGTATCGAAGAAATCCCCGAGCTGAACGCGCTGGATCAGAAGTTTGAGCAGATCACTGTACTGGGCGTGAACTACGATGGTGTCAGCGGTGAAGAACTGGCCACGCAGGCGCAAAAACTGGGGCTTAAATTTGCCAGTCTGGAGGAGGACCCGTCCGCACAATTAGGGGTTCCGCGACCAATCGTTCTGCCGTCCACGCTTATCGTCAACCCCGACGGTGAGGTTGTGGCAACCTTACTGGGGCCACAGACTTTAGAATCCTTGTCCGAAGCAGCAGGCCAGGCAGACGAGACCACGCCATAACGGCGGCACTCGCGCATCCAACTGGATAGCTGCCGCTCAAGGAAGATTATCCATAGACGTTTGTTACGGGCATAAAAAAGCCGACCCCAAGGGGTCGGCAACCGCATAGAAATATCTAGCTAGGAGTGCAGGACCTGGATGGAATCCGTTGGGTTCTGGTGAGAACCGGTAGTACAGCTTGCAGGCACACCATCCGTATAATATATGACTGCCCTTAGGTGGCTTGGTTCCCCAAGATCGAAAAAAAATCAAACTTTTTCCCATGAACTGCTGCACCGCCTCTGTGCATCCTCCCCGTCCGGGCCCCAGGGCCTATCTCACCCCCCTGCTCAAACCCAGCCTATGGCCCTACCCTCAACCGTTTTCCGGCATGCTATGGACAGACTGTCCAGCCACGACTAATCTTGAAGCACGCTTTATTGCCCTCTTCGTTGCGGCTTATGCTGCACCAGAGTGTATGACCTCTAATCCTTAGAACAACCCAGGAAATCAAGCATGAGCAAAATCTACAGCGACAACTCGGAAACTATTGGCGGCACGCCGCTAGTCAAAATTAATAAAATCAGTGACGGCAATATTTATGTGAAGCTGGAAAATCGCAATCCAGCAATGTCGGTGAAATGTCGCATTGGACACAGCATGGTAGAGGCCGCCGAGAAAGACGGCAGTCTCAAACCTGGCATGACTATTGTAGAACCCACCAGCGGCAACACCGGTATTGCCCTGGCCTTCGTCGCTGCAGCCAAAGGTTATGGCTGCATCCTGACCATGCCCAATACCATGAGTCTGGAGCGGCGCATGTTGATGAAGTCCATGGGCGCCGAAGTACTACTCACAGATGGTGCCAAGGGCATAGCGGCGACAATCGCCAGAGCAGAGGAAGTCATCGCCTCCGACCCCAGTAAATACTGGGGGCCACACCAGTTCGAAAATCCCGCAAACCCGGCTATCCACGAACAGACCACCGGACCTGAAATCTGGGAAGACACCGAAGGAAAGGTGGACATTCTGATCTCCGGAGTCGGCACAGGAGGTACCATCACCGGGATTTCCCGTTACCTCAAACTGACTCAGGGCAGAGCAATAACCAGTGTCGCCGTAGAACCCGATACCAGCACTATGATTACTGCCGCCAAGGCAGGTGAGGAACCTACTCACGCACCGCATAAAATTCAGGGCATTGGCGCGGGCTTTGTTCCGGGAAACCTTGATCTTTCGATGGTCGATCAAGTGGAGCAAATTACCAGCGAAGAAGCGATGGAGTGGGCCCACAAACTGATGCAGCAAGAAGGCATCCTGGCGGGGATTTCATCAGGGGCTGCAATGGCTGCGGCACACCGAGTATCACAACAGCCCGGCAATGAAGGAAAAATGATTGTCGCCATTCTGCCGGACTCCAGCGAGCGCTATCTCACTTCTGCGCTGTTCGCTGACTCTTTCTCAGACAATGAGACCGTGCAGACCACCGTCAGCTAGCACTAAGGCCTGTCAGGAGCGGTCGCGCAATGTCGCCAGCCGCTCCTTCACTTCACTCCATTCACTGTCTATCACACTGAAATAAGCCGAATCGCGCGAGTAATTGGACTGCACAATCATATGGTTGCGCAGCACTCCTTCTCGCATTGCACCGATACGTTCAAGTGCGCGCTGCGAACGCTCATTGCGCGCGTCTGCTTTAAACTCTACCCGTAGGCAGCCCAGCCGCTCGAACGCATGTGTCATCAGTAGCAGCTTGGCTTCGGTATTGACGCCAGTGCGTTGCCAGTCTTGACCGAGCCAGGTCCAACCAATTTCCAGTGAGCGATGATCCGGCCGAATATTTAGAAAGCGGGTGCTCCCCACTACTTTGTTTTTAGCGGTTTCTACAATTGCGAACGGCTGCTGTGCACTGGCAGACAATGCCTCGTCTACCCACTGCCGAGTATCCGCCAGATCTACAAAGCAGGAGCGCGGCATATAGATCCAATCACTTGCCATCCTACCCCGGTTGTAAAGGCCCTGAGCGTGATCCTGAGAGAGGGGTTCCAGACGAATACCCTCACCCTTTAGCACAATAGGTTTAACATCAAATGGCACTATTTAAACTCCTACGGCGTTGTCTGCCAACGCGGCGCGATAATACGGCAGTCCCCAGGCCAACAAACCAGCGGCCAGGGGACAGACAATGAGGGGTAACAGGCATAGAGAGTAGGCCAGAGCTGCGTCATTGGCAAAGACAAAGTCAGTAATAGCCGCCACTGCACTGGGCCCGATGGCTAGCCCAAACAAATTTGTCATAAACAACATCAGTGCAGAGATTTGCGCCCTCATTCGATTAGGCGTAATGCTCTGCAACGACGAAATTGCCAACGCAAAATAACTGTTAAGGAAGAAAACGATGGGCACCCCTGCCCAAAGCGCCCACTCGCTTGTGGAAGACAGCGGACCCAGTGCAGCGGGCACCAGCCATAAAAGCGCGATAGCGATAATGATACGCATGCTGCCATCTTGGTAACCCCTGTCGTGAAGAGGCTTGGCGCTAAAGCCACCCAGCAGCGTGCCGGCACTACCGGCAAAAATAAAGATCAAGCCAAAAGCGGAGCCCGCATCACCGCGGTTCATACCATGGTTGCGCACCAGAAACTCCGGGTACCAGGCCATCGTCCCATAGCCCAGTACCGAGAGCAGTGATACGCCCGCGATCAGGCTGCCATAAGCCTGCCAATGACTACGTAAATGCGCGCCAACCTCATCTAGAGAATGCTCAGATGCCGCCTGCGCTGCTCCCTGCCGCGCAGGTTCCTTCATCATCGACAGCATCAACACTAGTAAAAAACCGGGTAAGCCCACTATTACAAAGGTGGTCTGCCAGGGGCGCAACTCGCCCACCAAGGGTAAGGTCAAAGCACCGTGCAGGGTGAAATATTCGTAGACGGCCCCACCGATGATATAGGCCAACCCACCCCCTATGGTTATCCCCAGTGTATAGATGGCCATCGCTCTAGGCAGGCGTTCCGAATTAAAATAGTCGCTGAGCAAGCTGTATGCAGGGGGCGACAACGCGGCCTCTCCAACACCCACGCCAACTCGAGCGAGAAACAGGCCTGTAAAATTACGCGTTACGCCACACACGCAGGTCATCAAACTCCAGAAAAAAATGCCGGCGGTGATCACCCACTTGCGATTACCCCGATCCGCCAGACGGGCAATCGGCAAACCGAGGAAAATATAAAACATGGAGAATGCGAAGCCGTGTAACAAACTGTACTGAAAATCGCTGATGGCAAAGTCTTCTCGTATGGGCCCGATAAGAACTGCCATCACATTGCGGTCGATGAACGACAATATGTAAGCGAGCAACAAAGCGATAAGCGCGTAAATCGCGCTGCCGCTTACTTTCTCCTGCACTGCGCTGGTGTTGGCGGCACTCATCGCGCGGCAGTGATCTCCTTGTGCATGGCCATGGCCTCCTTATTCATGGCAGCAACACCGTGGAGCCTGTCGTTTTTCGCGCCTCCAAATCATGGTGGGCTTGTTGCACATCGGCCAAGGCGTAACGCTGATTGATTTCAACTTTTACATCGCCACTCAGAATTTTCGCAAAGAGATCCTGCGAAGACTGCTTAAGTTCCTCGGTGGAAGCGGTATAAGTGATCATTGTGGGACGCGTAATAAACAGAGAGCCCTTGGCAGACAATATCTGTAGATCCAGCGGATCGGGTGAGCCAGATGCGTTACCAAAGCTGACCATCAAACCTCTGGGTCGCAGGCAATCCAGCGACATTTCAAAGGTATCCTTGCCAACCCCGTCGTAAACCACCGGCAGCTTTTCGCCACCCGTAATTTCCAACACCCGCTCTACCACATTCTCCGTCCGGTAATTGATCACATGCGCGAAGCCATGGGCCTTTGCCAAAACTGCTTTCTCTTCTGACCCAACGGTACCGATAACCTCGGCTCCAATACTTTTAGCCCACTGACCGAAAATCAGTCCAACACCTCCAGCCGCTGCGTGGTACAGGCAGGTTTCTCCTTTCTGCAATGGATAGGTGCGCTGCAGTAGGTACTCTGTCGTCTGGCCCTTCAACATCACAGCAGCGGCCTGTTCAAAGTCGATGCCTTCCGGAATGACCACCAGCCTGGACGCCGGCAGGTTTAGAGCCTCGGCGTAGGCTCCGAAGCCGGCAGAACAATAGGCTACGCGATCACCAACACTTAGCTCAACACCCTCCCCAACAGCCTGCACCACGCCAGCACCTTCCAGACCAATACCTATAGGTAGTGGCAGCGGATAAAGCCCGCTGCGATGATACGTGTCGATGTAATTGAGCCCGATCGCGCGATTTTCGACGGTAACCATGCCTGGACCTGGAGCGTCGACTGACACCTCTTCAAGGTCCATGACCTCTGGCCCCCCGGTGCGTGAAATTCGTATCGCTTGTACCATCTCTTATCTCCGTACTTTTGGCGCTTCTTCCATTGAGATCACTAACCGCGACAGTGTGCACCAGCTTCCCTATTCCATGCAATCAGCGAGCCTTTACAGCGATTACTGCCAACTAAACTCCAGCACAATAACTACCGTTCAGTTACACTCCACGCAGTAAATTAACCAACCATCGAAGTGGAGTTCACAGGGTGCTGGAAGACCTAGAAATCGATCGCCGGCTCCGGCTGGGGCTGGACGCCCTCGCCCTGGCAGAGGCTACCGAGGTTCAGCAACAGGTTGTTCCGCTGGCTCTTACAGGGAAAGACCTGCAAGTCAGTGCCGAAACCGGCAGCGGCAAGACCCTCGCCTACCTGATCCCAATAGCACAAAGGATTCTCTCTGTGGAATCCAACTCGTCTGGTGGCACCCTCGCATTAATATTGGTGCCCACCCGGGAATTGGCCCGACAGGTACTCAAACACTGCCGTCAGCTTCTGGAAAAATCCCCGCTTACCGCCGCGGGTATTACCGGGGGCGCAGACTTCAAATACCAGAAGTCATTACTGCGTAAAGATCCTGAGATCGTCATCGCCACTCCAGGGCGAATGCTGGAACACTGCGAGAAAGGCAGCGCCAAGCTCGACTGCCTACAAACTCTGGTGCTGGATGAGGCGGATCGCATGCTCGATATGGGCTTTCGCGATGACGTCACCAAGATTGCGAACTTCGCAGCAGAAGAAAAACAAGTACTCATGCTCTCTGCAACACTGGGGCACCGGGGCGTCAATACCATCGCCAAGGCTCTGCTGAAGGACCCTGAACATATATCCATCGGTCAGGTTCGGCAGCCGCACAGCAGTATTTTTCACCAACTAATTCTGGCGGACAGTCAGGAGCACAAAGACAAATTACTGCCTGCGCTGATGCAACAGGGCGGATTTACTCGCGCATTGATATTTGGCAACAAACGCACCACCGCCGTTCGTCTGGCCAAACTTTTGCAGCACCACAAACTGCGCTGCGGCTGCCTGCACGGCGAAATGAGCACTGAAGAACGTACCCACGTGATGCATCAGTTCCATGACGGCAAGGTTGATATCGTCTGCGCCAGTGACGTGGCGGCCAGAGGACTAGATGTAAAAGGTATTGATCTGGTCGTAAACTATGATATGCCGCACAGCGGCGACGACTACTTGCACCGCACGGGCCGCACCGGTCGAGCTGGTGCCAAGGGGCTGGCAGTATCATTTGCTGACGCCTCTGAGTGGAACCTGATGATCAGCATTCAGCGCTATCTCACGGTTGAATTCGAAAAACGCACTCTGCCCGGATTAAAAGCACGCTACAACGGCCCCAAAAAGCAAAAATCTTCCGGCAAGGCCGCCGGCTCAAAGAAAAAGACCGACAAGCGGGCGATGGACAAAAGTAAAAGCCGCAAACGCAATCAGAAAGCACGCGGTAAACGTCCTCACAAGTCCACTGAGACTGCAACAAAAACGAATGACGGTTTTGCTCCCCTGACGAAAAAGAAAACGCAAGACTAACCACGTCACGGGTTACCTCAATACCTCTATTTTTAGTAACAACATTTTAGGTAACACGACTCTCTGATTAAAAGGCGGACCTTCACACCCATGTCAAATCCCCTGTTGGAACAACATACGCTACCACCCTTCTCCCGCATTGAAACAGATCATGTACTACCTGCCATTTCCCAACTCATAGAGCGTAATAAAGCGCGCGTCGACGAACTCCTGCAGAGCACTGATCACTACACCTGGGACAATCTCCTGCAGCCGATTGAGGATATCGAAGACCAGTTGGCCAAGTCATGGTCACCGGTCTCGCACTTAAACAGTGTCCGCAACAGCGACGACTTGCGCGAGGCCTATAACGCTTGCCTTCCGTTGTTATCGCAATACAGCACCTGGATGGGACAACACGCCGCTTTATGCGAGGCCTATCAAAGTATTGCCGACAGTGATTCATTTTCTGATCTGGGTATCGCGCAGCAAAAATCGATCAACAATGCCCTGCGGGACTTTCGCTTGGCCGGCGTTTCTTTACCCGAGGCGCAGAAACTCAAGTATGGCGAATTGCGAGAGCGGCTATCTGATCTGGGTAGCAAATTTTCTGAAAACGTATTGGATGCCACCAATGCCTGGTCGAAGGTTCTTTCTGCCGACGCACTGGACGGCCTGCCGGAGACTGCACTGGCCAGTGCTCGACAAGCTGCCGAACTAGCTGACGAACAAACTGGAGAGGACGACTACCTAATCAATCTGGAGTTTCCCTCCTACTCCCCGGTGCTAACGTATTGTCATGACAGGTCACTGCGCGAGGAGATTTACACTGCCAACTGCACCCGTGCATCAGATCAGGGCCCCCACGCAGGGCAGCGGAACAACTCAGAACTAATCGATGAAGTGCTCACGCTGCGCACAGAACTGGCACAGTTACTTGGATTTGAGAATTACGCCGAGCTATCACTCGCCACAAAGATGGCAGAAAGCCCAGAACGTGTTCTGGGCTTTCTGGAACAGTTGGCCCAGCAGTCGCAAGATCAAGCGCGCACGGAATGGCAAGAGCTGGCAGCCTTTGCCAAAGAAGACAGTGGCCTGTCACAGCTGGAAGCCTGGGATGTCAGTTACTTCAGCGAAAAGCTGCGCCAGAGCCGCTACGAGGTATCACAGGAAGACATTCGTCCCTACCTCCCGGTGAGCCGGGCACTACCAGGACTCTTTGAAGTGGTGCGGCGCCTGTACGGTATAGAAGTCAGAGAGGTCCAGCAGTTCGACAACTACGACCCTAGCGTAAAATTGTTCGAACTGATGCAGGATGGCGATATCATTGCCCGCTTTTATCTTGACCTGTATGCCAGAGCGAAAAAACGTGGTGGCGCCTGGATGGGTGATTGTCGGGTGCGGCGTCAGTCTGGCAGTGATGTACAAATTCCAGTGGCCTATCTGGTCTGCAATTTTACAGCGCCAGTTGGCGATGCCCCAGCTCTGCTTACACACCAGGAGCTCACCACACTATTTCACGAGTTTGGGCATGGGCTGCACCACATGCTCACTCACCAGTCGGTAGCTGCGGTCTCGGGCATCAATGGCGTAGCATGGGATGCGGTAGAACTACCCAGTCAATTTCTTGAAAACTGGTGCTGGGAGCCAGAAGCATTGGCGTTTATCTCAGGGCATCATGAAACCGGGGAAGCTCTGCCTCAGGAGCTGCTGGAAAAGATGCTGGCTGCCCGTAACTTCCAGTCCGCCATGGCAATGGTGCGACAGCTGGAGTTTGCGCTGTTCGATTTTCGCCTGCATCTGGAATGGCCCGCAGGCTCCGTTAAGTCGGTACAGGCACTACTGGATGAGGTACGCGAGCAGGTAGCCGTGGTTCCTGCGCCTAACTTCAACCGCTTCCAAAATGCCTTCGGACATATTTTTGCCGGGGGCTATGCGGCCGGTTATTACAGCTACAAGTGGGCCGAAGTATTGTCGGCGGATGCTTTTTCTCGTTTTGAGGAGGAAGGGATTTTCAGTGAAGCAACCGGGCAATCCTTCCGCACTGAAATTCTAGAGGCGGGAGGATCAAAAGAGCCCATGGAATTGTTTGTGGCTTTCAGAGGCCGGGAACCGACCATTGAGCCGCTGCTTAGACACAGTGGAATAGCCGACTAATCTAAGCTGATAAGACCTTCTCGTACGGCCAATCGCGCACCATCAATGGCCTCTACCACCTTGTCAGCAGCTACCCGCTCAGTGGGCATCTCCTGCCAATTCGCCTCCCATGCACTGTGTAACTGTGCAACGGATTGTTGCACGTCCTTTGAGGACGTTACCGCCAAATCAACAACGAGCCCCACTTTGACCCACCCCATGCGCGGGTTCCCTGCAGAAGTGTCACCATCGTAGTGAGCTGCGTAAACCAATTGTTCCAGCTCAGCGAGCTGTAACAACATTTCAAAAGAAGCATCACGCACACTGCTGTTTTGCTCACTGGCCTGCATGCGCCACACGTTGTAGGAAAAACCCACCAACGCGAACAGCACACTGAATAACGCTGTCGCCTGATAGACTCTCATTTTGCTGGAAGAAGTTGCCTCGCTCACTGTATTACTACCGTACCTATTCCAGTTTTAGGTTTAACTTAATCTTCGCTGCCCAGCCACTTGTAGGTTACTCCGGCCAGCGCGGCGCCAACAATCGGTGCAACCCAGAACAACCAAAGCTGTGACAGTGCCCAACCACCTTCTATGACCGCAACACCGGTACTTCGTGCGGGATTTACTGAAGTATTTGTGACCGGAATACTGATCAGGTGGATCAGGGTCAAGCCAAGGCCAATGGCGATGGGGGCCAAACCTGGAGGCGCTCGACCATCTGTTGCGCCCAGGATAATGATCAGGAACATAAAGGTCATCACCACCTCAGTCAGCAGTGCTGCAACCAAACTGTAGCCGCCAGGAGAATGCTCCCCATAACCGTTGGAGGCAAAACCTGCCGTCTCGAAACCGGCCTGGCCGCTGGCAATAAAATACAGAATTGTTGCACCGGCCAGGCCACCTAGCACCTGCGCCACCACGTAGGGAACCAGCTCACTGGCTGAAAAACGCCCACCAATAACGAGACCGACCGATACTGCCGGGTTCAGATGGCATCCGGATATATGACCAATGGCAAAGGCCATGGTCAGGACGGTGAGGCCAAACGCGAGGGAAACGCCCAGCAGCCCAATACCTACATCGGGAAAGGCCGCCGCCAACACGGCGCTACCACAGCCACCCAGTACGAGCCAAAATGTTCCTATAAATTCTGCACCCAACTTCTTACTCATACTCATTGCTCTATCCTCATGTTGGCATAGCCTTATTTATGATGAGACTGATCACGGCCGTACAACAATCCACGGCCGCTAATATTTCTATGTTGAAAAGCCTAACACAAGCCCTAAGAAAGGCGAGCGGTTGCTGTAGCGCTAATGGGGTACTTGGGCCTGATCAGGGTTTAGTCCAAGTGGCACAGCCCTTCTGCCCGGGGCCAGAGGCGACACAGAGCTCCACCTCGCGCAAATCATCTCCGGCGGCACTTTCTACAAGTCGCTGCAAAAGATAGCGAGAAAACTCCTCTACTGTGGCGTTGCGTATGGGCAATATCAGGGTGTCACTGCGCAGGAACAGCATCTCCTGATCGGCATATTTCACCTGATAAAAGGCACCCTGCTCGGCGATCTCCTGATACGGGGACTCTCCAGCGAGTAGCAGGTACTCGTCCAACGCCTCGCACTGCGCAGCAATAGCGGACTTGTACACGTTGTAGTCAGCGGAGAAGCCGTTATCGCCCATGGGGGCCACAATGCGTGCCGACACGGAATAGTTGTGCCCGTGCAGGCGCTCCCGTTCCGTGGCCGAAAATATCGTGTAATGGGCCGCCGAGAACTTATGGCTTTCTTTGTCAATGTAAAGCGTAGTTAGTTGTTCCATGCAGGCAGTTTAACGGAGCCACAACTTGACGTCACCGCCAAAATCACGGAGCCTTCTGGGGGTAACCAAATACCCGCCCCCATTGCTTGGACTGATTGGCCAGAAAGACTAACAAGACCCGTTTTAAAGACAAAGGATTAGCGCATGAAAGCAGCAATCATCACAGGGGCCAGCGTTGGTATTGGCAGCGCCACTGCCAAAGCCTTTCTAGATGCGGGCTTCGCTGTTTTCAATCTCGCCAGACGAGAGTGTCCGGTGGAGGGCGTAACCAGCTTGCGGTGTGATCTCACCGACGACAGCTCGATCACTGCAGCCTGTAACACTCTGGAGAATGCCATCGCGGATTGCGTTGAGGTCGCACTTGTCCACAATGCTGCCCAGATGCAGAAAGACAGCGTCAGTGATTGCTACAGCGCCAGCCTCCGGGCGGTGATGGAAACCAATGTTATCGCCATTAACTCCCTCAACCAGTACCTGCTACCACAGATGCCAGGCACATCCAGCCTGCTCTATATTGGCTCTACTCTCTCGGAAAAAGCAGTGCCGGGATCCTTCAGCTACGTAATCAGCAAACATGCGCAGCTGGGTATGATGCGCGCCAGTTGTCAGGATCTCATGGGCAGTGGAATACACACCGCTATGATCTGCCCTGGTTTTACCGACACTGAAATGTTGCGCACACACTTAGGGCAAGACCCAGCTGCGGAAGCGGCCATTGCCCGAATGAACAGCTTCAATCGATTGATTGAGCCCGAGGAGATCGCCGAATTTGTACTATGGGCACACCACAACCCGGTTATTAACGGCGCCGTGTTGCATGCCAATCTCGGACAAAAGGAGAGTTAGAGAGTGATCGCTGTCGAGGTACTCACTGAGCGCCGCGAACGGACCTTCCTGGTACTGGCGGCGACATTTTTGTGCGCCATGACGCTGCTCAATGTCATTGGCATAACGCGATTCGTACAACTGGGCCCTATGGCTTTGGCAGTGGGCGTGCTGCCCTACCCACTGACGTTTTTGTGTACCGACTTGATCTGTGAGCTGTACGGCAAAGCCCGCGCCAATTTTTTAGTGACCGTGGGGCTGTGTCTCAATATATTCATTCTATTGGTACTGACCTTAGGCAATGCCATTCCGGCAGTACCTCCTGAAAGCATGCCACCCTGGCAGATACTGCAGCTGGCCGCGCCGGTAGCGCTGCCCAATGGTGAGATAGTTGAAAATAGCGTTGGGCTCTATCAACTCATCTATGCCACTACCTCAGGTGCGGTGTTTGCCTCAATGCTCGCCTATATTGCTGCGCAATACTGCGACGTGCAGCTGTTCCATTTCTGGAAGCGTGTCACCAAGGGAAAACACTTGTGGATACGCAATAATTTCAGCACGCTGATGAGTCAGATGGTGGATTCCGTCATGGTGATCTCTGTTACCTTTGGAGCAGCATTTTTGCGCGGCGATATGGCCTTCAACGCACTGCTGGTGCTCGTTGGCAGCAACTATATTTTCAAGGCCACCGTAGCGTTACTTGACACTGGCCCACTCTATATCGCCGTTCACTATTTGCGCCGCTATCTGCATCTGGAGCCGGGGCATACTGTATTTTCAGGGGCCGGGACACTCGATGATAACCAGTAAACTACCCCATGTAGGCACCACCATCTTCACGCGCATGTCGGCGCTTGCGCAAGAATGCCAGGCGCTCAACCTGTCACAGGGCTTTCCGGACTTCGCTGCACCGAAGGCCTTGCTGGAAGCGCTATCTGACCATGTTAAAGCCGGGCACAACCAATACGCCCCGATGGCCGGCGTGCTTGCGCTGAGGGAACAGATATCGGCTCAGGTGCTGCGGCATAGGAACGTGGGCTGCGATCCCGACGAGGAGATCACAGTCCTACCTGGTGCAACAGAAGGCATTTTTTGTGCGGTAATGGCCTGCGTCAACCCAGGCGACGAAGTCATTGTTTTCGACCCCTGCTACGACAGTTACGAACCCTCCATCGAACTGGCAGGTGGCCGCGCCGTTCATATTCCGCTGCTGCAGGGCAGCTTCGGTATCGACTGGCAGCGGGTATCTGACAGCATAACCCCCCGCACTCGCATGATTATAATCAACTCCCCGCACAACCCAACAGGTAGCTCGCTGGGCGAAAGCGACCTGCTGCAGCTGCAAGCTTTAGCGGAAAAAAACGACCTTCTAGTGGTCAGTGACGAAGTGTATGAACACCTTATCTTTGACGGGAAAAGCCATCACAGCGTGTTGCAATACCCCGCTCTGCGCAGTCGCAGCTTCGCGCTGTTTTCCTTCGGCAAAACCTTCAGCGTCACGGGTTGGAAAACGGGCTACTGTATTGCACCACCGGAGCTGACCCGCGAACTACGCAAGGTGCATCAGTACGTTTGTTTCGTTGCGGTTACACCGATACAAATGGCGCTAGCAGATTTTATGCAGGCAGAGCCCGAATACCCTGCATCGCTGGCTGCGTTCTATCAGCACAAACGCGATGTATTTTGTAAGGCGCTTGAGGGCTCACGTTTCACCCTCACCCCCAGCTCCGGCACTTACTTTCAATTGTTGGACTACAGTGAAATTAACAAAGTGCACGATGAAGAATTGGCAATTGAATGGACCCGTCAGCAAGGCATCGCCTCCATTCCCATTTCCGTGTTTTACAAGGAACCGCCAGAGCAACACTACCTGCGCTTTTGTTTTGCCAAGAGCGATAAAGCCCTTATCAAAGCGGCAAAAGTACTGTGCGGAATTTAGTCGTCAACATGATTCAGTGCGAACTGGCCTGGGAACAGGCACAGGACAACCGTCAACAATTTAGCGAATTGATAGAGACCATTAAGGGCCCTACCGACCTCATCGTGCTGCCTGAAATGTTTACTACTGGCTTCTCTATGAATGCCCTTGCCAATGCTGAAGGCCCTGGCGGCGCCACCGAGCAGTGGATGCAGGCGCTGGCACAAAAGCTAGACTGCGCCA
This sequence comes from Halioglobus sp., assembly GCA_047611225.1. Lineage (GTDB taxonomy): Bacteria > Pseudomonadota > Gammaproteobacteria > Pseudomonadales > Halieaceae > Marimicrobium. Next base: position 290,188 of record JBLFWP010000001.1, read on the forward strand.
TCACTGGCAGCATTGCAGTCAAGGACGGCGATGGCGACAGAGTGTACAACCGCATGCTCTTTGCCACCCCCGATGAGGTGACCAAATACGACAAGCGCCACCTATTTCGAATGGCCGGCGAAGACAAACGCTATCAACCGGGCTCCCAGCGCGTGATCGTTCCATGGCGTGGCTGGCGAATTAATCTGCAGGTGTGCTACGACTTACGCTTTCCCGTTTTCAGCCGCAATCAGGATGATTACGACTTGATGCTATACGTGGCCAATTGGCCAGAGAAACGCCGCATGCACTGGCGTCAGCTACTCATGGCCAGAGCGATTGAAAACCTGGCTTGTGTAGTTGGGGTGAACCGTATCGGCACAGACGCAAAAGGGCTGACTTACAGCGGTGATAGCCTGGCGATTGCAGCGGATGGTGAACTGTTATTGGATGCCCTAAACGAAAGCGGCGCCGCTCAGGTAACCCTGAACGGCGCCGCTCTACAAACTTATAGGCAGGCTTTTCCCTGCCAGCTGGATGCAGATAGCTTCCAGCTGGACTAACTCAGGATTACTCTGCGTATTCTACTTCCAGAGTAGCCATTACACGGCGGTTCTCTGCGCGACCTTCATCAGTGTCATTGCTAGCTACTGGCTGTGATTCGCCATAACCTTTCGCTTCCAGACGCGATGCCTCGATACCGTACTGGTTAACCAGTAGATCGACGACAGCCTGTGAGCGACGCTGTGACAGACTCTGGTTGTAATCGGCAGCACCAGCAGAATCTGTGTGGCCTTCAACATCAACCTGTACGTCTGAGAAACGCTTGAGGAATTCAGCCAGCTCGCTCAGATCAGCAAAATAGCGCTCCTCAACTTTAGTGGAGTCAAAGCCGAAGTTAACCATTAGCTTGATAGAGGCAACCTGTGCCACGGCTAAAGGACAACCTGTCGCATCTACACGTGTTCCGGCAGGTGTTCCAGGACAAAGATCTTTGTCGTCAGTTACACCGTCGCCATCTGTATCCAATGGAGCAGGCGGCGCGTCTGGCGCAATCTTACCGAGCCAGAAGTTAAGGCCCGCTGACACCAGCAGATCAGTATCGCTTTCATCGACACTGTGGATGGCGCGAGTTTCAAGACGTACACCAACACGTTCGCTCAGCATCCAGCGTATGCCGGCGCCAGCATTAACTGTTGTCTCAACGGTATCAAAAGTACCGGCGTCAATATCGATTTCACCGGCACCGAAGGCCAGATAAGGGCGAACGCGACCGGCTTCACCGATGTAGCTGCCACCGTAATACAGCATTCCCAACTGCCAAGTAGTGACATCCGCATTCGGACCACCACCTTCAAAATCGGTCGAATCATCTGCAAACAGGATTTCAGCTGCCCAGTTGTCATCAATTGCATATTCCAGGCCGACAAAGGGGGTACCTGTGTCATCTGGCTGCATGCCCTGCACTTCATGGTCAAAGAACCAATAGCCGACACCGGCATTGATTGTGATGGGAACTTCTGCAGAAGCTGGTGCTGTAAGCCCTGCTAGTGCAATGGATGCTGCGGCGGTGGCCGCGATTAGATGCTTTTTCATTCTTGTAATTCTCCATACGTAATTTGCGGTTACCGCGAAATGATACCATTCAATTGAAGGCCACTTATACTGAATTTAAGGGAAATTTCCCATTCCAGCCTAATCCTAAACTCACCAACCCAACGCGCCTTTAACAAAAGGAATAGACAGGGCACGCTGTTGTGCCAGAGATGCCTGATCCAGATGGTCCAGCAGCAGCAGCAGTTGATCCATGCCTCGAGGAGCGCGGCTCACAATATAGCTAGCGGCCTCGGGTGACAAGCTCATGCCCCGCCGGTCTGCCCGAAATTGTAAAATCGCCGCTTTCTCCTGATCATCGACTCTGGCTAACTGGAAGACGACCCCCCAGGACAACCGCGAACGTAAATCCTCCAAGCCCAGCGACAATAAGCGCGGCGCGGCATCTGCGGCCACCAGCAATTTGCAGTTTTGCTCCCTCGCCGTGTTGTAAAACTTAAACAGGGCCAGCTCCCAATCCGGGTCTCCCAAAACCGCCTGTAAGTCATCCAGGCAGACTCGATCAGCGTTTTCAGCGCCCTGTAACACCTCCGCAGCGGGGTATTCTCGTAGGTCTTGCAGAGGAAGGTAGAGGGTTTGCGCAGTGGACAGCTGGCAACTGGCCTGCAGCAGGTGAGATTTTCCACATCCAGAGGGCCCGTGCAGGTAAATAACAGGCTCTCCCGAGCTTTCCAACTGCCCCTTCAGGGCTTGCATGAGAGGTTTCTGTGCAGTAAGAGGAAGGAAGTTACCGAGCGTTGCGTCGTCACGCAAACGCACTTCAAGCGGTAATTGAGCCAACACTGGCGCGCCGCTGGAGTCTAGTTCAGCCATTGATAGCTCAATTGCGTGGGAAATTGCCCATTTTCGACACGCTGCAGGCGGCTATTCAGTTCGATTATGGCAGCCAGCTGCGCCGCATCCGCATTCGCCTGCAGACGCAAATCAATTCGATCCTGAAAAATCCGCTCCACGTTGGCGTACTCGATCAGCTCCAGACTCTGCAGCCAGTTCACGATGCCAGCATAATCTGCGTAGCTATAAACTCCGGCAACAGACATACGAACATTGCCGGCAGATTCCCCTGTAGCCGCCACGGCATATCGAGCCGCCATTTTCTGCGCCACCAGGCCCACTCCCTCCTCCATGAAACCCTCGGTATTGGAGGCATTGACCGCTCTATCACTGCGTTCATCCAGATAAAAGTAAGTCCAGTCGCCTATAAGGGCATCATTGCTGAGCAAGGTCATTCGGCCTACGGCAATATTTTCCACATCATATCGGGCAGATGCGGCCTGCATGATAGTGGCATCCCTTAGCCACACATCATCGACACTCACTGCGGTGTCAGCCAGATCAAACAGAGGCAACTGGACCGGCACACCGCGGCGAGAGAACGCCAGCGTGAGGGCCTGGGCCCTCTCCGGTGTGGCTTCCCAACTAACAAACTGCCGTCCTTCGGGGGATTCCAGAACAACCCAAGCCAATACTAGCGGCCGATTGGCCGTCCATAGAGGGGCACCCGCACTCGCTACCAGCTGCGTAATGTAGCCACTATCAAATTCAAACCGGGCAGAGAGACCCTCGATACCATTGGCATCTCGAAGATAGGCATACTGCTGAACCTGACCGCGGGCATTTTTCAGCTGGTCCTGAACAGCTGAGTTTTCCAGTAACTCAAAAGACCCGGAAACCTTAACCAGCACCTGCGCCAGAGCCCGGCCCGCACCCGTTGCGAGGGCGCGGGAGCTCTGCTCGGCAACCGGCACTTGCGCTGAGTGCAGATCAGAGACGATGTCCGCCTGCGGAGCTCCCGAAACCAACAGAAGCAACATACCCAGGCGGGCCAATAATATTCGTTTCACACCCATCTTTCCTCCAATTTCCAGATGGCGGCCAACAGTGCGCGCATTGTAGCAGCACTCACTGCGATGGTGGCACGGTTAGCACATCAAACCTGGCGCCCGTTGCAGCACATTTTCTTCGTCAACGCAGGAGCTTTGTAACTGCATTGTCCCCTGACTGCAGCCGCAACACTCCTCCAACAAGTAAGACGTCGTCAATCACACCTGAAAAAAGCAAAACATGAGTGCGCTGACACAACAGGCAGGCTAAAATACCTGCCCTTCAGACACTACCCGAAAACACCTCACCGGATTCGCACAAATGAGCAATGACAAGAGCAAAACCGCACTGAGCTACAAGGATGCGGGAGTCAACATCGATGCTGGTAATGCATTGATAGAACGGATCAAAGGGGTGTCTTCTCGCACCACTCGCCCCGAAGTTCTAGGCGGGCTTGGAGGCTTCGGCGCGCTGTGTGAAATCCCGGCAGGATACCGTCAGCCGGTGCTGGTATCCGGCACCGACGGAGTAGGGACCAAACTGCGGGTGGCGATGGACATGGGAATCCACGACACCATAGGTATCGATCTGGTGGCAATGTGTGTAAATGATCTTATCGTGGCCGGTGCAGAGCCATTGTTTTTCCTCGACTACTACGCCACCGGCTCCCTTAACGTCGATACCGCTGCGGACGTAGTCACTGGCATTGGAGCAGGTTGTGAGTTAGCCGGTTGCGCTCTGGTGGGGGGAGAGACGGCAGAAATGCCCGGCATGTACGAAGGCGAAGACTACGATCTGGCAGGTTTTTGCGTTGGAGTGGTGGAAAAAGAAGACATCATAGACGGCAAAAGTGTTGCCCAGGGCGACGCCCTCATCGGCATCGCCTCAAGCGGCCCGCACTCCAATGGCTACTCTCTAATCCGCAAAATTCTCGAGCATAGCAATGCTGATCTGCAGCAGGCTATGGGTGACAGTACGCTGGGGGAAATCCTGCTCGCGCCAACGACGATTTATGTCAAGGCACTGCTGGCACTGTTTGAGGAAGTGAAGGTTAAAGCCCTGTCGCATATTACCGGCGGTGGCTTACTGGAAAACTTGCCCAGGGTTTTACCGGATGACTGTAACGCACGCATAGAAACCAGCAGCTGGCAGTGGCCGGAAGTGTTTCAGTGGCTGCAAGCCAGCGGCAATGTAGAAACCAACGAAATGTACCGTACCTTCAACTGTGGCGTTGGCATGGTGCTGTGCGTAGCGCCCGAAGACCTAGCCAAGTCCCTTACACTACTGGCTGCCAGCGGCCACACAGCCTGGGAAATCGGCCGCATCGCCGCCGGGGATAACAGCGTAGAACTATTGCCGTGAGCCAGCAGGGTCTGCCACGCCTGGGCATCCTGATCTCGGGCCGCGGGTCCAATATGCAGGCTTTTATCGATGCCTGTGCAAACAGCAACCTGCCTGCCCAGATCAGCGTTGTCATCAGTAACAAACCTGACGCACCCGGATTGCAGCTCGCTAAAGATGCGGGCATCACTACCTGCTGTGTAGATCATCGCAATTTCGACTCCCGTGAAGCCTTTGATCAGGCACTCGTAGATCAACTGCATGCACACAACGTGGACCTTATAATTCTCGCAGGCTTCATGCGAATTCTGACACCCGTATTCATCGTTCCCTTTTTGGGGCGGCTACTGAACATCCACCCCTCTTTACTGCCAAAATATCCCGGGCTTCACACACATCAGCGCGCGCTGGATGCCGGCGATTCAGAGGCCGGGGTGACGGTGCACTTTGTCACTCAGGAACTGGATGGCGGGCCGCCCATTCTGCAAGCGCGCTTACCCATCCTGACAGGGGATACCGCCGCAACACTAGCCCACAGAGTCATGCTCAAGGAACATGTTATATACCCCCTGGCTGCGCGTTGGTTTATCGAGGAACGTCTTCGTTTAATGGCGTCTGGAGCGACTATGGATGGAGAGCCGATTCCCACCAGCGGTATTCAATACAGCAGTGATCTCGGCTGAGCAATTACTGGGGTGAAAGGCAGGCCTGATTAGGCCTTTGGAAGCGTAACTCCCCGCTGCCCCTGATACTTGCCACCGCGATCCTTGTAGCTCACTTCACACACTTCATCTGACTCAAAAAACAGCATCTGTGCGACGCCTTCATTGGCATAGATCTTTGCCGGCAGCGTAGTGGTATTGGAAAACTCCAGAGTCACATGCCCTTCCCACTCAGGCTCCAGCGGCGTCACATTTACGATGATGCCACAGCGTGCGTAGGTAGATTTTCCCAGGCAAATAGTCAATACATTGCGTGGAATGCGGAAGTACTCGACTGTACTGGCAAGTGCAAAAGAGTTGGGGGGAATGACGCAAACGTCACTTACAACATCAACAAAACTACCTTCATCAAAGGCTTTGGGGTCGACAGTAGCGGAATTGATGTTGGTGAACACCTTGAACTCGCGGGAACATCTTACGTCGTAGCCATAGCTTGAAGTGCCGTATGAAATCAGTCGCTCGCCACCATTGGAACGAACCTGGCCCGGCTCAAACGGCTCGATCATGCCCTCTTCAGCCGCCATTTTTCGAATCCATTTGTCTGCTTTTATACTCACGCGCTAGTCACCTGTATCTCGGTTTTGACTCACTGTTTCGCAGCGGGCCTTTAAATTAGTCGTCTGAAATCTTGATATCGGGGAACTGACGCACCACAGAATCACCACTGCCAGCCAGGGCCTCTTTAACCGCCTTGGCAGCTTCCATATAGGCCAAAGCGCCTGCGGAATCAGGGTCCGCTACCATGGTTGGTGTACCTGCATCGGTCTGCTCGCGTATGGACAGCGACAGCGGCAGGCTAGCCAGCAACGGTACGCCATACTCTTGGGCAATACGCACGCCTCCTTTCTCACCGAAAATGTGTTCCGCGTGGCCGCACTCGCTGCAAATGTGCACTGACATATTCTCGACAATACCCAGCACAGGCACATCTACCTTACGAAACATTTCAATGCCTTTTTGAGCATCGAGCAGGGCGATATCCTGAGGTGTAGTAACGATGACGGCGCCGGCCACCTTGGCTTTTTGCGACAATGTCAGCTGGATATCCCCCGTGCCAGGCGGCATATCAATAATCAGATAATCCAGCTCGCCCCAAAGCGTTTGTTGCAGCATTTGTGTCAATGCGCCACCTGCCATAGGACCACGCCACACCATGGGGGTGCGGTCGTTGACCAGATAACCCATAGACATGGTCTTCAAGCCATGGGCTAGCACAGGATGCAAAAACTCCCCGCCCTGCTGCTCGGGGCGTACGCCCGCCGCTATCCCAAGCATCATCTGCTGACTTGGGCCGTAAATGTCCGCGTCCAGTAAGCCGACCTGCGCACCCAAAGACTTGAGCGCCAGCGCCAAATTGACCGCTGTAGTTGATTTGCCTACGCCGCCTTTGCCAGAGGCAACGGCTACGATGTGTTTAATTTGATTCATGACCTACCGTTTATCGATTTAAAAGGTGCCGATGGGACAGAGCGTCTCATTCCGGGGCCGCTAGTATAGGGACTCCCCCGCCATTCAACAATGCTGTACGTCCCAAACGAAAAGGGGGGTATAAGCGGCCGTAACGGATGAAAACGGCACATAAAAACGCTATAGTAGCGGCCCTTTTTCCCAGACCTTAAATGACAATGGCCACAACCGTTCCTCGCAAAATCCTGGTCACCAGCGCACTGCCCTATGCCAATGGGTCACTGCACCTTGGGCACCTGTTGGAGCAGGTCCAGACTGACATTTGGGTCCGTTTTCAAAAGTCCCGCGGACACCACTGTCTGTATATCTGTGCTGACGACGCGCACGGCACGGCAATCATGCTGACCGCTGAGAAACTGGGCATCACACCCGAGCAACAAATCGACACCATTAAAGAGGAGCACCAGCGCGACAGCGCCGGCTTCCTGATCGGTTTCGATAACTTCTACAGCACCCACTCGCCAGAAAACAAGCAATGGTGCGAGACGATCTACCAGCGCCTGCAGGAAAACAACCACATTGCGTCGCGCACCATCACGCAAGCTTTTGACCCGGAAAAACAGCTGTTTCTGGCTGATCGCTTTATCAAGGGCACCTGCCCACGCTGCAAGACAGAAGATCAATACGGCGACAACTGCGAAGCCTGTGGTGCCACTTACACCCCCACCGAATTGATAGACCCGTTGTCCGCCATTTCGGGTGCCACCCCCATAGAGAAGGAGTCCACCCACTTCTTTTTCAAGCTGCCCGAATTTGAAGCAATGCTAAAAACATGGCTGGATTCAAACACACTGCAAGTTCAAGTAGCCAACAAATTACGCGAGTGGACTGAGGCAGGATTGCAAGAATGGGACATCAGCCGCGATGCCCCCTACTTCGGTTTTGAAATACCAGGCGAGCCGGGCAAGTTCTTTTATGTCTGGCTGGACGCACCTATTGGTTACATTGCCAGCTTCCAAAATTATTGTGACCGCACCGGAGAAGACTTCGACGCTTACTGGCAGCGCGGCACAGATACCGAGCTGTATCACTTCATCGGCAAGGACATTATCAATTTTCATGGTCTGTTCTGGCCGGCAATGCTCGACTCGGCAAACCTTCGCGCGCCTACCGCCATCTATGCTCACGGCTTTCTAACGGTGAACGGGACCAAGATGTCGAAGAGCCGCGGAACATTCATTAACGCCGGCACCTACCTTGAGCATCTCGATGCGGAATACCTGCGCTACTACTTTGCCGCGAAACTAAATGCCTCTATCGATGATATCGACCTGAATCTGGAAGATTTTGTGCAACGGGTAAACTCAGACGTAGTTGGCAAGGTCGTCAACATCGCCAGCCGCTGCTCAGGCTTTTTACGCAAGGGCTACGACAACACACTGGCAGATATCTGCTCTGAGCAGGCCCTGGTAGACGCCTTTATAGCCAAGGGCGACGACATTGCCGCACTTTACGAGCAGCGGGAGTTCAACAAAGCGATGCGCGAAATCATCAATCTCGCAGATCAGGCCAATCAATACATTGACGAAAAGAAGCCCTGGGTATTAGCCAAGCAAGATGGCTCCGAGCAGGAAGTCCACGACGCCTGCAGCGTTGGCATCAACCTTTTTCGGGTCCTGATGACCTATCTGAAGCCGGTATTGCCAGCAATGGCCGAAAAATCCGAAGCGTTCCTGCAGCATTCTCTTGACTGGACCGCGCTGAAAGGGCCCCTGTGTGGCCATCAGTTGGCCAAGTTCAAACCGCTGATCACGCGCATTGAGCTGAAACAGGTAGAAGCTATGGTTGAAGCTAGTAAAGAAGCCTCTGCAATTGCGCCAGCCGACAGTGCTGCAGCAAGCAGCGCCCCAGCTAAGACTGCTGCAGTCGAAGACTCCAGTGATGTCATAGGCTTCGAGGACTTTGCCAAAATCGACCTCAGAGTGGTCGAAATCGTCGCTGCTGAGCATGTCAAAGGTGCCGACAAACTCTTACAGCTAACGCTCAGTCTCGGTGACGATACTACCCGGCAGGTCTTTGCGGGCATCAAATCTGCCTACCAGCCGGAAGACCTGGTGGGCAAGCTCACCGTGATGGTGGCTAATCTGGCGCCCCGCAAGATGCGCTTTGGCGTTTCTGAGGGGATGGTACTGGCGGCAGGCCCTGGTGGGGAAGAAATCTACCTGTTGGAGCCACATGCGGGTGCGCAACCGGGTATGCAGGTCAAATAAGCCCGGCTGCAAGGCAGACTAATGGGTATTAGTTTGCAAATTCATACTGTCTTAAGCCGCTGAAAACGTTAGAATAACCTCCCTCATAAGAAGCAATGTTGCCGCGCCAACCGTAGGTAAAAGCAAAACGGGCACGGGCGACACAGAGAAATACCATGCTGGCAGATTATTCCATCCTGTTGATCGGAGCGATTCTGGTTAACAATTTTGTACTGGTGCAGTTCCTGGGACTGTGCCCGTTCATGGGTGTGTCCAATAAACTCGAAACCGCCATGGGCATGTCCATGGCAACAACATTCGTGCTAACGCTCGCCTCTGCCTGCAGCAACCTCACCTACAACTTCATCCTGCAGCCTCTGGGCCTTGGCTACCTCAAAACTATCGCGTTTATTTTGGTTATCGCCGTGGTGGTGCAATTCACAGAGATGGTTGTGCGCAAAACCAGCCCACTGTTACATCGTGTTCTTGGGGTTTACTTGCCTCTAATCACAACCAACTGTGCGGTACTGGGCGTAGCGCTGCTCAACCTTAATAAAGATCACAACTTTCTGCAGTCGCTGTTTTATGGATTTGGCGCAGCGCTGGGCTTCTCCCTTGTATTAGTACTGTTTGCTGCCATGCGAGAACGCCTGAATGTGGCGGATGTGCCAGCGCCCTTCAAAGGGGCTGCCATTGGCATGATTACCGCTGGCCTAATGTCCCTGGCGTTCATGGGTTTTGCCGGGCTGGTGTGATCAAACATGATTGAACTTCTAACACAGTATCCGCTGATAGCCGCCGTGGTCGCCCTGGTTGCGATGGGCGCTGTATTTGGTGGCCTACTCGGTTTTGCGGCAGTTCAGTTCAAGACCGAAGGCAATCCGATTGCCGACCAAATTAATGACATCCTGCCTCAGACCCAGTGCGGCCAATGCGGCTATCCCGGATGTAAACCTTACGCAGAAGCAATTGCCGACGGCGAAGATATCAACAAATGCCCACCAGGCGGCGAAGCGGGCATTCAGGCGCTGGCTGATCTGCTGGACGTTGAGCCAATGCCTCTGGACGAAGAACACGGTGAAGAAAAACCCACTGTCGCTGTCGCCTTTATCCGCGAAGACGAATGTATAGGCTGCACCAAATGTATTCAGGCGTGTCCGGTTGACGCCATTTTGGGGGCGGCAAAACTGATGCATACTGTAATCGTCAGCGAATGTACCGGCTGCGACCTGTGTGTCGAGCCTTGTCCTGTCGACTGCATCGACATGCTGTACGAAGAAGAAAGCCTGCAAACATGGCATTGGCAGCTGCCTGATCCCGTCAGTCGTCAGGTTGATATTATCGCCACCGATACAGCTCTCCCAGAAGAATCCGGGGACAGAGCAGCATGAGGAAGACCTTCGATTTTCACGGCGGCATTCATCCACCGGAAAACAAACATCAGTCTTTACAAACGCCCATCGCGCAAGCTGGTATTCCCCAGGAGCTGGTTCTTCCTTTGTCTCAGCATATTGGCGCGCCTGCTAAACCCATTGTTGTCACCGGAGAACGCGTCCTCAAGGGGCAGATGATTGCTGCCGCTGCAGGATTTGTCAGTGTACCGGTACACGCTCCCACCTCAGGAACGGTAGCCGCAATAGAAGATCGTCTCATCGCCCATATCTCCGGTCACCACGCACCTTGCATTGTCATCACTCCAGACGGTGAAGATGAATGGATTGAACACACTGGTGTTGCCGACTATCAAACGCTTCAAAAAAGCGAACTACTCGATGTAATCCGCAATGCCGGTATCGCTGGAATGGGCGGCGCCGGATTTCCCGCCGTGGTGAAGCTCTCCGTCAGAGAAGGCACACACATTGAAACTTTGATTATCAATGGTACCGAGTGCGAGCCCTATATCACCGCGGACGCTATCCTCATGCAGGAAAAAGCGGCTGATATTATTGAGGGCGCGAAAATTCTCACACACCTGATCGGGCCGCAGGAAACGCTCATAGGTGTAGAAGACAACAAGCCTGAGGGACTGGCCGCATTGCGCGCCGCGGCAGCAGGAACAGATATAGAAATCGTAGAGTTCCCCACCAAGTATCCCTCTGGCGGCGAGAAGCAGCTCATCGAAATCCTCACCGGCAAACAGGTCCCCAGCGGCGGCCTCCCCTCCGATGTCGGCGTGGTCTGCCAAAATCTGGGAAGCGCCGTTGCCATTTATCATGCCGTCGTTCACGGCGAGCCGCTGATCTCCAGAATCACTACTGTGACAGGCGAAGGTGTGCAGGAGCCGCAGAATTTCGAGACCTTACTGGGAACACCAATGGCTTACCTGCTGGAAAAGGCAGGTTATCAAGGCGGTAAAAGCACTCGCTTAATTATGGGTGGGCCCATGATGGGCTTCGCTGTACCCGATGCTGATGTGCCCATCGTGAAAACCACCAACTGCCTATTGGCACCCACAGAATCTGAGCTGCCCACACCCCCGCCGGCGCAAGCCTGCATACGCTGCGGCATGTGTGCCCAAGCCTGCCCAGCGAGCCTGTTGCCACAACAGATGTTCTGGTTCGCTCAGGGTAAGGAATTCGAAAAACTGGAGCAGCACAATCTATTCGACTGCATTGAGTGCGGTGCCTGCTCCTACGTTTGCCCCAGTAATATCCCTCTGGTGCAGTACTATCGAGCGTCCAAGGCCGAAATATTACACCTGCGCAAAGATCACGAAAAAGCCGAGGCATCCCGTATTCGTTTCGAAGCGAGACAGGAGCGTCTTGAGCTCGAAGATGCCGAAAAAGAAGCCAAACGTGCAGCCCGCAAAAAAGCCGCAGAGCAGCGCGCCTTGCAGTCAGCCGGCAGCGGTGGCGAAGAAGACCCAATACAAGCAGCCATCGATCGCGCCAAGGCCAAGAAGGCCGAACAGCAAAGCGGCGGCAGCGGTGAACCCAACGAGCTGGAGAAACTTGAGAAAGCAGTTGTCAGTACGCGCAAGCGACTAGACACCGCACAGACAAAACTCGATGAAGCGAAAGTAGAGGGCAGTGATCTTGTCGACGCCCTGCAAACCGGTGTTGATAAAACCAGCTCTAAATTGACCGCCGCTGAAAAAGCACTGGAAGACTATCAGCAGGCCAATACCGCTCCTGCGGAAACTCCAAAACCCGCTGGCGATGCAGCTCAACACGCTATTGAAAAAGCCATGGCAGCACGTGTCGCCGAGAGCGCACTTAGCCCTAGCGAGAAAGCGCGAGCCGATCTTCAAAAACTGCAACAGCGCTTGGAAAAGTCCCAGGCAAAGTTGATCGAGAGCCGGGACAACGGCGATGATGCTAAAATTGTAGAGGCTATGGAAGCGACAGTTGTACGCTTACAAGATAAAGTGAGTGACGCGCAAAGCCAGCTCAATGAAGCGGAGGGTGTCTGACATGGCCTTGCTACGCATCACTTCACCGCATGCACATGGCCCCAATAACACTGCGCGGGTTATGCAGAACGTACTGCTGGCCACTGTTCCCGGTATTATCGTCCTCACTCACTTTTTTGGTTTCGGAACACTGGTCAACCTCCTGTGGGGCTGTACCGTCGCTGTGCTGTGCGAAGCGCTCGCACTCAAACTGCGCGGCAGACCTCTAGGCTTTTATCTGAAAGACTGCAGCGCGCTGGTAACAGCCTTTTTGTTGTGCATCGCATTGCCACCCTACGCGCCGTGGTGGCTAATCGCGATCGGCATCGCCAGTGCGATCCTGCTGGGCAAACATCTTTACGGTGGCCTGGGCTACAACCCCTTCAACCCGGCAATGGCTGGCTACGTCATCTTGTTGATCTCTTTTCCCGTACAAATGACCGCGTGGGCACCCCCGCGGGGCGTAGGCGAATTCCCCGGCTTCCTTGAGGCCCTGCAAGCCTGTTTTATTCCCGCATCCTTTGACGGTATTACCATGGCCACGCCGCTGGATGTAATGAAACAAAATACCAGCTTGCTGGTAGAAGACGTCTGGGTTCAAAGCCCTGTGTTCGGACGCTGGGCTGGGATTGGTTGGGAATGGGCCAACGTGGCCTTTTTAGCGGGCGGCCTCTGGCTCCTCTACCAGCGTGTTTTCACCTGGCATGCACCCGTGTCCATGCTGGCCGCACTCGCCCTTATGGCAGGTATTTTCTACGATGGCGGCAGCTCTGCTAGTGGCGGCTCACCGCTATTTCATTTGCTCAGTGGTGCCACGATGTTTGGCGCATTCTTTATCGTCACCGACCCGGTCACCTCTGCAGTGTCTATTAGAGGTCGAATGATTTACGGCGCCATGATTGGTGTACTGATTTACATTATCCGCACCGAAGGTAATTATCCTGACGCAGTGGCCTTCGCAGTTCTAATCATGAATTTTGCTGCACCGTTTATCGACCACTACACGCAGCCACGTACTTATGGGCACGGCCAGCGAAAAGATGGGGGGAACGACTAATGTTGGGACAGTCGATTACACGTAATAGTTTTCTGCTAGCACTTTTTGCAGTCACCACTACGCTGCTTATTGCGGGCACTTACCAGGCCACCAAAGAACAGATCACGGAACAGAAACGCCTGGCGGAAGAAAAAGCCTTGTTACAAATTATTCCTCGAGACCGCCACGACAATTCCATGCTGGACGACACCATCGCCGTGGGCCCCGCAACCCAAGGGCTGGGCCTGAGCGAAGAAAAGCGTGTATATGTGGCACGCAGTCAGGGTGAAGTTGTCGCAGTTATCATTCCGGCTGTGGCCCCGGACGGTTACACCGGAGAAATTGAGCTGATCGTAGGCGTTAATGCGGACGGCTCGATTGCCGGTGTTCGCGCCCTAGGCCACCGTGAAACACCTGGGCTGGGTGACAAGGTCGACATTAAAAAATCCGATTGGATTTTGAGCTTTAATGGCCGCTCGCTGGAAAACCCCGCCGTTAAGGGCTGGGCAGTGAAAAAAGACAAAGGCGAATTCGACCAGTTTACCGGTGCCACCATTACGCCACGGGCGGTCGTTGCTGCTACATTACGTGCGTTACAATATGCAGAGCGCAACAGGGGAAGCCTGTTTAACATTCAGAGCGCACCTGGCGCGGGAGATGAATCCTGATGGCTGAAGTCACCTACAAAGAACTATCACTCAACGGCTTGTGGAAAAACAATCCGGCCATCGTGCAGTTGTTGGGCCTGTGCCCACTGCTAGCGGTTACAGGCAGTGTGGTAAATGCTATTGGACTGGGCCTTGCCACTACGCTGGTACTGGTGTGTTCCAACACTAGTGTGTCACTGATTCGCAATATCGTCTCGGATGCTATCCGATTGCCCGCCTTCGTGATGATCATCGCTGCTGCGGTCACCTGCATTGAATTACTGATGCAGGCATTTGCCTACGAGCTGTATCAGATCCTTGGCATCTTCCTGCCATTAATCACAACCAACTGCGTCATCCTTGGCCGCGCCGATGGCTTCGCTGCTAGAAACTCAGTGGGACCTTCTCTGTACGATGGCTTGATCATGGGTATTGGCTTCAGTGCGGTGCTAGTACTGTTGGGCGCGCTGCGCGAACTGACGGGCACCGGCACTCTGTTCGCCAACATGGATTTACTATTTGGCCCCGCAGCCAGCAACTGGGAACTTGTGCTGTTCCCTGATTACCAACCCTTCCTGTTGGCGATACTACCCCCAGGAGCCTTTATCTTTACGGGGCTAATTATCGCGATGAAGAACATCATCGATGACCGAATCAAGAAGCGTCAGGATGCGTTGAAAGATAGACCTTTGAAAGGTTCCAAACGAGTGCGGGTAACGGGGACTATTTCTTAGCCGCGCTTGAATGAGCCTTTGTTATTCTTTTCTCAGGCCCATCCAAAAGCTCAGCTCTCCGGATTAGTACGCAGTAACATCAGCGTATCAAGTAATTCATCAACCGCCGCATCATCCATGCCAGCGTTATCGTCATCACAGCTGTAAGTAATAAACAGAAGCATTGGCCCCAGCGCGACATACCACTCCCGCACAGCTACCCCCTCTTGGACATAGCTAGACACCACGCCGGAGAACTCTCCCAGAGCAACCTGATGCCAGGGTAATGCCTGCTCAGATTCAGAAGCCGCTATGCTCTGAACGGCCTGCCTATCAAACTCACCTTTTTCTTTATGCAGTGTGCTGATTTCAATACAGCCGACGTCATCCTGATCACCTATGAGAATACTGTCCTCTTCTGTGTCAGCCCACCACTCTGGTGGCAGAGCGATAGTCCACCATTCGGTTTCAAGAACATTCATTTCTTAATCCTTAAAGCTTGAGGGACATTAACAAAGCATCTTCACGGCCATCGAGTGAAGGGTAATAGTTTTTGCGCACGCCATCTAATTGAAATCCATGATTGAGGTACAGGGCCTGCGCTAGCGCATTTGATTGACGCACCTCCAGCAGGCAAATCTCGGCGCCGGCCTGCTTCATATTACCTAGCGCCAACTGCAACAACTCTCGCCCCAAACCCTTGCCCTGATGGTCTGGCTGCACCGCAATGGACTGCAACGTAGCTTCTTCCAACACTTGGGAATAGACAATAAAGCCATCAATCCGGCCACCCTGGGCCAGCACCCAAACTGCAAGCTGTGCAGCGTCTACCGATTCGCAGGCTCGCTCAAACTGAGCTTTGCTCCAGGGGTTAACGTTAACCAAACTATCAATCTCAGCCAGAGCTGCTGCATCTTGCTGACCTGCGGTTCTATTTTCGCGCTGCATATACAATTGCCCAACAAGTGGAACTGAGGCCACTCACAAAGATAGGAGTGTCGTCCTCACCGGTTGGCCAACAGCGTGCGAAGATCCTTCCAAGCCTGTTGTTTCAGTTTTGGCTGCCCCAATATTGCATTGCTACTCACGGTCGTGGCTACGGGCACATCAAACTGCTCTTTAGGCACCCATTCTTCGCACGCTTTACCCAATAGCACTACGCCCCGGCATTGATGCTGCTGCAACTTGCGTTGCACGAAACCCCCAACGCTGGCCCTGGCGGCCTCTATGGATTGATCCAGTTGCTGATTGTTATGGATAGGCCATTTAAATTCCGCTATATCCGGACGGACCGTATCCTGTGGGGCATTGTCCACCTGCAACTGGGCAAATTTCTCGGGATTCTGTCGTGCTTCTACTATGTTCATCGCCTTGGTCATCGCTTTTATCAACCAGACCTGATCGGTAGCCAGCGGCATGTTGCCAAGAGCTTCCAGCCACAGCCAATCACCGACGACGACGGCAGCCAGGCTGAAGCGAGGCACATTACTTGCAGAGGTATTGGGCGGAGCATGCGCTACCGCAGCGTCTTGCGCGGGAGCGCGCGTGGCAGCGACCCTACCGCCTAGTTCAGCCTGAGATTGCTTCAAATCCAATGGCGGGGCTATTGCAGCTTGTATTGTGGAGGCCACCTTCGCTGGGGTAGATGGGCTTGAATCGACGATCGCCAGCCTTTGGCTAGCCGCTGCCCCTGGCAATTGAGCACGGGAAATGTAGCTGTCCACCCCCATTGCTTCGAGGTACGCCGTGCGCATCACTTCATTCATTTCTGCCCCTGCTCCACTGCCATCCATCGACGAAGAGTTTACCAGTAATCTGGCTGCCACTACATCCAACGCCAGCCATGGCGACTAAAAAAATGGTGCGCAGAGGTAATGAAAAATTTCACGTGGCGCAGTCCCTTTTTCGCAGCATACCCTCCCTGATGCACAATTTTCAGGGCCGGATCAAACACCAAACGCCCTCTCTGGGCCAGACGCAAAGAGAGATCAAAATCTTCGAAGTAGAGAAAGTACGCCTCGTCAAAACCCCCTACAGCGCGAAGGTCAGCTGAACGCACCAGCATGAAGCAGCCGCTGGCAATATCGACAGCTACTTGCTCATCACCCTGGCACACGACCCGCATCTCATACGCTGCCAGCGTGGATTCAAATAGACTGCGTATAAAGTCCGGGGCAAAGCCACGCAGTAGCAGTACCAGCACAGAAGGGTACCGCTTGCAGAGAAACTCCTGCTCCCCCGCTTTACCCGTCACTCTGGGGCTGAGCAATACAATGCCTGGATCTTTGGCCAAAGAAGACAAACCAGCGTGCAATGCCTCGCTGTCCAGCTCTGCATCCGGGTTCAGCACGAGATGGATATCGCTTTGCAGAGTCTCAATGACCCGATTGTGGCCATGGCCAAAACCTTTATTGGCCTCGGCAGCCCTGTAATGCACATTGAAGGTCTCTTCGGACGGCCAGGTCTGCATCACCTCATGCACCTGAGCGCGATAGGCTGCGTCACATGAATTGTCAACAAAATAGACTTGAGCATCTGCCAGCGATCCCTGGGCAACAGCTTCCTGGACCGCGCTACGCACGCTGGAAATCGCCCGCGCTAGCAATTCCACACAACTGAGGTGAAGTACGACAGATATCGTGAGGTGGATGGGCTGGGGAGGGGAATCGTCCATCGGCTGGATGGTAGCAGGTGTTAGCCAAGGAACAAAAAATCGCTGCCGTGACCCTTCCTTAGCGCGTAATTTAGCCGTCTGAACCAATGAGCACCAGAATATCAAGGGAGGGATCGTCTATCCGGCTATTAACAGCAGGCCAAATCCGACGGTTTTCCTTCAAATTTGGCCAAGAATCACCCCTTCAAAGTAATTTTTTACTGCAAAATTCCCTTTCCCTTTGCCAATTATTGTCACCCCTCCCCGCCCCCTAAAATTTGCCATCGCCACCTCCAAAAACCTTGTGTAAAAAATCACAAAAAGCGTGTATCACCCTGTTATTTTGAGAGTTTCTGAATAGGCGGTGGTAAGCTGTAAAAAGTGGATAACTCTATGGGTGGCTCTACCGACATACGCCGGAGAATCAGAGTTAGCTGAAAAACACTATAAGACCCGCCGACAACGGTGGGCATTAGGGGATAAAAATGATCAATTGGGGCGCCAGTCTGTTCGGCCGTATTTTTGTTGTATTTGCCTTTCTTTTCACCTTCACGGCATGTGGTGGCGGCGGTGGCGCTGGCGGCTTTATCCCGGATAATGGCGCGGGCAGTGCGATTTTCATCAGCATGGGTCTGTTTGACCCAGACGGCCAACCCACAGACCGCGTCACCGCGTCAAAACCCGGTACTTTGCAGGTTTTAGTGACTCAGGGCGGCTCTGGTGGCCCTGTTCTGGCAAGTGTCGTGGTAACAGTCGACACAGATATTGGAATAATTGTCCCCGCTAGCGGCACAGCCCTAACTAACAGCGCGGGCATCGCTACCTTTCAGGTCGAGGAGGACGGTGTTAAAGGCGCAGGAACAATCACCGCCGACGCCGAAGTTGGTGACGCCTCAGCATCAGGTGGCCTGACCTTCCAAGTGGGTGACAGCGGGCTACGCCTGGGTTACTTCGAAATCGACGGCACTTTCATCGAAAACCAGATTAAAATCGAGCCGCAATCTACCCTGTCGGCCGGTGGTAACGCGCAGTTCTCTGTCGTCATCCTCAATCAGGATGGCGAGCGGGTGACTACAGCGGAAGAAGTTCGGTTCAACAGTGGTTGTATCGCTGCAGGGCAAGCAGTGATTAACCCTGAGCTACCCTCAACTATCAATGGCGAAGCCTCCACCCTATACAGCGCAGCAGGATGTGCTGGCCTTGATGAAATCACAGCTAGCGCAGTGGGCGCCATCTCCCAGGCATTTGGTACGATTACTGTCGCTGCACCGACTACCAATTCGGTTAACTTCGTCAGCGCGGAACCAACACTTATAGTACTGAAGGGTACTGGCGGTCAAAACCGCGATGAAACTTCAGAAGTTATCTTCCAGGTAGTCGATGGCAATGGGCTTCCTTTACAGGGTGTCACAGTTGATTTCAGCCTGAGCACCTCCGCCGGCGGCCTTTCGCTCTCAACAAATTCTTCGCTGAGCGACGGCGACGGACAAGTCAAGGTGACGGTAGCCGCAGGGGATATTGCAACTACAGTTCGCGTAATCGCCTCTGTAAATGATGGCGGCGGCGAAGCAGTAGCGACAGTCTCTGACCTGCTCACGGTAACTACCGGTCTACCTGACCAAAACTCTATCAGTCTGTCGGTAAGCGATACGTTTGGCGTTGAGGGAGGTATGGCGATCGATGGCTTACTCCGCACCTTCACTGTTCGCATGGCTGACAAATTTAACAACCCCGTGGTAGACGGCACTGCTGCCGTTTTTACCACTGAATACGGTCGTATCGTGAGTTCGTGCTTTACCGTTGAAGGTACATGCTCGGTTCTATGGAATAGTCAGGAGCCTCGCTTCCCGACACTGACCGGTGATGATTTTGTCCGCACCATATACGATGCTGACTACGATTGTCCTGCGCACAATGTCAGTTCCGGCCCCTGCCCCGCAGATCTTGGGTTCGGTCGCGGCGGTCGCTCAACCATCCTTGTCCACGCTCAGGGCGAGGAATCTTTCATTGATCGCAACGGCAACGGCGTGATGGATGAAGACGAGAGAGATCTGTTCGAGAACTTACCTGAAGCCCACATTGACCACAATGAAGACGGCATATATACCCCCGGCGATCCGGAGTGTTTGGCCAACCCAATGGGAAGCCAGCGTTGTATCGCCGGCAATGAGGAAATATTTATCGATTTCAACAGCAATGAGGTCTACGACCGCAACGATGATCCAGCCGTCTATAATGGCCTGCTCTGCCCACCCAAGGGTGATGGGCTGTGGTGTAGCCGCGAGCTGGTCCATGTAAGGGATCAAGCTATTATTTTCAATACGGAACTCGTTTGGTACCCCCTGTTTACTTATAACGGTAATGAGGCGGGTTCATCAGTGCACGAACGCGAAAATCAAGTGTTCTATATCTCAGACCAATGGAATAACCCCCCTCCCGGTGGAACAACAGTCTCCGTCACGGGAGAGAAAGACTGTGAAATCACCTCTGATGAGACAGACATTCTTTTCAATGATACGTCTTACGGCGCATATGGGATCAGAATAGCGACAAGGGAAAAGATTCCACCGTCCGATCCGCCAGATCCAGGTACCTTTACTGTTAGCTTCTCGTTCACAGAAAGCGATAGTATTGCTTGGGAGTATCCCTGTACTGGCGGCACTCCACAACCGCTCGATTGTACCTTCAGCCCATTGCCGGTTGGATGCCCTGATTCATAGCCTATAAGGCCATGTGAAAAACCAAAATGCCGCCAGGAGATTATCCTCGCGGCATTTTTTTGCCTTGGCATTCACCGGCCCTGAAATTGTCACCACCGGCTTGGCAACGTTGGACTCTGAATATCGAAGTAAGGAAAGATTGGGCTAGAAAAATACGAAACTACTCTACGGCGTTTCGATAGCGCACTGCACTGACCTGAAAATATGAGCTCTAGATCCTATTGATAGATCCCCAAAACCAAGCACACGCTCCCTTCAAATCTTCCTTTGCAAGCACTTGTAGCTACTCAACAATTAACTTCACCGTATTTGCAATGACACATGGAATTCGCTAGCGAGGTAAACCGTAAAGTTCATGCATAGGTCAAGCTGCATCGGCGCCGCAAAGACTAAGTAGCATCGCCGTCGCATCCTGGGTTTCCCGGTTAGGTGCGCCGATGCATACAAGCGCTTGGCGAATGGCGTCCAGGCGCTACGCTCTGCGCTGCAGACGTACCTCACCCGAGAGCTTTTGATTAGTGGCCAAGACCCAGGAAAGCCTATCCTTAAGGGGCATTGTGTGAATGTCATGATAGTAACGCCGAAGATCGTCCGGGCCAGCAGCCAGCACTACACCAGCTGGATATAAGCGCGCATCGAAAAACTCAGCAGGGCCAGCAATTTGGCTTTCATGAGCCGGGAAGTAGGTGTGTACAGTCCGCACAGATACGCCAGTAATTGCCGCAGCTTCACTAGGCGAGAGTGTGTCCCGCCCTTTCTCTACCAACTGCTTCGCAAAAACTTCCAGAATCTCCGTGCGCGTAGCAGTTGCCTTCGCCTGCCGCCTGCCGCCTGCCGCCTGCCGCTTGGGGCTCGGGGCTCGGGGCTCGGGGCTCGGGGCTCGGGGCTCGGGGCTCGGGGCTCGGGGCTCGGGGCTCGGGGCTTGGGGCTTGGGGCTTGGGGCTTGGGGCTTGGGGCTTGGGGCTTTGATACGAGTGTGGCTGGCTCAAACGAATTCAATTCCATGAGCAGCACCTACTCGAACGGTCCTGCCCACTGTGATGGCTTGACTTGGTAAAGGACAACCCTGCTCCCTCAATTCACAGGCAAAAAAAACGGGCTCCGAAGAGCCCGTTGATTGTAGAGAAGGTTCTCTCTAGAAGTTGTATCTAGCCTGCAGTGACACGTTAAACGGCGCGTTGTAGAAGCCGTAGTAGGCTGTAGCAACACCTGGTGCACCAACCGCCTCATTGAAGTTACTCGAAAGCGTGGTCGAAACTGGCGCCTGGTTACCGAAGGTGAGTACTTCTTCGTCGGTAATGTTCTCGAACAGAACCGATACCTGCCAGATCTCTTCGTTAGAAGCCAGAGTGATGCGACCATTCAGCTTAAAGTAAGCGTCCTGCTCCAAGTTTGGATCCAGAGTTGGCGATACGAAGTACTCATCGCTGTAGATCAGGTCCAGACCAACAACGGCCTCCATTGCGTCACCCACGGCGATAAAGTATTCGCCACCGACGTTGCCTGTGAACTCGGGAGCGAACTCGCGAGTGTCACCGGAGCGATCACACAGCCCAAGGTCAGCAAAAGGTCCGGCCGGTGTTTCGCCGAAGTAACACTGCGAATTGGGGAAACTGTCGAACTCGAAATCCAGATAACCCACTGCAAAGGTCATCATGAGAGAGTCGGTAGCCTGCCAGCGACCATCCAGCTCAACACCCGATGTGGTTGCTTCACCAGCGTTGGTCACGTTAAAGCCTAGTATGCCGTCAAATTGGCTGGTTTGCAGATCAGTATATTCCGTGTAGTAAACAGCGACGTTTACTTCGGCTGCACCGTCCAGAAGCGACATCTTGGCGCCAGCTTCATAACTGGTGGCCGATTCTTCTTCGAACGCAAAAGAGCCAGTATTGTTGGCGCGAGCATCGAAGCCACCAGACTTAAAGCCTTCGGTGTAGGACGCGTAGAGCATTGTTTCGTCATTCATATCCCACTGTAAATTGAACTGTGGAGTGAACTTGGACTCATCTCTGTCGCAGGCCAGATCATGGCCGACAGC
>JBLFWP010000002.1:0-303724 GCA_047611225.1 Halioglobus sp.
GCCTCCTCCTTTTCCCGAATTTTGCCCACGATCAGACGCTCTCCTATTTCCATCTCCAGTGCGCGCACCGCAGCGTCATCGGGTAACGGGAACGCGTAAACACCTTCAACAAAGCGATCCGTGGTATTGCGAAACGTCTGCTGCACGCTCACCGTCGCGATCATGCCGCTAATATCGAAGTGCACTTTGCTGGATTGAATCAGCGCCGGAATATAAGTATCGGCCACGTCATCGCGCAGCAAGAAGTGCCCGCTTTGAACATCATTGATTGTCGGCTCGCGGGAATCGGAACCTGCTCGTGCCGGCGAGACCGACAGTAGCAGCAGTGCCAAACTCACCAACACCGCACCGGGTAGGCAGCGAAAAAGAAGCCATAAAGGGACGCCACCGAACTGTCTAACGTCGTGACAGCACTGTTTATACAGGGGTATGAAATAAGCCATTCGATCTCTCCTTGGATTTAAACCCCATTTAGAAGGATCGAAATGGCACAAATTGGGAGGGATTGTGACTTTCTACTGCGCAATTGTGGCAAATTGTGGCGGGCGCTTGTGGTCCTAGGCCATATTTGGAAGACTGGTACTCAAGGGAATGCGACAACGTGAAACTATGCCACACCACATTGCAATCGTAGAAGACGAACGCGCCATCGCGGCTAACTACCGCGACGCACTGCAGCGCCAGGGGTTTCGCGTTTCTCTGTTCAACAGCCGCAGTTCCGCCACCGAGGCCTTTGCGCGGGAGCTCCCCGACCTTGCCATCATCGATGTGGGCCTGGGCGATGAAGTAGAAGGTGGATTTGAGCTGTGCCGCGATTTACGCAGCCGCTGCCCTGAGCTCCCTATCGTGTTTCTCACCGCCAGGGATTCTGAGCTGGATATTATCAGCGGGCTGAGACTGGGTGCCGACGACTACCTCACCAAAGACATCAGCCAGGCCCACATGCTAGCGCGCATTGTCGCTCTTTTTCGAAGAGTGCGGGCACTGCGCTCACCAGAGTTGCAGGAAGATGTCATAGAGCGTGGCGAGCTGTGCCTCAACGTGGAACGTCTGACCGCCCAATGGCACGGACAGCCTGTCGATTTAACCGTGACAGAATTTTGGATGATTCACGCGCTTGCGAAGCGACCCGGACAAGTCAAAAAACGTCAGCAACTGATGGACTCGGCAAGTGTGGTACTCGATGACAGCACCGTCACCTCACATATCAAACGCATCAGGCGCAAGTTCCAGTTGATAGACCCGCTCTTCGATGCGATCGAAACGTCTTATGGTATTGGTTACCGCTGGTCAGGGCGTTAGGACGTGGGCATTAGACGATGAGCCTGAGACGACAACTACTGGTTGTCAGCTTACTATTACTGAGCTTGCCCTGGGCGGGGTGCCAGTTCATTCGTGAAATGGAAGGCGCCCTGCGCAAAGGGCAGGAACAATCGCTACAGGCGACAGCCCAGGCCGTCGCCGCGATTTTGAGCGACCAGCCGCAGCTACTCTATCCAACCACCGAACGCCGCGGAGCGCCACCCGACAAACGCTCCTCTGTTTATGCACATACCACACAACAAACCGTCATCGTCGACGGCTACGGCGATGGCTGGGAAGACATTCCCCGCACTCGCATCGGCAGTGGCACCAATCCCCGTCTAGCAGTTAACTATTTTGCCCAGATCAAGGGAGAGTATCTCTATCTACTATTGCAAGTAGAGGACAAGGCAATCGTCTACGACAATCCGGGGCTTTCGGCAGAGCCCAATGGCGACCGCCTTGTATTGCGTTTTTGGCGCAATGGCCGCAGGCAGGAATACACTGTGACGACTGCAGCACCAGGCAGTGTTCGCGCTCGCTGGAACGGACGCCGGGAGCGCGGTCTGGACGCCGGTCAAATTCGCGGATACTGGCAGGATGCCATAGGCGGCTACACCCTGGAGCTGGAAGTTCCCCTCGCTTATACCGGGGGCCGGCTGGGCTTTTATTTCATCGACGAGACAGCGCAAGCTGGCAGAGCGCTAGAAACTGTGGGCAATATCAGACCACTGGATGCTGTTGCACCACCCTGGCTATTGTACAGTCCCGCGACGCTACAAACCCTATTAGCACCCTTCAGCAAGCAGGCCAATCGCATCCAAATAGCGGATCAAAACAACTGGCTAATAGCCGATTTACCTGCAACCAGTGATTCGACCGAGACACAAGACAGTACGTTTTGGTTAATACAACTGATCTACCGCAGCATCTTGTCTCAGGACAATTTGACGGCGCCGCCCGAAGCACAGCGCTTCGGCAAAATTGCGGGTGAAGAGATCGATAGGGCTTTAGGTGGCAGGGCCAGCAGTAAACGTTATCGCGATCCAAGCTATCGCCAGCGCACCACTCTGTCCGCTGCAGCACCTATAGCAGATACCGAAGGCGTGTTCGGGGCGGTCATCATCCGCCAAAGTGGCGAGAATTATCTATCTCTCACAGACCGCGCCTTCAGCCAACTGCTGGGATACAGCCTGCTGGCGATTGGTATAGGTGCACTGGGCTTACTCGGCTATGCCAGTATGTTGTCATGGCGGATTCGTAAGCTGTCACGGGCAGCCAGCAATGCCATTACAGAAGACGGACGTGTTACCCGCACATTCCGCCGCAGCACGATCAAGGACGAAATTGGCGAGTTGTCGCGACAATACGCTGACTTGTTAGACAAAGTGCGCGAATACAATGACTACCTGCGCACACTAAGCCACAAACTCTCTCACGAATTGCGTACACCCATTGCCATTATCCAGAGCTCACTGGACAACCTTGAACAGGCTGATGGCTCGGGCGACCAGCCGGAGATTTATTTAAATCGCGCACGGGAAGGACTCACCCGATTGCAGCGCATTCTGACAGCTATGAGCGAAGCCAATCAGCTGGAAGAAAGCATTCGGAATAATCAGCCACAGAGTGTTGAGTTAGTCGGTTTGTTAAACGAAATCTTCGAAGCGTATCGCAGTATCTATAGCGAGCACCGGCTGCTCTTGGCCATTGAAGCTCCTGCAGCAAAGGTGCAGGCAGTACCGGACCTACTGGTGCAAGGTCTCGATAAATTAATGGATAACGCAGCGTCTTTTTGCCCAGCGGGTGGCGAAATCGAACTGCAGCTAACGGCCACTTCGGCAGGCTGGGAAATTCGCGTTTCCAATCAGGGTCCCATCCTGCCGACTGATATCGAGAATAAGCTATTCGAGCCCATGGTTTCCATACGCGAAAAGCAATCCGACGAGGTGCATCTGGGCCTGGGCTTACATGTTGTGCGTTTGATTGCTGATTTTCACAAGGGTCAGGTGAAAGCTGCAAACCTTGCAGACCACAGCGGTGTGGCCATTACTTTGCTATTACCGGCTCCCGCCGAAACGCCTAACTAACAAAGGCGAGCTGTTTAATTTCCGTCAATTGATCACGCATCGCGGCCGCCTCTTCAAATTCCAGGTTCTTGGCATGCTCGTGCATCTGGGCTTCCAGCTGTTTCAACTTGCGTGACAATGCTGCGGGAGAAAGATTCGCGACTTCTTGAGAGTATGCGGCCCTGGACTCGGCCACCCTTTTCGCTTTGGTCTTTCCTTGGGTAGGCATACGCCTTGAACCTTCCATAATATCCTGTACGGATTTATGGACACCAATGGGAGTAATATTATTGGCCTTGTTGTGTGCAACCTGTATCTCTCGGCGCCGGTCCGTCTCTGCGATGGCTCGCTCCATTGAGCCCGTCATCCTGTCAGCATACAAAATTGCCCTACCATCGAGATGTCGCGCAGCCCGACCGATCGTCTGTATCAGGGATCGTTCAGAGCGCAAAAAACCTTCCTTGTCCGCATCTAGAATAGTCACCAGAGACACCTCGGGCATATCTAACCCCTCTCGTAGCAGGTTGATCCCGACCAGTACATCAAACTCACCTAGCCGAAGATCTCGAATGATCTCCACACGTTCCACTGTTTCAATATCTGAGTGCAAGTAACGCACTCGCACGTCGTGCTCAGCCAGGTATTCAGTAAGGTCTTCCGACATACGCTTGGTTAATGTCGTGACAAGAATCCGATCGCCTTTTGCAACGACCAACCTGATCTCTGCCAGCAAATCATCAACCTGCGTTGTAGCGGGCCGGATTTCTATCTCGGGATCCAAAAGACCCGTTGGCCGCACTACCTGCTCAACTACTCGGCCAGAGTGCTCAGCCTCATAAGCGCCCGGTGTGGCTGAAACAAAGACCGCCTGAGGTGCCAGCTGTTCCCACTCTTCAAAACGCAGGGGTCGGTTATTCAGTGCAGAAGGAAGGCGGAAGCCGTATTCCACCAGAGTTTCCTTGCGGGAGCGGTCGCCTTTATACATGGCGCCCAGCTGTGGAATAGTGGCATGGGATTCATCGACGATCAGCAGAGCATCATCGGGTAAATATTCGAACAGGGTTGGTGGTGGCTCGCCAGATGGACGGCCTGAAAGATAGCAGGAATAGTTCTCGATGCCGTTGCAGTAGCCCAGCTCCCTAATCATCTCCAAATCATACCGGGTACGCTGCTCCAGACGTTGCGCCTCCACCAGCTTATCCATCTCTTTAAGCTGCTTGAGCCTAGGCCCCAGCTCTGCCTCAATATGGACAACCGCTTCCAACAAACGCTCTCTAGGCGTCACATAATGGCTCTTGGGGAATATGGTCACTCGTTGCACCTTACTTGCCACCACGCCAGTCAGGGGGTCGAACCAATAAAGGTTTTCTATCTCCTCATCGAACAGCTCAATCCGCACAGCCTCGTTCTCTGAATCTGCTGGGAAAATATCAATCACATCTCCCCTTACGCGGTAAGTGCCACGCTGAAAATCCACATCGTTGCGGGTGTATTGCAACCCGGAGAGCTGCCTTAGAATATCTCGGTGATCAATTATTTCACCCCGAGAGAGATGGATAACCATCTTGAAGTAGGACTCTGGGTCACCCAGGCCGTAAATGGCAGAGACCGTCGCCACAACTATGCAATCACTACGCTCCAGAAGCGCTTTCGTGGCCGACAGTCGCATTTGCTCGATATGCTCGTTAACGGATGCGTCTTTCTCTATAAAAGTGTCAGAGGAAGGCACATAGGCCTCCGGTTGGTAGTAGTCATAGTAGGAGACAAAGTATTCCACGGAGTTGTGGGGGAAGAAGTCCTTGAACTCGCCATAGAGCTGAGCTGCCAGCGTTTTGTTGTGGGCCATCACAATGGTGGGCCTCTGCAGCTGCTCAATCACCTTGGCTATGGTGAAGGTTTTACCCGAACCAGTAACTCCCAGCAGAGTCTGCGCAGCCAAGCCCCCCCCTAAACCTTCCACCAGCTGCCGTATAGCTTCGGGCTGATCGCCTGCGGGCTCAAAAGAGGATTCGACTTTAAAGGGTCTGGACACAATTTACCTGCAGGGACACGGCCAAAGTAGCTCTCCATTATCATCCACGACGCGAGAAATTGCAGCCCATATTCTACTGCAGCCCAAACAACGAATTAGCAGTTGACCGCAACCCACTCCATCTTTAATATACGCCAGCTCTGGTTTACGCCATTCCGTCTTAGCTCAGTTGGTAGAGCAATTGACTGTTAATCAATGGGTCGCTGGTTCGAGCCCAGCAGACGGAGCCATTTAAGCTAGAAATATCAAAGGGTTGCAGAGATGCAGCCCTTTTTTATTGGCTTGGAAATCGGGTTGTGTAACGCCCTGTGTAACAACTGATTTCGATTCCCTGCCAGGGGAGAAAATGCGGCCAAAATGGGACGTTTGTTGATACAGATCCATGCGCTAATCGCACGACTCAAAAAGGGGCATATACCAGCCCTAATAGACACCTACATTCACCGCTATCTCGACCGATGTAGTCGGCTCTGATCAGCCTCTAATTCGTACCACTGAATTCAAGACCAGCCATAACCGCCTCTATTACCTCTCGTACCATCATTACTTGTCCTCCACGCGCCGGAGCCATTTACTATAGATACAATCAGTAATGAACTCGTAGGGACACTTCGCTGTTTTTGTGCCGTGCTTGTGGTGCTTCGCCGCTGCCACCAACTCATCCCATTGCATATGCCCGTCAGCCTTTGTGGCCTCCAGTGCTTCGATCTTGTTCCAAGTGTCTGCGTTGTTGGGTTTCATGCGTACGGGTCTTTTCTGAATGACATAATACCCCTCGTAATCAGCGAGAGATTGTCTTGTGGCCATAACTGCGCCTCCTCTAATGCGTACCACCAGATTCAAACTCGGACCTGGCCGTTTCTTCCAGCCTAATCACGATTGACCTAAAACCATCTCCAGTGCCTGGCCTTCGGCTGAGTCGCATTCATGCGATATGCGACCCTCCTGGGTCAGGGCATTTGCCAGGTGCACTTCATGGAGAGTAAACGATGATGACCAGGCGTTGGAGGTGGTAAACTGGCAATCTGATTAGAATGCATAGGCATCCGTTTGACGTTTTGTTAAATGCACTAATCCTTAACAACGATGTAGTCGATATAGTCTCCAGTCGCGTCTTGCACTCTGACTTCAAAATTTTGAAAGCGAAAACTAGATTTGGACGCATCGTATGTTAACTCTTGGTTATTTATGGAGTCGCCGTCTCTCAGCTCACGATAGCCAAACCTTAGCTGGCCATCATCCAATCCGAAGTAAATCAGTTGGGACCCTATTGTGGGCTTCCATCGGGGAGATCCGCCAAATTGATACGCTCAAATATGGGAGTTAGAGTGGCAGGCTCAGGCTTTACCTCAAAACTCCCCAGCATTAGCCACCCAGCGGCTAACTGTCCTCCAATTCCACCTAGAAGCATCCATGCGGATGGCTCTGTGTAGCCAAAATTTATAATGTGCTCTGAGATTTGATCATTTGCAGAAACCAGTAAGCCGTAGGTCTGACCTTCAAAAGCTGGCACCAAAACAACAAAATACTCCGCACTGTCTACGGTGGCTAAACCTCGGATGGGGTACTCTTTATCTGCCGCTATTTCCATCTCACGCCAGCCCATCTCCAGAACGAAGGCTATATCTGCCGTCGCGTGGCCCCGCGTAACTATCTTGAATTCCTGAGTCGTTTTTCCAAGAACCGCCTCGCCCACGAATGCGCGCTATTCCTGCGAAAGCTCATAATGGAGAATGTCACTAGATTCCAGTCTCTCGTTCCCCGCTTCGGAATAATCTCGGATGACAGGCTTCGTCGTGCAGCCCATTGTCATAGTGACACCTGCCAGGAGAAGCAGTATTTTCGTTGCAAGTTTTCTACCAGTCATTTTTCTTCTCCCAGTAATACAAAAAGATACGTTTGTAGCTATTACCATCAGAGTTATAAAAACATCTTCTAGCATATCACCATCCACAAACTGCTTTTGGAAATACTCAATCATCGCTTTCCCTTCCGCCAATCATACGGTCTGATGGGATTCGGATCAGCCCACAGTCCCCATTTCCTACCTTTGGCTTCGTCCTCAGCCGACTCATACCGCCCTCTATCTTCGGGAGACTGCTCTTTAGCATAGTACCGATACCACCATGCCATCCCAGCTATTATCTGGGCATGATTTGCGTCAAGGGTCTTTCCACAGGAAGGGCAATCTGAAGGCTGTACCCAAACCTTACCCAGGGCGCGCCCATAGCGGTCGCTCTTGTCTGACTCTACAAAGACCTCTTTACCGGCCACTAGTGACGCCAGGTTATCCCTTGATACAGTGCCATAGGGCTGGCCGCGCTCCGGTGCATCTATGCCAGTCAGGCGTACCTTGTGCTGTGTGTTGGAACTGTCCAGAACTTTGATGGTATCGCCGTCAGTGACTGATGCGACCTTGCCAGTGATGTCGGCATAGCTATATGCGGGCAGTAAGAGTCCGAGGAAAAGGATCAGGTACTTCAAAGAAAGCCTCCAAGTGTCAGGATATTTTACAAAAATAGCTTATTCAATGGAATATTGATCTGGATGCCTTGTGGTCTGACGACGTGCACCCTATATACGATTGACTTGGAAGGATGGCTAATATCCCTTAATAGGCGAAAGCGATCCTGCGACAAACGACCGCTAAAACCTCAAAGAGGACCTTAGGAATTCGCCTTATATATTCTTTCTGGCGACGACATGTAACAATCGCGGCGCAGCTTGGGAAGGCACTGGCCAACAACTATGGCTTGGCCCATCTTCGAGCATCCAATAAAAGCTGAGGAGTGATAGGGAAATGGAAGGAATCTACAAGATAATGGCAGTAGCGATACTACTATTCGCATCACCGTAATGGGCGCAATCAGTTATCAAGGATGGGAAGGAGTGGCTGCAGCCTACCGACTTTTTAAATGTGTCCTGGAGTAACGTGGCCGCGGTCTGCCCGGCAGGCGCGTGCGCCGGGACGTTGAATAATGGCATTGATGTGACGGGGTATACCTGGGCATCGGTTGCCGATGCAGTTTCCTTACTCAACAATGGCTATGGTGTTACGCCTCCGGTACCTTTTACCGAGAACTTCCTGACACAGGAGGTCGACTCTGCATGGGCCCCCAACTTCTTCCAAGATTTCGCGCCTCTGCTGGGTATTCCCGACTCTGATGTGCTGGTGGCATATTTAATTGATGACGGCACGACAAGCAAGCTGGTAATGTCCATGGAGGACAAATTTGCCACCGGGACGGCCGACGGGACGGCCCCGGCAAGTGGCCGGAGCGGCGCTGCATCAGTAAACATCGGCGCACTGTTTTGGCGTACCCCTACCACCCCCGTCCCGCCCTCATCTGCGGAGACGGTCCCCACTCTCTCTGCTTATGGACTGGCCCTGACAGCACTGGGACTGTTCCTCATAGCTGCCCGCCGCCTCTCCAGAAGACAGGTTAAAGCGGGATAAACCAGGTCGCACGGTTGGGTCGAACCATAGGGGGTTAACCCGCCTCGCACCCACCCTCGCCAACGCCGATAGTGCACTGCAAGATACGCCGACCTTTCAGGGTCGGCTTTCTTTTGCTCATAAGGTCGATGAATCTCTAATACGCTTATGACCGCTTGTAGGCGAAAGCGGACATGTGGAAGTGTGATTTTGAGCGTCCGCTTTTAGTCGGAAGCAGCCTCTCAGACTAAATCTATCACAGATCGCCAGGGGCGGCTTTGTGCCAGAAGCGGACATCGGCAACCGAGACTCACAATGACTTCTTTCACCTCTTAGAGGACCTTTTTGTAGAGCCAACTTGCCATCCGGGAGGATTCAATCTGCCATAGGCAGCGTTTCAGTAGGGTTCAGTGAATCTAACTTTGAGTGAAGCCGCATGATCTGCAACTCTAACTTGAGATTAATCTCATAGGCCGCATCCTGTCTGATTCTGTCCTTGGCGGCCTGTCGGTTTTGCGACATCATTATTATTGGCGCTTGAAAAGCTGCCAGACTGGATAAGCCTAAGTTCAAGAGAATAAACGGATAGGGATCAAATACTTTTCCCGAAACTAGCCAGATACTGTTGACAGAAATCCATACAAAGATAAATGCAAAGAAAAGGCCAATAAACTTCCAAGACCCACCAAAGGTTGCGACTTCATCAGCAACTTTTTGGCCAAATGAGAGCGTATCAACGAAGGAATCATTAACATTCTCGGTAATCGTTGTCTGTTCGGCGATACTATCTATTACTTTTTTGTCAGCAGCTTCCAACTCTCTGTATGGCACTCCCAATAGAGCTTTAGCCAAATTCTCAAAATACTTTTTCATTTTATTTCACCGTAACGAGGAGAGGGGTTTCTATGGTAAAGAGGGCAGAATGGCGCCTGCTTTGAGTTGAACGCTAGCCCCAGCTATTGTAGACAATCGTTCGCCTGTAGGCGAAAGCGGACATGGCGACCGAGACTCACACTGACCGCTCACACCTCAAAACGGCTCCTAGCATGACTTGGAATTCTGTGATTTCAGAATCGGCTTTGTGCCAACAACGGTCGTCTTTAGAACTCAATTCGCGCCACTGTCTTTCCCAATGAGATCATCGACGAACTGCTGGAACTCAATATTGAATATGAACCGCTCGCTCTCCCACGCCCATCGCATTGAGCGACTTCTGCCATCAATATCTTTGACTGATGCGTCTTGGCTAAGAGCGTATGTTAAAATCTCAGAAACAATTGAATCATACAAAACAGGGTCTAGTGTTTCGTTGGTCCACTGACGATGTCCATTCGACCAAACGTGAAAAAGAGCTCGCCACAATCCAAGAACCAATATCCGTTCTTCTGGAGACAATTTATCAGGTTCTTCAAAAGAGACTACGAGTGCGCGGGCAAGTTCCGGGCTCGAAGCTACGAGGAGATTTAATTCTATGAATGCATCTGCAACTGACGCATTTGAGGAGGCTCGCGTTGCAACCGAATTTTGCCTTACTTCAAGTCCCACAAAGGCGAGTGACCCCACGATACTCATCAAGCCGATTACTTCGGCGATCCCCCTGGCAGTCCAACCAAACATATTTGGGTCCTAATTTGATCTAGTAACAGCTGAGTTAATTAGTGATGCCACGAGCGTCTGCTTTGAGTCGGAAGCCGCCGCTTAGCAATAATCTAGCACATATCTCCGAGAGGCGGCTTTGTGCCATAAGCGGACATCTTTTCCAGGTCAGCGGTTGCAGGATTCAGCGTCGATCAAATACTGGCATAACATCGAGTACGGATGGTCCATCGGGAGTCTCTGTCAGGTGTGCGTTCAAGACGTCATTAATTGTCGACGTTGTAACGGCTGATACCTGAGGCCAGACCGTTCGCCCTCCCGGTGAGCGAAAGAGCAGGCAAGTCCATTCCAACCAAGCTAAGTAGTCTGTCTCAGTTACCAAATTAGAGTCATGGCGTTCCATGATGTCCTGCATTTGCAGGATTTGTTCGATCATAAAGCAAGCGAAGCGCGTCTTTTCAGTTTGATCCAATAGGTCTATTGAATTCAGACCTTTGGTCATGGTCTCGCACAGTTCCCCATCAGAGTACATGGACTTGAGAAAATGATCCCGCCCGCCTGCTAACATGGATTGCAGAGCAGACGTCTTTGCTATTCGCGTGTTGATTCGTATCTGAACTGCTAGATAGGCAAGCGTAGCGACCGTCGCTACAGCTCCGATCAATTCCCCGATGCTGCCCCAATCCTGAATCGTCATCTCAAACCGTCCATATACCAGTTATAAACTGAGGATACGCTTGATAGGTAGGGAGGGGAATGGCGAGAGTGAGTTGAAAGCAAGCTTTCAGAGGAATTTGCCACAAGTGGCCAGAGGCCGCTTTGTGCCAGAAGCGGACATCGAAAGTATCGGAATCGCTCGGTAAGCCCCAACGTCTCTGTATCCCCAGCTCAATGCCTCAGGCTTTTTGTCCTCTTGCCAGCTGTGAAGCCAGCAGTAACGAAATAGCAAGAATCAGTAGTATCAGAGTACTTGAAGTTGGTACTTGCGCGGGCCTATAGAACCAAGCTCCCACTGACCGAAACCTACTACTATTCAGAAAACTGGTGCTAACCTGGTCTCTTACACCGGGTGAGATTCCATCAAGTACAGATGCCCTCCGCCAAGATCCTGTGTTAGTAGATCTACTCCTGTAGCTCCAACCACTTGTAGCCCGAAATATCAATTCCTGGTTTTCTATATTCGTAGGTACAAAGTCTAATGCGTCGAACCAATCTGTCGCCCACACGGCATCCCCCTCAAAATTAACGTACAGGAATGCGGAGTTTCCTGATGGTTGGTAGCCTTCTGAGTAGGGAGTGACCGAATCCAGAAGTCCAATGACAACCTCTATTGACGCCCACGTCCAACCGGTCATGTTGTGCCCATTCAGAGTACCCGATGTACAGGTTCCCTCCGGACAAACCTCTAAAATCTCTCTGGGTGCTAGCGATGTGAAGTCAGCAGGTTGTAGCCATTCCTTACCGTCTACGGTTACAGAAGACATTAGGGAGGCCGTAGCGGGGGTCGCTAAAAATGCGAAGAAGAGTAAGGCTGCTAGTTTTATGATTCTCATACTAAACGTATCTCGTGCATAGCGGGACAACTAATCTAACTCTCTGTAGCCAGCCGGATTTAAATGGAGCGTCCGCTTTGAGTCGGAAGCAGACCCTGGTGGATAGCCTAACCCCAATTAATGGAGGGATCAAATATGGACGCTTTCTATGATTTCGTCTCAGAGCCTCGCCCACCCTGGAATCAGGGCGGTATTGGACACAAAATGAACCGGGGGAATCTTTGGAAGTGTCAAATATAGCTTCTTCTTTTTATTGGTAACAATTGCGTTAACAATTTTGACCTAGAGGAAAATCACACATTGAGTCATGCCGCGCAAATTTTCATACAGTAGAAGCTCTACGGGAGTTCAGTATTTCGTGGCAACGATACTCCCCCACTATGCCCACATCTCTATTTTATAAACGCATTGTCCCTCGGCCCACGGCAATGAGTCATCGGAATGTCATGTCGTGCTTTACTGGGCGTCCGCCAGACACGCCCCGCTCATTTGACCCGCATACGCAACTTCGCAGCATTCCAAATTGGTAGCGTACGCCGGTCGATCCGAATAGATTCCATAAACGCAGGTTGCATCGGACCAAGACACATCGTAATTGGGATACCATGCCCCTTCTTCAAACACTGGCATGATGTAGAACGTCTGCTCAGAAGCGACGACAGCCTCGGCTGCTGGATTGCCCGCCAACGATACATTGGATACGTCGCAAGTCGGGGCGGTAGAGTCCGCGCAGAGAAAACCACCACCTGAATTCCATTTCACAAAGTGCCATCCTCCGCTGGGTACAGCTGTGAATGATTCAGAGTAGCTGGTGCTCGAAACCTCGTGAATACAAACGTTTCCTTCTCCGGGGCCGTTGGGAAAGCAAGTCACTGAGGCTGTTGAGGAAACATGGCCGCCTTCGACAAGAATAACGGCGACTTTACAGCCAGCTACCAGGGCCAATACACAGCCCATCAACACCAGTTTCATCTTCATGTCGTTTCCCTTTTGTTGTTGCGCGTCCAAGCCAGGCCGGCTAAAAGACATCACGATCAAACACATCCCCATTAGCTTGGAACGCCGTGTTTTTCATAGAGATGAGACATACCACAAGCAAGAAACACGCCACGTCAAAGAAATAGGGGGCTGCGGCGATATTGATGGCTTTTCAGCGGCGGTTTTGTAAAGAAAGCTGACGGTAGGAAAGGGCGAGTAAGTGGTGAACTGGGCGGAAGACTAGCCTAAAATCCAAAGTATACCCCTCAGTATACTCAGATGCTTTTATATAGAATATATCTATATATTTCAACCACTTATAATTTAATTTTGGCGGAAGAGGTAGGAGTCGAATCCACTCCATAGCCTAATGCTCCTGCCTAGGCGGTATTAGAGAAAGTTCTGCTCCCAGCCCATGAACATCCGCTACCGGAAAAACGAAACTACAGCGACTCAATCGACTCGAAGCCCAAAATCATCCAGCAGCCTGCCTAACTCCTCCAATGCAACCCTCTTCTCCCGTTCGCAGTCATACAGTGCATAAACCTGGTCAGTGATACCAACCCGTGCATGGTTAAGGATCTTCTTGATCAGTTCACGGTTGTAACCCAGAGAACCCAGAAGCGTTGCTACAGTCCGCCTCAGGTCGCACAGCGTCGCATGTTCTATGTCGGCTTGCTTCAGCAAGCGGCGCATCGCCTGGTTGAGGTTCCATGATCGTTGTGGCTTGCTGGCGTCTAGTGATGACGGGAAGATATACCCTCGGTCACGATCCCCGACACACTCCCTGAGCAACTCACATGCCTTTTCGGATAGCGGTATGAGTATCTGCCGGTGGTTCTTAGCGCGACTACTCGGGATAATCCATCGGGCGCTGACGAGGTCAAGCTCTTCAATACGGGCCGCTGTAAGTTCTGAGCCCACACACCTGTCAGTAGGTAAAGCTTTAGTGCTGCTTTATTTGCTGGAGACACATCACTGTATGTCAAAGCACTGGGCATCACCCTCACCTCAGATTCACCTAGACACCGCTGTCGAGGTTTCTCTTTGAACTTTGGCAGCCCAACGCAACGACTCGCTTCGAGGTAGTCCTCATAGACTAGCCACTTGCAAAGCGGTGAGAGCGCTGACCTGGTCTGATTGGCGCTGTAACAGGCCGTCTCGCCATGCTTCCTCAAGTCATCCTTGATCACCTTGTATCGTAGCTGGGCTTCACGTCAATAAAGTGCGCTGACGGGTTCAACGAATGGTAAAAGCTCCGTGAATGACTTTCGCGAATGAGCCCATCAATCTCATGTAGCTGTTCAGATGTTAATGCAGCCACCTGCTCCACCACCAACCAGTACCGAAGAACACACCAGATATCTTTCCCCGCTGCCAAACCGCCTGTGACACCTTTGGGATACTTTTGGGCCACCACCGTGTATGTTCAGCTCTGTGTTTTAACCCACAGCAAGGCTGCAGGGCCTACTCTGGTTGGTATTCCGCCGTTCTAGTAGTCGCACTGACTGCCGCACAATGAGTCGCTGGTTCGAGCCCAGCAGACGGAGCCATTTTAAGCCCGAGAAAATAAGAATGCCCTGAAGTCTTAGACTTCGGGGCTTTTTTATGCCTGATAAAAGGCGGAGAATGGAGCCTACCTGCCCTTATCCCCTGCTCACTTTTTGAGAGTGAAAGACGAGCAAAGCTAATTTCAGCAATAACGATCGCCCCTTCCCAACCACGGAGCGCCTATGAGCGTATTGACTCGAGACAACGTAGGAAACTGCGCGGTCCTTACTATGAACCGGCCAGATTCACTCAATGCTATTACTACTGAAATGCTGGACGTTCTGGAACAGCATCTTGATGTGATTGAGAACGACGACTCACGGGCATTTATTTTAACCGGCACCGGGCGGGGATTTTGCTCGGGCTCAGATCTTAAGGAACCACCCAGCGACGTCAAAAAGCGTGTCGATCACGTGCATGGAATCATTCTGCGAATGGCTACTTTTCCAAAGCTTAGTGTCGCGGCGATTAACGGCCTTGCGCTAGGCGGCGGACTAGAACTCGCTCTTGCCTGTAACTTTAGGGTTGCTGCCCGAAAAGCACAACTTGGCCTGCCCGAAATTAAAATTGGGTTGATGCCCGCCTACGGAGGCACTGTTTTGTTACCCAAACTTATTGGTGCCAGTAGGGCCGAAGAAATCATGCTAAGCGGTAGAAAAGTACACGCAGAAGAAGCCCTGGGCATGGGCTTGGTCAACAGGCTCTGTGATACACCTGATGAAGTAGTGCCGCTGGCCCATGACTTCATGCAAGCCTACTGTAACTTCAGTCTGGTGCCGCAAGGTGCCATTCGTCGTGCCATTAGAGAGGGAGCTGATTTGCCCCTGGCCAAAGCACTCCCGCATGAATTTGAAATAATGGATGCTGTTTCCAAGAGTGATGACTGCGTGGAAGGTGTAATGTCATTTATCGAAAAGCGCAGCCCTTACTGGAAAGACTGTTAGCTATCGGGTTTCTCCATCAGCTAACATAGCCTTATCCAAATCGTCTCTCTCTTGTTAGACGCACTGTCTATCCAAGCGACCGATCGGCTGGCCACTAGCAAGATTTACGAGCGAAAAAAAAGCGCCCTTCGTTGCATGAGCGCTTTTCTTACATCGTGTTGTAATGCTTCCAGACTAGGCCAGATCAGCCCTCGCCCTGTGCAACGGTGACTCCAACTCCCAGTTCACGCCGAAGGCATTGAGCTCTCGGTTGATGCCAAGGGCCGTTTCGGTAAGTCCCATTGGGTCATCTACTGTCAGTGAACCCGGCCCAAAAGTCTCCAGGCGAGGTACTACCTCATCCCAGCCGCGACGGTTGCCCGCCTCTTTTTCTGCAATGATGGCGTTGTGCCAAGCCACAACATCAGCCTCAAGTTCAACCCGCTGAGGGTGAACGCGGTCGTGAGCAGGAAGACAGGCCAGCTGTGCCGCGAGAACAGAACGCAATGCAGGCGAGTCAGCTATTCCTAGCTCAACTTGCATATACCGACCCAACTCTTCAATGACCAAACTCCAGCTCACTGGAGGTGCCATCAGCGACGGTACGAAATTGGCAAGAAGGTGCAGCATTGGCCAAGTGTGGTGATCTTTAGTTTCAAGCAGGATCTTTTCGTAGAACCGCATTTCATCCAGTGGTGTTTCCTGACGCACAAACCGGGATACTGTGCGCAGCACACCGAAGTTTTCAAACAAGAGATAAGCGCTTCTCATCTCCTGCATCAACTCTAGATCGTCTTTGGTATAGGTCGCCGTTGAAGCCAGCATGGCGAGCTTTCCTGGAGCAACCGGCACGCTGGTCACAATCTTGTGCTCTTTCAAATACTCGGGGTCATTCATTGGGCTATTAACCAACAATGTGGTCATGTTTACCCTAGCGGGTAGCTCTCGGTCGATACATTGCTGCAAATCTTCGCGAAACGAATCGAGGGTTGAGCCCGGCAGGCCCATCATCAACTCAACAGTCAGTGGCAGGTTGGAATTGCGCATCTCAACCGCCAGTGCGTCGTATTTTTCTGTCTTGATATTGGCGCGGTTAATAACATCCAACGTGTTCTCATCCATAGACTGCAGCGACAGTGTGCCCAGCGTAAGAATATTTCCCTCGGCGAGTACGTCGATGATTTTGCGCAAGTGTGTAACCGTATTTTTGGCATAATTTCCGCCAAAGCCGCGAGGATAGCCGGTGGCATTTTTAAGTTCGGCTGCCTTGCGAGCGATGTCTACATCCCGGGGGAAAATACCGAAGTTGGCGTCGGCTATAGAAACAGAGGCTGTCTTCGCCTTAGCCGTCCACTCAATCTCCGCCATCACACGGTCGATATCGAATTTACGTATCTTACTGGCGGTTGCTGAACCCCAGTCACAAAATGTGCAACCGTAGGGACAGCCGCGGTTCGTCTCTAGAATGACGAACAGATCGTCCAGCCCCATGTAGTTATCAAACAAGCCTGTGAGATAGGCCGAGGGCAACATATCTAAATCTTTTATGCGCCCGGCATCGACATTTCGATGGATACCGTCAGCTGTGCGATAGGTCACCCCACCCACGCCTTCCAGAACGCCGAGGTCAGGATTTTTATCGCCGATAATTTCGCATAATTTTACCAGAGCCTCGGCGCAGGCGATCTCGCCCTCACCACGCACTGTAATGTCAACGCTGGGGTTTTCAGTGAAATAGCGCGTCTGATCAACCTCATACTTCGGTGTATCAGGGCCACCGTGAATAGTGATGCTGTCGGGGCTTAACGCCTTAATCTGCTCAGACACCTCCATACACTCTTTGTGCGACCACAGGTAGTTAGTGAACAGATAAATTGCAGGCTCTGAAGTGAATGACTCCAGATGACCTGGGTCCCACACCCAGTCGGTGCGAAAATCAAAAAACTCTTCCAGAATGCCGCCTTCGTGCACCTTCGAGTAAGCAATGACAGCACCGAGACCGGCAGGGGGGCACATATCAAATGCGACGGGGATAATCTTGGGCCGTCGTTTACCGGTAGCCGCGACACGCTTTGCTTCGGCGTCATCCAGTTCTATCGCATGGCGCCGAAAGACCTGCCGTGTTGTCTCGGTTAAGCCACCGTTGAGCGCCGAACTTGATAATTCAACGCCGGACAGACCTGTGCGCTCTACTCGAATTACTATAAATCGGTGTGCGACAAATGGCGCCATCAGCGCCTGAAATTGTTCCTCGGTTATCGCCTTATCGCCTACTTCGTCGCGATGCACTTTCACTGCATCGGCCGGAAGCGGATTCTCGACAAGCTTACTTAGTGCGTGTAGCTCAGCCGCAGTGATTAGCGGCAGATGAATTCCTTCATGCGTAACAGCTTCATATTTTCCATCACGTGGACGGAACGAACACGGGGTGCGAAGAGAGAGCAAGCCTTCGGGTATCTCCGCTGTATGTGTCGAAGCAACGGCAGTAGGCAGTCGCGCTTTCCCAGCGGAATGTTCAAGGCGATCCTGGCGCATCAACCTCTTTGCCAGGCCTGAAAATTTTTGTAGAGATTGTTCGTCTAGATTGCAGGTGTTGAGGTAGGCTGCGAGCCCCTCTTCCAAATCACCGATCAAGCCCCCGCTGAAGGCTGCGATCATCTCCAGTTCCTGCAGGTCTAAATCGCGCTTAGGCGCAAGACGATGTTGCAGCATCCTGATGTTACCGTCAGCATCAATGATGATCTGCATCCGGGCTGACGGAATAATTGCTTGTTCGACTAACTCACTGCCCACTTTGAACTTCCTCGCGCTCGCTGCCACATGAGGGCAGACTTATACTTATTGGATACACAGACATGCAGGACAGACTATCTTTAATGTTCATGCAATGCAATTGAACGAACAGCTATCATGCTGTTTTTAAAAGGTAAAATCGTTGTTTATCTTGATTTAGTGCGTTGCATCACATTGTCGTGCAAGAGCCCTTTGACTACGCTTCCTATGGCGACTAATTCCGGTTGCGTTCAGGCTGGATCCAGTCCGATAAAGAAGAACATAAGCGAGGCTAGTTGAGCAGTTTTGAGCGGATTTAGGCGATAATTACTGACAAGCCGGGGCTTTATATCCCTTCCAGTACTAGGGTTATATGGGAGGGCTATTTCGAAGTCTTGTCACTACCGCCAGTAAGAACCTTCTCTGAGCGGCTCTGCAATTTCTCTTTCTGGCGCAGAAAATCAAAGCCATCCCCCGCGCTTCCGCCTGAAACCTGAGATTTGGTGCCATCTCCTTGCGCGCTAGAGTGGTCACCACCACTAGCACCGAACTTAAAACCGGCCACAGCAAACACAAAATAGGCAATAATACTTCCTAATAAAGCAAACCACTTAATAACAAACGACCAGACCAACAACGATTGATCGTCGGACAGCGCAACGTAATCGAGATATTCACCGTGAAAAATATGCACCAGAATCACAAAAACACTGAGTGACAGTAATCCTCGCCAGCGGGGTCGCAGCCACAGTAAAACCGAACTTACGAGAGTGAACTTTAGAAGCTGATTAAGCATTCCCTACGCAAGCCCAAGTGTTATAAGCAGTGCAACAACCGCAGATTGTTTCATCCCTCTGGTGACCTTGCCCTCCTCATCCTGAACGATAATTTCCAAATCGTCTTCGCTGAAGTCTTCAAAGTTCCTTTCAGAAAGCGCAATGCGCGCTTTTGCTTGTGTTATCGCACGCTCACGCACTTTGGAGCGATACTTGCCAACGAGGCCGTCCTTGATTTCGCCGATATTTTTCATTGATTTAACTCCACCAAGTGCATTATCGCCCTGGCTAAACAGGCTCTTTTGTCGCGCACTACGTGTTAAAAACCGCAGGTAACACAACAGTTAATCTATGCATTATTTACTCGCTACGCAATGTGGGCATTTTCGGTGCTTATTCATGCGCCCCACTGCACTTGAATGCCCTGACAGCCCTGCAAACGCTGGACAATAAGCAAAATCTGCGGGGGCATAGAGGCACCTATACCTCAAATGGGTACTGACTCATATGGGTACCAGCATGCTGTGCCGACAAGGTATTCAATGTTCTATTCTACGGCCTCAGGTGAAGGGCTTACAACTCATTACCTGTGTTACAGGCGATTAGCCTCGCGCTGATAAGTAGCTCCTTGTAGGGCATGTAATGCAGAAGATAGAGGGTGGGAAATGGCTATAGAAAACAACTCAGTATTTATTGTAATTTCTGAAGAAGCGTACAAACAGAACACTGTTTATCGTCCGTGGAAAGAGATAAGAACCAGCGACATCGCGCCGCCGCCGAAATCTGTGCAAGTAACTTCACAGTGGAAAGCAGCTAAGTAGCTAGGAGTGGCTAAGGCAGGATAACAGTC
Organism: Halioglobus sp.; assembly: GCA_047611225.1. Classification (GTDB taxonomy): domain Bacteria; phylum Pseudomonadota; class Gammaproteobacteria; order Pseudomonadales; family Halieaceae; genus Marimicrobium. The sequence continues at coordinate 19,839 of JBLFWP010000002.1, forward strand.
CGCTAGGGGCGGACTGAGTATTCTTCGCCTAATTTCGACAACAGCACCAACGACAGCGCATGCCCCCAAATCTGCGTAGCAAGCCTCCCTTCCTCGCCTTTTTGAGCACCAATCCTCATTTTATTGGAAAATAGTCTCTGCCAACCGGGCATGCCAGCCCCATTTTGTTGTAATATTTTCCCTTCCCCGCATGGGTAGTAGCCAGTCATCAAACATACAATAAATTCGCAGCCGGTTTATACGATGCTGCCTTACATAATACCTCTATGAAAAATTGTCTTATCGTTTTGGGAATGCACCGCAGTGGTACCTCTGCGTTTACCGGTATTCTGGATATTTTAGGCGTTAACCTCGGCAGTAAAATGCTGGAAACACAGGCCGACAACCCCAAAGGATTTTTTGAAAACAAATTCGTGGTACTTGCCAACGACTGTATTCTCGATACGCTACAAATGTCCTGGGATGACACTTTCCCGCTGCCGTCAAACTGGACGGAGACATTCAACGACACCCAGCTTGTTAAAGACATTCAGACCTTCCTGCGGGAGGATATGGTCGAAGGCCAGCTTTGTGCACTAAAAGACCCCCGCCTATCCCGATTGCTACCACTATGGCTGCCTCTTTTTGCGGCGGAAGATGTTTCACCCCACATCGCCCTTGTCATTAGGCACCCTCTGGAAATTGCGCAATCTCTGCACAGCCGCAACGGGTTTTCCACAGAAAAGTCTCTGCTGCTGTGGATGCAGCATATGCTGGACGCAGAACGCAATACACGCCATCTTCCCCGAGGCTTTGTTAAATTCGAATCACTACTGCAAGCGCCCGAGGAGACTGTGGAAAAAGTCTTCCTAAGTACCGGCCTGCAACTGCTACCCTCTTCCGATAAAAGCAGTGATGAACTGGCCCAGTTTCTTGATGGCAATCTCCGCCATCACACCTTTTCAGAACAAGAATTAGACTCACAGTGCTTTAAGACCGTGGCTGACTATTATCGCCTGCTGTGCCAAATCGCAAAACAGGGCGAAGCACGCCCGCAAGATCTGCAAGCCATCGATGCACTGCGCGCTCAATTCGAGACCAGTCAGGCGTTGTTTTACAATCGAGATATTCTCGAAATCAAGCAACAGCTTGAAGAACGCTGTGCACCTGTATGGTATGAAGAAAAGCTCGATCTGATTAAAGAACAATTCGACGCCGATAAGATTTATCGGGAGTATCGGTACATCGCCAATACGGAAAACCTCTACAAAGAACGAGCGGTTTTATTAGACAGGGCGGATCATCTGGAAGAAGAAATCCAGCAGTTTATTGGCAGCCCTCCGTGGCGGGTCTATAAGAAGTACCAGGAAACGATAGAGCAGGTCATGCCTGAGGGCTCATTGCCAAGACGGCTTCTGCAAAAAGGCAAACAATCTCTTGTCGGGCTACTCGGCAATACAGAAGACGCTGCCATAGCTACTGAGCAGTTGCCTGAACACACGGCTCCCCCTGCTGCACCTGTGCAAAAGGTAGCCCCCAGCCCTGAAAAAGCGCTTGATGAGCAAAAGCCTAGCTGGGAGCCATTAACTTTTGCCCCTTCGGCAGAACCACATGTCAGCATTGTTATACCAGTCTTCAACAACTGGCACTTCACCTATAAATGCCTGCAATCAGTGCATCAGCATACTGCAGGCAGTTATGAAATCATCGTAGTTGATAACAATTCGACTGATGTCACCCCTGAATTACTCGCCTCTATGCAGGGTATCGAAGTTATAACAAACCCCAGTAATGAAGTATTTGTTAACGCCTGTAACCAGGCGGCGAAGCGCGCAAAGGGCGAGTACCTTCTGCTGCTGAACAACGACACAGAAGTGACGCATGGATGGCTCGAGGCACTGCTGGAACCCTTCAACGACCCCAGCACCGGGATTGTAGGCGCGAAACTGGTTTATCCTGATGGCCGCCTACAGGAAGCTGGCGGCATTATCTGGACAGACGGCAATGGCTGTAATTACGGACACGGTGACAGCCCCGACCTCCCCCAGTACAACTACAAAAAGGCCGTGGACTATTGCTCCGGAGCCTGCCTCATCATTCCGCAAACGCTATGGCGGGAAATTGGCGGCTTTGATCAACGCTATGCACCTGCTTACTACGAAGATACTGACCTGTGTTTCGCCACTCGCGCTCTGAACTACAAAGTTATCTATCAACCTAGAGCGCTTGTCGTGCACTACGGTGGCGCATCTGCCGGTAAAGAAACAACGTCCGGCTACAAACGTTTTCAGGAAATAAATAGGCACAAATTTGTTGAGAAGTGGGCCGAGGTTCTAGAACGTGACCACGTTATGAGCAGAGAAGGCCTGCTTAATGCAAGGGAGAAAGGCGGCAGCAAACAAATCCTGATTATCGATCACTATGTGCCAACGTTCGATCGCGACTCCGGCTCACAGCGTATGCTCTATATGCTGAAAATACTGCAGGACATGGACTACAAAGTCTCCTTCTGGCCAGAAGATCTCAGCTACGATGCTAAGTACACAGGTACACTACAGAATCTCGGTGTCGAAACTTGGTACGGCGATTTTTCTTTTGAAGATTTTATCGCGGAAAATGGCGACAATTTCGACGTGGTTTTGATGTCGCGCCCTGCCACCGCCAAAGCCTTTCTGCACCTGGTAAAGAAGTATTCAAATGCGCACACCATTTTTGACACAGTAGACCTGCACTTCGTACGCGAAGAACGCAGATTGGAACTGGAAGTGCAGCGCTGGAAAAATCTTGAGTTTTTCCTTGCCGAGGAAACGGATACCACACTGGTTGTCAGTCCAACGGAAAAAGCACTCTTGTCCAAAGAGAGTTTTGCAGACAAGGTCGCGGTTGTTTCAAACATCCATTCTCTGGAGCTCTGCGAAACTGCCTTCGAGGAGCGAAAAGGTCTGATGTTCATAGGCGGTTTTGCGCATCCGCCCAATGAAGAAGGCATTATCTGGTTTATTGAATACATTCTGCCGCTGATACGCCGCAAAATTCCAGAGATCCATCTCACCGTTGTCGGTAGTGATCCTACGGAGCGCGTGCTGGGACTGCAGAGCGAATCTGTCACCATCACCGGTTTTGTAGAAGATGTCTCCGGTTATTTTAACGGCTGCAAGGTATTCGTTTCACCGCTACTTCATGGCGCCGGTGTAAAGGGAAAGATCGGTCAAAGCTTCTCTTACGGCCTACCAGTAGTCACAACCACCATTGGCGCTGAAGGTATGAAGCTGACCGATGGCCACAACGCAATGATCACCGACAGTGAGACAGAATTTGCCAACAAGGTTGTAGAGCTTTATACAGACGAGTTCCTGTGGCAGAAAATTTCGGCAAGTAGCCGACAAGTGATCCGGGATGAGTTTAGCCCAGAGACTATACGCGTTGCCCTTGAAGGCGTTTTGTCCGGTAGGGGCGCAGTAAAGTCTGCGAGGAAACGTCCTGTCATCGTCCATTGTCATCTCTTCAAAAACGCAGGCACCACACTCGACTGGAGTCTGGAGAGATATTTTGGCGCAAAATTTCTGGATCATCGTGATGACGAGGCCATGCGTAGAGGTAAATCCTTCCTAGGCCCTTATCTTGAAGGCCATCCAGAGCTGTCAGCTGTGTCTAGTCACCACGTGCAATTTCCACTGCCCGCCCCTGAGGGAATAGAATTGTTACCTGCGATTAGCCTGCGCCACCCTATTGATCGGGCGCGCTCGGTCTACGAATTCGAGAAACGCCAGGAGGCTAACACTGCCGGCGCTGTCAAAGCGAAAGCACTGCCTTTCGCAGACTACATACGTTGGCGTATGAGTGAAGAAGCAGCCCCCACCATCCGTAATTTTCATTGCGCCTACTGCTGCAGTATTTTCGATAGGGAGATCGGTGATCAAGAATATCTACAGGCCCTTGCCGTGCTGACAGGCACACCGCTGCTGAGCATTGTTGAGCGCTACGACGAAAGTATGATCTTGCTGGAACATTCTCTTGCAGATTACTTTCCGGGTATAGATTTAGCGTACGTAACCCAAAACGCCTCTCCAGAGAGAGACGACATCCTAGAGCGAAGAGTGGAAGCTGTGTACGAAGAACTTGGTCCTGAGTTAACGCACGAGTTTCGAGAAAAAAATCACTGGGATATGAAGCTTTACGAAGATGCACAGGCGATTTTTAACGAGCGCATGGGGTCATTGGGTCGGCCAGAGGCTCTGCTGGAAAACTTTCAAGCGCGCTGTCGCCTACTCTCAGCTAAAACATCAGGTTCGCAGTAACGTAGTTACCCCCTCACCCCGTTTTCTCACTCTCACCCGCGTTGCGCATACCTGCGGAAAAGCCCGTGATAGTCGCCGTAATGGCCTGCTCCAGCAAGGGTTCCCGCGGCGTCATCAGATTGGCGCGACAGGACGTTTCGAAATCACTGTGGGCGCTAATAGTCGAAAACAGGCTGGAATTGTCATATTTCTTTACTAAACTCTCTATTAGGTACTATTTTTCTCCAATATGTTTTTTGTAAACTGCTGATTTATAAGGAAATAAAAATATCGACACAGTAATGTCCTATTTACCTGATTATATTGAGCCGTAAAAAAACCTGATACCTGAGTGCGGCCCTACACTCAATTTTACAAACCCGAGGTCCAAAATGAACATCAAAAAACTCTCCCGTTTCGCTGCGGTATTCACCGGCCTGGCTATAGGCGCAAGCTCACAAGCGCTGGCTTCGTCATACGCCGTTTCCTACAACCATATACTCAATCTTCTAGTCACCAGTACCGATGAGAACGGTGAAAACGGGCCCCTATTCATCCCGTTGGCGGCATTTACGGATTTTGCGACCCTTTCGTCGGCGAATGCGCAAGTGCAGGGTTCGGGTGATCCCGCTCACACTGCCAATGCGGCGGCGGGCGGCGGACCGGTTGATGCGTTACCAGCCTATGGCCTCAACAGCATTTTCCCTGGGGCAGACCCAGCCAACAATAATCTGGTGCCGCTGGCCCAGGCAGGTAACTATTCGCGGGCTGATTCACAAGTTGTCAGCACCTCGCTAAATCAACTTTTTCCCGGTCTGCCTGTTGTCTTAACAGGTGACACTATTCGGGCCTGGGGTGTTGCGGATGCCTTTATCTCCGTTGATGGCTTTGCCAACGCCCTCAGTCTCAACGGTGCTGAATCCGGCTTCAACACGCAGGTGGTCCTGACACAGCCTGCAATTCTAAGCTTCAATTTCCAGGCAGATCCCTACATGGAAGTTGAAATGGGTGCCGCTTCTATTGGCGGCTCGGCCAACGCCAACCTTGAAGTCACTTTCTCTATTACCTCTCAGGGAACTAACTTTTTCAACTGGTCTCCCGACGGTAGCCCCGGAGGGATCTCTAACGGTACTGAAGTCCTTGATGAGGAAAATCTCAACGGCTCCATCGAGGTCACTGCGCCCGGCGCAAAAGTGAAGTACGACCCCACCAACGACAGTAGTTCTGGCACTGCAGCGCCTGGAGCAGTGTCTAGCTACTCGGCGCGCAGTAATGTGTTGCCGCCCGGCATCTACACGCTGGCGCTGGACATGAGCCAAAACGTCAACGTCCGCACTAGCCTGGATACTCGGGCAGCACTGGGTGATCGTGTTTGGGAAGACCTCAATGCTGATGGCATCCAGGACTGTAGCGATGACGGCGACGGTATAATTGGCGGCCCTGGTGATGTTGGTCCGGAGTGCAACTCCGGAATTCCCAATGTTCTTGTGAGCCTGCTGCTAAACCCAGATGGCGATGCATCCTGTACCAGCGGCGACGAAGCGCCGATTGATAACACGGTTACCGATCTCAACGGTTTCTACGAGTTCATCGAGCTTGATCCGGACGTGAACTACTGCGTGTTGTTTGACCAACCAAGCGCTAACACACAGCTGCTGTGCAACGACATCACCAACCCCGGTGTCGGTGCTCAGTTCAGTCCTGCTGACCAGGGCGGCATGGAAGACGTCGACAGCGACGCCAATATCAACACAGGCCAGACTGGTAACATCGACCTCTCGGCCCAACAATTTGATCGCACATGGGACGCAGGCCTGTACTGCCCGGCCAAAATAGGCGACACGCTGATCATGGACAGCGACAGAGATGGTATTCAGGATCCAGGTGAACTGGGTGTCGAGAACCAACTGGTCGAGTTGATTGAATGTATCGGCGGCAACCAGGCGAATGTAATCGATACTACAACGACCGACTCGGCGGGCATGTACATGTTCAATCCCCTACCTGCGGGTGAGTACGCTGTGCGCTTCTCCAAGCCGGCTGATACCGTTTTTAGTGGCCAGGATCAGGGTGGCGACGATGCCCTCGATTGCGACACTGACATGAACGGCGTCACGGACTGTGTCAACCTTGCACCCCGTGAATACAACAGCACCATAGATGCCTGTGTGAACTTACCCGTGGCGGGCTTGGGCGATCGTGTCTGGGAAGACACGGACGCCGATGGTGTTCAAGATCTAGGTGAAGATGGTATTCCCGGCGTGACAGTCAATCTGCTAGATGCAGGTGGCGATGGCGAATGCAACACCGGCGACGAGAACCAGCTCGACACTACACTGACAGCGGCCAACGGTTTCTATCAGTTCGTTGATCTGGACCCCAGCCGCTACTGTGTCGAGTTCGTAAAGCCAGAAATCTGTGCTTCCATCATCGGTGGTGAATCGGCCTTTAGCCCTGCCAATCAGGGGGCAGATGACGCGGTGGACAGCGATGCCGACCAGGCTACTGGACAGACTGGAAACATCGATCTGTCACCGGGCGAGTTTGACTGGACCAATGACGGCGGCGTCTATTGCCCCGCAAAAATTGGCGACCTGGTGTGGCGCGATACAGATGAGAACGGCCTGCAGGACGGCGGCGAAGCTGGCGTGGAAGGTGTAACCGTTAATCTCTTTGATTGTGGCGACGACAACATGTCGAACACCGCTGACGATACGCTGCTGGATTCAACAGCCACCGCCGGCGACGGCATGTATATGTTTAATCCACTAGAGCCTGGCAATTACTTCGTGCAGTGCATCAAGCCAGACGGCTTCGAGTACAGTCCGCAGAACCAGGGTGGCGATGACTCCTTAGACAGTGATGCCGATACCACTACAGGAATCGCTGCATGCACCAACCTCGCGTCAAATGAGTACGACTCTACCTGGGATTGTGGTTTGATAGAACCGCCCACAGGTGGTGGCGAAGGTTGCACTCCCGGCTTCTGGAAGCAGCGACAGCATTTTAATGCCTGGCTGAATCCGCCCTACGCACCCAACACACAGTTCTCAGATGTGTTTGAGAATGCTTTCCCTGGTAAGACTCTGCTGCAAGTCCTGAAACAGGGAGGCGGAGGCGTTAAGGCGCTGGGACGTCATACGGTCGCCGCACTGCTGAACTCTGCAACTGAAGATGTTAGCTACGATGTAGGCTCGCCTGCCGGGGTAATCGCAGCGTTCAACGCGGTTTATCCGGGTAGCAAAGGCGAATATAACGCTCTGAAAAACCAGTTTGCTGGCTTCAACGAGCAGGGCTGCCCCATCAACGGCAAGGAGTTCCCAAGCAACCTGTAACGGTCATTCCATTTCCATGAAGGGCAGGCAAGTATCACTTGCCTGCCCTTTCTTTTGGGCTGAAAACTCTGGTTTCGGCAAAAATACACTGGCACGCTACAGAATCTCGGTATCGGAAGATGGAACGGGGATCTTTCTTTTGAAGGTTCTATCGCTTAGCACAGTAACAATCTGGATGTTGTCCTAATGTCGCGCCCGGTCACGACCTTCCTACATCGGGTAAAGAAATATTCGAAAGCGCACACCATATTCGACATGAGAGACCTGCATATTCTCCGCGAGGAACACAGACTGGAACTTGAAGTACCGCATTGGAAAAATCTGGAGTTTTTCCTAGCTAAAGAGACCGATAGCACACTTTTTGTCGGCCCTATTGAGAAAGCACTTTTGTCCCAGGAAAGCTTTGCTGAAAAGGTTGCCTTGGCCTCAAACATTCATTCTCTGGAGCACTGTGAGACTGGCTTGGGGGAACGAGGTGGCCTGATGTTTATCTGCGGCAAACTTTCAGGCCCGATGTCTTCTGCTTACATCCAAGATGTGAGCAGGACAACAGCCACTCCTTTTAGCCAATGCAGCGTGAATGTAGCGAAGACGCGACAATAAAATTACTCCGTATCCCAAAGCCTACAACACTCAGAACAAAGCTACACGCTCAATACCGATGGGGCTGCACACGCTGCGCCACAATGAATGGATGCCCCCAACAGCCCCCCGCTCCGGCCCCCAAAATGTGACGTGGGTCCATCTCATACAGCCCATACACTCGCGAAAACCAGCGTTTATAGATATAATGTCGGCTCACAATTTTTTACCATTTATACGCAGCCTTGCTCGATGTGGCTGCACTTGAGGCAGCCAAGTTACCAATGAATCTCGTACAAAAACTTGCTATTGCTTATGTGCTGATTGTATTAGCGATCATCTATGGTTATGCAGTGGGCCGCTTTCAAGTATTTCCCTACGACACCGTTGAATCACTGGTACAAAACTATCAGGAATTTGCCGACGGTGACTCCATGGAGAGGAAGACCTCGGTTGCCACTAAAATCAAGAGCGACTTGGGTGGCGATCCAGGCCGCTGGACCTATCAGTATCCAGCACTCGCCGAGGCCAATAGCAGTCCCAGAAGTATCGACGCTCTTGATGGTCGCAGCGATGCCCCACGGGTCTATGTTGCCGACGAGCACCGCGAGGGCTATAGGGTAATCACGGGAGCCCTCCAGCTGCGCAACACCTTCTGGGGAGGCCTACTACTGAACCCCGATGGAGATATTATCCATTCCTGGGATCTGTCCTCCAGCCATCTCAAGTCTACCGCCCGCAATGACCTGCTGAAAAATTTGTATGGAGTGCATGTCTACCCCGACGGCTCCGTCATCTTCGTTATGCAGGAACGGGGTGGCGGCATCGTTAAAGTAGACGCTTGCAGCAATATAGTCTGGAGCCTGCCAGGATCGTTTCACCATGTTGTCTCGCCAGATGAGCACGGAAATATTTGGAGTTTCACCGGCAACCAGTCAACACTGGACCAGGACATGGTCAAAATCTCTGCCGAAACAGGAGAGATCGTAGAGACCATCAAAATGGTGGACATACGCAGAGCCAATCCTGACATCTATGTTTGGGATTTATATAAGTTCTCGTTTGCCGATAGAGCAGAATTGTACGCGACCGGGAATATGACACACGGCAATGACATAGAGCCATTGCCAACCCACTTGGCCGAAGACTTCCCAAATTACAGTCCCGGCGACCTACTGATCAGTTATGCCACCAACAACCTTGTTCTGGTACTTGATCCAAATACCTTAAAAATCAAGTGGTGGCGAGTCGGCATTTCCGACCTGCAACATGATCCTGATTGGGAACCTGATGGTAAGGTCTCAATTCTCAGCAACAATCCGCGCTCTGGAAAAGTCAATTCAGATATCGTGACTGTGGACCTGGATCAAATGAAACACGAAGTTTCTCTGGCCGGAGATTCAGTCGGTTTCCTAACCATCGTTAATGGTCGCCATCAACTCACACCCTGGAATACCAGGTTGGTGACTAGCGCGCAGCAAGGCTGGGTTTTTGAAGTCGATGAACGCGGTGAAGTGGTCTTCTCCTTTGTAAACAACATAAATCACGAAGAGAAAAAATCTCTTCATGTTTCAGAAGCATGGCGCCTTAAAGAAGACTATTTCGATAGTCCTTTCTGGAACACCTGCGATTAAATTCATAGATGCCTTGGGAGGCAAACTTGAGGTCAAAAATGAACAACCCTAAATTCTACAGCTACTGGATACTCGCGCTTTTCACTTTGCTACCGCTGAATGCTGCAGCTTACGTTGGCCCCGGACTTGGCGCGGGCACTATCGGCGTTGTAGTAGGCCTGGTGGGTTCCATATTGCTCGCCCTGTTTGCTTTTTTTTGGTATCCCATAAAGCGCGCGCTGTTTGGTAAGAAAATCGACAAGGAAGACGAGGAAGAAGAAGCAGTCGAGGCCAAGTCTGCAGCAGAGGCTTCGTCTAATTCAAAAGAACCATGACTTACCTAACACTCGGCCTGCTCTGCATAATTGCCGTCGAACTATTCTTGAGACTTCCCGTCTTAAGTCCTATTAAAAAGCTCATCAATACTTCCCAGAAGGCAACCAAAGTGCTGTCTTCCTCCCACATTTCCGATCACTGGAAAGAAAAGGTACTGCAGCGCTATTCTTTCGAAATGGCCAAGGCATCTCTGCGTATCGGCGTGGGAATAGTGATTATTTTTTCTATCCTTACTTGCATTGCCTATTTGATGGATATGCTCCTTAATGGCAAGACCTCCACGCTGAACTTTGCTATGACCACTGAGGGTATCGTCATCGCATTGTTGGCCTCTACGGCATACGTCTACTTAAGGAAGCGATTTGTCTCAGCCTGATTATGGCTTTTTTTCCAGGCTAGTTCACCGCATAGCGCTGGGCCCTCGATTCATAGGTCAGACTGTATTTGACCTGGAAGAAATGTCCGCTGGGCGAGATACGAGTATCGTTGTCACCCGGCCTGTATTTATCGCAGGGCTGGCTCGATCCGGCAGCACGATATTGCTGAACGCTCTCCATCAAACCGGGCTATATCGCTCACTTACCTATCGCGACATGCCCTTCGTCTTAATGAGCGGGACGTGGAAGCGCCTCTCCTCTCGATCACGAATAGATAAAGCAGCCAAGGAACGTGCACATGGGGACAGATTGCTCGTCGACTACGACAGCCCTGAGGCGTTTGAAGAGGTCTTTTGGCGCACTTTTTATGGCGAGAAATACATTACCGACGAACGAGTAGTACCTCACAATCCACCAAAGTCAGTGCGCAGAAACTTTAGCCGTTTTGTTCATCATGTTATTGCCAGCCGAACACACGAACAGCAGAATCAATATCTATCCAAGAACAACAATAACTTACTTCGACTACCCGCTATTAAGCGAACTTTCCCCGACGCTCTAATTATTGTCCCGTTCCGGGATCCCTTGCAGCAGGCCATGTCATTATTGAAACAGCATGAGTTGTTCAGTGAGCGACACGCCCACGATAAATTTTCCATGGATTATATGAATTGGCTAGGACACTATGAATTCGGGCTGGGCCGTAAACACTATGCCTACAGTGAAGCGAGCAACCCTCATAGCCCTACGGACATAAACTACTGGCTACAAGGCTGGCATGACGCGTACAAATATGCGCTTGAAAACGCCCCTCAAGACACTGTATTTATTGGCTATGAACAGCTGTGTCAGTCTCCAGAAACGTTTTTTTCGTCACTGTTCTCGACACTTGGCCTCGATACGGAAGGCGCAGCGACCGCTGCATCATTCTATGAGCAGGCTCACCCCCACCCAACCCAGATACAACCGGGCGAACTTACCGCCGCATGCGAACAAATACATGCCACCTTGTTAGAGCGAGCTGCACTTTGAGCGAGATGCTTTTTTTCAAAAACTCAGTATCAAAATAACTGGATTAGATGTTGGATGGCACTATCACCCAGGAGTGCCGGCGCGGCACCGAACTAGCCCGTCAGGTAATGGCTCTCTAATGCCTTCACAACACCGCGAATCTCAGCCAGACCCTTGAGTCGACCGATACAGGAGTAGCCAGGATTTCCGGTTTTGTTTAGATCGTCCAGTATCTGGTGCCCATGATCGGGGCGGATAAAGATTTCACTATACTCACCTCCTCCTACTCTACGCCGTCGCTCTTCCGCCACCAAAGCCGTAATTACTCCCACCATATCGATATCACTGTCTAGGTGACTCGCTTCATAAAAAGAACGTTGCTCGTCGGCATCTCTAGTGACGCCGCGCAAATGGGAGAAGTGAATACGCGGTGCAAACTGCTTTGCCATCTCTGGCAAATCGTTATCGGGGCGGCTGCCATAAGTTCCAGCACAAAGTGTTATGCCATTGGCTGGACTGGGCAATTGACGGAACAGGACTTTCAGGTCGTCGGCGGTACAAATAATTCTGGGCAACCCGAGCATATCCCGAGGGGGATCGTCTGGGTGGATGGCCAACTTCACGCCCAGTTTTTCAGCTTCTGGCAACACGCGCTCCAAAAAGCTGAATAAGTTTTTACGCAGGGTATCGGCCTCCATACCATTATACTTTGCGAGCATATCGCGAAAAGCATCAAGTCCGTAAGCGTCAGTCATCTTGCCGGGCATTCCGGCGATAACATTGCGCGTTAACAATGCTCTTTCGTCGTCAGACATTTGTTCAAAATGTTGCTTGGCTGCCTCAATCTCCTGCCGTGAATAATCCTTCTCGGCGCCCTCTCTTTCCAAAATACACAAATCAAAAGCCGCGAATTTTTTTTGATCAAAACGCAGCGCATAGCCACCGCTGGGCAACTGATAGTTAAGATCGGTACGTGTCCAATCGATAACGGGCATGAAGTTATAGCAAATTGTTTTGATGCCGCAGGCTGCCAGGTTTTCCATGGTGGCGATCCAGCTATCGACATAGACCTCACACCCCTCTTGCCCCAATTTCACATCTTCGTGAACGGGAATACTTTCTACCACCGACCAAATGAGAGCGGCCTGCCCTTCTTCACATGACTCGATCAGGGCCTGATGCTCGAAAATCGCCTCCAGCGGCCACGCTTCCCCTGCAGGAATATGGTGTAGAGCACTGACGATATCGGTGGCGCCTGTCTGCCTGACATCATTAATTGTTACAGGGTCGCTGGGGCCGAACCATCGCCAAGCTTCACGCATTTAAAGCCTCCCACGTCTGTGTTGCCTGCTTAACTTTCATAGCTTGTACGCTTTCTTCGCCAGGGTATAGGCTAGCTCTGCAGCAAGCTCCTGGGCCTCTTCCAGATCCAGCCGATGATCACACACCAGCTCAGCCAGCCAGTTACAGTCCATTCTTCGTGCCACATCATGCCGAGCAGGAATCGAAAGAAAAGCCCGCGTATCGTCATTGAATCCCACTGTGTTGTAGAAGCCAGCGGTCTCCGTCATCTGCTGACGGAAACGGCGCATACCTTCTGGGCTGTCATGAAACCACCAGGGTGGCCCCAAGCGAAGGCAGGGATAGTGCCCAGCAAGAGGAGCCAGTTCGCGGCTGTACGCCGTCTCATCAAGGGTAAATAGGATCAACGTTAAATCGGGACTGGTGCCGTATTTATCGAGAAGCGGCTTGAGCTGATCAACGTAAGAGGTTTGCATAGGAATGTCGGCGCCCTTATCTCGACCGAAACGCTCAAATAGCGGCGCATTATGATTACGCGACGACCCCGGATGCAACTGCATCACCAGCCCGTCCTCCACACTCATACCCGCCATTTCAGTTAGCATGTGTGCGCGAAACAATTCCGCTTGCTCTGGGCTTGTCTCGCCGCTCAAGGCAAGAGCATACAAGGCTTCAATCTCTGCTTTCGGCAGATCGGCGGTACGCGCTGTTGGATGGCCGTGATCCGCTGAAGTTACGCCAGTCGATTTAAAGTAGGCGCGACGAAACCGATGAGCCTGAAGATACCCGGTGTAAGTAGAAGTATCCTCGCCGGTGAGCTCACCAAATTCCCGCACTGCGTCGATAAAACCTTCAAACTCAGGATCAACAACAGAGTCTGGACGGTAGGCAGAGATCACCCGCCCCTGCCAATCGCTGTCGGCTATCGATTTGTGGTGGGCCAGGTTATTCAGAGGAGACTCAGTCGTTGAGAGCACTTCTATGTTAAATCGCTCAAACAGAGCGCGCGGCCTAAACGCTTCGGTAGCAAGGGCTGCGTTGATCGTATCGTAGTAATAGTCCGCGTTTTCCACACACAGCACCTCATCAAAACCGAACACCTCAACAAAGACAGTATTGAGCCACAGTCGTGAGGGAGTTCCTCGATACAGGTGATAGTTATTTGCAAACAGATGCCAGATTTTGCGGCCATCGCTTTCAACTTCAGTACCATCTGCACTCGGTACTCCCAAGTCTTCCAGCGCAATTCCCTGGCTGTATAGCATGCGATAGACGTAATGGTCCGGCTTAATCAGCAACTCAGAGGCATTTTCGAAGGGTGTATTTTCGGAAAACCAGGCAGGGTCCGTGTGGCCGTGAGGGCTAATAATAGGCAGGTCTTTCACCCGCTGATAGAGCCCGCGCGCGACCACGCGTTGCCTCTCATCGGAGGAAAACAATCTATCGGGATGTAGAACCAACTTTTGGGGCATGAAATCGATAATACCTGATACAAACCGGCATTGCCGGACGCCCCATACCGGTCTGGTAGAAGCATTTGAATGAGTCCCACGCTTTATTATTGCGCAGTTCGGTAAGAAACTGACGTTATAAGCTGAGTATAGCCGAGTCCAAATCATTATTCGTGCTGACCGACACGCTTGGGTGATCCCTTGTTTTGCCGGTAGCCTTCTTTTAGCAGCGCAAATAGTGCGCCCTTCGCCTCGATTTATATCATAATTGCCTGACTAGCTCTCGAGACATGTATGCCGCTTTAGTCATCCTTCAAGGAAAGACTGTCAGAATCAACGAAAAAATCAAGGGACATACCACTTAGCAATGAGCAATGAGCAATGAGCAATGAGCAATGAGCAATCAAATTTTGAGTGAAACGCTATGAGCGACATCATCATTATTGGCGAAGTTATGATCGAACTGGCTCCGCTGGATGATCAGCAATACGTATTGGGTGCCGCAGGCGATACTTACAATACAGCCTGCACACTTCAGGGTCTTGGCTTCGACCCTTGTTATGTCACTGCTCTGGGCACAGGCCAACAGGCGGACAATATTCGCGCCCTCTGTGCCGCACGTGGGGTCACCGTCGCTGAACCTCCTATTGATCCTGAGCGCTCCCCTGGGCTCTACCTAATCAGCAACGATGAGACCGGGGAACGAAGCTTTGAATATTGGCGAGAGAATTCCGCCGCCAGGGCCCTGTTTAAACAAGCCAACGCACTCGAAGCCCTGCTAGAACCGCTTAGCCACACACTTTTTTGCTACTTCACGGGCATCACACTGGCCCTAATGAGTGATGACAGCCGCAGAATGTTACTAGCTTTTCTGACCCGCTATCGACACCAGGGAGGCACGGTTGTTTTTGACCCAAACTATCGCCCTGCCCTGTGGTCGAGCCAGGATGAGGCTGCAAATGCCATTACCGCTATTCAAACGCAGGTCGACATTTACCTTCCCGGTTTTGAAGAAGAAGCCGCTCTTAATGGCTTTGATTCGATAGACGCTGTCGCAGCAGACCTTCTCAACAGAGAAGCGGGCGAAGTAGTTGTAAAGAACGGCGCAAAAGGCTGCACCTTGATTACGGGAGGTGAGATGCATGAGATTAGCGTTAGCCCTGCACAGAAGATAATGGATACGACTGGCGCAGGCGATACATTCAATGGCGCCTATATCGCCGGCAGACTTTCTGAACTAGCACCCAGTGATGCCATCGCATTTGCAGCAAAGGCTGCCGCAGACGTGCTTCAGGTCAGCGGCGGTCTCCTGACAAAAGAGCAATTGGCAGCACTGAAAGCACAGTTAAAAAAACACCAGGTAACCTGAACAGAATCCGGTTTGTAAAGGTGGGCTAGAGCGGTTCTGCGAAGAGGGCTTGGAATTTATCGGACATCTATGGAGACGGGACAGAAAAGCCTGCACTGCGTTTTCAGTATCGCCCGCCCAGTTTCAGCTCTGTACTGACGATCACACCCCGGGCACCTTCATAAAGCTGCTCACCATAATCTACCGAGAGGCTAAGATCCTTGCTGGGAAACCAGCTGGCACGACCTGAGCCAATGACCTCCTTCTCATCGAAACGGCTATCGTCTCGCCGCTGAAGCTTCACCGCCAAGGTATATTGTGCTGAAGGTGACCACGCTAAGCCCGCACTCAGGTTTTTCTCATACTGGGCCTTGTTCTTTTTAGCGGCATACTCTATCTGCTGCTTCAGAACGCTGGACAGCTCCAGCTCCAGATCTGATGCAATACGGTAGCGAGTCTTAAAGACGAAATTCTCGCTGCTCTTGCTTCTCTTCAGTTGCTGCTGATCATAGTCACTGGCACTCTGGAAACTGCCATTCCAACGCAGGCGACCATTTTGTAAACTGCCAGACAAATCCATTAAATAGCCTTTGCGCTCGCTCGGGTTGTTCTGATTACTTTCTTTTGCCAATAGATATTGATATTGCATTTTCATTTTGGTGGAAGCGCCCAGCGATGTCGAAAAGCCCGGTAGAATTTTGTATTGGTAAGCATCCCCACCCTCACGAATCTGACTCTGGGTATCAATGCCCGCATCCAACTTCAACAGCTTATTCAACGCCGTACTGCGCACCGACGCTCCAACACTCTGGCTGAGCTGCGCGTCATCAAAAGCGCCCTTCTCGCGCAACAGACTGCTTACCTTGTAGTCCACAGACACTTGCAGCAGGGGTGTATCAAATGCCAGACCCATACCCGAATTAAAGCGGGCCACCTGATGCGGCTCAGTATCGATGGACACAAATTTTACAGCGGTCTTCTGCTTGGGTAGTAAGGGCACTAATTCTGTTTTCAGTAGGCGGGGTTCTAGCGAGAAATGATGCTGCGCAGCTGAGGCGTTAGTCGGCGCGCTGCAGAGTAAGCTGGAGGCCGCGAATAACAGTGCAGTGGACCAAGTTTGGCGCACGGGACTTCCTTTAGGTTACATCTAGCTATCTGTTTATCTGTTTACGGACCTAGGGTCTGGGCGCTGGCTCTCAATATACTACTTTGGATTTAAATATCTATAATTACATGTAGTTAAAGCTCAACTTACACCTACTTTATAGGTCTACGCGCACGTTTTGATACCGCTACGATCACCCTATCCTTCTGAGCACGGCGTTCCCCGTTGAGAGATACGCTGGCCAGGCCAAAAACTGGGAGCACAGCTCGCCCCTGTCTTCGAGATTCTGGTCATCCTGCTACATTACGGTCCTTCCCGAGCACACTCCAATCACACTACGAGATTGACACCAGCTCGCTGATCACAGACGCTGGAATTAGGGTGCAGATTCTAATTTTATCTGCCTTAATAACATAAGCAGTAGGGTCCGCAGACCCAAACTCGCACCCGCACCCGCACCCGCACAATAAGAAACACATAGTATCAAGAGCAAGGAATCAAGGGACACAGGATGGGGCAGATAGGGCTAAAGGATCAGTTCGAGGCAGGAGTAAGGGCTACACGCCGCGCGATGGGTGGTAAGCCCACAGTCGACTCATCGATTCTGGTGCAGGAAGGTGCTGGGAACCATGTTGGAATATCCGCTGATTTACCTGAAGCTGCACAACATGCTGCACGCGTTCTGCACGAACAATACCGCGAGTGGCTGGAGCGGGGTCGTTTTTCTGCTTGGGGTCAGTACAAGCGGCAGCATTTTGTCATTGCGGTGGGCGGCGGCAATACACTCAAGGCCCAGTACAGTGCCATGCTGGATCACCTGTATGACGAAATCGATTGGCTAGAGCATGTACGGTTCTTTTTCCTGGAAGATTCTTCCGGCGAAAAAAACTGGGAGAGCCCGGAAGATTCCCTAATCGACAATTTTGTCAGACCTCTGGCGACAAAGTTGATCAAATCCCTTGGACGCCGCTCGCTTAGCAAAGACCTTAATTTATCGGCTAACGCTGAGGAAGAAGCCATTGTCGGGTGCATGATCCAGAGTATGGTCAACCCTATAGATATGTCACATGTGCGGGAGGCTCTCCGGGCGAAGAACCGCCCTCTGGCGCTAAAACGTGCCCATGCCGAAGCCCAACGCTATCAACAAAAAATCCAGGATAAGCTAGGCGCCACCATGGTGTTCCACTACATCCTAAGTGGTATAGGCAAAAAAGGTTCCGTCGGCGCATTCGCACCGTATATGTCAGAGCTACGCAACAAAGAGCCAGGCGCTATCGTCCTGAAGCAAGGTACTCGTGCACTCAGAGTGGCGCTCAATCGCGGAGTGCTAATCAATGGCGAGTGCATTTCGCTGATCGTGTCGGGCAATTTAAAACTGCGCGCCCTAGGCCGCTTCGAAATGGAAGAAACCGCAGACTTTGAACAGACGGTAATGGAAACACCCCTACGTATGCTGCGAGAAACGCCCGAGATCGCAGAAAAGGTCTACATGTTCGCGGATGAGCAGGCCCTGCATTTCGACGAAACAGTGTTCAAGTCAACGGAAAACGGCACCACTTTGCTCAACAAGGCGGAAACTCGCGAGGGAGAAGAAGTCGATGGGCCTCACATTTTGTTGCTGCACGGTTTTATGGGGCTGTTCAGTTTCACCAGCTTCCTGATACGCCTGCCCAGCGCCTGGACAGTATCGGCGCTGCACCGGGGCAGCCATGCAAAGACCCTGAGCGAAGATGAAATTTTTCCCCACTACGCCAGAGTACTGCGTGCCGCCATCCTCAGGCAGTCAGCCAAAGGGCGGCCTGTACCTGTTGCAGGGCATTCCATCGCGGGACTGATACTGGATCACCTTTTATTGTCGGTACTGGATAAGGAAGATTCACCGATAACACCCTACGACGAACTAAAGGGCAGAAATCGCAAGCTCATCGATGCACTGCGTGCCAGCGGCATTATCCATCTGGCCACGTGGGCGCCAATCGATGGCCTGCACACTGGAAAAAACATCAAAAATGTCGTGTCCCACTACCGTCAAAAGACTGAACTAAACTACTCCGGGTTTGATCAAATTTATCAGGAAAAAAATGGAGTTCTTACAACCACAGAAGATGCCACAGTCAGCGACGAGAACAGCCTCGCCAGGCTGGGAAACTTTCTCAACACGCGCACAGCTGAGCCCGTCGTCAATAGCATCAACGTACTTATGCGGAATCTGTTGAACAATAAAACCATTCAACAAAAATTGCTCAATACACGCAGCCCCTACGTATTGCGCCTTGTTGGGACCAGGCTGCTAAAGACCGCTTCTTTCTACGGACTGTGCAAAGAAATAAGCGGCGCGATGCATGACCCGATCAAATATCAGAAACGCCACCTCAAGGCGCTGGATATGGTGCTGGCCTACGACATCCCTTACCTGTGCATTACCCATGAGGATGACTTTCTGGTGTCGGCAAAAAGACATCAGGAAGAGCATGCCTATTTGCTGGCACAACGTAAAAAGAAGGAAGGTGTAACGAAAGAAGCTGAACTGCATACACCCGCCCTCTACGTGAAACTGGTGCGCAGTCAGGAAGAATTACCGCTGGACCCTCTCAATCCTCATCTGATGATTCTGGCCACTTCCAGCGAGGGAAGTGACATGGCGAGACGCATCACATCCGCCATGACCCGCTTCGTTAACGAGAACATTGCCAGAGCGGTTAAGCGTGGGGAACTGAAATCACTGCCCAGCGTGAAAAAATGGCAGCGAGAGCATTCTCCCAAGAAAAAAAGGAGTAAAACCAAGCTGGCCTAGAGTACTGATCAGGGCTTATTATACTGACCACATTCTTTTTTGGCGGCCTAACCAATGAACTTTTTTACGCTCATCTATTACAAATTCATGGCCTTCGCCGTCACCTGGGCGATGCGGCTTGTACCGCGCCCTTCTTCGATAATATTTAAAGGCAGCAACTCCGCCTTGGCTCTATGCGAAGAGGTCTCAATTTTGGGGTTTTCGCGCGTTCACATCGTCACAGATGAATTCCTTAGCGGCAGCGGCATTCTGGATGGCGTAAAGGAAGTATTAACCCGAACCGGTGTTGAATTCACCGTCTTCAATGGCATCCAGCCTGACCCAACCTTCGACCAAGTTCAAGCGGGTGAGGCCGCGCTGCAGGAATACGGTAGCGAAGCCATTGTCGCTGTTGGCGGAGGCTCGGTAATGGATGCTGCGAAGATGATGGCATTGCTACATACAAACCCAGGCACACTGAAAAGCTTCGATGGAATACAAAAAGGCAAGCACCCTTCCCTGCCTCTCTTTGCTATACCCACCACTGCAGGCACCGGCTCCGAAATAACCTTTGCGGCTGTTATCACCGACCCTATAAGCCACAAGAAAACACCAGTAATCGACAGCAAAATGATACCTGGGCACATCGCACTGGACCCGGAAATCATGAAAGGAATGCCACAGGGAATTACCGCGGCTACCGGCATGGACGCATTGACCCATGCTGTCGAATCTTATTTAAGCAAAGCCTCCACTGCGTCCACCGAACAGCAAGCTAAAGCAGCGATTCGCATGATATTCACGTACTTAACGCGCGCCTATCATAACGGCGGCGACATGGAAGCCAGGGAGGCCATGGCAATGGCTTCGTTCTACGCGGGCTCGGCCTTCGGCAGAACGTCAGTGGGCTACGTTCACGGCATTGCCCATCAGTTGGGGCGAGTCTGTAACACGCCACACGGCAACGCCAATGCCATGGTCTTACCTGAAGTACTCACAGCCTACGGTAGCTGTATAGACGCGCGAATGGCTGACCTCGCTCGCCTCGTTCAAGTGGGCGAGACAGGGGACAGCGATAACGTTCTGGCCGGGCTCTTCATACAGGGTATTATCGAACTGCGCGCGGAAATGGAACTGCCTCTTAAACCGAAAGGCTTAACGCAAACCGACATTCCCGACATCGTCAAAGAGGCACAAAAAGAAACGGGTAATCTCTATCCAGTACCGCGCTATATGTCAGCGGAAGAGATTCGCCAGATTGTGACTCATTTGTTGCCTGCTTAATAACACCAAAAGGAGATAAATTTACATGGCCACTGAATTCAATGCCCTAGGGTTTCTCGGACGCTGGATATTCGCAATTGCGCTTGTTCTGGGCACCTACAACCCCACTGCTTACTGTTACGTAAACTGGACACTGGCCGAAACAACCGAGTTTGGCCCCATCGTTTCACTGGTGGGAATTATTCTATTGATAGCTTGGATTATTTATCTACGTGCCACTTTGTTGTCACTAGGGCTGGTAGGCATCGCGCTCGGAACTGCGCTGTTTGGCTGCCTTGTGTGGTTGTTTATCGATTGGGGGTTACTCAGTCTGGAATCGACAGGGGCACTGACCTGGGTCGGCTTAGTCATTCTCTCTTTCATACTGGCGGTAGGAATGTCCTGGTCACATGTTCGCAGGCGTTTAACAGGTCAATTTGACGTGGACGACAGAGACGAGTGAGAGGATTTTCTCTAGCTCAAGTGTCGATAGAAAGACGACTTAAGGCTGCTTTCTGGCGTTAACAAGGGGCTGCTACGGTGGCGGCCTCAGATCTAGCGATCAACGCCCGGCTTGGTGCCATCGGGAAAGAGTTCTTTGACGTTGGATGCCGGTGCAGACTCGACAATTGCCCGCTGGGCTCTCTTTTGCCATAGGTAATCGTGACGCACCTGATGATCATCAAAACCACTGACGGCATAACTAAGCACTTCACTAATGCCGTCACAATCCAACGACTCACAATGATCTATCAAGTCCTTCAACAAGCCCTGGAGTTCGGGGTAAGGCAAATACTCTTCTTCGGCGCGCATTATCATGGGATGCCCAGTACCTGCAACATTGGTACCTAGCAGAAGTTCCTCATGGAGCTTCTCGCCAGGGCGCAAACCAATAAATTCAATATCAATGTGCTCGCCTACATGTGTGTCGTGATTCATGTCGTAACCACTGAGGCGAATCATCCGCTGCGCTAGATCTACAATCCGCACGGGCTCCCCCATATCCAGCACAAACACATCGCCGCCGGTTCCCATTGCACCAGCCTGCAAGACCAGTTGAGCCGCTTCGGCAATACTCATAAAGTATCGAGACACGTCTGGGTGGGTGACTGTAACAGGCCCACCGCCAGCTATTTGCTGTCGAAACAGAGGTACAACGGAACCGGATGAACCCAGCACATTACCAAATCGGACCATGCAAAATCGTGTGTTAGTATTTTTCTGCGCCAAGCCCTGCAATATCATTTCCGCAAATCGCTTGGAGGCACCCATAACATTGGTAGGTCGCACTGCTTTGTCAGTGGAGACCAGTACAAAAGTTTCAACGCCAGCCTTGTGGGCAGCCTCAGCTGCATACCAGGTACCGAATACGTTATTGGCCACACCTTCGGCAATGTTGTATTCAACCAACGGCACATGTTTGTAAGCTGCGGCGTGATACACGGTACGCACCACGAAGGTACGATAAATATTTTCGAGCCGATTCTGGTCTTGCACAGAACCCAGCAGAGCGACAATTTCTATCTGCAGACCCATGCCATCAATCGCTTCTTGCAGCTCACGCTCGATTTTGTATAGGGCGTATTCTGAGTTATCCAGAAGCACCAGTTCTCGGGGACGAGATACCAATATTTGGCGGCAAAGCTCTGCGCCAATAGAACCACCGGCACCGGTCACCATCACCACTTTACCCGTGATACATCGCTCAATTAACTCAGGATGTGGCGGTACTGGGTCCCGGCCGAGCAGATCGTCTAGATCGACGTCGCGTATCTGGTTAACGCTCGCCTCCCCTGCCAACAATTCATTGATCGTAGGCACCGTGCGCACATGAACGGGTAAACCTACCAGTGAATTGATAATTTCCTTACGTCGTTCCGGTGAAGCCGATGGAATGGCCAGCAGAATTTGGCTGATGTCGTGTTGTACGATCATCTGCTCCATATCTTCCGGGCGGGCGACCTTCAAACCGTTGATAACTGAACGCTGCAAATACGCAGCATCATCTACAAAAGCAACAGGGTGGTATTGCTCGCCGTGATGCAGTGCATGCAAAAGTTGGCGGCCGGACTGTCCAGCGCCATAGATAATTACATTCTCGGACATTGTCTGTAATTTGGCCTGATAGTAAGCCCGCACCAGCAAACGCGTGCCACCGATACCAAGCAACAACAAGCCCCAGAAAACCAGTGGTGTGGAGCGTGGTACGTCGACCTGCGCAAGGAAGATCATTGCACCCAGAATTACTGCGGAATAGCTCACCGCAGTCACAATCGCCCAAATAGCCTGCTGACCCATAAATCGGATAACGGCCCGATACAGGCCCAGGCGTAGAAAGATTACCGCGCTGGCAAAAATGGTAACGGCAGCGCAGGCCAGTTCAGGGGCGCCCAGGTGAAATTCAATATTGTCGTAACGTAGGACAACTGCCGCCCACATCGCTGCAGCAACATAAACCATGTCGAGAGATAACAGACAGGCCTGCTTGATATTGCGTGGGAGTTCTACAACTTTCTCGAGGATGTCCCGAGAGCCGTCGACTAAACGGAGAATAGAACGCGACAAGAACCTGTCATGAGGACTTTGCAAGTCTCCTCCTATTTTCCGGGCGATGACGGGCGAATAGTGCGGTCTATTCAATATGCCCGAGAGGGCTAGAGTCTACGTCAATCGGTGAATTTTGGCCATGCCCCCCAAAAGGGTAACGTATGCCAAAATTACCAAAATAAGCCCACCTGCTGGCCACAGCTGTGCTAGGAATGCCAAGGGCAAGAGCCATGCCAAATTTATAGCCAGCAGAAACAAATCAACCCTGCCATGAGAGCCCCAAAAACGACTCAGGCGCTGGTAAGCATGCGAGCGATGAGCCTCAGTAAACGGCTGCCTGGTCGCCATGCGCCACAATAAAGTCCAGCTTGCGTCCGTAATAAAAACCGCCGGCAGAATCAGCCAACTGAAAAGGCTGACCTGCCCTTCTACTGCGCCCAACACAGCCAGACCTGCCAATAGAAAGCCAGTTGAGACACTGCCCGAGTCACCCATAAAAAGCCGGGCCGGCGGCCAATTCCAAACGAGAAAACCGCTGTGAGCCGCTGCTAGCAGAAGGCAAAATATAGCGTAATCAGAACTCCCCCCATTCAACGTAGAAAGCAGCGCGGCTGCCGTGCAACAGAAAATACCCTGCAAAGCAGCTATGCCGTCTATACCATCCATAAAATTGAAGAGATTGATAAACCACAACATGGCGAAACTCGCGCCCACGATCAGCACAGCAGCATACAAAAGGCCCTCTGGAAGCGCCGGGCGCAACAAAAGAATACATGCCGCCAGACAGATGGCTCCATAAACGCAAAACCGCAGTGACGCTGCCAGACGTAATAGGTCATCCACAACTCCCAGCACTGCAAGGAGCACCGCCCCTGCGCCCAGCAGAACATACGGCGGGGCCCATGGGCCCAGCATCTGCGCCGCAATTATCAGACCCATCGTAAAGGCCGCTATCAGAGCGATTCCACCACCGTGAGGTGTTGGTCTGACATGAGAGCTACGTTCATTGGGCTCATCCAGAAACTGCCACCGCCTGGCCAGAACCGTATAGAAACGGCACAGTAGCGCTGACATCAGAGCGATAGCGGCGATCAACAGCGCACTACTATTCATTTCCCGCGACCCGAATCAGCAATGCCACCGATGAGCTGCTCCAAATGCACCTTTGGCCGCCATGCGGTTGCAGATATCAATGCCGTATTGGAATACACCTCATAAGCAAATAGTTTTTCATAGGTTGAATCACCATCTACAGCGGGCTTGGCGCCATCAAGAACACGAGCGGCGCATCGCCAGGCCCACAGAGGCAGCCACTGTATCCCCTGGCCTTTCCCAAGGGCTGCTCTAATTAAGCCATGTATATCTCTTGTGCTGTAAGCTCTGGAGCCACAAGCGATCCAGGTATGCACTCCGGGCAGTGATCCCTTCGCCAAATGGCATAGCAAATCCACCAAATCATCTACCGCGATCATCGAACGCTCGCCTGCTGCAGGTGGCCGCGGCAGCCCCTTACCCACAGCCGTAGCGAGCCGCGCCAGGTTGCCCTTCACATTGATGCCATAAACCAATGCAGGCCGTAGGATCACCACCGACATTTCCGCGTCAGCGAATTCCTCTCGCAGCACACATTCTGCCTTCCACTTGGATAGGCCATAAGGATGGGTTGGCACAGTGCAATCACTTTCAGAACGTGCCAAAGCAGAGTCCGGAGCGCCCATCGCTTTGACACTACTAAGGTAAATAAAACTGCGTGCGCCCGCTGTTGCAGCCAGTCGAGCAAGACGTAAAGTAGCGAGGTGATTGAGTTGTTCGTAAGCAGAAGGTGGCGCCTGCTGGTGAGCAATGCCAGCGAGATGAATTACCACATCAACTCCGTGTAGCAATGCCGCTGGTAGATCGTTCTCGCTGAGGTCTACCGCCTGTGTTGGCGTGCCGTCATTGAGTGACCCGCCGCTTTTACTCAGAGCAACGACATCGTGCCCATTCGCAATCAGCGCAGGGCAAAGCTGGCGACCGACAAAACCGGTGGCACCACTGACAAGACATTTCACGATACAAAATCACTGTTGTGAAAAAGGGGGCAAAAGCCCCCTCATGATACGGATGCGCTTCGCTTATTCCAGTGTTATTAACTTACGGTTTACGTCCAGTGTTGATTGCCCAATCCCCTTTACTTCGGTGAGTTCCTCAGCCGAGGCAAAAGGCCCATAGGCCTCCCGATGACGGACAATTTCTTCAGCGCGGGATTCACCCACTCCTTTGAGAGAGGCCGCCAAGGTTTGGGCGTCTGCCGTATTGATGTTGACGATACTTGGGGGCACTGCAGCGGCATCATCAGCAAGGGCTGTCGGCCCACCTAGCAGCATTACAGCACAAAGGGCAAACAGCAGAGTCATGCCCGTCATCAGTCGTCGTGGTTGAATTGCGAGAATCTGCCCAGAGGTACGAGCAGTGCGTTTATTACGAGTTGTGGTTCCGATCGTGGGTTTAAAATAGGTCATATTGCTATCTCCATATAGATTAGCTGCATCCTTGCAAGCATCCGTATCGAGGAAAAGTGTAGCAGTGAAAGAAGTGACCTGCGGCGACTAGCCCGCATTTGATGTTACGCGGCTGAGTTCAGCTCTTGCTGTACCCGTTGGAGTGCGCAAAGAGGGTCGGCAGCTGCTGTAATGGATCGACCGATGACCAAAAAGTCCGACCCTTGTGCAATGGCGTCAACGGGCGTTAACACCCGACGCTGATCGCCGGCATCGTCTCCGGCCAAACGAATACCGGGAGTAACCAACCTAAACCCAGGTCCGTGAGCATCGCGCAAGGCACTCGCTTCTGCCCCGGAGCACACAACGCCATCCAGCCCACTATTGGCAACCAAATCTGCGAGGCTTAATACACGCTGCTGTGCGGACTCAGCAAACCCCAGCTCTTTCAAATCCTCCTGGGACATACTGGTCAGAACCGTCACGCCAATTAGCAGAGGCGGAGTAGAGATTCCCTGCAGCGCCTCGCGAGCAGCTTCCATCATTCGGCTACCACCACTGGCGTGCACATTCACCATCCAAACACCCAACTCGCCCGCAGCGCGCACAGCGCCGGCAACAGTATTGGGGATATCGTGGAATTTCAAATCCAGAAAAACGTCAAAACCCGAATGTTGTAACTTTTCGACCAATGCTGGCCCAGCTCGGGTAAACAGTTCTTTCCCTACCTTCACGCGACACAGCTCGGGCGACAATTGTTCCGCCAGTGCCAGCGCTTCACCAGCGGTAGGAAAGTCTAGCGCAACAATTACCGGCTTAGTCATGGAGCATCCGCTTGGGTCTTCTCACCGCGCAACTTATCGAGCTCGGAATTCACCCTCTCCACCTTGCGCTTACTTGCCCCGAGAGAGGTTCGCATTCTCAACAAAATGCCAGAGGAAGCGGCCATACCTAGTGCACCACCCAGAGCAAAGGCCAATAAGACCCACAATGCCAGGCTTTTGGGCTCGAAGGTGTGGACCAACAGATCCAGCGGTACAGGCGCTGTGTTTTGAATGGCGAACAAGCCGCCCACCCAGGCCATCAAAAGAACGATTAGGAGGATCAATAGTTTGCGTAAAAACTTCATTGGAGAGCCCAGGTCATTATTTCAGGATAAAAAAAACGGTATGACCAAGTGATCATACCGCTTCGATTTCACAGGACAAGTCTATAGTCCTAATTGCAGCCCCAGATTCACCCTTTCGCGTAATTCTTTGCCTGGCTTAAAGTGTGGGACATACTTGCCAGTGAGCTCTACTGCATCACCGGTCTTGGGGTTACGGCCTCGGCGAGGCTCGCGAAAATGTAACGAGAAACTGCCAAAGCCTCTAATTTCTATTCTCTCGCCACCAGAGAGCGCTTGCGACATATGCTCTAGGATGGTTTTCACAGCCAATTCTACGTCCTTTGAGGACAGCTGGCTTTGCCTTGCGGCAATGGTCTCAATCAATTCGCTTTTTGTCATTTTTTCTCCTCGTTTAGAGGTTTTCTTATGGTTTGATCATTATTTACAGCAGTATTGTGGACCCAGATTGGCAATTGCGCAAGTCCTTATTTTATATAGGAAAAGTGGGGGTTTGCGGTAATGCGGCGGCGGTTTAGTAGTGGCGGCCTTGCGCCCGCTATGTCGCTTTGGGCGGCATAGTACTTTTACTACATTACGGGGGCATGCGGCGCGCTGGACGAAGTGCTTTTATCGGATGCAGCGAGCCCTTCCCGGGCCAGAACAGCCGTTGAACAGTGTCGGTGCTCGCCTTGTTTTCCTATGGCCGCGGCTACCGGGGCTTAGTTACCGCGCTCGGTAAGCTAGGGACATTTCGCGCCGACACCCTCCAAGTCCGCAAAAGCACTATCCCACCCAAATCAGCACTGGGAGTGAATTCAACATTTGCGGCAGTGCCCGACCTACAATCCTCTACCGAATTCTTCCGGGCTCCAGCTACCCGTCCTATTCATAGTAATGCGCCCACTACAGGGTCACGCGTTGATTGGTGCGGGAAAGTATCTTTTACGGACTTGGAGAGGGGGCGGTGCGAAACCCGATCCTGCTTAGAGGCAGCGTCAGAAAACCTCGGAAGCGAGGCAATGTTCATTCGAAAAAAATTAAGCGCCCACCGCGAAAAAACTCGCCCCAAAGGAATGCAACGAGACCCACGCAAGAAGAAATCAAATCCGCGCACCGCATGCCCCGGAATGGAGTAAAAGGTACTTGCACGTGCCGAGCGATGCAGCGGCCCTCAGGCCGCCGCTACATCTGCAAATGGCGGAGCAAAAAAAAGGGCCCACTAAAAAGTGAGCCCTTTATTAACGCAGGCCGAAGCCCGATAAGCGAATTACTGCTCGCTCATCTGCGCCTTGATCAAATCGCCGATGGTACCTGGAGAAGATGATTCTGGCTCCGAGTCCTTCAGTGACTTAACTGCATCCTTCTCATCGTCGAAGTCCTTAGCCTTGATAGACAATGCCAAGCCGCGGTTCTTACGATCCACAGAGATGATTTTCGCTTCTACGCTGTCGCCAACCTTGTACAAGCTACGTGCATCTTCAACCTTATCGCGACTGATGTCAGACGCTTTGAGCACGCCTATAACTTCTTCAGCCATCTTGATCGTTACAGACTTCGCGTCTACTTCGATAACTTCACCGGTCACAATCGCGCCGCGATCGTTCTCAGTAACGTAGTTGCCGAAAGGATCGTCTTCAAGTTGCTTCACGCCCAGTGAGATGCGCTCGCGCTCAGAGTCGATAGACAGAATAACTGTTTCGATCTCGTCGCCCTTCTTGTAGTTGCGAACGGCTTCTTCGCCAGTCTCGTTCCAGCTGATGTCGGACAAGTGAACCAGTCCGTCGATGTTGCCTTCCAGACCGATGAAGATACCAAAGTCAGTAATAGACTTGATGTTGCCTGAAATCTTGGCGCCCTTCTGGTATTGACCCGCAAATGCGTCCCAAGGATTCTGTTGGCACTGCTTGATACCCAGAGATATACGACGACGTTCTTCGTCTATATCCAGAACCATTACCTCTACCTCGTCGCCAAGATTGACGATCTTGGAGGGGTGTACGTTCTTGTTAGTCCAATCCATCTCGGACACGTGTACCAGACCCTCAACACCTTCTTCGAGCTCGGCAAAACAACCGTAATCGGTAAGGTTAGTGATCTTGGCATTAACGCGGCTGCCCTCAGGATAGCGACCAGTGATTTCAACCCATGGATCTTCACCCAGTTGCTTCAGACCCAACGATACGCGATTACGCTCACGATCGAACTTGAGGATCTTAACGTCGATTTCCTGACCTACTTCAACGATCTCAGATGGATGCTTGATACGCTTCCATGCCATGTCGGTGATGTGCAGCAAACCGTCAACGCCGCCCAGGTCAACAAAGGCGCCGTAGTCAGTCAGGTTCTTAACGATACCCTTAACAGACATGCCTTCTTGTAGAGATTCCAGCAGCGCGTCACGTTCTACGCTGTTAGCAGCTTCCATTACAGCGCGACGTGAAACGACCACGTTGTTGCGCTTCTGGTCCAGCTTGATAACTTTGAATTCCAGTTCCTTGCCTTCCAGGTGCACGGTTTCGCGCACGGGACGAACATCGACCAGAGAACCCGGCAAGAATGCGCGGATAGTGTTGATATCGACGGTAAAGCCACCTTTGACCTTGCCATTGATGATGCCTGTAACAACTTCGTCAGCTTCGTGCGCCGCTTCCAGGTCTTTCCATGATTCTGCGCGCTTGGCTTTCTCGCGGGACAGTTTGGTTTCACCAAAGCCGTCTTCTACAGTTTCCAGTGCTACTTGTACTTCGTCACCGATGGTGAGGTTGCACTCGCCTGCGGCATCGAGAAACTCGACTCGGGAAATGACACCTTCGGACTTGAGGCCCGCGTGTACTGTGACCCATTCATTATCGATATCAATAACCACTCCAGTAACGATGGAGCCGGGCTTCATATCGACAGTTTTTAAGCTTTCTTCAAAGAGTTCGGCGAAAGATTCGCTCATTAGACATTACCTGTGCATTTGTAGGGCAGTTGCCTACCCGCTCCGTGTCTCCAGCCGACCCGGGTCATCCAATTTTAGCTGCCTCTCAAACCCTGACTGGATTCAGTTAGAGAAACAGCAGTTAAGCCACTTTTAAAGGAGTTAGAGGGAGATCACCTCTAGATAAGCCCTTTTTCCGTCATTTTCTGCATTACAAACTCAAACACATCAGAGATGGGAGTCGCGCTGCTGTCGATGACGATGGCGTCTTCTGCGGGAATCAGTGGTGAAACTTCGCGGCTTTTGTCGCGTAAATCTCGCTCTTCGATATCCTCCAGAAGGCGCGGGAGACTAACACTTTCCCCCTTTGCTATCAACTGCTTATAGCGCCGCTCGGCCCTCTCGGAGACGCTTGCGGTGAGGAAAAACTTCAGTGGTGCGTCGCTAAATACGACGGTGCCCATATCGCGACCATCTGCCACCAGGCCGGGTAGCTGCAGGAACTCCCTTTGGCGCTGCAATAGGGCTTCACGAACTGCAGGGATAGCTGCCACCGTTGAGGCACCTCGGCCACCCTCTTCGGTACGAATGTCACCACTGACGTCCTGACTTTTATACGCTACCAGCACCTCGCCATCGGGCGCGGCAGTGAAGCTTACGTCCAGATTGCGCGCGACTTCGGTCACCGCATCGTGATCGCCCCAAGCTACCCCCTCGATGAGGCAAGCCTGCCCGACAACCCGGTAGAGGGCGCCACTGTCCAGCAGGTGGAAACCCATGCGCTTGGCGGTCATGTGGCTGAGGGTACCTTTGCCGGCTCCCGAAGGGCCATCAAAGGTTATGACGGGGACGTCAATCATTCGCCTTCGCTCGCGATTGCATTAATCTTAAGGCCAAGTTCTGCTGCCAGAGAATCAAAGTCAGGGAAAGATGTCGCAACGTGATCACAATCCAATACACGGATTTCATCGCTGGCACGCAGCGCTGCTACGGCGAAAGACATAGCAATGCGGTGGTCGTGATAGGTCTTAATGACACCACCGCCGAATACTGCACGGGATGAATCACCCCCAGAAATACCTTCAATAACAATGCCGTCGTCCAATATTTCGTTAGCGACACCCAGCGTTGTTAAACCTTCTGCCATCGCCGCAATTCGGTCGCTTTCTTTCACACGCAATTCCTCGGCTCCACGTAAAACCGTGCGCCCCTCGGCACAGGCAGCTGCGACAAACAGCGCCGGAAACTCATCAATTGCCAAGGGCACCTGATCTGCGGGGATTTCAATACCTTGCAGCTGCGCGTAGCGCACGCGAATATCCGCCACCGGCTCTCCCCCTACGGCTCGCTCATTCAACAGCACAATATCCGCGCCCATTAAACGCAGGATATTGATAACACCGATGCGTGTGGGGTTGGTGCCAACGTGGGTCAGTAACAGATCCGAGCCGGGCGCGATGCTCGCCGCCACTAGTAAAAAAGTCGCTGAGGAGATGTCTGCAGGAATATCAATATCACAGGCCGTGAGACTGCCGCCACCGTCCAGAGAAACGACACCACCGCCACTCTGGACGCTATAGCCGAAGCCCTGCAACATTCGTTCAGTATGGTCTCTGGTGGGCGCCGGCTCCGTAACGGTTGTGCGCCCCTCGCTGTAAATACCTGCCAGCAAGACACAGGATTTTACCTGCGCACTGGCCATCGGTAGACGGTAGTCAATGCCGTGTAATTTTCGCTGACCACTGATGGACAGCGGTGGCCTACCACCCTGGGCCGATTCGATTTCTGCACCCATCTCGGTGAGCGGATCTATAACTCGGCCCATAGGACGACTGCACAAAGAAGCGTCGCCAGTCACTGTGGTATCAAAGGATTGACCCGCTAGTAGGCCGCATATCAAGCGCATACCGGTACCGGCATTACCCAGATCAAGCGCCTCCAGGGGGGGCTTGAGTCCGTGAAGACCGACGCCATGGACAGTGACGCTGCCGTCCTCTGGCCCCTCAATTTCTACACCCATTGCACGAAAAGCGGCGAGCGTGGCGAGTGCATCCTCACCTTCGAGGAAACCATTTACCCGCGTAGTACCTTCGGCAAGAGCGCCCAGCATAATCGAGCGGTGAGAGATCGACTTGTCGCCAGGAACTCGCGCCTCGCCGGTTATCGCTCCCCCTGGTTGTAACTTGAATTCCATAGTGAAAGAACCTTGGGAGGTGATGGTCGGCCAAATTCTACGCTGACCGTGTTAATTGAATCGAGTTTGTCTTACTGCGTGCGCCAAACTGCGCTCAGCCCGCAGTCATTTTTAAGCTACGTTTTGCTCTTATTACGCTCTGCCAGAACAGCCGCAAATTCATCGCGGGCTTGCTTGGCGTGGCTGAACGTTTCCAGCAACGCAGCGTCGTCTTCATTGGCGACCGCAGTGCGCAACTGTGCCAAGTGTTGGCTGAACAAATCTATCGCGTCCAGCAGAGCTGGCTTGTTAGCAAGGCTGATATCACGCCACATAACCGGATCACTGGATGCAATACGCGTGAAATCACGGAAGCCACCTGCGGCACAGTTGAAAATATCGACACTTGCATCAGACCGGGACAAAGCATCCACAAGCGTGTAAGCCAGCACGTGGGGCAAGTGGCTGGTCGCCGCCAATACCTTATCGTGCTGCTCAACTGTCATGTCCATTACCTGGGCGCCGGTGCTCTCCCACATCGCTCGTATTAGCTCTACAGCCTCAAGGTCATTCCCGGCCTCCGGTGTCAGTATGACCCTATGCTTGTCAAAGAGCGCAGCATCGGACGCCGCGACACCACTGTGCTCAGAACCCGCAATGGGGTGACCCAGCACCAGCTGCGGCGGCATTGAGCCCCACAAGTCCACTGCAGTGTTGCGCAATGTACCTTTAACGCTGGCGGCGTCGGTGATCACTGGCCCATCCGCACGCCCCTGCAGTTTTGGCAGAATTTCCCGCAACACATCCGAGGCAGTTAAGGTTGGGGTGCAAATAACGACGAGATCGGCTTTTGCCAAAGCTTCATCGAGGTCCAGGGTGAATTCATCAATTACACCCAGCTCTACTCCGCGCTTTA
This sequence comes from Halioglobus sp., assembly GCA_047611225.1. Taxonomy (GTDB): domain Bacteria; phylum Pseudomonadota; class Gammaproteobacteria; order Pseudomonadales; family Halieaceae; genus Marimicrobium. The sequence continues at coordinate 52,738 of JBLFWP010000002.1, forward strand.
AAGAGGGCTCGCGGTGACCGTAACCGATAAAGCGTTTGCTGAAGCCAGATTGTCGCAAGGCACGCGCAAGGGAACCGCCTATCAGTCCAAGGCCCACAATAAGGAGATTGTCTGCTGAATACTTCATGGACTCTACAGTACAGCCTGAGGGTAGGATCCCAGAGGCTTCAGCATGATGGACTGCTCTTCCAGGTCCGCCACGATAGAGGAGATATTGTCGTCCTGAAGATGACCTTCAAACTCGATAAAAAAGACATAGGCCCACTTTTCAGTGCGCGAAGGCCGGGTATCGATACGAGTCAGACTGACATCGCCACGCCTGAATGGCTCTAGCAGCGTGAACAGCGCTCCTGGCTTGTTACGGCTGGCTACAATAATGGATGTTTTGTCTAACCCGCTGGGCAATACCTCTTCGCGGCCAATAATCAGGAAGCGAGTGGTGTTATCAGCATAGTCTTCTATGTGGGCCGCCAGCTTGTCCAACTGGTAAAGCTCGGCCGCCATATCACCTGCCACTGCGGCGACTCCTGGCTGCTCGGCAGCCATTCTCGCGGCTTCACCGTTACTGCTTACGGCTACGCGCTCAACCTTCGGCCAATGCTTATCAAGCCAGTTGCGGCATTGAGCCAGCGCCTGCTGGTGCGCACAAATACGCGTTACATCGCCTTCAGTAGTGCCCGCAGCCACCAATAGGTGATGACCAATACGCAGCTCCACCTCGCCGGAAATTTTCAAGGAGGAATCCATGAAATTATCGAGCGTATGGCTGACCATGCCCTCGGTAGAATTTTCTACTGGCACTACACCGTAATGGCACTCGCCAGATTCAACCTGTGCAAAAACAGCGTCGATTGTCGCCTGCGGCACGCAGATCGCCGCATGGCCAAAATGTTTTATTGCAGCCGCCTGAGTGAAGGTTCCCTCTGGCCCGAAATAGGCCACTTGCAGCGGTTTTTCTAATGCCAAACAGGCCGACATGATCTCGCGGAAGATATGCGCGACAGTCGTTCCTTCCAGAGGCCCTTCATTGCGTTCTATGATGCGGTTGAGCACTTGCGCTTCACGCTCGGGCCGGTAGTAGACAACGTCGGCTCCGCTTTCGCCACGCGCCTGCGCTTCTAAAAGTTTAATATCGGCAACCCGCTGGGCGCACTCTGCCCGACGCTTGATCAGCGCCTGGATGTCTTGGTCAATGGTGTCGATATCTACCCTGACCTGGTCGAGATCCCTTTCGTCAGCCATAAATCTCTCTAGTTACCGTGCTCTTTTCTACTCTTGTGCTCTGCTCTCGCCGAAGCAAGCTACTGGAATGCGGTCTCTACGCGTTGCGTTGCTCAAAGTCCTGCATAAACGCAATAAGTGCATCCACCGCCTCCTCAGGAACCGCATTATAAATGCTTGCCCGCATACCACCCACTGACCGATGCCCCTTGAGGTTCAATAATCCTGCTGCCTCAGACTCCTGCAAAAACTGTTTATCCAGCGCGGCATCCGCCAGGGTAAACGGCACATTCATCAGCGAGCGACAGGGGACATCTACTGGATTAGCATAGAATCTACTGGTGTCGATTGCGCTATACAATTTTTCGGCCTTGCGGCGATTGCGCGCTTCTATAGCAGGTAAACCGCCCTCTTCCACCAGCCAGTCAAACACTAACGAAGCCAAATATAGTGCGAACGTGGGCGGTGTGTTGTACATGGAATCGTTGTCTGCGGCTGTCTGCCAGTTCATCATTGCCGGGCATATAGGCAATGCCCTGCCAAACAAATCTTTACGCACTATCACCAGCGTTAGACCGGCAGGCCCAATATTTTTCTGCGCACCAGCGTAGATCACACCGTAATCGTTCACGTTTATCTCACGAGACAATATAGTGGAAGACATATCTACTACTAATGGCACTTCAGCCTTTGGCAACCATGTGTACTCAACACCACCAATCGTTTCATTGGGCGTGTAATGCAAGTACGCCGCTCCGCCGTCCAGCTTCCAGCTGCTCTCATCGGGAATCGTAGAGAAGTTACTGTCTTCGGAGCTCGCTGCAACGTTTACATCGCAATAGCGCTTTGCTTCAGCTATCGCTTTTTTAGACCACTGCCCGGTGTTGATGTAGTCAGCGCCCTTCTTGTCTCCCAACAAGTTGAGGGGCACGGCCGAAAACTGCGAACTCGCGCCACCTTGCAAAAACAGGACGGCATAGTCATCCGAAATCCCCAGCAAACTGCGCAGAGTTTTCTCTGCGTGCTCGGCAACCCCTACCACTTCCGGGCTGCGGTGACTCATCTCCATAAAAGACAAACCGCTACCGTGCCACTCAAGCATATCGTCGCGAGCAATTTCTAGAACGGGCTCCGGCAGCGCAGCCGGCCCGGCGCAAAAGTTATACAAACGGGTCATGCTTTTTCCTTAATAAAAAGCGGGGTTGAGAGAGGCTACTCGGTAGCATCCTCGTCTGTTTCATCATCAGGTGTTTCAGCATCAGCTGTGTCACCTGCAGGCTGCTCACCTGCGGGCGCTTCACCTGCGGGGGTTTCACCTTCTAGCGCTTCACCTTCAAACACTACCTCGGGGTCAGGTTCGTCAATACGTTCCACGCCGACGAGAGTTTCACCGGCCTTCGTACGAATCACGCGAACACCCTGCGTATTTCGACCTTGCACGGAGACTTCATCAGTCCGCGTCCTAACCATGATGCCTTGGCTGGAGATAAGCATCAGCTCGTCGCCATCAAATACTTGTACTGCACCAACCATGTTGCCGTTGCGATCACTGGTCGCCATCGCAATCACACCTTTGTTGCCGCGCCCTTTGGTCGGAAAGTCGCCAATCATAGTGCGCTTACCGTAGCCATTCGCACTCACAGTGAGCACCATGCCGTTTTCCTCGGGAATAATCAGTGAAATCATATCGTGGTCAGCGCCAAGGCGAATACCGCGCACGCCTCGTGCTGTACGGCCCATGGCGCGAACATCGCCCTCCTTAAAACGTACAGCTTTGCCTTCACTACTGAACAGCATCACGTCACAATCACCTGTGGTAATCGCAGTACCAACCAGCACATCACCTTCTTCAAGCTCGAGCGCACGCAAACCAACACTACGCTGGCGGGCGAAATCAGTCAGTGCCGTCTTCTTAACAGTACCGTTGGCTGTGGCCATGAAGATAAAGTGGCCCTCTGTATAATCTTCCACAGGCAAAATTGAGGTAACTCGCTCACCCTCTTCCAATGGCAATAAATTCACCATGGGGCGCCCGCGAGAATTACGACCTGCCAAAGGAATGTGGAAAACCTTCAACCAGTAGACTTTACCCAGGTTGGAGAAACACAAAATTGTGGTGTGGGTACTGGCAATCAATAGATGCTCGACAAAGTCTTCATCCTTGACCGCTGTCGCCAGCTTGCCCATACCACCGCGTCGTTGTGCCTGATAATCCGCCAGTGGCTGAGTTTTGGCATAACCTCCGTGTGAAATTGTGACCACACGGTCTTCTTCCGTGATCAGGTCTTCAACCGTTAAATCGTGCTGTGATGCAGTGATTTCAGTGCGTCGCTCATCGCCATATTCGGCCACGATTTCTTCCAGCTCTTCCCGAATCACCAACTTGAGGCGCTCAGGATCGTGGAGGATATCGAGGAAGTCGGCAATTTCTATCAATCTTTCCTGATACTCGTTCAGCAGCTTTTCGTGCTCCAGACCGGTCAGGCGGTGCAGGCGTAAATCGAGAATTGCCTGTGCCTGCGCTGGAGACAAAAGGTATTTGCCATCGTGCATACCGAATCGCGGCTCCAACTCGTCAGGGCGACATGCATCCGCTCCGGCACGTTCCAGCATGCCACTCACGTCACCTGGCTCCCAGGGTTCTGCCAACAACTTTTCGCGCGCTTCAGTGGAACTGGGCGATGCCTTGATCAACGCGATGATCGGATCGATATTACACAGCGCAATGGCGAGACCTTCCAGGATGTGACCACGCTCACGCGCCTTGCGCAGCAAATAAACGGTGCGGCGCGTCACCACTTCCCTACGATGTAGAATAAAGGCTTCGATAATTTGCTTTAGGTTGAGGATTTTCGGCTGGGCGTCGACCAGCGCCACCATGTTGATGCCGAAGACTGATTGCAGACCCGTCTGGGCATACAAATTATTCAAAACCACATCGCCGATTTCACCGCGACGCAATTCGATCACCACGCGCATGCCATCTTTGTCGGACTCGTCGCGCAGCTCGGTAATACCTTCGATTTTTTTCTCTTTTACCAGCTCAGCAATGCGCTCAATCAAACGCGCTTTGTTCAACTGATAGGGGAGTTCGTGAATCAGGATGATGTCCTTGCCACGCTTCTCATCATGAATCACTTCTGCCTTGGCACGCACGTAGATACGCCCGCGGCCAGTGCGATAAGCCTGAATAATGCCTGCTCTACCATTAATAATGGCGCCTGTAGGGAAATCGGGGCCAGGGATATGCTCCATCAACTCATCGACGGTCATATCGGGGTTGGCGATCAGCGCCAAACAAGCGCTCACAACTTCAGTGAGGTTGTGCGGCGGAATATTGGTTGCCATACCCACGGCAATACCGGAGGAGCCATTTATCAGCAGATTGGGCACGCGGGTGGGCATGACCGCCGGAATAAACTCCGTGCCGTCGTAGTTAGGAACGAAATCAACGGTTTCCTTGTCGAGATCGGCCAGTATCGAGTGTGCGATCTTGCGCATGCGTATCTCTGTGTAGCGCATGGCCGCGGCCGAGTCGCCGTCTACAGAACCGAAGTTACCTTGCCCATCTACCAGCATATAGCGCAGTGAAAATGGCTGTGCCATCCGCACAATGGTGTCGTAAACCGCCGAATCCCCGTGCGGATGGTATTTACCAATAACGTCACCGACCACTCTGGCAGACTTTTTGTAAGCCTTGTTCCAGTCGTTGTTCAACTCGTTCATCGCAAAAAGCACGCGACGATGCACCGGTTTCAGTCCATCACGGACATCCGGAAGGGCCCGCCCGACAATCACGCTCATGGCGTAATCGAGGTAGGACTGTTTCATCTCGTCTTCAATATTGACGGGGACGATTTCTTTGGCTATTTCACCCATGTACTGCGGCTTCCTTGAGTTCCAGCGAGGCGCTTTCGGGCTGCTTTGGAGGGATACCCGTTGAGCCTTAATCGACTCATTGTGACACCCCTGCCTACGGCTTCTTATACCCCAAAAACAAGCACACAATTATACGGGAAGATGGCCCATTCTCGCCACGTTTTTGCAGAATTTAGAGGCTTTTAACGCAGTGAAACTCCAATTACGGTTATACTTTCGCGCTGACTCTCAGATTCGGGTTAATCAAGTCATTTTAGGCGATTTTTTGTTCAACAAATACGCTCCGACAACATAGGAAAACAGCGCATGAGCCAGCCAATAAAAACTGCGGACACGCTTATTCACCCAGACTGGGTGGTACCGGTTCTTCCACGAGGCGTGGTGCTGGAAAATTACAGCGTCGCATTGACGGGCAACATCATTACCGCGCTACTGCCACGCGCCGAGGCCGAGGCCATAGAGGCTAAGGAAGAGCTGGAACTGCCGGGGCAGGTTGTACTCCCAGGGCTGATAAACTGCCATGGCCATGCGGGCATGGCGCTATTGCGCGGCTTTGCAGACGATTACCCTCTAATGCCCTGGTTGGAAGATCACATCTGGCCCGCTGAAGGGGCCCATGTCAGCGAAGAATTTGTCGGGGATGGCACTGAACTGGCTATCGCCGAAATGATTCGCTCCGGCACCACTACCTTCAGCGACATGTACTTCTTCCCCAATATCACCGCGGCTACCGCCCAACGCTTGGGAATGCGCTGCCAGATCACCTTCCCTATCTTTGATTTCCCCACGGCCTGGGGGCGAGATGCCGATGACTACATCAGCAAAGGACTGGCGGTACGCGACGATTTCAAACACAGCGAATTGATAACCGTAGTATTCGGACCCCACGCTCCTTACACCGTCTCTGAAGAAAATCTCGCCAAGGTCGCCACATTCGCGGCTGAGCTGGATGCACCGGTACACATTCACCTGCACGAAACTGCCGGCGAAGTATTGATGGCCGTAGAGCAACATGGAGAACGCCCAATAGATTCATTGCACAGGCTGGGACTGCTAGGCCCGCGCACACAGTGTGTGCACATGACAGACATAGGCGATCAGGACATCGCCTTGTTAGCCGCCACCGGCGCCCATGTTGTTCACTGCCCACAGTCGAACATGAAACTGGCCTCTGGCACCTGCCCCATCAGTAAATTGATGGATCAGGGCGTGAACGTTGCTTTGGGCACCGACAGCGCCGCCAGCAATAACGATCTCAATCTGTTCGGAGAAATGCAGGCAGCAGCGCTGCTAGCAAAATTGCACTCTTTGGATGCTACGGTGCTGCCAGCAGCGGATGCTTTGGCAATGGCTACCATCAATGGCGCTATGGCGATGGGCATTGGTGATCGAATTGGCAGCGTGGAAGTTGGCAAGCAGGCCGACTTGATTGCAGTTGATCTCTCCGGCCCGGAAACACAACCGGTTTTCAATCCACTTTCGCAGTTGGTTTATGCCTGCAACGGCAGCCAAGTGAGCCACAGTTGGATTAACGGTGAATTGGTGATGGCACAACGGCAACTGGCGAAGATAGACCTGGACAATCTCGCGCAAAGAACCAGCGACTGGCAGCAGCGCATCAGCGCCAATCCGGGTACTGCGTAATGAGCGAAAAACTCAACGTAGACCCTCTTGAAATTGCCAAGTTCGAAGCGCTTGCTTCACGCTGGTGGGATCGCAACAGCGAATTTCGCCCGCTGCATGACATCAACCCCCTACGCGCAAACTACATTGATCAGCACTCCCCGGTCTCAGGCAAAAAACTGGTCGATGTGGGCTGTGGTGGAGGTATACTCGCTGAAGCGATGGCCCAGCGTGGCGCGACTGTTACAGGCATAGACATGGGTGAAGCCCCTTTGTCGGTGGCTAAACTTCATCTACTGGAGTCCGGCGTTGAAGTGGACTACCGACAATCCACGGCGGAGCAATTGGCCCAGCAAGAAGGCGAGAGCTACGACATAGTCTGCTGCCTGGAGATGCTGGAGCACGTTCCCGAACCTAGCGAGGTAATCGCCGCCTGCGCGCAGCTGGTTAAACCGGGTGGCGCACTTTATTTTTCTACGATTAACCGCAACCCCAAAGCTTTTGTGTTCGCCATTGTCGGCGCAGAACACATTTTGCAGCTACTACCTGCAGGCACGCACGAGTACGCAAAATTCATCAAGCCCTCAGAAATGGCTGGCTGGATACGCGATGCCGGCCTGATTATGGAAGGAATGACGGGGCTTACTTACAATCCGCTCAGTAAGCACTATCGATTAAACGAATCTGATGTCAGCGTGAACTACATGGTGCGAGCGGTAAAACCCGAGTAATGGCAGAACGGCGCGCCACATTCCCCACTACACTAAGGGCAGTCCTGTTTGATCTGGATGGCACCTTAGTCGACACGGCAGATGAATTTGTTCCCGTGGTGCAGACACTGCGGGCCGAGCACAACCTTCCCCCGATGGAACCTTCTCTCATCCGTGCCAATGTGTCTAACGGCGCTAGAGCACTGGTGATCCTTGGGCTCGATATCACAGCTGATGCTCCGGAATTTGAAAGCAAGCGATTGCGACTCCTGGAACTCTATAGCGAGGTACTCGGCACAATGGCTACGCCCTATCCAGGAATTGAATCCCTGTTGTCTGAATTGCGTGATAGAGGCATCGTTTGGGGAATCTCCACCAATAAACCCAAGCCTTATACTGACCCGCTAATGGAGCGCTTAAACATACAGCCTCCGCCAGCCAGTGTGGTGTGCCCGGAAGATGTAGTCGATCGCAAGCCCCACCCGGAATCTCTCTATCGCAACTGTCTCGATCTGGGCTGCGCGCCCCACGAGGCAATTTACGTCGGCGATCATGTCCGTGATATAGAAGCTGGACGTCGCGCTGGCATGTTCACCATCGCGGCCCACTACGGTTACATAGAGTCAGGCGACGACCCTCACAATTGGGGAGCGGACGCCGATGCTGCAGCCAGCACAGACCTGCGCGACATCATTCTTGGGTCGCGTTAAAAGGACAATAAAATGAATGTTAAATACACGCCCGAAAATTACAGCCCTAGCGCAGACCTTCTAACCGGCAAAGTCATAATGGTCACCGGCGCAGGCGACGGAATCGGTCGCACCGCAGCGCTTACCTATGCGCAGCACGGAGCGACAGTACTACTGCTGGGGCGCACCGAGAGCAAACTGGAAGCTGTATACGATGAGATAGAGGCCGCAGATGGAGCAAAGCCCGGTATTATCGAAATGGATCTTGCTACCGCGCCTGAAGACAGTTACAAGAACCTCGCGGAAAATCTGGCGGAGGAGTTCACCTGCGTAGATGGCTTGTTGCACAACGCAGCCATGCTAGGTGATCGCCGCCCCATTGAAAGCGCTCAATACGACCGCTGGCAGGAAGTAATGCAAGTGAACGTCAACGCACAGTTCATTCTAACTCGCTCAATGTTGCCTTTGCTGCAACAGTCAAAGGATGCCGCCATTATATTCACGGCTTCTTCGGTGGGTCGCACAGGAAAAGCGTTTTGGGGTTCGTATGCAGTGTCGAAATTTGCCACGGAAGGATTGATGCAAGTACTGGCAGAAGAATTGGAAAACACGTCCAATATACGCGTGAACAGCTTGAACCCCAGAGCCACTAACACCGCGATGCGCCGGGCTGCCTATCCGGCGGAAACGCCAACAGACAATCCCTCACCCGCCGACATTATGGCGCCGTATCTGTATTTGATGGGTATTGATAGCGATGGCATAACAGGCCAGGCTTTTGATGCTCGCTAGGAACGGCCGCCTCGTTTTGGGCTCGCCTTTCCTGTAGGCCTTCCGGCAGGTTTACCACCGGGTCTGCCGCTAGCTCTGCCACTAGGCCTGCCAGTAGTTCTTCCTCGGGGCTGATCACCTGGACCGTCAGGGGTGCGGCCTCTGGATCGCCCACTCGATTTGCCCCGAGGCTGTGCACTGGTTTTAAGCCCTTTTTGCGCGGCGCCACGACCGGTGCGCTTTCCAAACTGGCGCTCCATCGCATCGCGCTCCTTCACCGAGCCGCGCTTCATGTCTTTCTCGGGCATCTCTGCCATGCGGTAAAGCGATTTCACTTCCTTGCGATCCAACTCCACCCATTGACCCTGCTTAACCTTCGAAGGAATAAACACCTCGCCGTAACGGACTCGCTTGAGTCTGGATACGGTTAAGCCCTGAGATTCCCAGAGGCGCCGTACCTCACGATTGCGCCCCTCCATCAGTACCACGTAGAACCAATGATTAATGCCTTCTCCACCGCCGTCCTGAACATCGGCAAAGCGAGCGATGCCATCTTCCAGCATCACACCATCCATCATGCGCTTTAGCATACTGTCATCGACCTGCCCCATCACGCGCACAGAGTATTCACGCTCAATGTTGGATGAGGGATGCATCAGGATATTGGCCAGTTCACCGTCGGTAGTAAACAGCAGCAAGCCAGAGGTATTGAAATCGAGCCTACCGATGGAAATCCAGCGGCCCGTTTTTAATTTCGGCAGGCGCTCAAATACTGTTCTACGCCCCTCGGGATCATTTCGCGTACACACTTCGCCGGTGGGTTTGTGATAGAGAATACAACGCGCTTCCTCGGCGGGCGCAATCTCCACCAGCCTACCGTCAACGGTTAGACGGACACGCCCATCAACTCGATCTCCCAGCGTCGCAACTTTGCCATTGACCGCCACGCGCCCAGACTCAATCCAGCGCTCCATCTCTCGACGGGAGCCCAGACCAGTGCGGGCCAGTACTTTTTGCAGCTTTTCACCTGGCAACTTATCTTCCGCCGCGCCCTTAGCAGGAGTGGATGCAGATGGGTTTAGTTCAGCAGATTTGGGTTCGGGCCGGGAGGGCTTTCCCCCGGGCGAATCGCCCTTAGATTTTCTTGGCATGGGGTCTATCAGGCCTGGGATTCAGGCTTTGCAGCCTCGGCTTCGGGGAACTCTTCGGGTACGACGTCGTCTTCCAGGGAAACTTCGCTATTGTCGGAAGAGGGTTCGTTTAGTTCTGCAGAGCTTTCAGCTTCGAATGGAGAGCCTTCGGCTTCAATCGTAGAGCCTTCAGCGCCTAATGAAAAGTCTTCAGTGTCGGATGCAGAGTCTTCAGCATCTAATGAAGAACCTTCAGCGTCTAATGACGAGACCTCAGCCTGATTCAGAGAGGCATTAACAGAGACCTCATCATTTAACGAGGGGGCATCGCCATCTGAATCGTTATCTGAGGGCTCTGAAAGACGGGTCTCGGCTTCGTCCGTCGCGTCGGCATTTTCGTCGATGGACTCTTCGTCAGCGGAGAATGAATCTGTTACACGGGATTCCAGTTCGTCGGCCGCATCGGACAAAGAGACGGCATCGGCGCCTGCCTCTTCCTCTTGCGCAGGAACGTGCTCTGTGCCGCCTACAACTGTAAGACCGGGTGTTTCGACCTGCTCTGTGTTCGGGGCGCCATCTTCGGGAATGGGATCGCTAAAGCCCAACTCAGCATTGAGCGTTTCCAGATCGCGGATTTCGGCAAGTGCAGGCAGTTGGTCCAGGCTCTTCAAACTGAAATAATCCAAAAACTGGCGGGTGGTCGCGTACATGGCCGGCCGGCCGGGAACATCCCTGTGACCTACAACACGTATCCATTCACGCTCGTGCAAGGTTTTGATGATATTGGTACTCACAGCAACACCGCGTATTTCTTCTATCTCACCGCGTGTAATGGGTTGTCTATACGCGATCAACGAAAGTGTTTCCAACAGAGCGCGTGAATATTTAGGTGCTCGCTCTGTCCACAGGCGGCCTACCCAGGCGGCAAGAGACTGACGCACTTGAAAGCGAAAACCACTGGCCACTTCCTGTAATTCGAAACCACGGTCTTCACATCGCTCGGCCACTTCTTTGAGGGCTTCGCGAATTTCGGTATTTTCAGGCCGCTCGTGCTGCTCAAATAAATTGGCTAGCTGCGTCACAGACACGGGCTTGCCCGCCGCGAGAATGGCGCCTTCCAGTATTTGTACCAAGCCTGTTTCCGACATATTACTCTGACCTTGCCTTAACGTGGATAGGACCGAAATTTTCGGTCTGCACAATTTCCACCAATGATTCCTTAATCAGCTCCATGATCGCCAGGAAGGTGACAATCACTCCCAGGCGCCCCTCGTCGGCTGTAAACAGAGACACGAAAGGCATGAACTGCTGCCCTCCCAAACGCTCCAGCACCTGGCTCATACGCTCTCTTGTGGACAGAGCTTCTCGCTGGATATGGTGGCTTTCAAACATATCTGCCCGGCGTAATACTTCGCCCAGCGACAACAGTAACTCCCGCATATCCACATCTGGTTCGGGGCGCTCCCGATTAAGCTCCGGCGGATGAGCGCTGCCCACCCAAGTATTCCGTTCAACGCGGGGAAGCTCTTCCATATCTTCCGCGGCTTTCTTAAAGCGCTCGTATTCCTGCAAGCGCCTGATCAATTGCGCACGAGGATCTTCCTCGTCTTCCTCAATCTCACCAGAGCGTGGTAATAGCATGCGCGATTTAATTTCCGCCAGCATTGCAGCCATCAGCAGATACTCTCCCGCCAGCTCAAACTGCATGGCATCCATCGTCTCAACATACGCCATATACTGCTCAGTGATACGCGAAACATCAATTTCGAGAATGTCGAGATTCTGCCGCTTAATCAGGTAGAGGAGCAGGTCCAGTGGCCCCTCAAATGCCTCGAGGAACACCTCCAGCGCCTGGGGTGGAATGTACAGGTCTTTGGGTAGTTCGGTGAGAGCTTGGCCCATCACCACGGCAAAGGGCATTTCGCCCTGCTGGGGCTGCGTCGTTGTGGGGTCACCCCGTGCTGCCACTGCTTCCGCAACTGAGCCGGCTGAGGTGTTTTCAGTGGTGGATTCTGTGGTGGATTCTGTTGCGCTGGAAGCGTCGGAGGGTGCGGTACTAGTGCCCGCAGGCCCATCTCCTTCTGGAGTTGCTGCGCCCACTGGGGCTTCAGAATTTGATTCGTTAACTGACACGGTGCCTACCTGCTTCAGGGTAGCGTGCAGTATACCTGACTAACGCTCCAAAAGGAGCGCTATCTGCCCTCCAGAGTGAAAAACCGACCTGCTCACCATCCCCTCCAGAGCGCTTGTTAAAGGGGCTGTGGGGTGTTCAAAAAGCGGGCGTTGTCGCGCAATATCTTCTGCTTTTCTTCATCATTGAACTTGCCCAACTCACTGAGGTAATCCAGTGGCGCAGGCATTCCCTCGATGTGCGGCCAGTCGGAGCCAAAGATCACCCTATCCACGCCCATATATTGGGCCACCTCGTTTACATCATCCTCCCAGAACGGGTTCACCCAAACATGCTCTCGGAATAATTCGCCAGGATCCTCGTTGTAATACCCGCGCATACGATCACGAGACTGTCGCAGCTTGCGGTACAGATCCGGCAAGTATTCAGCGCCATTCTCAATAGATGCAATGCGCAGATTGGGGAAGCGTTCAAATAGCTTTGAATAGGCCAAGGTGATCAGAAAATCATAGGCGGCGCGCTCAATATTGAAATGCTTGATGTTGGGAGAAAACACACCCCCGCTAAAATCCGCGCTAAAACCATCGTTCACGTATCCATGGGTGGTGTAGCCAGAGTCTGCAGCGTGGGCCACAAGCGTGATACCTGCTTCGTTCAGTCGCGACCAGAAGGGATCGAATATGGGGTCCGCTGGAGAATGGGTGCTGCCGTCTGCCATGTGCACCGCTGACGGTCGCATGCACACTACCGTCGCGCCCTTCTCCAGGGCCCACTCCAGCTCCTGACAGGCCCAATCGACGTCACACAGAGAGATATAAGGTGCTGCATGTATCTTATTCTGATAGTTACACCCCCAGTCCTCATCCAACCAGCGATTGAACGCCGTGAATTGGGTTTTTACAGCCTCGGTATCGTGCTTCAGCAACTCTTCGTAAAGCACACCAAGGGTAGGAAACAACCAAATCGCCTCCAGCCCCTGCTCCTCAAGTTTTATGATGCGCGCATCCCGATTCATATAGTAATCAGGCAGTGGTTCGTGGGCCTGCATGCGAGCCAAGTCCGCTTCATCCAACTCCTTGCCACTAAGAAAAGGGGCAATGGAACCGGGAAAAGAAATAGGGTCCCAGGTTGGGTTTTTTACAGCACGGGACAGGGTCCCGCCAACAAGGTGATGTTGACGGCCATCAATGGTCACCCACTGCACACAGCGATCTTTCATTGCCGCTGGCAGATGACGTGAAAACGCATCGAGGGCTTCGTAGTAGTGATTGTCCGCGTCAAATGCCGGGTAATCGAGCATCGTTCAATTCCTGAGAAATGTTTGAGGGGATAGGCTAACGCCGTTAATGCGCGCCGCCAATGTCCGGGACTGACATTTTTAGCGAACGAAAATGCCAATAGACGCAAGGCGATTGCTTACAAAAAACAGCTTCTGTGTAGCAACCTTCAACTACTCCCCGCAATTCCGCTGACTAGCTCTCGAAGGCTGCAGTATCACCCTTGCCCGCTCGCAGAATGACAGGCGTATCGTCGGCCAGGTCCACTACAGTCGTTGGCTCCATACCGCAGTAACCCCCGTCTATAACCAGGTCAACTTCGTGCTCCAACAGATCACGAATATCGTAGGGGTCTATCAAGGGCAGTTCGTCACCGGGCATGATCAGACTGACACTCATCAGCGGCTCCCCAAGGTCGGCCAGTAGAGCGTCGGTAATAGCGTTGTCTGGTACTCTCAAGCCCACAGTTTTTCGTTTGGGGTGCATCAGGCGGCGCGGCACCTCTGATGTTGCAGGCAAGATAAAAGTATAGGGACCCGGTGTGGCGTGGCGCAGTAAACGATAAGCGGTGTTATCTACCTTGGCATACATGGCGATCTCCGAAAGATCCCTGCACACCAGCGTAAAGTTGTGTTTGTCATCCAATTTTCGAATGCGGCGAATCCGATCCAATGCGTTCTTGTCGCCTATATGACAGCCCAGCGCGTAGGCCGAGTCTGTTGGGTAAACCACTACCCCACCCGCTCGAATAATATCAGCTGCCTGGCGAACCAAGCGGGCTTGCGGATTATCGGGATGAATCTGGAAGAATTGGCTCACGTAGTCTCTCTAAATGGCGGGAGGCAAATATTGCAGCGCGACGAATGGGAAATGGGCCACTAGGGGATAGACCACCGCTCCCAGACACCACGCAAACCCTCGAAGGGACGTAATTCTACACCCAGCGGTGCACCGTAGCTGCTATCCCGATGAAAATCGCTGCCCACGGATATCTCCAGATCAAATTCTTGTGCCAAGCGTGAAAGATGAGCTGTCTGATCTGAGGTCTGCCGGCCGCTAAGCACTTCAATTCCACTGCCCCGGGCTTCCACGAAGGCCATTATCAAGCGCCGCAACTTCATACCCGTAAATTTATATTTCAATGGATGAGCAATAACAGCGGCACCACCGGCGGAGTCGATCCAGCCTGTGACCTCTGCAAGTTCTGGCCAAAACGCTTTCACGTCTCCCGTTTTGCCCTGCCCTAAAAAGCGATGGAAAGCTTCACCTGCGTCGGCCACATGGCCCTGGTCCACCATCCAGCTGGCGAAGTGAGGGCGACCAATCTGACTACCATCTGCTACGGCTAACGCACCCTCTAAAGCACCGGAAAAGCCTATTTTTTCCAGTCGCTGGGCGATCTTTTCCGCCCTCTCATGCCGCGCCTTTAACATCTTGGCCACCGCAGCCTTCATAACATCGTGATCCGGGTCCATACCGAGACCCAGGATATGGATGGTCACACCGGACCATTGGCAAGAAAATTCAATACCCGGGATTAGCCGCATTTCGCCGGGCATGTGCGTATACTCAGCCTCTGCCGCTCGAAACCCTGCCAGCGTGTCATGATCAGTGATGGCGAGCATGTCGAGCTTAAGAGCCACCGCCCGCGCAATCATTTCCTTTGGATCAAGGACACCGTCGGAGGCGCTGGTATGGGTGTGGAAGTCGATTAGCACAGTCTTTACACTAGTTTAGAGTCTATTAACGGATACAGGGACAAGCTCGCCAATAACGGCGCAGTTTGAGCTGTCCCCATAGTAACAGCCGGAGCACAACAGAATCCATGAAGCAGCTACTTGAGTTTCTCCCCATCGTCTTATTCTTTGTCGTCTATCAAATGAATGGACAAAGTATAGAGCTGGCCGGTTGGGAGTATCAGTTTGATGGCATTTTCTCCGCCACGGCGGTACTGATGATAGCCACGATAGCGCAGGTAGTGCTGAGCTATGCCATCACCCGTAAAGTCGAAAAGCGCCTGCTCTGGCTGCTGTTTGCAGTGCTTTTGTTCGGTGGAGCCACACTGTTCTTCCGCAATCAGATGTTTATCCAGTGGAAGCCCACTATCTTTAACTGGGTGCTTGGCCTGGTATTTCTTGGGTCACAGTTTGTAGGCGACAAGAATCTGATCGAGCGCACTCTGGGTAGCCAAATCCACCTACCCAAACCCATGTGGAAAAAGCTGAATCTACTGTGGGTAGCGAATTTTCTCATTGTTGGCAGTTTGAACATCTATGTCGCCTATACCTATAGTGAAGAAACCTGGGTCAGCTATAAAATGTATTCGGCTATAGGCTTCACTCTACTGCTGACCATCATCACTGGCATAATGATCAGCCCCCATTTGAAAGAAGATAATGCAGACGATTTGCTGCAGCAGGACGACTAACCGCCCTTACTGCAGCCCCCCTGAAAAAGCACAGTCCTGCGAGAGAGAAACCACCCGTGTATTACGCCATATTATGTGAAGATATCGAACAGAGCCTGTCGTTGCGCCAAAGCGCACGACCAGCACACCTTGAGCGCGTGCAGGATCTTGCCAATCAGGGGCGATTATTGGCTGCAGGACCCCACCCTGCGCTGGACACCGAAGATCCAGGCGAAGCTGGCTTTACTGGCAGCCTTATCATTGCACAATTTGATAGCCTGGAAGCAGCAACCGCCTGGGCTGATTCAGACCCTTATGTCGACGCCGGTGTATTCAAAAAGGTGGTCGTTAAACCCTATAAACTTGTTCTGCCCTAGAAGGAAACTTCTTACGCTGCGGGTTACATTTGGTGCACACGATGGATAAAATGCAGCGTGCCTTTTCCTCTCCTTGCTATCGCAAGCCAGGTATAGAAGGCACTATCATCACAACGAGCCTCCAATTTGAAGCCATCGTTTTGAAGGTATCAGCCTCAACGTTATATTTTCAAAAATAAGGAAACTGTTTTGCGCATCGCACTTTTACTATCGCTCACCTTTCTATGCTCCGGTGTCACTCTGGCGCAAGACATCCGCTACATCAGCGACAAACAGTTCGTGCCCCTGCGCAGCGGCGCCGGCAACGAATATCGCATCGTACATAAGGGCATTCCTTCGGGGACCCGCATGACCGTAGGCCGGGCATCGGCAGACGGCGTTTGGTCCGAAATCACCACCGAGAGGGGAACTTCGGGGTGGATTCGCACTCAATACCTGATGCAGGCTGTGCCCGCGCAGCGGCAATTGACTGCAGCTCAGGAACAGTCTGAAAAAGCCAAAGAAAAAAGCACCGCGCTGGCAGCACAAGTAAAAAACCTGAAGGCAGAACGCGCCGAGCTGAAAGGGCAAATTACCTCCGGCGGCAGCGAACTGGATGCAGTTTCCTCCGAACTCACCCATTTGAAGCATGTCTCGGGGAAAGCTGTACAACTGGATGTCGACAATCGCCGCCTGGTCGAAAACACCGAGAATCTGCGGTCCGAAGTCGAAATGCTGGAATCAGAAAATCAGCGCCTGTTGGACAAGCTAGAAAGTGAAGACTTTCTCAATGGTGCTCTGGCCGTATTACTGGGCGTCATCATCGCGTTGGTTGCACCCAGGCTAATCCCGAAAAGACGTAAAAACTCCAGCTGGGCTTAGATTTTCACTGTTACAAGCGGGCGCAGTGTTTGCGCCTGGAATTCAAGCCACTACTTAATGCTACGCCTAAAAGGATCAATACGATGTTACGAGCTGTACTGCTGTGCGTTTCACTTTTTCTAAGCTCTTTCGCTTCTGCGGCCGAGACCGAGACACAGATCGAGACTAAGGCCAAGTCTGAGCCCACCAACAAAAACCCTATAGTCATGATCAAAACCAGTGAAGGTGATATCACGCTGCAGCTGAACGCAGCTAAAGCACCCATTACCGTAGCGAATTTTTTGGCCTACGTAGACAGCGGCTTTTACACTGACACCATTTTCCACAGAGTCATACCTAACTTCATGATTCAGGGCGGTGGTTTCAATGCGGACATGTCGAAGAAGAAAAACAATGATGCCATCGTCAATGAATCAAAAAACAGGCTACACAACACGCGCGGCTCTATAGCAATGGCGCGCACCAATGATCCCGACTCAGCCACGTCGCAGTTTTTTATCAATCAGCGTTCCAATCTGCAGCTGGACTGGGCACCCAACCGCCCCGGCTACACCGTCTTCGGTGAGGTCATTAGCGGCATTAAAATCCTCGATTTCATTGCGACTGCACCCACTGCCCGCACAAAAGGTATGGCCGACGTGCCGGTAAAGCCGATCTTAATCAAAGAAATCGTGCGTCAGTAACTGCTATGATCGCCCTGAGCGTTAATCTCAACAAAATCGCACTGATACGGAACTCCAGGGATACCACTAACCCCAGTGTTCCGGAACATGCACAAATGTGTATTGATGCGGGGGCCAATGGAATCACCGTTCACCCCAGACCAGACCAGCGCCATACACGTGCGCAGGATTGTGCTGAGTTGGCAGCCATGCTGGCGGTGGAATTCAATATTGAAGGCAATCCCTTCAGCGGGCCTCGCATTAGCAGCCGCTCGGAAGTCGGCGATTACCCCGGCTTTATGGAATTAGTTAAAGAGATTCGGCCGGCGCAGTGCACGCTGGTACCGGATGGAGACGGCCAGCTGACCTCCGATCACGGCTTCGACCTGAACAGAGATGGCGACAGAATTGCACCATTGATAGAAGAGTTGAAGAGCCTGGGAATTCGCACCAGTTTGTTTATGGACCCTGACCCGGAGCAAATTCGCCTAGCGGCACAAACTGGCGCCGACCGTATCGAACTCTACACCGAGTCCTACGCACGCGCTTTCAAACTAGGACAGAATGTTGATGCAGTATTTCAACAATTTGTGGAAGCGGCGGCAGTTGCCACTGACGTAGGACTGGGCCTCAATGCAGGCCACGACCTGGACCTTACAAACCTGCCCTTGTTCGCCACCCTCCCCGGCTTACAGGAGGTCAGCATAGGCCACGCTCTGACAGTAGACGCGATTCGCATGGGCCTGGCCAATGCCGTTGCTGCCTATCAGGTGGCCTTAGGAAATTCCTGATGGACGCCAGGCTAGCAGCACTGCTCGACAAACAAGACATCACCGAGCTGATTCACCGCTACTGCAATGCAGCGGATAGACATGATCACGACAAGATGCGATCCCTGTACCATGATGACGCCATTGATGACCACGGCGCCTTTTTTAGGGGTCTGGCCATGGAGTTCATCGACGAGCTACCCCAAATCCAGGCGCCCATGCTCATCCTGCACCACAACATCACTACCGTGAACATCGAGCTGGACGGTGAATATGGCGAAGGCGAAGTTTACGTGCTGGCCTACCACCAGATCGCTACCGACGACGAGCCTATGGATTTATTGATTGGCGGGCGCTACTTCGATAAATATGAAAAACGCGACGGCCTATGGAAGTTCAGTTACCGCGCCGTAGTGGCCGATTGGGCAACGGTTAACAATCCCTCAACCGTACAATTGAGCCATCCCCTCATAGAAGGCTCGTACATCGGTAAACCAGGCATTGCTGATCCGTCTTACGATTTCTTCCGCTTGATCAAAAGAGGCAGCGACTAACGCGCGGCGATCAACTCCCGCAGCTCTTCGCCGATGCGAGTCGGTGCCCTTGTCTCTGGATCCCAGTGCACCATCACCGCCTTGCCACGCACCGTTACACGATCTCCCTGTGTCATAAGACACTGTAGGCGCAGTGAACTGTTACCTACTTCGGCTTCGGTAATACTCGCTGCTACATCCTCGCCGTACTGTGTCTCAGTTAGAAAATCTATTTGCACCGAGGCAAGCGTCCAGCCTTTACTTTCCATCGGATTAGCTCCTACCAGGGATTCAAGAAAGCGCACCCTAGCCACCTCAAACCAGGCCGCAATGGTGGCGTTATTAATGTGCCCCATGGCATCCGTCTCATAGAGCCGCGGTTTAATCGTTGTGGTGAACTGTTCCAAGCATTCTCTCCTGCAGGACAAAAGCGCGATTTTACCTGAGTGATGGCCCGCCGCCCATGTGAAAGCCTTAGGCAGGCATAATATTTAATGAAATAGAGCTGCGCCGGAAAGTGCCGAAAGGACCTTTAATTCCGTATAATGCCGCCTCGAACTACTTATTCCGGTCTTGCCATGCGCCTGATGCTCGCCCCCATGGAGGGCGTTATCGATCACACTATGCGTCATCTGCTCACATCAATGGGGGGGATTGATCGCTGCGTAACGGAGTTTGTGCGGGTGACTGACCGCCTGCTGCCGCCCCGCACCTTTCGCAAGTTTTGTCCTGAACTGGATAGCGGTGGCCACACCGCCAGTGGCGTGCCGGTTTACCTGCAACTACTAGGCGGCCAGGCCAGTGTGGTTGCGGACAACGCTGCGCGTGCTGCACAACTGGGCGCACCGGGCATTGATCTAAACTTTGGCTGCCCCGCAAAAACAGTAAACCGCTCCGATGGCGGTGCAATCCTACTGCGTGAACCAGAACGCGTGCATGCCATTGTCGCAGCTACCCGTGCCGCCCTGCCCTCAAACATCCCCCTCTCTGTAAAAACACGCTTGGGCTTTGAAGATGACCAGCTGTTCATGGATATCGCTCGCGGCATTGAAGCGGCTGGTGCCACCGAGCTAACGGTACACGCCCGAACTAAACGGCAGGGCTACAGGCCTCCAGCTCACTGGGAACAGATTGCCGCCGCAAGGGAAGTGACTACTCTACCCATCATTGCCAACGGGGAAGTATGGAGCATTGATGACGCCCAGCGCTGCCGTGAGATCAGCGGCTGCGACGACTTGATGCTGGGCCGTGGCGTATTGTGCCGGCCAGATCTCCCCCGCCTGATTCAAGCCGCATCAGCAGGGCAAGAACAACACTCCCTGCACTGGCCGGAGATAGCTCCTCTTTTGCTTACCTACTTCAATCTCAATCTCGAATACTACGACGAACGCTACGTGGGCAACCCTATCAAGCAGTGGCTAATCTACCTGCGCTTCTATTTTCCTCAAGCAGCCCCGGTGTTTGAACGCGTGAAGCGTTTGCATTGTGTAGATGAGATTCGCGCAGTACTGCAGGAGAGTCAGCCTTCAGATAGCGCCACTAGATCTGCCGCCTAAGAGCCCGACCCCACTGACTCCGGGCGAGTGTACAACCACCCCCAATCAAGGGATAATTGCTGGCTACATTGCGATTCGGCCTGTATTTCAGCCAGACGAACAGCGGGAACCCTATGCCCACCGACAACACACAGCGACATATCCAGCTCATGGACACCACACTGCGCGATGGCGAGCAGACTCAGGGTGTGTCCTTCTCTCCGGCTGAAAAAGTCAATATTGCCAAGGGCCTGCTGCAACTATTGAAGGTTGATCGGATAGAAGTCGCTTCTGCTCGTGTGTCTCACGGTGAAATGGAAGCCGTAACCAATATCAATCTCTGGGCGCAGGAACAGGGCCTGGCAGATCGTATCGAAGTGCTCGGCTTCGTCGATCACACCAAGAGCGTCGATTGGATTTTGCAAACTGAAGGGCGCGTGATCAACCTGTTGACCAAGGGCAGCGAGAAACACTGCCGCGAGCAATTGGGCAAGACTCTGGAAGAGCACGTCGCAGAAATCAAAACAACTGTGGCCTACGCTCTGGAAAAAGGTCTAAAAGTTAATGCCTACCTCGAAGATTGGTCCAACGGCTTTCAGAACAGTCCTGACTATGTTTTTGCGATGATGGACGAGATCAAAGACTGTGGTATCGATCACTTCATGCTACCGGACACATTGGGAGTCATGTCACCGCAAGAGGTTTTCGACAGCCTTTCAGAGATGGTGCAGCGCTACCCCCAACAGAACTTCGACTTTCACCCGCACAATGACTACGGCCTCGCCACCGCTAACGTGATGGCCGCAGTACACGCCGGCATCAGCAATGTGCACTGCACAGTAAACTGTCTTGGTGAACGGGCGGGCAATGCTTCTCTTGCAGAAATCGCTGTCGTACTCAGCGACAAATTGGGCATGACATTGTCCATCGACGAAAATCATATTGCTCAGTTGAGCGCTATGGTTGAAACATTTTCCGGTAAGCGAGTACCTGCCAACGCTCCCATTGTAGGTGCGGACGTGTTTACACAAACTGCCGGCATACACGCCGATGGCGACCTTAAGGGCGGCTTGTACGAAACTCGCCTAAGTCCGGAGCGCTTTGCCCGCACGCGCAGCTATGCGCTGGGGAAAATGAGCGGCAAAGCCTCTCTGATAAAAAATCTGGAAGCGATGGGCCTAAGCCTCTCTGAAGAGAATCAGCAAAAAGTGTTGGCGCGTGTCGTAAAGCTGGGAGACTCGAAAGAGCTTATCACCGCGGATGATCTGCCCTTCATCATCGCCGATGTGCTGGAGAGTAAAAGTTATCACCATATCAAGCTGTTGAATTGCTCCATTACCAGCGGGCTCGACCTGGAATCAACTGTGAGCATCAAGGTCGATATAGACGGCGATATCCAGCAAGCGGCTGGCGCTGGTAATGGCGGCTTTGACGCCTTTACTGATGCCATCAACAAAATCATGGTATCCAAGAACTATGAGCTACCTACCCTGCTGGACTACGAAGTCCGCATTCCAAAAGGCGGGCATGCCAATGCCCTCACCGAGTGTATTATTACTTGGGACTGTGGCGAAGAGGGACTGAGGACGCGCGGTGTACATTCCAATCAGGTGTTTGCCGCCATTCTGGCGTCGCTGCGAATGATCAACCTGCAACTGCATGAGCGCGAAGGTGGAGACAGCGTATTGTCTATACTGGGGCGTTCGTCGGGGCGAGATAGCTAGCCCCGCGAAACACTGCGGGCGCCAGGTACGGCGCCCAGTCTACTTTCTATCCCGCTCTAGACATCCTATCCTGCTTTAGGCATCGCCCGAAGTGCGGCAACTACCCTGTCACCAAACTCATCGGTATTGATCATCTTCACATCGCCACCTGGCTTGGACAGATCAGGCGTGGAATAACCTTCGGCAAAAACACTTTGCATGGCATTCCAGACGTTCTTTGATTCTTCGACCATGCCAAAACTACCCTCCAGCATCATCGCCACAGAACCGATCATTGAATAGGGGTTGGCTATATTCTGCCCTGCGATATCCGGCGCAGAACCATGTGAGGGTTCGTAGTAACTTTTCTCTGGTCCTTTACAGGCTGATGGCATCAAGCCCAGAGAACCCAGAATGCCGCCACCCTGATCACTGAGAATATCGCCAAACATATTTTCCATGACCATTACATCAAACTGACCGGGGTTGAGGCACAGTTGCGTGGCGGCAGCATCAACCAGGATGTGCTTGATCTCCACTTCTGGATACTCAACTGCCACTTCCTCCAGCACCTCGTTCCACAGCACGCTGGATTTCAATACATTACTCTTGTGAATGTTATGCAGCACCTTCTTACGGCTCATGGACAGTTGCAAAGCCTCATGCATGATGCGGCTAATTTGCTCTTCGTCGTATTCAAGGGTCTCACGAACATAGCGCAGGCCCCGCTCGTTTACTCCCACTTCTTTGTCGCCAAAATACAATCCACCCACCAGCTCGCGCACCATGATCAGATCAATACCGTCGCCTATGATTTCGGGCTTCAAAGGTGAGAAGTGCCCCAGTGCTTTGGGCAGTGAAACCGGGCGAAAGTTAGCAAAGGTGTTGTAACGTGCTCGCAGTGGCAGTAAGGCGCCTCGCTCAGGCTGCATGTCTACTGGTATTTTCTTGGACTCTTCGTGGCTCAGGCCAATTGGGCCCTTGATGATTGCATCTGCCTCGTCGCAGATCGCTTTGGTCTCTTCTGGGAAGGGATGGCCACACTTAAAGTAGGCCGCCGCACCGAAATCTGCATGGGTGAGCGTAAAGCTCACGTCGTTGCGCTCTTGTACCACAGCGAAAATTTTGATCGCTTCCTGCATAATCTCAGGACCGATGCCATCTCCTGGCAGCAACGCAATTTTGTAGTTTGTCATAGTAGTTTCTCTGGTTTTAATACTTTGGATTGAGCTCTTTTACCTGGGGCCTGTTCGGTGCCAAGCTCTCTAGAGCTCCGTCAAAAAAGGCGGCTATTCTACTGTAGATAGACCTCAATTTCATAGGCCCTACGCAGGCGACCTCTCATTGAGGAGCGAGACCTATGTTTCATCCATTCTAGGCACAGATTTCAGTAATGCCTGCGTGTAGGGGTGTTGCGGCCGGGTGAGGATATCTTCGGCACTGCCCTGTTCTACCAAAAGGCCGTTCTGCATAACCCCCACGCGGTGCGCCAAACCAGGCACAATGGATAAGTCGTGGGTGATAAACAAGTAAGACACCCCTGATTCACGCTGCAGTCGCGCTAGCAGTTCCAACACTTCAGCCCGTATAGACACATCCAGCGCACTGGTGGGTTCATCACAAATGATCAGCTGAGGTTCTACCGCCAACGCTCTGGCAATAGCGATACGCTGTAATTGGCCGCCGGAAAACTCGTGAGGGTAGCGCCGACTAAAGGGTGCCTCCAGCTGTACCCGCTCTAACAATCTCGCAATATGCACATCCCGTTCCTGGGGCGTGTGGACCATCCCCAGGCTGCGCATCCCTTCGGCAATAATTTCGCCTACCGTCATGCGCGGGTTCATAGAGGAATACGGGTTCTGAAAGACCACCTGGATCTTTTTACGAAAAGGCAGCATCTGCCGTCGGCTCAAGCCGCTAATCGTTTCGCCTTGAAAACGAATCGCGCCATCAGCTGTGGGCTCAAGGTTAAGAATGGCTCTACCTAGCGTCGATTTCCCGCTACCCGACTCACCCACTAAGGCGTAGGTCTCACCCTGCCCTATCGATAGTGACACACCGTCGACTGCGCGGGTGTAATCCACTACGCGTTGCAATACACCTTTGCGAATAGGGAAATGGACTTTGACCTTGTCTAGCGCAAGCAACGGATTCTCGGCAACAGCATCACGAAATTTCGTCAAATCTGGCAGAGCATCAATCAAGCGGCGGCTGTAAGCTTGCTGCGGACTATGGAAGAAAGTTGCAACCGCCGCCTGTTCAATAATCTCTCCCCGATACATCACCGCCACTTCATCGGCAGTATTTTTTACCACGCCCATATCATGAGTGATCAACAGCACGGCGAGGTCGCGTGATTGGGCAAGGCCACGAATCAGCTTCAGCACTTGCTCCTGAATGGTCACATCCAGAGCCGTGGTGGGCTCATCGGCAATCAATATTTTCGGTTCGCAAGCCAGCGCCATGGCAATCATCACCCGCTGCTGCTGCCCCCCGGACATCTGGTGCGGATAGAAGCTAAACCGCTGGTCAGGATCGGGAATACCAACTTCTCCAAATAATTGCACCACCCTGCCTCTAAGACCCTCTCCCCTTAGTGGAGTATGTAAGCGCAAGGTTTCGGCAACTTGCTGCCCCACAGTCTGCACCGGGTTCAGGGCGGTCATCGCGTTCTGAAAAATCATGGCCACCCCAGCCCCACGCACAGTCTGCATGTCGGCCTCCGAGAGGGAGAACAGGTCACGCCCTTCTACCTCCACTTCCCCGCAGCGTATGGTTAAAGCCCTGGGCAAAAGCCGCATTGTGGCGAGGGAGGTCACAGATTTCCCGCTGCCTGACTCACCGACAAGCGCTAATATTTTTCCGGCCTGCAACTCGAAGCTGACATCCTTAAGGATGTTGTCTGAGCTGTCAGTAAGGTCGACAGTAAGGTTGCGCACTGACATGCGAGGCGCACTAGCAGTACTCATGTTTCGCTCCTGCCAGTACTGGAGCGAGGATCAAAGGCATCGCGTACTAAATCTGAAAACAAGTTCGCGGAGAGCACGAGAACAAACATAAAGAAGAAGGCGCCGCATAAAGTCCACCAAATCACTGGCTCCCGTGCCAGCTCAGAGCGCGCTCCGTTAATCATATTGCCCCAGCTATTCATCGCCGCATCAACACCCACTCCGATATAGGACAATACCGCTTCAGCCAGCACTAGCGCGCTAAAATCCAGAACAAATGCAATCAAAATAATATGCAGAACATTGGGCAGAATGTGGCGACCCAGAATCCGAGTGTGGCTAACGCCAAAGGCGTGTGCAGCCTGCACATATTCCAGCTGACTCAACTTGAGCGTTTCCGCTCGAATCAATCGACACAGGCTGGACCAATTGGTGACACCCAAAATAAAACAGAGACCAATAAAACGGGCATCCGCTTTTTCCAGGCCAATAGCGAAAAAATCAGGATTGAGATCGATGTAAACCTGAAACAACAGCACCGAGGCTGCGATCAGCAAGATGCCTGGAATCGAACTTAGGGTCGTGTAGAGATACTGCACTACGTCATCCACCCAACCCCTAAAGTATCCTGCCATAACCCCCAGCGTTACCGCGATGGGTAACATGATAAGAGTAGCCAGCGTGCCCAACAGAACGCCTGTGCGTATTCCCTTGAGACTTTGATAGGCGACATCAGTACCACCCAGGTCCGTCCCCAGCACGTGATAGTGGTGACTGATGGTTACCAGCCAGACACCCATACAGATCACTATAGTCTGCACCAGCCACGAAGCGCTCCATGGATAGAGGCTGCGCCGCAGAAACAACCATTGTGATGCAACTACCAAGACGGATATCAGCATCCCCCACAGCAGGGCGCCCAGGGTTTTTTCGAGAATGTCAGATAGCTTGTGCTCAGGACTATCCAGGTGAGTTCCAGCATGCTCCAGAGCTGGGAAATCCCGAAAGGGCCTGCCCTGATCGTCTTTCATGTTCTTCTTCTCGAAAGACTGCAGTGCAAAGGGTTCGGAATAGGTACGCTCAAAGCGATCACCCATACCATCGAGCATCACATCAAGTACGCTAGTAGCTTGGTTGTCATAAAACACTTCGCTGGTGTTTACGCCCTCAACCGGCTCAAGTGCCCGCCGAAAATGCAGTGAATCCAGCAAAGCAATACCCACATACGTCATGATAATCGTAAAGGTAACCATACCCAGACGCGTGCCAAATACTTGCCCCCAGCGCTCTCGGTTGCGCGGGTCGCGCCTACCCAGCGTGTAGAAAAACAGAGTAAGCGCAACCACCAATAGATAAATAAGAATATCCGACCACAGGAGTAAGGGTTTCATCAGCACGCAGATCCTCAGTTCAACCGCACGCGGGGGTCAGCCCAGGTGTAGGAAATATCCGTGAGAATTAGGCCCAGGATATAAAGGATAGAACCGATGAAGACCATGGAACGCACAATCGCAAAGTCCTGGGACTTAATTGCATCGAGCATATAACTACCCAGGCCAGGAATACCAAAAAACGCTTCGATCAAAAGACTTCCCATAAAGAGGGAGGGAATCACAACCACCACGCCCGTGAGAATGGGAATCAAGGCATTGGGGAGAATGTGCCTGAATAAAATACGAATTTCGCTGGCGCCCTTGGCCCGGGCTGTTCGAACATAATCCTGATTGGCCTCCTCCAGAAACAGGGTGCGATACAGTCGTGCACCGGAGCCAATACCCGATATCACACCAATCGAAACCGGTAGGATAAGGAATCGCCAGACCTGCCCGTCAGAGTGGAAGCCGGATATAGGAACTAACTGCCAAGTCTTCGCCACTAGAAACTGACCACCGATAATATAAAAGAGAGTCGAGATAGACATCAGCACGACAAAGAGGGCCACCGCCCACCTATCCAATCGTGTGGCGTGAAACATGATCACTAACAGGGCCACACAAATGTTTACCCATATGCCTATTACAAACGTGGGCAGTGCTATAGCAAGGCTAGGCCACATACGCGTTGATACATCGGTGGTGATATCGCGACCACTCTCAGAGCGACCAAAATCCAAGGCAAACAACCGCACGGATTTGGTAAAAAATATCGTCTCGGTCAGGGCAGATGCACCTCTGGCTTGCTCATTGAGAAACAGCGGAAGATCGTAACCGTTTTTCGCTTTCCAGTTGGCAATCGCCGCCGGGGTCACGTACTTTTCACCCAACTGGGAAGCTGCCATATCGTCTGGGGAATTCACCACAAAGAACAGCATAAACGTCAGCAAGTTAACGCCTATCAATATCGGGATAGCGTAGAGCATGCGCCGAACAATGTACGCAAGCATGGTTATGCCTCCCCCGGTTCAACGGTTTCTTTTTGACGGCGGCGATAGGCCAACACGCCAGGTAAAACCAGCATCACTATTAAAATTCCCAATGCGTAAAGCGGCCACACTACAGGTTGATTCCACTGGATTTGTCGGCGCTCCCGCTCTTCGTCGTCAATACGAACGTATTTCAGGGTCGCCTTGGAAATACCGTGGCGCTTGGTGTTGTACACCCAGGTATTATTCAAAAATATTTCTTTGGGGTAAAACACGTTAAGCCAAACAGCATCACGCCTATATAACTCTACCATTCGCGCGACCATTTTCTGCCTCTGGGGACTGGGCGGCAATACACGCATCTGCCGAAACAGATCGTCATACTCTTCACTCTCGTAGTTGCTGTTGTTAGCTCCATCGCATTTACAGATTAGTGGGCTTTCGGGGCCGTACAGCAAAAAGAGGAAGTTTTCCGGATCAGGATAATCCGCCAACCAGCCATGGGAGAAAATCTGCGTATTACCTGTTAACAGTTTCTCTCTCGTACGATTCCAATCCGCAGGCCGAAACTCCACCTGCACCCCGATTGCCGAAAACACACGCACGATCCAGTTCATGGAGGTTTTACTGATAGCCTGGCTTTGAACATCTATAAAAATCTTCAGAGGCTCACCGGTACGAGCATCCCGCCCGTTGGGGTAGCCAGCCTCTACCAGTAACTGTTTAGCGTAAGCAATCGTTTTTCGCTTTGGCTCGCCGCCCACCCAATCGTAAACATAGGGATTTATTCCCGCCTCGCCTTCCAGATACCCAGGTATTCCAGGGGGAATAGGATTATGCCCCACAACCCCGTTCCCCTTATAAAAAACGCTCAGATATTCCTCAGTCAAAAAGGCAATCTGCAGCGCCTGCCGCAATTTGCGCTTGTCTTCAGTATAGCCACCCACCACCGGGTCACGCATGTTGAAGCCATAGTAATACAGAGCGGGTTTGACGTCAGGCGACATACTAATGCCATGGTCCTGTAATTCCCCAGACATCTCCACACCGTCAGGGCCGACCACGAATGCCCTATCGAATACGCCAGTAGTGTGCGCGTGCACTTCCCCTGAGCGGTCGTAGTAGCCCTGCAAAAACTTGGTCCACAACGAGAGCGATTCCTTTTCCAGCCGGTATACGGCCCTATCGATAAACGGAATTTTTTTCCCAGCATCCTGCAAACGGCCCGCCTCCAGATCGCCAGGCGCGCCCTCTGCAGGGAAAAAGTCATCGCGGAAGTTGGGGTTTCTCTCCAGTACGATTTCGCTATTAGGGTCATTTTTCGCCATCAGGAAAGGGCCTGAACCAACCGGCCACCAGTCCAACGTGAGATTGCGATCGGCAAAACCCGGGTTGCTGTAAAAACGATCAGCTTCGGGCGGTATGGGTGAGAAAAAAGGCATCGCCAACCAATAAATAAACTGTGGATATCTGTCATTGATGGTGATCTGCAACGTGAGCTCATCCACCACATTCAGGCCGTCAAAGGGATATTGATCGAGATCCAACCATCCCTCTCTGGGCATATTCGCCAGACTTTCGGAAAAAGCCGTCATGCCAACAATATGTTGCGACATTAAACCCAGCATGGGCGAACCGATCTCCGGATCGGCAAGCCTGCGTATGGCGTAGGCATAGTCATTCGCCTTTACGGATCTGTCGCCCAGTTGCGGGAAATCAGGGATCTGGCGAAAGCGCGCGCCTTCTTGTGCACTGTTGAAGAGATACAGTGGCCGCCCGGATTCATCCTTAGCAAACGCCGGGTGCGGCTGGAAGTGCAAGTCATCTCGCAAATGCAGGGTGTAGCGACTAAATGCGATAGTGTCGGCACCCTCCTGAACGACCTCACCTTTTTC
The DNA here is from genome assembly GCA_047611225.1 of Halioglobus sp. GTDB lineage: Bacteria > Pseudomonadota > Gammaproteobacteria > Pseudomonadales > Halieaceae > Marimicrobium. The sequence goes on from JBLFWP010000002.1 coordinate 82,222, forward strand.
ATCCAAAAAAGTGACTGTAGGGAAAGACTGCAATGCCCCGGGAATAAGTTCATAAGGACGCTTCAAAAAATGGTAAGCCATAGGGGGCTCATATATTTGCAACGTAAATAGCGATTCATCAGAGGCATAGGATATTGCCGGATCCAGATGCTTCGGCGGCGCTGGAGTCATCATCGACCAATAAGTGGACTGACCAGGAGACGACGGCGGATGCGGGTTGTTCCAGGGCGGCTCAGAGCAAGCTGCCAGTAGAACCAGAAGTAGTAGGGGTAGCGAAAAAAGTATCCGGCGAAGGGCAGTGATGTGGGCTGTTGTCGGATAGACGGTCATTCTTTGTACAGGCAATATCATTATTCGCAATGCGCGCCAGCATACCCTGTTGCCACACGATTCGCACCCTGCTGATCCCACCAGCCGGCTTTTATGAAAAAGCTGAGCATGAATGGGCCATTCATCACTATAATAAGCCGCAGCAGACACTTGGCTCGCCTTTGGGCGAGCGACCAATTGAGGATATTCAGCCATGACTACAGCGACCCCGGAAGCCTCCGCCATACCCGCAAGTTGGCTGGGACACCCCAAGGGGCTCTATGTCTGCTTTGCCACAGAAATGTGGGAACGCTTTTCCTTTTATGGCATGAAGTTTCTACTGCTGTTGTATCTCACCAAATACCACTTATTCACTGACAGTAGCGGCCTTGAAGTCCTGGGTGGCTATGCGGCATTGGTGTACGCCATGCCGGTACTGGGGGGATTGCTAGCGGATCGCTACCTGGGCATGCGTAAGGCCGTTGTATTCGGTGGCATACTGCTTGTCTTTGGGCACTTGGGCATGGCTGTAGAGGGAGAGCAGGCACGCAGGGTAGGCGACAAAATTATCAGGGATGATTCCGCGCTACAAGTCTTCTACTTTTCCCTAGCGTTGATCGTGGTTGGCGTCGGCTTTCTAAAGCCTAATATCTCAACCATTGTAGGCCGACTCTATCCGCCGGACGACCCGCGCAGAGATGCTGGCTTCACCATCTTTTATATGGGCATCAACATAGGCGCATTTGCCGCTACGCTGCTATGCGGCTACCTGGGAGAAACCTACGGCTGGCGCTACGGCTTTGGAGCCGCTGGTATTGGCATGGTGATTGGTCTGATCACCTTTCTTCGAGGCCAGAAGCATTTGATGGGTATCGCAGACCCGAAAGAGCCTGCCCTACTAAAGGAAAAATCTTCTATAGGCCTGAATAAGGAAACCACCATTTATCTAGGCGGCCTGTTGGCTGTTGTTGTGGCCTGGAGAATGCTGCAGTTTCACGGTGCCGTCGGCACCCTGTTGAATGTTCTCTCAGTGGCAGTGCTGGTGGGTCTGGGCTGGTTTATCACCGTCAAGTGCAACCCGGTGGAGCGCAGTCGCATGCTGGTGCTCATCATCCTGACCATGTCGACCGTGGTATTTTGGGCTCTGTTTGAACAGGGTGCAGCCTCTATGACGCTGTATGCAGACCGCGTTATGGACCGGAACCTTTTGGGCGTCACATTGACGGCCTCACAATTTGGTTCACTGAATTCCTTCTTCATTTTTATGTTTGCACCACTGTTTGCCTGGTTGTGGATGGCACTGGCCAAGCGTGGACTGGAACCCTCCACGCCGGTAAAATTTGCACTGGGTATCGCGCAGGCCGGCCTTGGCTTTGGAGCGCTCGTTATTGGCGCATCCACTCCCAATGAAGCCGGCTTAGTTGCAGGTTATTGGATGGTGCTGGCTTATCTACTGCATACCACCGGCGAACTGTGCCTGTCACCCGTAGGACTCTCTGCGGTCACTAAACTGGCCGTTCCCAGTGTGGTGGGCGTAATGATGGGGTCCTGGTTTCTGGCGACCGCCTACTCCGAATTTGTCGCCGTGCAATTAGCCAAACTGGCCGCAATCGACACTGTCGATGGCTCAGTAGCAGACATCGGGCTGGCGCTTGCCAGCTACACTGAACTGTTCGGTGATCTATTCTATGTAGGGTTGGGCTGTGCCCTCCTGTTATTACTGGTTTCGCCGCTGCTTAAGAAAATGATGCACGGCATTAATTAAAGGAAAAATCATGAGTAATCGTACTTACGATGTAGTGGTCTGGGGAGCAACAGGTTTTACCGGGCAATTGGTGGTGCAATATCTGGCGGACACATACGGCGTCGGTGACACACTTAACTGGGCGATCGCTGGGCGTAATCAGAGCAAGCTCGAAGAAGTGCGCAAAAAGGCGCTGCCTGACTCCTTAAGAGGCAGGGTGGACATCATCATTGCCGATAGTGAAGATGATGCCAGCCTTGCGGCTCTTGCGAGCCAGACTAAGGTGCTATGCAGTACTGTCGGGCCTTACGCCAAATACGGTACATCCGTGGTGGCCGCCTGTGTAGACGCCGGCACTGACTACTGTGACCTCACCGGTGAAGTGCAGTGGATGGCACGCATTATTGAGGCCTATCAAAGCAAGGCCGAAGCAAGCGGCGCCCGCATCGTTCATACCTGCGGTTTCGATTCCATCCCCTTCGATATGGGAAACTGGTTTGTGCAAGAATCCATGCATGAAAAGCACGGTGTGTACGCCAACGAGGTAAAAACACGAGTTGCTGGCTTCAGCGGCGGGGCCAGTGGAGGCACCATTGCCAGCATGCTCAATATGGTCGATGAGTTGAAGAGCGACCCATCCCTGCGTAAGTTGATGGCCGACCCCTACTCCTTGAATCCAACCGGTACGCCCCCAGGCAACGATGGTGCAGATCAAACTGGCGCAGTGTTTGATCCGGACTTCGATCAATGGACAGCCCCTTTCATCATGGCTGCCGTGAACACCCGGGTGGTGCGCCGCAGCAACGCCCTACTCGGACACCTGTGGGGACAGGGTTTTCGCTACGGCGAAGCAGTGCTGAGCCCCTCCCGCTTCAAAGCCATACAAGTAGGCTTGGCCAGTGGCGCAGGCATGGTCGCTATGGCGCTAGGGCCTACCCGCAAGCTGGCCGAGCGCTATTTGCCAAAGCCCGGTGAAGGACCTAGTAAGGAAAAACGGGAAGCGGGATTTTTCGAGCTTTTCATGCTGGGCATCGACGCCGAGGATCGCTCCCACGATACGCTGGTCAAAATTACCGGTGACATGGACCCAGGTTACGGCTCAACCTCGAAAATGTTGGGAGAATCGGCTGTCTGCTTGGCGCTGGATGAACGCACCACCGGCGGCGGCATCTGGACTCCAGCATCAGCTCTAAAAGGCGTCCTGCTGGAGCGCTTGATCGCTAAAGCGGGCCTGACTTTTGATGTGGTGGATTCCACTAAAGCCTGAGCGCTTTCTGCTGCGCGATGGCGCTCCCCAAGCGGCAATTATTCAACACTTCTGGCGCTGGTAAAGCGCCCTGAAACCCCGTACATTCGATTGCAGAATTTATACAATAATCAGGGGAATATGGGCGCGGGGTGAACAAATTTAACCTCACGTTTCACGGCGAAATACTGTCCGGACATGATCCGGAACAGGTGAAGCTACGCTTCGCCAAAATGTTCTCCATCGACGACCCTGTACGACTGGAAAAGTTCTTTTCCGGCCAGAGTATCATCCTACGCCGCAACCTTGACCGTAAAGCCGCTGCCGAGCTTTTCCAAAACCTACGTACGCTGGGAGTCGTTGCTGAGTTGGTCAAGATCACCGCCGGTGAAGCTGCCCCTGAGATTGCCACTGCACCAGCTCCTCCATCAAAACCGAAATCAGAGAAGAACAAAAAAACAACTGGGGCAGGGTCTCAAAAAGCGCCTAAAGCTGACCCGAAACCAGCAAACCACCGGGAGGTTCTGGAGGAAAAAATTCCACCACGACAACCTGGCGATGTGCAACAAGCCTGGCCCGTCAGCTCCAACCGCAAAAACAAAGAAAAAAAACACCCGCCGCTACCAAGCTCGCCAGCTCCGTTAAACAAAAAAAACCAGCAAACTGCTATAAAAGTCACGCAAAAACAGGCCCGGGAGGAAGAAGCTAGGCGTGCAGCACAGGAAAAGGACACCAGAAAAAAGGAAGAGCTGGCTGAAAAAGAAAACTTGGCGGCAGAACAGTTACAGCGTGAGCAAGCGCAGTCCGCCCGCCTACAGGCTGAGCAAGACGCCGAAAAGGCCGAACGGGAACGACTCGCGCATGAAGAATCCCAACGTCTGGAGGCCATTCGCAAAAAGAAAGAACGCCAAGTAGCTGAAGAAGCCGCCACAAGAAAAGCACTGGAAGAAAAAGCTGTTCGGCTCAAAGCTGAAAAAGAGAAACAAAGGGTAGAGCGGGTCAAGAAGAAGACCGAGGAAGCAGCGCGACTGAAAGCCGAACTCGAAGAAGCCCGTCGCAGAAAGGCGGCTGAAGAAGCTCGCCTGCAGGCCGCGCTGGAGAAACGTCGTGCAGAGGAAGCGGCTATACGTAATGCTGCAGAGGAGATTCAGAGAAAACGTCGAGCGGAGGAAGCAGCCAAACGCAAGGCTCAAGAGGAGGCTGAGAAAAAACGTATAGCTGAGGATGCTGCCAGGCGCAAGGCCGAGCAAAAGGCCAAAGAAAGAGCACGGCAGAAACGTGAAGCCGAGGAAGCCGCACGCCGCCGCGCAGAGGTGGAAGAAGAAAAGCGGCGTCGGGCCGAAGAAGCGGCCAGGGTTCAGGCACAACTGGAAGAGATCAAGCGCCAAGAAGTGCGCGAAGAGAAGCGGCTGCAGGCCGAATTGGCAGAAATTCAGCGCCAGGAAGCTGAGGATGAAGCGAGACTAAAAGCCGAACTCGAAGAAAAAGAAAAGCAAGCAACCGCTGAGGCCGCACGTATCAAAGCTGAGGCCACCCGCAAAAAAACCGATGCAAAACGAAAATCCAAAGAACGCCAACGGGCCGCCGCCAAGCAAGAAACTGCTCTGAGAGCGCAACAAAAAACAGACAAATCCCAACAAAAGAAACACCGAACCGAAGAAGCCGCGCAGACCAAAGCTGCACAACATCGAGCTGAACTTCAGGAAGAAGAAGAGCAGGCCGACCAGCGCGAGGCAATGGAAGAAAAAGCTGTACAACGCGCTGCACGCGAATTGGCGCAGCAGGCCTCTATAAAGACGACAAGAACGCAGGTAAAAACCAATCTCGATGTACCACATCGTAAAAAAGCGCTCAAGCAAGCCACCGATACAGCGGCCAGACGCAAACAGCAAGCCGGGGCCGCCAACCTTTATCGGCTGCGCCCTTTTCGTAATACACCTGAGATTCAGGCTCGCTCCGAGCAGGCCCGCAAACGCATGCGCCAATCTTTCGCTCTCGGTGGAGTGGCTCTGGCTGCGCTGTTAGTACTGGCAGGGGTTTTCCTGCGCGCTGAACAACCCTCGACTCTTTTGGCTGCCAGCGCCGTTGCCATCGACAAACATTCTCAGCCTCTCTTGCTGGCAGGCGATTGGTTGCTAATGCATGATCGCTCAGGTGTTAGCGCCGAGAAACTGTCGCTAAGTGAACTAGGCGTGCATTCGCTGGTGCCTCCCCTTGTATTTGACGATCAAGGAACACTGATCGCAATGGGACGACTACTACCCTCTTCCGCTGCTTCACAGGAACCACAACCCAGCAACGACAACGAACAAAACCTGCAGCTATTGCGCTGTAAGCTAGAGCAGCGACAATGCTCCCCCCTGGCTCCCGCCTTCAATGCATTGCAGTTTGAGGCCTTTGTCCTTAACCCTATCAATGGCAACTTGCTGCTGGCGGACACAGCTGCCGGCGAACTGATTAAGACCAGCAGCAGCGGCCAGGTTTTAGCTAGCGCCAAAATCTCGCTTCCAAACCGACCGACCCTGCGGCTTCACTCCGGGTTGCTGCTGGCAAACAGTCCACATGGGCCGGCTGTCAGTGTCTATCGCTACGATGAACGCGCTTTCGGCCAACAATTGGACGAGATACTGCTACTCCCCCCTGCAGCCGTCATTGCTAAACAAACCACCGTGAGTGATTTTCTGTTCTCCGGGGGCAGTTGGTGGGCCAGCCTTCACAATCCCGACGATGGCAGTGTAGGCCTCTACCGTTTTGACGAAGCCTGGAACTACCTCAGTGAGGCCCCTCTTACGCACAGTAGTCTGCCGTTACAACTGGCCAGCTGGGGTGATAAAACACTAGTCAACAACCAACGAGAAGCTGCTCTTCAACGCTTCAACGATCAGGGAGCAGAGGAAGTTCCAATGACATCGGAACTTCTCACCACTCTTATCGACGAGAAACAAAGCCGCGGTTCGCTCGCGGCACTGGCCTGGTTGTCTGCCCTGCTACTGTGCGCAGCGACCGCTCTGGTGGGAATTTCATTCGCCTATCTGCAACGCTTGCGTGCTCTGGTTTACAGATCACACCGCGAGCGCGGTGCGGAACCCGTGGACAAGTACGCCACAACACTGCATTGGATCGATCCCGCTGCAGCCAGGAGTAAGCAACTACGAGTCCGGTTGGTGAGCTACGGCATCTTCGCTTTCGCATTAGTGCTAGTAGCCATGGGGCAGAGCGTGTCGCTGGTGCAGCTAATTTGCCTACTCCTTGTGCTGAGCGGGCCGGCCCTCACACTGGGACTGCTAAGCAGGCACCCGATTGGGCACATCGGAGTTGCCGACGGCACCAAGGGATCCAGACTTATACTGGTCGATCACCGCGGCATTTACCACTTCGGTGAAGGCTCAGGTATAACTTATCGAGGGCGCTTTGTACTGGTCGATGACGTCGTCGTGTTCACAGGGAATCGCTTACTGCCCGCCTTCGCTGCCGATCAGGTTCAGCAGCTGATTACACCTCTGGCAACGGGCGGCATAAAAGTGGACCGCAATACTTTGCTGGTGAAATTATTGGAAGCCAGACACCCCCTCGCCCTGGGATCGGTGAGCGTTCTGGCCAGCGTGGTGGCTGCACTTTTGCTACTGGGCTTCTATGGCTTTTTTCCAGGGTGAGTATTCGAGGCGACAGTGCTTCATGCTATTGGCTATACTGCAGGCCACAGTTCGGCCCCAGCGCCGCAATTCCGACACGAAGAAGAGGCTGCATCGAGCATGGCTAAGCAAGATCGGCATTCCTCTTCACCCGCTCAAAGGCTGGAAGTCGCTCTCTTTGCCACCTGTCTGGCAGACTTGTTCCGCCCTTCCGTCGCTTTTGCCAGCATTAAATTACTGGAGCAGGCCGGTTGCGATGTAACCGTTCCCCTACAGCAAACTTGCTGCGGACAACCCGCCTACAATAGTGGTGACTACGAGGCCACTGTGCCCGTCGCAAAACAGGTCATTGGCATGTTGGAGAACTACGACTACGTGGTCCTTCCCTCTGGCTCATGTGCTGGCATGATATGTCATCACTACCCGCGACTGCTGGAAGGCGAATGGCACGACAGGGCGCTGCAACTGGCGGCCAAAACCTTCGAACTGACGACCTTTCTCACAGATATCGTAGACATAAAACCTAGCGCCGCTAATCGCGCACAGCTACCCAGCGTCAGTTACCTTGATGGCTGCGCCGGTTTGCGTGAACTTGGCATCAAGGAGCAGCCACGACAGCTGCTAAGTAAACTCTGTGGCGTAGAAGTCACGGAGCTGCCGCAAAATGATGTGTGCTGCGGCTTTGGCGGTACCTTCTGCGCCAAGATGCCGGAAATTTCCGGCAAGATGGTGGGCGATAAGCTACAACTGGCATTGGAATCTGGCGCTGACATTCTCGCAGGTGGTGATCTGGGCTGTCTGTTAAACATTGCCGGAAAAGCAGAGCGCGAAGGCGCGTCAATCGAAGTGCGTCATATCGCTGAGCTACTGGCAGGTGATATGGAAGCACCTGCCATCGGACGTGGCCGCCAAAAACCGTGAAACTACAGAGCCAAAACTTCCTCGACAACGCCAGCGTCGCATTAAGCAATAGCGAGCAGGCTAGTCGCCGCGACAGCATGGCACAGCGCGCGGCGCAACTGCGCGCCGCGGCTGTAGAAGGTTTCAGCGAGTTCGAAGCACTACGGCAACATGTGAAAAGAGTCCGCCAGCACAGCCTGGATTATCTTGACTACTACCTGGGCCAATTTGAACAAGAAGCTGTGGCCAATGGTAACCGTGTGCACTATGCACGCGATGGCGATGAGCTCAACAGTGTGGTGCTGGATATCTGCCAGCAACACAACGCACGCCGGGTGGCCAAGGGTAAATCCATGGTCACCGAGGAAACTGCGCTCAACGACTTTTTACAACGCGCGGGACTGGACGTCACTGAAACCGATCTAGGTGAGTACATCTTGCAGCAAGCAGGCGAAACACCCAGCCATATCGTGTATCCGGCGCAACACAAGTCTGCCGCTGAAATCCGTGAACTGTTCTTACAAAAACACGAGCTGGGTAACCGCGAGTTAACTGAAACCGCCGAATTGGTTGCAGAAGCGAGACAGGTTTTGCGCGAGTATTTTCTGCGCGCTGACGTAGGCATCATAGGTGCCAATGCGCTGATCGCCGAGAACGGTTATTCGATGCTGGTCACCAATGAAGGGAACGGCGACTTGTGCGCCAACCTTCCCAGCGTACTGATCGTATGCACCACTATCGACCGGGTGCTGCCGCTGGCAGAAGACGCCACGGCAATGCAAAGGCTACTAGTGCGCTCCGCTACTGGCCAGGCACAAACCTGCTACACCAGCTTTTACTCTGGCCCACGCCGGGAAGGCGACCCTGACGGACCACTGGAAACGCACTTTGTTCTGCTGGACAACAAACGCAGCGAACTTCTGGACAGTGACTACCGGGAAATGCTCGAATGCATTCGCTGCGGAACCTGCCTCACCCACTGCCCTGTATACACCAGCGTAGGTGGCCACGCTTATGGCTCCGTCTACCCCGGCCCCATGGGCTCAATACTTACACCTCTGCTGACCTCCCTGGAGGAAAGCCATGCTCTTCCGAACGCCTGCACTAGCTGCGGCCGGTGTGCAGAAGTTTGCCCCGCAGATATCCCCCTACCCGATTTGCTGCGTGATTTGCGACACGAAGAAGGTCAGGCAAAGTTGTCGGCTAAACGCTGGCGTTGGGGTTTGAAGTTACATGCCCGGCTGCTGGGAATACCAGCGCTTTACCGGGCTCTCACTGGGCTCGTTGTGCCACTTCTAGCCACTCTGGGAAGCAAGCGCGGGAGTTTCACCCGAATGCCTCTGGCCTCAGGCTGGACCAGCGAACGACAGCTTCCTGCACCGCAGGGGAAAACCTTCATGCAGCTGTATAAGCAGCAACTCAAAGATCAGCTGCGGGACGACATTGAGGCGGCCGATGACCACTAGCGCCCGCGCCGAAGTATTTGCCCGACTGCGATCGGCGAGTAGAGGTGCAAACCCAATAACAGTGCCGCAAAAACGTGCCAGTCTGGGCCGCGCGCCAATGGCAGAGCTTCCCACTGAAGAATTGTGCCAAGCGTTTCTAATCAATGTCTTAAAGAATCGAGGCACCGTAGATTGCGCTCGCAGTCGTTCCGAGGCGGTAAAAGCTGTGGCGCTTTACCTTTATGAGCACTTCCGCAGTCAACGGCTGGTCGCAGGAAACGATTCTCGTCTGGCCGCCCTGCCCTGGCGAGATGCAGGCCTACTGCCACGCTTTGGATCTCTGGAAACGGGGGAATCGGTAGCACTCAGCTATGCCAGAGTAGGAATTGCGGAAACGGGCGCCGTGGCCACTTTCACCGGTAAGGCGAATCCCGCGGCCAACAATCTGCTACCGGAGCATCATGTGGTTCTGGTGAACACCGAAGATCTCGCGCCCTCACTAGAGCACGCATGGGATAAGTTAAATGCACAGATGGAAAAAACCGGAAGGCCCAGAGGGATAAATATGATTGCGGGGCCCTCCAGTACCGCCGACATCGAGGGCCAGTTAGTCTACGGCGCGCATGGGCCACGTAGCTGGCACGTAATTCTGCTGGGCGAGATACCCAAGACAGCATTGGAAGAGGCCAGAGCAGCAGCCTCTGTCTAGACGCCGGAAGTTAGTTCTGGCTATTTGGCTCGCTTTCAACCGGTATAGCTGGCAACGCAGTGTAGGTAAATTTCTGACCACCCACTACCGCTTCTCCCATGAGACCGCCCTTTGCAATAGTAAAAATCGCCATACCCTTGCGGTAACCAGCGTGCACGGTATTGGCGTCATTGCGGCCACCGCTAATACTTGCTGCCGCTCCTCCACCGGTGTTCGCCTCTGCGGAAACGCCTGCCGTAATGGCTACTGCGGTTGCCTGGGCACTGAACTCAAAGTTTCCTGAGCTGAAGTGTTTGAAAGCCTGCTCATTTTCAAAGAAGATAATCTGGCTATACGCCTGGCCACCTAACTGGAAACCAGCCGTCAATTGGGTCATATCCGCAGTGCCCACCTGTTTGGCGTTGACGAAGACCGGCCCTTTCCCGTAGGCTCCACCCACCACAAAGCCAGCTTTACCAATGGTGGGGAAAACCACGTAGCCGTAGGCCGTCTTGAAATATTCGCCACTCTCACCGGCCATACTAAAGGACTTGATAGCGTCACTGGCGCTATTTGCCCAGACCAACGGGCCGGTAAGACAAATAAAGGACAGCAGTAGAACGACCTTGATTATTTTTTGCATGACGGGAAACCTCTGAGTTGAATTTAAAACCTGACTGGTTTTTCAAAATTGTACCTTTAACTATACGCGCATGCGAGAGTCGCGACTCGGAAACATTGCGCTCCCTACCCGCAGGACCACAGGAACGAAAAACTGTCGAAGCGGATCAGGAAACAGTTTGGCGGCGTGATAAAGGCAGCGGGATGAGGAGTCTAATGAAAAGCTCAGACAGGAGAGGGGTTTACGGCAGGCCAATGGCGCTCAAATCGATATCGTACGCTTCCGGCTCGAGACTACGTCTGATACTAACCAGCGGGGTGTCAGGATTCTCTTCCAGTTCTTGCAAATCAATCACCCTGGATTCAGGTAATCTATTTTTCTGTGCATCAAGCAGCAACATTATCTTTGGGCGCAAGCGACGGGTACGGTATTCCGCGACAACCACACCAACCTCCCCAGAAGACAACTCCACTAGCGTACCAGCAGGGTACAAACCAATGGCCTGAATAAACGACTCTACCAGCTCCGCCTGAAAATCTTCATCCCGGGCTTTGTATAGAATTTTGATGGCATCCGTGGGGGATACAGCGGGGGCATAATCGCGATTGCTGGTGATCGCATCGTAGGTGTCTACAATCGCAGCGATTCGCGCAAAGGGTGGTATCTCATCGCGCATCAGCCCCAATGGATAGCCTGAACCGTCATAGCGCTCATGGTGATGAGCCACCATGTCGATGACATCCTGATTCAGGATTCCGCACTCTTCGAGTATGGCGAGACCGTGTCTCACATGGCCGGCAACTTCCGCAGTTTCATCACTGGTGAGATCGCGATCTGCCTGCAGTAACTCCGGGTTTACCCGTAATTTACCCACATCCATGAGCATACAACCCATAGCCAAAGAACGTAGGTCTTGTCGTTGTAAACCAATTTGGCGGCCCAGAGAGATAGACCAAATGGCAGCGCTCAGTGAATGTTTATAGGTGTATTGGTCGTGTTTTTTGAGCCGTGTAACCCAAATACACGCGTCGGGGTTTCGACTGATACTGTCAACAATAGGGTCTACCGACTTACGCAATTTGATTACATTGAGCTTTTCGCCCTCGTGAACTTGGGAAAAGATATGATCAATATCGTCTACCAGGATATTTAGCGCATGCTGTGCCCGAGGGTGCTCATCTTCCCAATTCGAGTCGTCCCTGTAGGACTGTATAATACGGCCGCCGAATATGCGCTCCAGAGGAACACGGGGGCGATCTTTCACGGCGTTTTTCGTCGCCGCGGTCTTTTCGGTGGGCCCTATCGAGGTCAGTTTAACCGAAGGGTTCAGCGCACGTCCGCGCCTACTGTCGATATAGACGTACTCACAAATTTCGCGCACGCGGTCGAGGTCTTCCTGGGCTTCAATCAAAAAGCCCTGGGTCACAAAGGGAGTTTCTAGCCAATCGCGATCCAGGGCACTGACAAACATGCCAAAGTCCAGTTCACTAGTGGGGATTTTGAGGGTTTTGAGCATTTTCGCCCGAGGTCCCTTTATTATTTATCTGGCTCGTATAGAAGCATAGCGCAACTACCTACTTTGCGCCTGTGGATGCGCACATTTACGCACACTTTGACCCTAAAGAGATTTCCTCTTCAAGTCCATATTAAGTGGTTGATCTTCAATGGTATTTTTGTAGCTCCTGTGATCAGGAGCGCAGTAATTTGAGCAGCGGCCTACTACCCCCTCTTAGCCCCACACAGGGTACCAAAGCAAGGGAGATAGCGACCATATATTAAGCTGGTTATCACTAGCGTTAAGCAATAAGGCAGCGTTGATTAGACCCAAATTCCGCTCTGTAAGGAGGCCCTTGCATGGCAATCCGCTGCACGTCCCTTATGCTATAGTCCTGCGCCATTATTGATGGCAATGTGCTGTTAAACATACCTAATTTCGAAGCCTAATTGAGGACCAAAGCATGCGAAAAATTCTGATCGGACTTGGCCTGCTAATACTCGTGCTCATCGCAGCTCCTTTGGTAATGCTGGCAAGCGGCACCATCGATCGCAGTAGTCTACTGATGCTACTTAACAATATCACTGGGGCAGGTGGGCCGGCAGCTACCGAGGCAAAAGTTCGCCAGCGGTATCAAGTGCCCGAAGGCTTCAATGTACAACTTTACGTCAGCGATTTACCCAAAGCGCGTTTTATGCACTTCACCACCGCTGGCGATCTACTGGTCAGTCGCCCACATGCCGGCGACATTATTCTGCTGCGCCGCGATGCCAACGGAGATGGTTCGCCGGATGGGCGCGAGACGTTGATAGAAGGACTCAAGCGCCCTCTGGGTCTGGAGACAGATAACAACTGGCTCTACATCGCCGAGTCCAATCGCATTGGCCGAATCCTGTTCGACGCCGCTACAGGCTCCCTTGAGGGTCCTATGCATACTGTGATCGGTGACTTGACTGACGAAGGCAACCACTGGAGCAAAACAATTCGAATTGGGCCGGACAAAAAACTGTACCTGGCGCAAGGCTCAACCTGCAATGTCTGTGAAGAAGAGGATACCAGGCGGGCAACCCTCATGCGTTTTGCCCTCGATGGTAGTGCGCCTGAAACAATAGCAACGGGGCTGCGAAACAGTGTCGGCTTCGATTGGGCACCCTTCAGTGGTGAACTCTTTGCCACAGACAATGGTCGCGACCTCCTGGGCGACAACTTCCCCCACTGTGAGCTTAACCGCATTGAAGACGGCGGTTTTTATGGCTGGCCTTACTTTAACGATGACAACCAGCAAGACCCGGACATGGGCGAGGACCCCCTCGCTGGGCAGCGCGACCCTATAGCGCCCTCACACAACTTCCGGCCTCACAACGCTCCATTGGGAATTACTTTTCTGCGCGGTGACACACTCCCGGAAGCTTACAAACGCACTGCTCTGGTGGCCCTGCATGGCTCCTGGAATCGCAGCTCTCCTGATGGCTATAAAGTGGTTTCACTACACTTTGGTGAAACGGTTGAGGCTGGAGAAGTTCCAGAAATACAAGAGAGAGATTTTTTAAGCGGTTTTAACGCCGCAGGTGAAATCAGTGGTAGGCCCGTGGATGTCGCCCAAGGTCCAGGTGGGGCAATTTACGTTTCCGATGACTACGCTGGCGCCATCTATCGCATTTCCTACGATGAGAACCTTGCCGCGGCCACTGCGCCAATGGTAATCCCAATCGAAGACCGCCTAGACAGCGCACCTCCCGGTTGGTTAGCCGAGGCGAATCTGCCGGACATGTCAGAACGTGGCGCCGCGCTATACCAGCAGTATGGCTGCGCCAGCTGCCATGAGCAGGGGGAAAACCCCAATCGACTGGATGATCTGGCACAGCGCCTGGGCTATAGCGCAGTTATCGACACGCTGACGGCACCACCCTCTCCCATGCCGGTCCTGCCGCTACGCGAGAATGATAAGCGAGATCTTGCGGTGTTTCTGCTTGGCACCGACAGTGAGGAGTCGGTATCCCCATAGTTTCAAGGGCAAAAAATGGAGCTGACTCACCCCTCCCTGTGAGTATTCATTGCGATGGCCGTCCATCACGTCAGATAATCGGCTCATGCTGAAACATCTACCCAATGGTCTGACTGTATCCCGCCTGCTACTCGCCTTTCCGCTGGGCCTGCTAATCTTGCGCGAAGACTATCACTGGGCACTGACTATCGGTTTTCTGGCGGGGCTCACAGATTTACTCGACGGCTACTTTGCCAGGCGCCTGGGCGCCAACTCACGGTTTGGTGCAGCTCTGGACCCTATTGCAGACAAGGTGCTTATCACCGTTACATTTCTGTGCTTGGCAAAGGTCGAATTAATTCCCTGGTATCTGGCCATCGCGGTTATTGCGCGTGACCTTATTATCGTCAGCGGGGCTGCTTGTTACCATTGGATGATTGGGCCCTTTGAGCTGGCGGCAACGGGCTTAAGCAAAAGCAATATGTTTATCCAGATCGTATTCTGCGTACTGGTACTACTTTCACAAGTCGTCACTACAATGCCCGAAGAGCTAATCGCTATAGGCGCCATGGCGGTACTTACTATCGCGGCTGCCAGTGGCCTCGACTATGTGTGGTCGTGGACCAAAAGAGCTTTGTCATCAGAAAAGACAGCACAAAAAACATCGCCCAAGGCACCGTGAAGGACACACTATGGAAGGTAAACCTAAAAACGATTGGAGCAGTCGGTGAATAGGGATATAAACGTTCTCACCTATAACATCCACAAAGGCTATTGCACAGGCAATCGTCGCTTTGTACTGGAATCCATGCGCCAACGGATTGCTGAAACAGGTGCAGACATTGTCTTCCTACAAGAGATACAAGGCAGAGCAGTCAACAGCGATGCCATGCGCCGTCGTTTCTCTTATCCGGACCAACCTCACTTCGAATACTTAGCGGACGAAGCTTGGCCGCACTTTGCGTATGGCCGCAATGCAATCTACAAAAAAGGCGACCACGGCAACGCCATTCTCTCCATGTATCCCTTTGCCAGCTGGGAAAATATCGATATTTCCAAGTTCCCCCGGTCCAGCCGCAGCATTTTGCACGGCGTCATCGAACTGCCTGACAAAGACACCCGCCTACACACCCTATGCGTGCATATGGGGCTGCTTGAACAGGAGAGGCGGGAACAAATGCAGGCACTAACAGACCGAATCAATGAGCACGTGCCCGACAATGAACCAATGATTATCGCTGGCGACTTCAATGACTGGCGCAGCCGTGCAGAGCGCCATCTCCACAAGGACCTAGGCCTTACCGAATTGTTTGTGCACATGCATGGGCGCCACGCTCGTACTTTCCCAGTATGGGCACCCATGCTGCCTGTAGATCGCATCTACTTTCGAGGTTTGAAACCAGCCGCCTGCCGCCGCCTGAGCGCCGGGCCCTGGCGCGACCTCTCTGATCATGCAGCCCTGTTCGGCACATTTAGCCTCTAACGCCCCCCGGTTCTTGCGAGCGCTCAAAAGACCCGCTATCTTCTTCATAGAGCGACCAAAGGAATGATCTAAAAATATGAGCCTGAAAGATATTGCCGTAACTCTGGCAGAAGTACCGACACTGTTGCAAGTTACCAAGGAATTGAAACCCCGCCCTCTCTCCACCTGCGATAGCTTTGCCGCTCGCATGGAGGCTACCGCAGAGCGCTTTGGGGATCACAACGCAGTGACTTTTGAAGGACAGTCGCGCAGCTGGCGAGAGCTCAACGCCGAAGCCAACCGGGTTGCAGCCGCCCTGAAGGCGCGAGGCCTGCAGCGGGGCGACACTGCCAGCCTGATCATGGAAAATCGCATCGAGTTTTTGAGCACACTGGTGGCCATGAATAAGATCGGCGTGACTGCGGCGCTGATCAACACCAACCTCACCGGCCGGGCTTTAATCCATTGCATTAAAATCACCGGCTCGAAAATGTGCATATTTGGCGAAGAACGTCTCGATGCAGTGGCTGAAGTGCGTGGCGAATCCGAACTCGCAGATATCGCCGATTATTTATACGTACCGGACGCGACTGAACTGCCATGCCCCTCCTGGGCAGGTGATCTTGCACAGGAGGCGCAGCAACAAGACAACGACAACCCGCCTGAATCTAGCCAAATAACGCTGGGGGAAGTTGCGCTGAATATTTTCACCTCGGGCACCACCGGCTTACCCAAGGCTTCCATAATTTCTAATCGACGATTCCTGGCCTCTGCTGCGCTCTCCTACAAAGGAGGCCTTAAATGTAAGGAGAATGATTGTATTTATCTGTGCCTGCCTCTCTATCACGGCACGGGTTTATTCCTGGGTGTTGGCGCCGCATTTGCTACAGGCGCCTCGATGTTTTTAAGACGAAAATTTTCTGGCAGCAACTTTCTACCTGAAGTACGGGAGAACGGCGCAACCTGCTTTGTCTACATCGGGGAACTATGTCGCTATCTCCTGAATACTCCAGAGCAGGAAAACGATTTTTCCAGTCCCTTGGCCACCATGATGGGCAACGGCTTGCGCCCGGATGTGTGGCATGAATTCAAGCAGCGCTTCGGTGTCAAACGGGTAGCGGAATTTTACGGCTCTAGCGAAGGTAATGTCGGCTTCGTTAACATGCTGAATAAAGACTGTACCGTGGGCACGACAAGCATACCGCTGGCCCTTGTTAAGTACGATGTCGATGCCGACGAAATGGCCAGAGACAATGATGGTCGTCTTATTCGGGTTACCGACGGCGAACCCGGCCTCCTGCTAGGAGAAATCACTGAGCACACCGCCTTTGAGGGTTACACCACCAAGGAAGACACGGAAAAGAAAATTCTTAGAAATGCATTCTCCGATGGCGACGCCTGGTTTAACACCGGCGATCTAATGAAAACCGTAGATGTTGGTTTCTCGCTAGGATTTGTCCACTACCAATTCGTGGATCGTGTGGGCGACACTTTCCGCTGGAAGTCTGAAAACGTCTCTACTAACGAAGTAGGCGAGATTATTAACGGCTACTCTCAGATTGATTTTTGTAACGTTTACGGTGTGGAAATTCCACGAGCAGAAGGCAAGGCTGGCATGGCATCTGTAGTATTGGCCCAGAGCGAGGATGCACTGGATTTACCCCGCTTTTCCGCTTATATAAAAGATCAGATGCCCAGCTATGCCAGGCCCGTTTTCATACGACTGCAACGCAATATAGATACCACAGGCACATTCAAAATGGTGAAAGGCGAACTGCGCAAGGAGGGCTACGATCTGGCAAAAGTCAGTGGCCCTGTGTATGTCCTCAAACCGAAATCAGACACCTACGAAGTGCTGGACCCCGCCTTTGCCGCAACGCTGGAAGCCGGTAAAGCCGGCTATTGATTATGTAACCGGATATTGATCAGGCCTTGAACTGATCCAGCCCAGAGGTTTTGGAAATCAAGCCGTCGAACATCTTTAGCGGCAGCAAAGACTTTAAAAGCGGCAGCCGCACGCTAATTTTCCGCCGCGAATATTTGGCTACTGCGGGCGTAAGGAGGACGTAAGGCGGGTATAAAACGAGTGCGTAGCCGAGAATCACGCAAGGTTGGATTGAAATCGGCAGGAATAATCTCTTAGTACTATTTTTTTGCGTTACCCCCGCCACCGCGCTTAGTCGAACCACCTCCCGCGCGGCGGCTGCGCCGTGGCCGATTCTGCCCTTGAGGGCCACGGCCATCCGCGCCATTGCGGCCGCCCGATTTAGAGTGCGGCGAACTCCTCTTACTCTGACCTGATTGCGTCCGTCCGCGCGGTTTGCGCAAAGGCGCGCTGGCGGGCACTTCGTGATCAGGCTCAAACCCATCCACATACTCGCGGGTAAGATGCCGTTGAATGAGTTGCTCTATATCATTGAGTTGCTCTATTTCATCGGCTGAAACCAGCGAGTAGGCGTGCCCGGACAAACCCGCCCTGCCGGTGCGACCAATCCTATGCACATAGTCTTCGGGTACATCCGGCAGATCAAAATTCACTACCTGTGGAAGTTGCTCAATATCCAGTCCTCTGGCCGCAATATCGGTCGCCACCAGTACTCGAGTTTGGCCCTGCTTGAACCCTGCCAAGGCACGGGTACGAGCACCCTGACTTTTGTTACCGTGAATTGCCGCCGCATCAACACCCGCTTTGTGTAAGTATTCCGCGAGACGATTCGCACCGTGCTTGGTACGACTGAAGACCAATACCTGCTGCCAGCTGTTGCTCTGAACCAGCTCCAGCAAAAGATCGGGTTTGCGCTTCTTATCCACGGGATAAACCCACTGCTCCACTCGTTGGGCAGTAGCGTTGCGCGGCGACACCGACAACTCAAGTGGCCTGTGCAGCATCTTGTTCGCCAGATCGCGAATCTCATTGGCGAATGTAGCTGAGAACAGTAGATTCTGACGTTTGGGGGGCAGTACCTTGAGTATGCGGCGTATGTCGTGAATAAAACCCATGTCTAGCATGCGGTCGGCTTCATCTAGAACCAATACCTGTAACTCGGAAAAATCCACTTCACCCTGCTGATGCAAGTCCAACAGGCGGCCGGGCGTCGCCACTAGAATATCAATGCCCTTTCGCAGTTGTGTGATCTGCGGGTTGATCTTCACGCCGCCAAATACTACGGCAGATTTAAAAGGTAGGTGGGCGCCGTAAGTCGCCACACTTTCAGCGATTTGCGCCGCCAACTCTCGTGTCGGCGTTAGAATCAACACTCTAATACGGTGCGGGTGAGATTGGTTGCAGGCGTGCAATTGTTGCAGGATGGGCAAGGTAAACGCTGCCGTTTTACCTGTTCCTGTCTGCGCAGCAGCCATTAGATCACGACCTGCCAGAACGGCGGGAATTGCTTCGGCTTGAATGGGAGATGGCTCGCTATAACCCTTGTCCTGGACAGCTAGCAGCAGGGGTTTGCTAAGGCCAAGCTCTTCAAATGTCATGGGGTTCTCGCGTTTTTCTTCATTGAAAAGCGTTAAGGGCCAGCTCGCATTTTCGCTGGCAACGCCCCTCATTACCAGCGGTAAGCGAAGGACGCGCATGGTACTGCAATAGCCTGTAAATGAACACTGACAGTCCAACACACGCCCTGCCCGCGGCCACTGATGCTATTAATTCTGCATCTGTATACACTTTAGCTTTAGCGTCCAAAAAAAATCAAGGAGACCCTTTTGATTGAACAGCATCACGAAGATTTACTAACGTCTACTTTCATTGGCTCTCTCAGCACGCTGCGTCACAGCGATGGCTTTATTTCCAGCAATCCGGTCTCGTTTATCTGGAATGGCAATGAAATAGAGATCAGCACCCTTAAAGAACGCATGAAATACAAAAACCTCCTGGCCAACCCAATGGCGACCCTGTGTGTCCTTTCGCCTGAAAACCACATGTACTACGTTGAATTGCGCGGCACTGTGCGCATGGTGGACGACCCACAGCGCGAGTATTTACGCGCCCAATTTATAAAGCTGGCAGGTGTTGAAGTACCTGATGACATGGACCCACCGGGCTCCGAACGCGTTACCCTCTATCTGCGTCCACAACAAGTATCCAGCCCCAGCCTCTACGGCGGCAGGTTCGACGATATGGGTGCTAGCAAACCAGGCGACAATCCAGCCTGAAAAGGTTGACTGCCCGCGATGGCGCCGCAGAGAACCCCCTCACAGCAACCATGAATAGTCAGTCACTCGCAGGGCTATCAAAACAATCCACTGGAAAAAATATGAAGTACTGGGACGACATCATCATCGGCGAAACGGCAAGGTTCCCCGGTCAGTACAATATGACGGAAGACAATATTATTGAGGTGGGTAAGGAATGGGATCCCTACCCTTTTCACACGGACCCTGTAATAGCTCAGGAATCCATTTACGGTGGACTGGTAGCATCAACAGTTCATTTGTTCGCCATCACTGTGAAGCTAGGCCATAGCGCGACTCAGGTACTGTCAGCAGTAAGCTCTCTTGGAATTACAGACCTCAATAATCACGCGCCAGCCTATGCGGGTGACACGCTCAAATGCCAGGCGACCTTTATTGAGAAGCGACTATCAAAATCTAAACCACCAATGGGAATAATGACTGCGAGAAGTGAGTTGAGTAACCAGGACGAGAAGCTGCTGTTCAGCTATCTGACAACGGCCCTATATAATCTGAGACCAGAGTAAGGCGCCGGCCGCGAAACCCGCTGCCAACCCCAGAATAGAACCCATGAAGTAGGCGCGGTTGGTAGCCGCCTCGAGGTGCTGCGCAATAATTTGTTCCTGTGTCATGAGCAAATCATAAAACAGCAGCAGCACTTCTGAACACGGCGTGTTATTCCCCAAATGAGGTACTTGAGCGCCAATATTCGATAAAAACCCTTTTTTGAAGGCCCTATACGACTTAGGCCGGGCTATTGCACTCCCGCGTTTACGTTTCCACGAAGGCCCGCTCAATCACATAGTGCGCTGCGACGCCCTGCCGCGCTTCACGAAAGCCTCTGCTATCCAGCAACTTGCAAATGTCTTTAAGCATGCTGGGGCTGCCACAAATCATAAAGCGATCGTCTTCTACATTAACCGGCGGCAGACCGATATCAGCAGTCAACTTGCCTATGCGCAACAAGTCGGTAAGACGGCCATTGTTCTCAAACTTCTCCCGGGTCACTGTGGGGTAGTAGATTAATTTGTCGCGAATATCCTCGCCCAGATACTCATGCTGCGGTAAGTGCTCGGTGATAAGTTCACGATAGGCCAGTTCATCCGTGTAGCGGCAACCGTGGGTGAGAATCACTTTGTCGTATTGCTGATACGTTTCCGGATCGCGAATAATGCTCAGGAACGGCGCTAGCCCAGTACCAGTGGCGATCAGGTAAAGGTTTTTGCCAGGCAACAGGCTGTCCTGTATCAAAGTACCCGTGGCTTTACTGTTTACCAGCACCTCATCCCCCACCGCTATAGATTGCAGCTGGGATGTCAGCGGGCCGTCGGGTACCTTGATGCTGAAAAACTCCAGCTCGTCCTCGTAGTTGGCACTGGCCATGCTATAGGCACGCATCAGTGGCTTGCCTTCGAGTTCCAAGCCAATCATGGTGAAGTGACCATTCTTGAAGCGGAAACTGGGATTGCGGGTGGTTTTGAAGCTGAACAGACGATCCGTCCAGTGATGAACCTGGGTGACTTGCTCTGTAAGTATCTGTGCCATCTCTATTCTCCTCGCTTTTGTCTATTTGAGAGCCACAGCATAGGATTTGATCATTTATAGGTAAAACAGTTATATTAGATGTTATATATCTATTTTACCGATTTAGGGGGCACCTTGCGCTACAGTCTTCGGCAACTTGAGGTCTTTTTAGCCACCGCACGCTATGAAAACGTAACCAGAGCGGCGCAGGCATTAGCAATGTCTCAGTCTGCGGCCAGTGGGGCCCTGAAAGAGCTGGAGGGCCAGTTTGATGTGCAGCTTTTTGATCGCGTGGGTAAGCGCCTGCAACTGAGTGAGCTGGGCCATCAACTCAGAGCTGAGGCCGAAGGTCTCATCGACAGGGCTCGCGCCTTTGAAGCATCATTGGCGGGGCAGGACGTGGCTGGAACAATCGCTGTGGGCGCGACTCTAACCATAGGTAACTATCTCACTCTGAGCATGATTGCCGACTTTCGCCAACGGCACCCTGAAACAGACGTTACGCTGCAAATTGCCAACACCGAAACTATCGCCGCGCAAGTAACGGGATTCGAATTGGACGTAGGCCTGATTGAAGGGGAATACCACCACGCCGACTTAGAAACACAACACTGGCGCAAAGATGAGCTGGTTGCTTTCGCGGCACCGGATCATCCACTGGCCAACAAGACTGCTGTGAGAGATGAGGATTTATTGGGATTGCCCTGGATTGTTCGGGAGCCCGGTTCGGGTACGCGGCAAACTTTCGACCGAGCCATGCACGGCATCCTGACCGACCTCAATATTGCAATGGAATTACAGCAACCCAAGGCCATCAAACGCGCTGTAGAAGTTGGGCTGGGTGTAGGCTGCCTCTCTCGTATCAGCCTTGAGGAATCCTTCGAACGCGGCACGCTTGTACCGCTAAATATAATGGAGCGGGATTTCCACCGAGAGTGGTTCATCATCACTCATAGACAAAAATATCACAGCGCCGCCCTTAAAAAATGGCTGGCGCGGTGTACTGAACGCTGGTCCAACTAGCTCTTCCAGTCTTTGTGTTCAAGGTGTGCTGGCTGCGCCGTGGTGTTTGCATTCGCCGCTTGATCTCCCAACCACTCAAACCACTCCGCCCATGAGGGTTGTTCCTGCTCCTTGCGTAACTCTTCATTCCAGCGGCGCAACTTCCTGCTCATGGTGGCCACAATTCCGCCCGCTAGATCCAACACCAGATCCATGGGGGCAATCCGCTTAAAGGCCAGTAATCCCATCGTTTCAAAAGAGGTACACACGGTGATGGCGGCATTCGCGTACTTGTCGTCCATCTCACTTATTTCTTCCAGCGAAATACCGTCAGGTAGGGGCTGCAAAAGCGCTATCGCCTGGGCCAAATCGTGGCTGTAGAAAGTCTGCGCCAAATTGATTGCCACCGAGTTGCGTTGCTGTGAGCGCAAGTGACGAATCTGAATTAAACCCACCACCAAACCAGTGACAATACTTCCGGCGCCAATGATGTCCGCAATATTGGCCCATACCGTCAAACTAAGCTCATTCATCATTATTCTCCCTCTTCATATACCTCAAGTTCTCACCGTAAAAACGCATGGGTACAGCAAGTGCTTAGTTTTACACGGTTGGCATTTACCCGCCACTACAGAGCAAGATAGTATGGGGCCGTACTTACGCATAGATTCGCGTAGGGTTTAAGCGTATGAAGGCTGGCAAAAGTTATCAACAACCGGGGCTGAGGCGTAGCTCAGTAGTAGCAAAAGTGCTATCGAATAAACAGCAGGACTGCTGCGCTAAACACCGTCTCTTGCGGGCCGAAAAAACCAGGCAATTCCACCACCAAGAACCATCATCAGCAGGCCAGGTAAGATATGGAACTTCATAATATGTTCCGGCACATACATACAGGCAATTTGCATATACAGGGCCGGCAACATGCCGGCGGCGAGGCCACAGGCCAATCCCGTGGGGACAGCTTGCAAAGGGTATAGGCGACGAGTGAGCAGAGAGCCCACTACCATCAGCACAATAGCGGATACTGCAAAGAGACGCGTCAGTGCGCCAGGAATGGCTGCACGAAACGCAGCCAGGGCAGTCGCAATTATTGCGACAGCACCCAGTATTGTCTCCAACAAAAAGCGTGGCTCGGACCCCAATTGAGCGAAGGCGTTTGGCCGAATTGGCTCAAGCCAGTGCGTAACGGCGACAACATAAAAAAGCACTGCACAGCAGCCACACCGATGCCAGGCGATCTACTTTAAATAAACCGCTCCCCGGTCAGGGAGCGGTGTCTGTGTACAATGCTTATCTTCTCATGCGTTTGACAGTGATTCTGGCAACAGAGTTCCGCCAGTCATAAACTTTTGGTCCCAACACTTCGAATCCGTCGTCATCAACATTGCCCAACTCATGAAAACCGTTGCCGGCTCTCCTAAACTGAACAGGGAAAAACCTCTATCATGGGTGAGCACCAATTGCGGCGTAAATGTTTGTCCGGGGGTGATATTGGTAATGGTGACTTCATAGCGCGTTGAGCCACTCGCAGCTGCCATAGTACGAGTCAGAACAAGGCCGATGGCCAAAATACTTTGTTTCAACATTTTTATTTCCTCAGTAGGTTGGGTATTCACTACCAAGTACGCAACCGGGGGAGAAAAGGTTACAGGCTGCTGTTACTATTTTTCGCGGCACTGTTTACTCTCACCCTCCTCCAGTCTTAGTGGCCCGAATTCCTGGCTCTGTTCTACTGGACAATCCCTCCGTCACTCCCTAGTCTCCTTCTCCTCATCATCATTTCCCCGAGTCTGCCCCACAACCCGATTTCCATGAAAGGAGAACCGCATGTCCCACAACCCAATTCGCCGCCGACAACTTCTACAATATATGGCAACAATGGGTGTTCTCAGCGCCTTACCACTGAGCGTAGTTGCCCAGATCCTCACGCAGGAACCCAAGCCAAGTGGTTTCGGCAGTGGTTCCACGGCTGAGGAAGTAACACAAGGGCTGGATTTGAGCGGACTTACCTTTGCCATTACCGGTGCCAACTCTGGCCTGGGCTATGAAACAATGCGTGTGCTGGCCCTTCGGGGTGCGCACGTGATTGGTATCGCTCGCACTCAGGAAAAAGCGGAAAAGGCCTGCGCCACCATCGAAGGCGACACTACACCGGTCTTTCTTGATCTGGCTGACTGGGAGTCAGTAGTGCGCTGCGCTGAAGGTATTCGGGGAATGAACGTTCCGCTGGATGGTCTGATTACCAACGCTGGCATTATGGCCCTGCCTGAGCTTGAGTTGGTTAACGGCGTGGAAAAACAATTCGCCATCAACCACCTCGGCCATTTCATACTGATCAATCAGCTACGCGACACCGTGCTGGCCGCACCACAGGGTCGTTTCACGCTGCTGAGCTCAGTTGCACACAGCAGAGCGGAGAACGGCATCGAATTCGACAACCTTGACGGCAGCCAGCACTACGATCCCTGGAATGCCTATGGCGTCTCCAAACTGGCGAACGCCCTTTGCGCCCGCGAGTTGGCACGGCAGATTTCACATACAGATGCGACCGCCAACAGCGTCCACCCCGGAGTGATAAAAACCAATCTCATGAAGCATTTGCCCTTGTGGCAGCAGTGGGGCGCGAAGTTATTTGGTTGGGCTTTGTTGAAGTCCATTCCCGAGGGCGCTGCCACCACATGCTATGTAGCCACTAATCCAGAACTGGATGGCGTACGGGGGTTTTATTTCGCGGACTGCAACGTCAATGAGGGTGAAACACCTTTCACCTACGACGATGAGATGGCAGCCAAGTTGTGGCAGGTTTCCGAAGAGCTGACGAGCAGTTATCTACCCACTACCCAGCAA
Organism: Halioglobus sp.; assembly: GCA_047611225.1. GTDB lineage: Bacteria > Pseudomonadota > Gammaproteobacteria > Pseudomonadales > Halieaceae > Marimicrobium. The sequence goes on from JBLFWP010000002.1 coordinate 107,301, forward strand.
GCCTGAGTCGCTAGAGGGCCGTTTAGGCCCCAGTTGTCTTGAGGACGTTGATCTGATTTTGCAGCCAGGAAGACAGCCAGAAATTCACGCTGTCGTCGAGTAACTTTTCATGCGCCTCAATCGAGGCGCTGATCGCCGCCTCATTTTTTGATGTATGCGGCGACACAATATCTAACAAGTGCAGTGCTTCAATCGTTTTTCCTGCGAACAGTTTTTGTTGCGCCCGCTCTATGATTGCATCGGGCCCACCGGCAAGTTCAATCAAGTCCTGATGCACTGAGCTTTGTGGCTGGCTATACAACTCAGTGGTTGAATCGTGCTTGAACCATCCGGCATAATTTTCCCAAATGGCGCGAACGCTCCAGGAAACCTTACCGTATCCCTGCCCTACTTCCAACTCCGCGGGCAATTGTATTTCAGACATCAAGGTGTGCAGAGTCTTTCCCGCGTTCATGCCCGCGACTGTTTCTGTATGCACATAAAGAATCGCATCGCGTAAAGCAGTCAGCTCTGCTTCTATAACCCCTTTGCCTTCAACCGGATCGTGGTGGCCATACAGAATTGTTTCCGCGCCCAGGTCCATTACGGTTTGCACTGCGGCCGCAACAGTCAAGGCATCGCGATAGCGATCACCCCGTATCGTGACAAGATTGGGAAAGTGTCCAAAGGGACAGCCAAACAAATTTCCAGTGAGGCAGATTTTGTGCTGCGGCAACCAGACGATGAGTGAATCGTTGGTCTCTGCCCCCGGTACTGCTATGAGCTCCACCTCCAACTCACCCAATGTGAAGGAGTGTCGGTCTTCGAACATAATATCCGGAACGGGTGCGTCCTGAGGCGGATGGTCTGTATAGCCATGCTTTGCATACTTCTCAAAAACGGTCATAAACTTGTGTGTAAAAGCAAAAGCTGAGCGGTTGCCGCGGAAAGCCGTAAGCCTCGTGTCATAGGCCTGATGCTCAGTATTTCCGGCTTGTGCAATAACTTGCATCCCAGGATGCTGCTCTCGAAAATAGCCAACCCCGCCTACGTGATCCACGTGGCCCTGCGTCACTATCAAGTACTTGACTGGATCTTGCGAAAAGCTGTCGTAATTGCTTTTGATGACCGGGGCTTCTATCCCCATACCGGCGTTAATCTGAATATTGCCCGCGGAAGTCTGCAGCAAATAGCTATTGGAGAATGCCTCGGTCATAACGATGAAATCGTTAACACGCACAGCGCTTTCGAAGGCGGCTGCATTGGGTTCAACGGCGCGTGATTTGTAGATTGGGTCTCTCATTACATTCTCACTTTACGGCCATTTGGCTCGACTAAGTTATTCAACGCTAGGTCACTTCTACCGCAACCCGGAAGCGCTCGAAATAGAAATCAAACTGCGCGCGCAAGTCCGCGGGGTCTACACCGAAATCTTCGCGCAAATTGTAGACAATACGGCCGTGTTTTCCGCGTGGGTGTTCGTTCAAATAGTTCTTTAACTCAGCGCGCGCAGTGCCGGTCATTTCCAAATTTGCGAGTGCATAAATGCGTTCGACCATTGCCATATCATCCGCCATAAATTCTTCAAAGGGGACATCCATACTCTGCTGCTGTGGCAATTTATCTCGGTCCTGCACACAGCCTTTAAGTAAATGAACCACGCGATCAGACCAGTACTGAATCAAATCATCAAGGTCCACTTTCTTGCGACTGATGCGTTGTCCGTAAGCCAGCATCGTCGCCGCAGATTGAATGACGGAGACCGGATCGCGATGAGTAATGGCGATTGTCGAATCGGGGAACACCTTGTGTAGCACCGACAACTGCTCGAGGTGCTGCGGACACTTCAGCACCCATTGCGTATTAGCACCGCTTTTGTCCCCGTCCTGCCAGGTTAGTATTTTCAATACTGTTTTCATGTACTCGTAGTGAGGCGTTTGATCTGTCGCGTAGTAATGATCGCGCCAGCGCGGAGACACAGCTAACCACTCGTAGTTGTACGAAGCGAAGTCAGGGCCCATGAGTTCCAGCTCTTCGTGTATGTGGTCGGGATTCATCGGGTGCATTGCCGCCAGAAACGGCGTCATCAGCTGCATCATCTGCCACTGGTCTTCACAGCGTTGGAAGCGAGGGTCCACGCCATTTTTCAGCGGCTGTTCACCTGGCATTGGAATGGGTTCGTAGGACTCCCACAGAGGCAAAGCCCGCAACCTGGAATCCGCTGCCATTAAGTTAAGTAAATGTGTGGTACCAGAGCGAGGCAAACCAGCCACGATTATTGGGGCGTTTAACTCCACATCATGGATTTCGGGATGCCGAGTGAGAACGTCTTGTACCAGCAGACGGCTTTTCGCGTGCTGCAGCAATTTGTTGCGTAGAGATAGCCGCCCAATGTTGAGCAATTGGTCATCGCTGCTCCACTCGTCGCACAGCAGCGCCAGCCGGGGCATAAAATCTTCCGGCCCAACATCACCCAGACCCGTCGCCTCCTTTGCCTCTGCCAGAATACTTTGCGGGGTGAGTTCTATCTCCAGTGTTTCACCATACTGAACGGCCCCAAGCTGGTTTTCAGACAGTTGCGGCTGGGCCAGATCGTCAATGCGAATCTGATCGGACATCTAGTGCTCCTTTGGTCGCCGGAGACTGCGCCGGCGCTATGCGTAACCAGTTTTAATACATTCGTATTAATATAATAAGGAAGACGCCTGCAGCTCGCAAGCACTCACGCGCTGAACAGGTTTGAAAGACTGTACCGCAGGGGTCCGGTCAGCCTACCGCCGCCGCGCGGATCCCGTCGATCAGCATCTGCACACCCATCACCGCCAATATTAGGCCCATTAGCCGACTCACCACCTTGATAACATTCTGCCCAAGCCAATGCACCATGGACCTAGCACTGTCAAAGGCCAGAAAATTAAGCAGGCAAACAGCTGCCAGTGCCGCCAGAATCTGGACTATGTCAGCAACATTTGCGCCTGCACTGAAGTTCATAGAAGTGGCAATGGTTCCAGGGCCCGCCAGCACCGGTATTGCCAGAGGACTAATAGCCAGGCTCAGGGCTGCATCCCGGCTGTTAGCATTGTCCTCCACACTAGGCGTGTGAACCACATTCTCCCGACCCTGAAGCATGTGATAACCGACCAGGCCCACTAGAATACCCCCGGCAATACGAAAGGCAGGTAGCGTGATGCCAAACACATCGAATATTTGCCTACCCAACAGGGTGAACGTAGCGACGATTAGAAACGCCATCAACACAGCACGCAGAGCTATACCGCGCAACGTCGAGGCATCCTCGGTCTCAGTGACACCCAGGAACACCGGCGCATTGACTATGGGGTTCATAATCGCAAAAAACGCCATAAAAACTGCGCCAAAGTGGACAACTGGATGATCCATATCAAAACTCTCACTGAGGGGGACACAGTGCATTGTAAGCGGGGTCACTGAGCCGTCAAGCACCTATAAGGACAGGCACAGCTGCCCAAACAGGGCACTGGTAATTCGCCGACAGGCTGGTAGCATAGCTGGCCCACATTTCAATACGGTGGCGATCACAATGTTTGAAAGAAACAAGAACAAACCGGCTCCACCGCCGGCCAAAGAAACTGTTTCACCTCAGTCTCCCTCTGTTTCCGCTACCCCTGCAACCGCGAGGAATGCCGCAATGATAGGACCCAGTATTACCATAAAAGGCGAAGTTTCCGGCGACGAAGACCTGCTTATCCAGGGCAAAGTCGAAGGCACCATTAATCTTAATGACAATGAGTTGTCAGTCGGCGAGTCCGGCAAGGTGCAAGCGGATATTAAGGCGAAAATTATCAAGATCGAAGGCGAAGTGACCGGCGATATCACTGGCAATGAAAAAGTTGTGATCTCCAAGTCAGGCAATGTTCGCGGCAACATCGTGGCGCCGCGCGTCACTCTGGAAGACGGTGCTATCTTCAAAGGCAGCATCGACATGGATCCGGGCGGTGCCGCTGCGAGCAAATCTCCGCTTACCGATAAGCAGCCAGCCAACTCTCCGGCGGCCGGCTTGGACATGAAAAGCGGCTGATGAACCTCACCCAAAACCAGAGGCATTCGCGCTAGGCTATGCCAGGCGCTGAAGCTCAGACAAACTCGCCGCACAGTGCGGCGATACAACCCACACAGTTACTGCCCTCCCTTTTCAAGCATCTGGAAGAGGAGCAGCGGATAACTGTTTTTCACGTGGGCCCGGCACTACAGGAGACTATCGATTTCTTCTCCGCCTATCGCTGCAAACTGCACTTTCTCGATCTGTTCTCTGAGCTACCCATTATCACTGAAGAAGAAAGCAGTGCTTCTCTGCGCTCCAGTTTTGAGGAATTGCTGGATATCCCCGAAGACACGCAGTTTGATATCTGTTTGTTCTGGGATATTTTCAACTTCCTGGACAGAGATGCTGTGCACGCATTCTTAGCCGCACTACGCCCCCATATAAACCATGCAACTCGCGCCCATGCATTTGGGCTTCACAACCTTGGAAGCGAGCGCATGAATCACCTATACGGCGTGCGGGAACTGGAATCGCTGAGCATTCGCCACCGCAACACGCCGCTGCCCGGCTACGCGCCCTATAGCCAACAAAAACTCAAAGACCTGCTGTACTGCTTCAAGTTCGAACGCAGTGTGCTGCTCCCCGACAGTCGTCTGGAACTGCTGCTGCGCGCGAAAGCCTGACCTTACCTGCACCGCTAGCGCGGAACTGCTCAGGCCAATGGCGGTCGTAGTACTCACTATCAGAAAAATTCAATTGCTGAGTCTGTAGAACTTGCGGAATTGGGCTATGCTGCATGCTATGAGAAAACTCTGGATAAGCTTAATGCTTGGCCTGTATGTACTCGCCCTGGGATGGAGCGTACCGGTCACAGCCACTACGGTTTACAAAAGCGTGGATGAGAGCGGCGTAGTCAGCTTTTCTGATGCCCTTCCAGAAACAGGTTCTGCCGTGGAAACTCTGGAGCTTAACGGCGCAAACGTCACGCCTAGCGCTAACCAACAACAACGTCTAGAGGACATGCGCGAAACAACCGATCGCATGGCCAGCGATCGCATGGCACGAGAAAAGCACCGCGCCGAAATTAAAAAAATACAAGCCGAAGCGGACGCGCTGCAAAAGGAGCAGACCCCACAGTATGTTGAATATCCACAGTATGCCTACCCCTACCGCCCTGCTTATTACGCCCCCATAAAACGCCCAAGGCCTGTGCCCTACCGCAACGACGTCGATCATTCGACCATCACGCCACCGCTGCGCTCTTCTCGCAATAATCATGTCTCCACCCAACAGCGCTTTGTACCGGCAAAGATGGGGCCTCGCTGAGGGCGAATACCCCGCGCAAACCAATCATCATAGATTGAACCCTTGCCAAAGCACCACTAGAATGAGCAGCCCCATTGTTGTACAAGGCTGTATCCCTCACTTATGCAAGAACCCAAAGAATTCAGGCTCGACACAGGTGATGTGGAACTCGCCGTTGTGGAGTGGGCCGGAAGCGGTGACCCTATCCTGTTGCTGCACGCCACCGGCTTTCACAGCCGCTGTTGGAATGAAGTCGTCAAACACCTGCCCGGCCGTCACATATACGCCGTGGATTTACGCTTTCACGGGGCCAGTGGCGAGGCTGGCGATGTGGACTGGGGCATCATGGCCGAGGACATTCGCATTCTCATCGAACGCTTGGAGCTGCGTGACCTGATAGGCGTAGGTCACTCCATAGGCGGCCACCTGATCGCCCGTGTTGCTGCCAAGCAGCCCACTGTCTTCAAACACCTGGTGCTGATCGATCCGGTCATTATGTCGCCTGAGCGCTATAGCCATTTTCAGAGCCGGGCAGATGGTTTTTCCGCAAAAGACCACCCGGTTAGCCGACGCAAAAACAGCTGGTCTGATGCCAAAGAAATGTTCGATCGGTTTGTAGACCGGGCACCGTTCAATACATGGCAGCCTCAGGTATTACAAGACTACTGCGACTATGCGTTGCGCCCAGCCGATGAAAATAGCCTGCACGCGCTCGCCTGCGATCCGATCAACGAAGCGCGAATCTATCTACATCAAACAGGCAACGAAGTACTTCTCGATGCGCTGCCACAAATCACCACAGCGGTCACTCTTTTGCGAGCAGCTCCCGGCGATGACAGCGCGCCCAACCTGAGCACGTCCCCAACCTGGCCAGAGTTAGCAGCGGCCCTACCTCAATGCACCGAAATCTTTCTACCCGAAATGAATCACTTTATTCCCATGCAGGACCCGGCACTGGTCGCCAGGCACATTAAATCAGTGCATTGAGGGCGCCAAGCAGTAGCCGGCTAGTGTATTCTCTCTAACTTAAACGAATGCGAGAACTTTTTATGAAGTCACACAGGTCCACTTTTGGTCTGGTACTGACAGCCTTGCTGTTTGGCTGCAGTGATGGCACAGACACGATTTACCCACCCTCCTCCCTCACGGTAGTTAGCACAGCCGCGCCAGAGGGCGCAGCCGGCACGATGTCGCAGCTTGCTTTCAGAGTCACTATGACAGGCCCGCAGCCACAGCGAGTTTTGGTTCAGTACAACACAGAGCCAGTCAGTGCCACCGCCGAAACTGATTTTCTACCCACCACTGGCGAGCTTGAGATCCCTGCAGGGGCAATCGAGGGAACCATTTATGTGGACCTTATAGGAGACGCAGAAGAAGAAAATGCTGAAACCTTTCTGCTCAACTTCGGCACCTCCGGCAATGTCACTGCAACCTCCCTTGAGGCGATGGGCACCATTGCCAACGACGATACCCTCTGTGACACACCCTTCAGCAAGGACCCAAACCCTTGGCTGCGCCACGGCGAGGACCCACTGAACTTTGCCCACCGAGGCGGCGTTACAGACTTTCCCGAGAACACACTCTATGCCTACGCTGAGGCCGCCAAAGCAGGCGCAGATGTACTGGAAATGGACATCTACCAGACTGCCGACAACGAATTGGTGGTCCTGCATGACCTCAGTGTGAATGGCACTACCGACGGCACCGGCAATGTCGTGGATCTGACGCTGGCGGAATTGCGGGCACTGGATGCGGCCTATTGGTTTGTACCCGACGTTGGCACACCACACGATAGGCCAGAGGAAGACTATCCCTTTCGCGGAATCGCCAGCGGCAATGTGCCGCCGCCCGCAGGCTACAGCGCAGAAGATTTTCGCATTCCTACTCTGGAAGAAGCCTTGCAGCGCTTCCCCCACAACCTGATCAACCTTGAACTAAAGCCCGACCTGGATGGCGCAGGCGATTACGAAGGCCAAATGGCTGACTTACTAGTGCGCTACGGTCGCTTCACCGATTTAATAGCCGTGTCCTTCGTCGATGCCGCTGCCAAAAAATTCAAGGCCAAAGCACCCTGCATCTACACGGCTGTACCACTGGATCAAGGTACGACCTTGGTACTTGGCGCATTGGGCGAAGGTGTTATGCCGCCGGTGCCAGAACACATCTCATTTCAGGTACCACCGGACACCAGCCAGATCGGCCCACAGATCCCAGACGATTTTTTCCTTGAGGTGGTAACAGCGGATTTTATTAGCGATAGCCACGCAGTTAATCTTGCAGTACAGGTGTGGACGGTTAACAGCTGCGAAGAAATGCTGCGCATGATTGATCTGGGCGTGGATGGCATTATGACGGACAAGCCCTTGTTGCTGGCGAGTATCCTGTCGACACCTCCAGAAGAACGTAGCTGCCCATAGTGCGGGGACGAAAACCTCCAGATCCCCACCCCAATCTCTTTCTTGTTGGAGCCCAAAAATCAGGCACTAGCGCTCTAGCTGGATGGCTCGGTCAACATCCGGAAGTGTGCATGTCCTTTCCCAAAGAGCCGGGGTATCTGGCCTTTGGGGACGATGGCTACACCTACCCGGATGGTTATGGGAGGCCCGCACCGGCCAGCACCTACGTTGTCAACAGTGAAGCGAGCTACCTCAATTTGTTTGCTACAGCGACGGATAAACAGCATCTGCGTGGGGATGCCAGTACCTGGTATCTCGCGAAAGAGGGCGTGGCAGAGAAGATTCACGCCTACAGCCCCGACGCGAAAATCATTGTAGTTTTTCGCCATCCGGCCGACCGTGCCTATTCCGCCTGGTGTCATGCGAGGCGCGACCAGTTAGAGCCTTGCGATAACTTTGCCGACGCACTTGAGCAGGAAGCGGACAGAGGTGAAGTCGAATACTTACTGCGCTACCGCAGCATGGGTTTATACAGTGCCGCACTGCAAAAATATCTAAGCATTTTTCCCGCATCCCAGGTGCTGGTACTGTTCTATGATGATTTGCGCGCCAACCCTTCGGGTCTGTGGCAACAGGTTTGCGCATTTCTGGATATCGACGCTTCGCAAGCGCCCATGTTCGAACGTAAATACAATCGCTCCGGGCAGCCAAGGTCGCGAGCGATACAGCGGGTTCTACGCTCCCATCAGGTCAAGAGCTTTATCAAGGCGCTGAAGCTTCACCGTCAGGCTCTCTGGTTTAAACAGCGCATTGATGACGTCAATCTGCAAAAGTTTCCGCCGCTGGATGATCAAACCCGCGCACAATTGTTGGCCTATTACAAAGAGGATATCAATGTGCTCAGTGATTTAACCGGAAGAGACCTTGAGCACTGGATGCAATAATGGATACGGATGCTACCGCTGCATGTATCGCTGAGCTGTACTTTGCTACATGCCTGGCCCTACGCAGCTATGACAACGACACCTATATGGAGCTCTGGGGGCTTGTCGCTCCTGCGGCCAGGTAATGGAGACGGTACTGCATGGAACAGCGAGGCTGAGGGATGAGTAGATGGGGTAAGGCCGTTTCAAGCACGGGCGGCATAGAGCTATCAAGTGATCATTCCGGTACACCCGGTCCAGTCGCATTGTGGGAGTATGCTTTTGTCATCGCCGCCTTCGTCGTATTTTCTAAGGCGTTTTTGTTTATTGTTTTCTCTACAAGTACATCTGCAATACCAACAGATGCAAGTACGGTGCAACAAGGTGAAGCCGTTATTAGTCAACCCGGGATGTTCTGGGTATACACCGGCATTTACCTGCTATCTGCATTGCTAGTTTTGCCACATTGGCGGAGGGTATTGACTGCTCTGTTTCAGGAAAAATTCCTGTTGTTGTTGCTTGTCTGGGCAAGTCTTTCAGTGCTGTGGTCAGTTGCCCCTATGGAAACACTGGTCAAATCGACGGGGCTTGTTGGATGTACGCTGTTTGGTTTATATATTGCACTGAGATTCAAGACCGATGTGCAATTGAAACTCTTTGGGCTGGCATTAGCACTGATTATTGTTTCGAGCGTCGTTATGGCCGTCTTTCTTCCGAATATCGCCATTATGCAAGGATTTCATGAGGGGGTGTGGCGCGGGGCTCTACTGCATAAAAATCATCTGGGCAGGATCGCCGTTCTAGGCGGGATCGTATTTTTATTTCTCGCTACCAGACAAGGCCGGTATCGTATGTTGTATTGGGGCCTTTTTTGGATGGCCTTGTTTGTGCTCTCGATGTCTTGTTCCAAATCATCATTATTGAGCTGGATCATCATTTTTTCGCTACTGAGCGTTTACTTTTCGTTTCGTAGAAAACCTCGCTGGGCGGGCGCCGCTCTCGCGAGCGTCGCGTTGGTGTTGGTCAGTTTTACCCTGCAGTATCACTACAAGATTCTGCCGCCGCTATTAGTCAACATCGCGCTCTCATCGTCTAGCGTCGAAGCTGACGATTTACCTCTGCTGGGGCAAGCACAAATACTGGTTCCTAAAGGTGCTTTGCGAGATACCGCCGGTGGGCGCGTGCAATTGTGGCGTTATCTTCTGGTTCATATTCAGGAGAAGCCGGTAACGGGATATGGATTGGGGGCCTTCTGGAGAGGTGAGCACGGCCCCTCTGCCAACGTTTGGCAATCAGTTGGCTGGCGCCCTCCCAATGGACATAACGGCTATATCGATTTGTTGCTAGACCTGGGTGCCGTTGGCTTGATCCTGATTTTGCTCGGGGTAGTCATGGCCGGGATAAAGTCGATAGTGTCTTTCAAAACCCCGCAACATCTGGACCGTAAATTACCCATGATTGTACTGATGGTTGCCATCCTGCTGGCGAATGTCGCAGAGAGTAGCTTGGTCAGCGCGAACAATATCATGTGGATCCTATTTGTTGTGTGCGTGATCAACCTGGGCAGACCCTCGGGTGAACCAGCTTCGCCGCACTAATGTCCGTCCATTTCCTTTACACGAGTTGCGACCTGCATGACTTCAACTGAACCATCAGGACATAACCTTGGATACTCAGTAAAGGGGTTTTTGAGGCGCAGTGCATCCGCTGCCACGATACGGCTAGCGGGAATTCTCTGCGTGTTCGGGCTGCAGGTTTTACTGGCGAGACTCCTGGGAGACACTGAAGAGTATGGCAAGTACGCGTGGGGGCAAACTCTACTTTTTATGGTTGGCATGCTTGCCTGTATAGGGCTCCCTGTAATCACCAATCGCTTCATAGCCTCACTGTCCGCTCTGCAAAACGAATCTGCCATAATGGCTGTTATTCACAGGGCCAGAACTCTATTACTACGATCATCGAGTATAGTGCTATTGATAGCGGGTATAGTGATGTTGCTGTGGCCAAAAGCGGCTGCAGGCGAAGGGTATCGCGAGCTGGCAATCCTGGCGTTACTGCTGGCCCCAGGGGTCACCTTTCTCACACTTTACAAAGATATTTGCCGTGCAAGGCAGTGGTTAGTGCTGGCGCTTCTGCCCATGCAGGTGCTGCGCCCAATTGTCACCGCCGCCTTGGCCATAGCCTGCTGGTATGCACTGGGCAATAAACTGTCTGGTGCATTTGCTCTGGGCTTGGCAGGGCTAAGCATGTACATCGTACTGCTACCTCAGGTGTTTTTGTATCACCGAGGCCAGAATCACCTGAGTGGTAGTACACTGACATCAAGCGCAGAGTATTCCCCGGAGCAACTCTTGCCCACCGCGCTGCCGGTGTTCGTAACGCGTATCGCCGGACTCACAGTGACCTATTCGAATGTGCTGTTGCTGGGTGTTCTGGTCGGCCCTGGCGCAGCAGGCACCTATTTTGCTGCAGAGCGACTCGCTTCCCTCGCGACAATACCCAAGCTCATGGTCAGTCAGGTCAACCAACAGTCCATGGCCGCCTCATATGCCACAGGAAACCGGCGTGAACTGCAGTTGCTGGCCGTACAAAGTGCGCACGGAAGTCTCTGGCCTACGCTGGTAGCTAGCATCGTTCTGTTTGTGTTTGGAGATGATGTCCTACAGATTTTTGGAGCAGAATATGCTTCTGATTATGCCGTACTGTGTCTTCTTGCAGTGGGGGCTATCATGAACGTGATTGCCGGCCCAGCACAAGATATTCTCATCATGACCGGCGGGCAGAAGTCTATTCCCCCAGTCATGATAGCTGCAGCTGCGCTACACATTGCAGTGATTTGCATTCTCGTGCCTTTGTATGGTGCTATCGGAGCAGCATTGGCGACAATTTCCAGTGCCATACTCGCTCAATTCTGGCTCATGCGGCTGGCGAAGAAACACGTAAATATTTCCACGACAATTTTTGGAAAGCTTGCCGATTGAATTCAAAGTACTTAATTCTGTTAGCCCAATGGCATTGTGGGACTCTGAAAATAACTGTACCCGCCTGATGAGGGAGGCACATGAATAGCGCTAGTGAATATCCACGTTTATCGGTGGTTGTGAACAACTACAATTACGCGAACTTTTTGGCCGAAGCTCTAGAGTCAGCGATCAAGCAGCTATCAGAAGTGGATGAAATTATCATTGTAGACGATGGTTCTACAGATGAATCTCCAGATATCTTGCGTCATTACGAGAAGGACCGCGGCATAAAGTTAATCGAGCAACAGAACCAGGGGCAGATGTGTGCTGTCAGGACTGGCATCGAAGCCGCGCAGGGTGACATCGTTGTGTTGCTTGATAGTGATGACTATTTCCTGGACGGCTACCTGCAGCGTTTGCGGGAGCTATACGCGGGCGATGAGAGTATCTCATTCGTTTTTTCAAATGCTGAAATTTTTGGGAGCGACGCTGCAGTCATTAGAAGGACTCGCGACAACCTTGATATGCGGGAGTTGCCAGCTGGCGAGATGGGAGTTACCCGCTGGGCCGCCACGCGATTTCATGAATATGCGGGCTCGGCCACCTCGGGAAATTCGCTGCGTAGGCCCCTTGCTGCGCAGTTAATGTCACTGCCTGCAAGTCTGGATACAACAATTGCCCTTTCACCTGTGATCGTGCGCTTGCTTGGCATTTCCAAGACCGAAGCCAGAAAATCTGGCCACAACGCAGATGCGGTTATCGTACGAGGGGCCTCCGTTCTAGGTGCCAAAAAATACTATGTAAAAAGCCCTGGATTTGCCTATCGTATTCACGGGGCAAATAAGTTTGCTTCCACCTCCAGATTGGGGCGCTGGTATTTGCGACGTATTTACCGGCGGGACTTTTCCCAGGCCATGCGACAGCATTTCTCCCTGCGGTGGAGACCAACGGCCTGCGAGTTGCGTGAGGAGATTCTCGGCCGTACCTTCGCCAGAAGCCTACGCGGAAAGCTACCCATAAGAGTCAGGTATTTCCTACTTGCTATAGTCAGCGATGGAACGATTATAGAAAGGGCTTCCGCAATGAAGGCAGCTATTGGATTGACCGAGTAGGGCCGTTGCTTCATAGCCGATAGAGCCAGGACTGTGCGACTAGAGGCCCATCGAGCAGCGGGTTAGTATTGTGTAAGTAAAGTTAGCTTCATTGAGCGCCACCCAGACCGAAACCCAATAATCATTTAGGAGTACAACACCATGACAACTGTAATAGCCTGCTTACTGATTCTCTGCATCCTGCCCATTAGCTGCGCCTGGATCGCCGCGTACCATAAAAAGAACCAGCTGGGGGCTGTCGATAACAAAGAGCCACGCACGCAAGCCTTGGCCCTGACTGGTGCGGGCAGCAGAGCTGTCGCTGCACAATCAAATAGCTGGGAAGCACTAGCGGTATTTGGCGCTGCTGTATTCGCCGTTTTTATAAGCGGTATTGCGCTTGAGGAAATCGCCAATCTTGCGATGATCTTCACTCTACTACGGGTTGTCTACATCCCCATGTATGTCACAGACATGGACAAATTTCGATCACTAATTTTTCTAGGCGGGTTCGGCATTTGCATATACCTGTTCTCTCTGGCGATCCGCGCTAGTTAGGAACATAGCCCCGTGGGCCAAAGGCCCACTGAAGACAAAGCGAACGCCGAAGGCCCACCGGCTACAAAAGTTCAGGCCTAAAGCCCACCAATTCCAGAAGTGCGGGCCCGTGCTTTAATCAAATCTCCATCAGCGGGGCGCAAAAAGCCCTGCTCAACCGCAGCATCGGTGGCTGTATCAATGTCATTGATATAGTCCGCATTGGTGGGATACAAAGTCGCCAGCGTTGCCGCATCAAATAGCGCTGTCGTCCCCAACAACCCACAGAACGCATCAGCTGGCGGCTGCCCTAATCCAGACAGGGTTGCCACTGGCGCATCGACATAAGGGGTACGCACCCCTCCTTTCACATTGCCATAGGCATCAAGGTCGTAGGCTGACCCATCAGCGGTGAGCGCCAACCGATCCGCCGCGGGTGCAGGGCTATTGGAGTGGATCCATGTCTTCAGTTGAGAAATCGCAGCGGCTGTCACCCAGTGTGCCGGACCATCGTTCACTGGTATAGCACAAGTGATAAATGGCGGCCGCGCATCGTTTTTAGACAGCACATCTGCAATCGTTGGGTCATCGCCTCTATCTTCCTGAGAGCGAATAGTCGTGTACAAATCTGTATGTGCGGAACCCGCCACTTCCCACAGCCGGAACACATCCGAATCGTCCTGCCTGAACGTTACAGCGCCGCCACGTAACACATCGGTTTCTGCCTGCAAAGTGATTACCGGCTGCGGCATATCACCCCGAATGTACGCAGGCCTTGGGGTTGCAACGGAAAGCTGCGGCTCCTGAGACAGCGAAGACGAGCCACTACCGCGGCCATGAACAATAAAACCGTCAAACAATTCAATGGTGGGATGCACTGCGTTGATGTAGGTAATCAAACGTGACGCTGACTGTGACTGACCGGTAGCAATCATCGTTGTTACGTTCAGACCGCCTAAAGGATCCATTCCCTGCGGATTGCGCACCGCTTGAGCAGCCTGAGAAAAGATGTCGTAAGAAAAACTGTCGCCGGGGTGGTTCAGTTCACCATAGCGCTCTGGGTCTATAGTTTTGACAGGTAGATCGAATGCGCCACCACCTTCAACGCCGGCCCTCTGTGCTGACACGCCAACCCAAACATAACCTTCGCGTACCAGTTCAGTATGCGCCTGTAACCAGGCCGGTGGAGAATCTACCCCGCCCGACACATTGAACCATTCCACAACGGCCACACCATTGAAAGCAGCCGGGTCTATTGGCCGCTGAACCACTATTCGGGTGATGTAGTCTGCCGTGTCTGCTGCCTGAACCGGCCACTTGCCATCAGATCCAAATTCATCGGTGCCTATATAGGATTTGGCAGTACCGGAGAGGAAATATTCTGTCTCAAGGTAGCCGACTTCCGCCTCGTCGTAGGACAGGCCTGCGTAGAACGGAGTACCTGGGGTATAACCCACCATGCGCAAATCGACAATAAAGCCAGAGAAATTCAGCATGCAGCAATCTGCCGCGCCGCCACCGCTAATAGGCCCCGTTACCACGGGGTTATCCGGCTGGGGTTTCGAGGCCGTGGTGCTGTCTTTGTTATCGGAGCAGGCGCTTATGCCCAGTAGCAACGCCAGTGCAGTGATCACAGTGCGAGTAAACGAAAACTCAGTCCTTGATGACCCCATGGTAAGTCTCCTATGAGAATAGTGTGTCTCTGACAGCGACAAACCCTTCGGTCTCACCGCCAATGACAAGGACTATAGCGCGGCTTCGCGGAACCGCCAATTTTGGATGGAAAAACGAGATAGGGGTCTGCGGTTATAAACCACCGGATTCATCACGAATACTGGCCGCCAATTTCCCGCGCTCTTCATCGACGGTGAACAATAGCAATAGCCCCGCAACAAAGAATGCTAAGGTCGACAGTAAAGCCATGCGGTGGTTGCCGCCACTTAATTCGCTGATAACACCGTAGCTGACGGGGCCGAGTATCGCCGCCGCCCGGTTAGCCAGCCCCCACAATCCAAAAATTTCACCATTGCGAAAAGCCGGCGTAAGCTGGCCAATCAAAGCGCGGCCACCGGCCTGGGTTGCCCCCATAGCCAATCCCATAAGGTTGCCCACGAGCCATAGGTCATCAGGCTCATCGGCCATCATGCCGACACCGATCGCAACAATCCAAACGACCAGAGCGACGGCCAGACTGGGCACCGAGCCAAATCGATCCTGCGCATAGCCAAAGGCAAAAGCACCAATTGCAGCCGTCAGGTTCACGACCATAATCAATAAAATGAGCTGCTGACTGCTAAAACCCATGACTTCCTGGGCAAAAATCGCAGCGACGACAATCACCGTTGCCACCCCCGCCTGAAAGAAAATCAAACAAGGTAGAAAACGAAACAGATCGCGTAGGTGTGAAGCATGGCGCAGTGTATTGCGCACCTGCCCTACCCCAAGTGCCCAGTAGGATGTATCCACAGGAGCAGGCTTCGCAATGGCACGTTCGCGCAGCCACAAAAAGGTCGGCGCCGCGGTCGCAGCAAAAATAATTGCTGTAATCAGCAATGTGACAGGCACAAATTCTACCGCTGTATCGCCTGCCTCCTCCGCCCAATTGATGTAGCCCAAACAGGCCGCAAGCGTCAGCAGGCCGCCAAAGTAACCCAAGCTCCAGCCATAGCCTGAAATTTTCCCCAGATTATCCGGATGTGCTATTTCCGGTAGGAAGGCCGCAATCAAATTCTCGCCAAGTGTAAACGTGACAGCCGAGACCACTAGTAGAAACACCGCGAGGTACAGTTGATCAGGGCCCGCCACCGCCAAAAGCGCGGTCGATCCAATACACAATACCGACGAATAAAACAGAAAGCGTTTCTTACTGGCCCGCTGATCCGATATGGCGCCGATAACCGGACCCGCCAGAAGCACTAGAAAATTGGCCGCCCCAATAGCCAGCGTCCACAAAAGTGTGGCGCTGCCAGGAGACTCGACATCCAAATCTGCCGCTATCACAGCCACAAAGTAGGCACTGTAAATGGTGGTGAGCACCACCGTGGTATAGCCAGAGTTTGCAAAATCGTAAAAAGCCCAGGCCGCAAGCTCACGTATGCTAGCAGGATTCTTTCGGTTGAGCTGTTCTGACGAAGACACTGATTCGGTCATGTTATTGTTGTGGACACCTATTCATTCAACCTTGGCACTCAATATTTACGTTCAATTGCGCTAAGGCTACCATCTGGATCAATACACTACGACAGGAACACTACCATCAAGCCACCCTCATCTGCATATCTCAATCTGGCCCTTCGAAAACAGAAGCTCGGCCCAGACAACAAAGGACTTAAGTAATGGAGAGTTTATTAGCGTTTGCAATGGCTATCGTGGATTCGATAATGGCTGTAATTCCCAGGGCCACCCCCTCGAAAGAAGCCCTACAGCACTGCAAAATCATTTCGCATCGAGGTGAGCACGATAACGTCACCGTTATGGAAAACACGCTGGAAGCTTTTTCAGCCGCTCGCAAAGCCGGCGTTTGGGGGATCGAATGTGACATTCGCTGGACGGCTGATCTGGTGCCCGTCATATGTCACGATCCAGGCCCCCTTCGTGTTTTTGGTATCGAGAAAGTTGTACGCGAGCTGTCTTTCGCGGAACTGCGCAGCGTGGCTCCCTTGATTCCAAGCCTGTCCGAAGTAATTGCAGAGTTCGGGGGCAATACGCACTTAATGTTGGAAATAAAGGCTGAGATTTGGCCGGACCCCTCCCGCCAGGAAGATAGTCTGCGTTCCCTGCTGGCACCGCTCATCGCTGTGACCCACTATCATATACTCGCACTGGACCCCACGCTGTTCACACGCGTGAGCTTCCTGCCATCCCAGTGCTTTCTGCCCGTTTCGGAAATCAACGTACGGTCTCTAAGCCGTATTGCGCTGACCCAAGGTTTCGCGGGGCTTGGTGGGCACTATTTGTTACTGGGAAATCGCCTTAAGGAGCGCCATGCAGCCCTCGATCAGCGCTTGGGAATTGGCTTCCCGCGCTCCAGGAACTCTCTGTATCGCGAACTGAACCGAGGCATAGAATGGGTATTTAGCAATGACGCCGTGGCGCTGCAAAAAATACGCAACGATCAGCTTAGCGAACTCGAGAAATAGGACGTCAGGACTAAACGTCTTCCCGGCGGGACAGGAATAGGCTTCCACTTCTTGCTTATCTCCTCCCGCCCTTCCACCCAGCCAAGGCAGACACCTGCATCGCCAATCAAATCAACGGCCGGATTGTAGTGGTGTTGGTAGGCGGTTTCGTGACGCGTCAAGTAGCCACGATCGCTGCGCTGACCTTGATACATATCGCGTATATGCAGACGCGCGCAATCAACTTTTGGATCTACTGCATCGCGCCAGCGGCGAGCCCAATCCTCGGATATTTCCCAATACGGTATCGAGCGATTTTTGTGGCCGCATCGCTTGCAAGCGACCTATGACCGGATACGCCCCTTGAATTACCTGTCAGAGAAATCGTCCGCCGGACTGGAAATAACCATTAGCGTGTCACCACCTCCCACAACCGCATGTTCGAAAAGCGGCACCTTGCGCACGACTTCCGCCCGCGCCGGCCAGCGTGAATGCCCTTTCGGGAGGCCACTGTTGTCTGTTAATATGACATCCGCCCGATACTATCCGCTCCGCCTCGCATCAGGGCTGGAATAGAGTAGGAATCGAGCTCGGAACCGGCCAGAGCAGGCCCTCTAAGCCATGACAGTTAACCTGCAGTAGAAGAACGACTCCATACCATGTCTATACGCGCAGGCCAACAATCGACGCTCACCACATTCGCTCCGCTGATTGACGGCTTTTTGGTCGCTATCGGGGGCTGGATTGCATATTTCACGCGCTGGTACAGCTGGGATATGAGTCTCGAGTATGTTTCTGTACTGGTACTAGGAACCAGTCTGACCATCATTGTGCTTCCCATGAGTGGCGCCTACAAATCCTGGCGGGGCGAGACCCGCTGGCAGAAGGGGGGCAATACGATCCCAGGCCTATTGGCTGTCGCCGCCATCCTGATGATTGCCGGCACCCTAACAAAAACCAGCGCTGACTTTTCCCGCCTCTGGATGGGCTACTGGCTGATCTATTCACTGATCGCGCTTCTTCTTTTTCGCTGGCTGTTCGGTGCCCTCTCGCGCTATCTGGGCTTTACGGAGCGCCAGACAGTCCGCGTTCTTATGGTGGGCGCCGGAGATTATGCCCACACAGTGGCTACCAAGGCACGAGCGGCTACTGACGCCCACTGGCAGATTACCGGCTTTGTTCCGACAGGGGCCGTCAAAGACTGCATCCAGAATGACCCGGCCCCTCTGGCCAGCCTCGAAGAAATGGAAAAACTGGCCTCTGACCCCGATAGCGCCATTGAAGAGATCTGGATCGCACTTGCCGAGGACGAGCTGGGCTCGCGGGAGTCGGTCATACAGCTACTGCAGAGCAGCTGCGTGGCGGTGCGCTACATTCCCGATTTATCGGTGCTCACGCTACTAAACCATGTGCCCGCTGAAGCAGCGGGCATGACGGTCATCGATTTGAATGCCTCCCCATTAACAGGACACAATATTCTGCTTAAGGCTGTCTTTGATCGATTGTTTGCCCTCACTGCCCTACTTTTATTGGCGCCGGTATTAATCATAATCGCCCTCTGTATCAAACTAACCTCTGTCGGCCCAGTTATCTTTCGACAAAAACGCCACGGTTCTGATGGCTCGGTCATCCATGTTCTAAAATTCCGCACAATGAAATCCGCCAACTCTACCGACAGCTCCAACAATGGCATGCAACAGGCCCACAAGAATGACCCACGTATTACACCAATAGGCCACCTCCTGCGCCGCACAAGTCTGGATGAATTACCGCAGTTTCTGAATGTGCTGCGCGGCGACATGTCGGTTGTAGGACCGAGGCCGCATCCTCTGGCCCTAAACGAGTTTTACATCAGCAGTATTAATGCCTATATGCAGCGGCACAGGGTTAAACCTGGTATCACAGGCTGGGCACAGGTTCATGGTTTTCGCGGCCAGACAGACTCGCTTGAGAAAATGCAAAATCGGGTTAGTTACGACCTGTACTACATTCAACACTGGTCTCTGTGGATGGACATACAGATCATCGCCCTGACCCTGCTGCGCGGCTGGACCGGACGCAATGCCTATTGAACCATCACCAATATTTTTCTGGCCGGTGCGCATAGGTCAGGTACTAGTACTCCACCGTATCAACTTGCAGGTACTTCCAAAAATAGATGACCGCACCTACGCAGGATTAAAAATTTTTTGTCGCAGCGACAGTGAAGCCTTAAATAATTTCACCGGCCGCAACCTTCCGGCTTGGCTACTATGAACCCAGCACCATGAGCAATGCCAATGCCAATGCCAATGCGATTCTGGACGCGTACTTCGGCACCCCGATAAACCCCCTTTCTTTTTCCGCTTGGCTACTGCAGCTGGACACACAGTTGGCCACCGAAAATCGCCGTTGGCTGTGCGGGCACCACAATCTTCACAGCCTTTACCAACTGCACAGCAACGCAGCGGTGCGCACTTTTTATCAGCGCTGCGATGACTGCTACATCGACGGTAATCCCGTAAAGTTCATTTTTCCGCAGGTAAGCCGCTCGCATAGCGAAGTGTTCAGATTCACATTGATGGACCATTTTACCGATCTCTTGGCTGAAGCTGAAAAAAAGAACTGGAGTATTTTTTATCTTGGCTCTGAACAAACGGTGGTGGCGGCAGCAATAGAAAAACTTGAAAGCGAGTACCCAGCCCTGAAAATACAATTACGCGATGGCTACGGCGGCGACTCAACCGAATGGTGCCATGCCATAAACGACATGCGCCCTGATCTGCTAATGGTCGGCATGGGCATGCCAAGACAGGAACAGTGGTTATTAGCTCATCTAGACGATTTGGATGTCGGCATAGCCCTGCAAACCGGGGGCACGCTGGATTATTTCGTGGGGGCTCAGGCGAAACCGCCACTGTGGTTAAGCCGCATCGGATTTGCCTGGCTTTACCGTCTTTTTGCTAACCCCGGAAAATTATGGCGTCGCTATTTGTGGGAGCCCTGGGCTCTGTTGATTCCCACCGCCAGAATGCACTTTCAAGTGTGGCGCTTGGGCCGAGAAACTCGATAAGCGCCAACGCGCAGATGAGCACCGTGGATGAACTCATCGTGATTAACGACAGCTACATCGATGCCTCGCTCGCTATTCTGAATTCTTACGTGCAATAACAAAACACAATTGTCATCATTCTGGAATACAAGGGACAACTGGAGGCAGTCTGTAATGGTATTGAAACGGCACGGGGTGATGTGCTGGTGCTTCTGGGCAGTGATGGCGGCTTCGCCGATAGTTATCTTGATCTGATGTGGCCTGAGTTTCCTAGACGCTTTCCAACTGTTTTAACAGTCATACAGACTCTTGTTCGCGATACCCGGTCTCTTGCTCACTTCCAGAAGCGGGTAGCCATGAACGACGACCTGATTGACTGCCTCTTGCTTAAACTCGTTCGAAAAACGAAATCCCCTGCCCATAATTCATCTCGTATTACATTCTATGATTTTTACCAAAGAAAGTGTCGGGTAAACTCAGGCTGTATTTACTCATGGCAAGACATCGATTGCGTCGATGTCAACGACACCCGAACTGGTACCAGCATCATCGGCAGTAATTCTCACAATTATTGAGTGTATTCCCTCGCCCAGACCACGAGATTCAAAGCTTGTTTGGTGAAATTGAACACTCTCACTGTACTGGTTGACCTCGGTGACCAAAACACCATCGATAAAAACCAGTGCCCGCCCCCCGGACTTACTGTGTGTCCCGATCCAGCGCACCCCCTTTCCATAGAACCTGAATGAAAACTCATCGCCAGGCTGCGCACTGATTACCGACTGCCTCCCACTCTTTCTTTTATCGCTGCGTATAGCCCAGTCGCCGCTGAGATTCATGGGAAGATGTAGCCATTTCCAGATGATACCTTCGGCTTCGAACCGCCGCGTAATCGGCACTTCGTTCCAGGTCTGCGCCCGGTCAGTGGACCTCATCAGGTGCTGGGCCGATGCCGCATATAGAGTGCCATCTTCTGCATAGGAAGGAGAAAAACCAACCAGAGACGAATTATCCCGTGCCACCAAATGACTGAAGTCAAAAATAGTGCCCATGGGTGCGCAGCTGATTTCCAGCGAATCCTGGGAACTTTCAATACAACGCTGCAGAGGTCCACCCGCATGCTGTAATAAAAGCAATCTGTCGCGGGCAAAGTCGGGGGAGATCGCAAATGTCCCGACGAGGCCAGCACCCTCAGTAGCCTGATATCGCTGCCGCCAAGACTCCCCTCCATCGTTAGATGCGAAAATCCCTTCTTCGCTAGCGGCATATAACTGACTGTCGCCAGTAGGCCCGTTATGCAGCACCAGTTGACTTACACCCCAAGCGCTTGACTGCTCTAGCATGACCCAACTGTCGCCGCTGTCTGACGACCGGTATAAGCCTGTCGACCTACTCACAAATAGGGTGGCCGGCCCCTGCCCCTGTGGAGCAGCCACGATTGAGTGAATAGGTTCACTCCATGAATCTTGTGCGACCTCATAGGTCTTACCTTTGTCGGTGGAACGCAACAAACCTCCGGGGGAAAGAATCGCAAAGAGGGTTTGGTCCTGGGAATAATCGGGAGAAAAAAGGAAAGACACTGGAAAAAGAAAAGCGCCGACTAGATCACTTTCCGACCTGGTTAGCAGATTCTTGATGAAACCATATTTTCTGGACAGGCGCTTGGCTTCCACCCGGAGCCAGTCCAGTGAATACTTCGGTGGTATGGCCTTGGACTGCCAGGCAGACCCCCTGCCAGTAGACGTCAGAACATGACCGAATGACCCAGTAAACAGGGCACCGTCCCGCGTAAAATCCGGAGAAAAAGCCATTGGCCCCAACCTAGGATTACGCAAGCCAACATTGTGGGTTTGCCAGGAAACGCCGGAGTCGTAGGACGTGATGCTGCCTCCGCCATAGGTCGCTAAGGCGATCGCAAAGTCTCCATCATCCACCGGGGAAACATCCAGGGCTGTTATATGATGCAAGGCTACGGGCAGAGAATGCCAGGTTTCCCCGACATCCGTAGAAATAAACACGCCACAGAATCCCCCGGCGATTACCGTTGAATCATTGGCTATTACCAATTTTGAAAAATGCGCTTCACCGTATTGATCCGCCTGAATATCCTGCTTTAAACCTGAATCAAATTTTTGCCACGACAAACCGCCGTCCATGGAACGAAACACTGCTTCATCCCATGTGGTGGCAAATACCACTAAAGCGCCGTCTTTAGTCGTGCTCGCCAAGTCTGTTACATGCATCCCCGAGAGGGCGCCTTCTGGTAACGCCTGGCCTCCTGGACCCAGACGAATTAGTCCAGTGCCCTCGGTTCCTATATACCAGTTGCGATCGGTGCCTTGCCCCGTCGGGGGCAAAATGGCAGAGATCTCCGTGCCTGGCGCGAGCCAGGCGAATTCCTGCCAGCCACTAAGCGCATTTTCTGAAACAACGATCCGTCCATCCTGACTACCGGCTGCTAGATGACTCCCCCTCCAGGCCAGAATAGAAACCCCCAATTCGCGACTCGGCGTTGTACCCCAGGTATCTCCGCCATCTGCGGAGCGCCACACTTGGCCCGAACTGGTAAGCGCTGCTAGGCTTTGGTCCCGGCCAAAATCGGGCGACATCAGTACCTGAATGAAGTCGAAATCGCCTGTGGACTCCAGTGGCCGCCAGTGTGCCCCGCCATCAAGAGATCGATACAGTCCACCACTGCTACACGCCACCACCAGCGTACGATCACGCAAAAAATCGGGTGAAATTGCCAGTGCGCCGAGATGCTTGTCGCATGTCAGCCCCCTGCTCAGTACCTGCCAGTTATAGCCACCGGTACCTGATCGAAACAATTTACCGCGAACCGTGGCAAAGACTTGTTGATCTACCGAGAACCCGGGCGAAACTTGAATATCGTCAACAACGTCATGTGGCACATGCGCCAGTACCGGCCGTGACAACAGCAACACTGCCACAAAGACTGGAGCAAAGCATAACAAACGGCCAAGCCTATCTGCACATCCCGCTAAAGATCTAGCCGATCTGCTCATTCCTTATCTCCCAAGCCTCTGCGAAGCCAACTCCTGCTACCCGTGTGCCCCGAGAGAATGCCACACCGGGTCTATTTTGAGTTGATTCATAGCTGCACGCCTAAACATTTTCCTGCGGAGGACGAAAATAGAGAAAGACACAAAACAAAATGGCCGGAACCGGATAGAGTAATGCCCGGTTCAGAGTGACATAATTCACCGCCGCAATGTAGTGACGAGTAAATACAAACACAAAGACAATAAATAACAGCGCGCCAATAACTGCTAACCACTCTACTGGCACTGCAAATTTGAGCCCATTCCGATAGAGTCCCAATGCGATGGTAAATGGCAAGAGGTACCACATCAGGTGCCAGTTTATCTGTTCAAAAAAAGTGCCGTAAAATGCGCTGCCGACCTCATGGTATTCGACGGAAAACTGCCCAAGGCGGCCAGCATCAAACACCCCACCCTTCAGTGAAACGTTACCCAGATAGGGAATTTCACCGCTAAAGCCAATGGCAACTGCAAATACCGAAAACAAGACAACTGCGCCCAGCAGGCCCGCCTGTATTTTCGAATGGCCAGCCAAGCTCTCCCATAAACCGCATGCGAAAATGATCAGACCCAACACCAGGCCCGGGTTTTTCAACTGCATGCACATTAAACCAAATACCACCCACAACAGCGCATGAGCCCAACTGCGTGAGTGACGCCATTCAAACAAAGCATAGACGGCCAGACTAAAGGCACCAGCCAGCCAGATATCGGCGTACCCGGCCATCACAGAATGTACATTCAGGTAAGGCATACTCAACAGAAGATAGCTGGCTATCATCGCAGCCATTAAGGGTACGCCCGCCAAGCGCAGGTGCCCATACAGGGACAGACCCAATGCGATCGAGGCCATAATCCAAGGCAGATAAATACCGCCGCTATCCCAGGTACCCAGGCCCAACATACTCCACAGTTGTATAAGTGATACAGCGATGGGATAGATAGACGCCTGCCGATTTCCAAGAGTATAGACCTCGTTGCCGGACTGCTTAAGCCATTGCTCGGCGCTAACAAAATCCACCAGCGCCCCGTGGTGAAACCAAACCACAGCCTTGGGTGCCCAGTTCATCCAGGCGTCCCAGGCGAACAGGGGCCGCATTAGCAATTCCTGCACCATTGTAAAGTGACGCCATGCAACTAGAGCAATAAACGCCGTGACGAGGGCAACCTGCCAGGACGCCATGCGTGGGCCAGTCACTTGGGCTGCAGAGGTATTCGAGTAAAAAAAACTGAACGCAATACCAAGCACAGTGAGGGCCAGCAGCACGGCTGCCATAGCCGGAAAATCGAGTAAAAAACCGGCCGCATCCCACAGGCGAATAAGCATGGTCGTCATGAACACCCCGATGAAATAACCTTGCCCCAAAACCACGAACAGGTTCTTCCGCCCTGTGCGCCCAAGGAGCCAGTTCATCCAAACGGCGCCACATAGCCAGGGCAAAAAAAGCGCGACAAGCAAACCGACTATCGACAAATCGTCACTCATTTTACTTTCCCTTTGCCGGGCGTCTTAGCCTTAGCCTTTATCTCGCTTGAGCCAAATTTCTTTTCACTCGAGCCCTTTGGTTTTTTTTCACGGCTCTTAGCGGAATTACTTTCATAGCGTTCTTTGGGATCGGCGGTCAATTGATACAAAGTGCCCATCGGGTCTTCGTCCAATATTCTCACACTCAATGGCGGCTTCCCCCTATTACCGATCAACGTGCTTTTCTTAGCGTTGAACTCAACTTTATCTGAATCACCCAGGGACAAAATGTAGTCGCCCTTTCGAAGGCCCTGCTTAGGCGGCCTTTTGCCAAAGTTGTAAACATTGTGTGGCAGCAAATAATAGCCAGATTTGAGCCGCTGGAAGTTGTGCTTGGTGGAATCGTGAAGCAGGATAATGCGCGCGGGTTTTTCTGGCAATACTTCCTCGGAAATGCGCTTTATATAGCTGTACAGGTAACCATCGATATCAACGAGATGCTTTTCGTGTAGCGTCTTACCTGCAAAGGTGGCCGTTGTCGCCTCGAGCCGTGCTGTTAACTCTTTCTGCCACAACAAATCCAGCGATACCCATGCAATCAGCACGACCCCCACAATAGCCGAGCCGCGATCCGGTCGGGACGAACCGCCGTCAGCCACCAACCCCGCTCCCGAAGTCACTCTCGACACAAGCAACAGCAAGCCTATCGCGAGCATGCACCAAATCGCCACCACCTCTACCGGCGACTGGGCAAATACATCCGCGGTGCCATAGAGAAAGTTAACAGAGCGCAACGTCCAACCCCGATAGGCTGTCCAGCTGGTTAAGTAACTCGAAAGTACGCCCCGCCAGGAATGTGGTTCGAGCGTCAGTCGGGTAATCGCAAACTTCTGATCAGTATCACGCGTCACGCTGTAAATTCCGATCTCTACCACCGAGCCCCGCCACTGGGGATGGTTCGCCATATACACACGCGAGGAGCCGTCATCAGTGCGATTGAGTACAACCGCATTCATTCCGCCGTCTGTAGCAGTGCGCCAGACCAACCGGAGCATGGGGCCGGGGTAATCCCCATCAAGCTGGGTACTCACCAGCGGATAGTTCTCGGCCCGGAAACGGGTTGAGCTTACGGCAATGGCCCGATGGTCCTCACCCTGCGGCTCCCACCCGGTGATCCGTAGTTGCTCGCCTTGGGCCTCTGCTGTGCCGGCAATAGCGCGCATGCTGCTACCTGTGATCACAGTTTCGTGATCCCGGTTGGCCCCCTCTGGAATCTCCGATGAGGTATACGACGCAAAAGCGGCCAGTAATATCAGGCCGCTCAAAAACAGCGCCAACAGTGCGCTGATAAAAGTATAGAGGGCTGTTTGTGGTGATCTATCCATGGCGCGACTGGCAAATATTCATAGTAAAAATCTAACTATCACACAAGACTGATGCAGCTTCCAGTAACCGGCCTTCAGCCATCCGTTTTCAACTGGCTTTTCAACTCTCTTTTTAAATAAGCAATATTGTGGCGAATACGTTCAATGCGCTCCGGGGCGAGCGCACCGAGACTCAGTGCACGCTGTAACACCTCTATCGCTTTGTCGAGATCGTTCGCTTTAACCAACAGATTTGAATAATTATTGCACAGTGAAGCAGTGGCATGGCCATCATTATAAAGATTGCCGAATGCCTCCAATGCCAGTTCGTGCTCACCCAATCTATAGTGTGCCTCGCCAATAGCTTCGAGATTCACTTCGCGATCATAGTCCAGCTCAACGGCTTGTTGTAGATGGGAGATAGCACCGCGATAATCCTGTAGCTCGTACATACGCACCGCCCCCGAACGGGCCGCCAGCCGGCCATCGGGCTGTTGCCGCAAAGCCTCCTCCATAATGCGCAGGTAATTGCGCTGGCGCTCACTTCTTTCCTTATCTGGATTGCCACTCATATCATGATGAATGGGCACTTCCAGTTGCATCACCGGGATACTCTCATCGCGCAGATCAATGATTTCATGCACCTTGCCGGTGAAGCGCAGCTCCTCCCTATTTCGAAAGAGGCGCACTACTGAATTCGATTGATAGCCCTTGTAAGCCCAGCCATAGGGGTGTACTCCCTGCTGTGGTTGCCAATCACGCACAGTCGAGTTATCGCTGTAATTCAATTGGTTGAGCGCAAAGGCATCGGCTTGCGGCTCTGCCAGGAGGCCCCGCAAATAGGCCATATCATCTGCAGAGACCATTTCATCCGCATCCAGTACCATAATCCAGTCGCCGGTAGCCTGCTCCAGCGCATAATTGCGCGCCAGTGCAAAATCATCGACCCAGGTAAATTCATAGACACTATCGGTGTAGCGACGGCATATCTCGAGGGTGCCATCAGTGGAGCCGGTATCCACCAGAATAATTTCGTCCACCTGCCCTTGCATGGCATCCAGACAACGGGCGAGGAAAAAAGCCTCATCTCTAAGAATCATGCATAGGGACAAACTCATAACCTAAACACCGCACTGCTAACTCTCTCTTTCGCTGTCACCTTCATGGGCTACTAACGCTCTCACTATGCTCCCAGCCATAACGCACAGCCTTGACCTCGACTGATCCCAGTCCTTTTGAAAATGGGACGGTGTACAAATGCCATGGCCCTTCGTCAACGCGATAGGCGATGGAGTGATCAGGCGAAGTAGCCGTTGCGGTCACGGTGTCACCGTTAATGTCGAGCTTCGGTGTTGGTGTGATCTGCTGCTCTCCGCCGGGCGCAAATCGTGCTGCCATTTTCTCCTCCGACTCATCTGACATATCACCAACGCGTGCCTGCCACGCGGTCAGGGCTTTGCGCAATCGCTGCAGATCCTCTGCGTACTGCGGATCTTCGCTAACATCGTTTATTTCAAAGGGATCTTTCTCGAGATCGAACAGACGCTCCTCCCCAGCAGCTTCAAACCATAGGCTCTGGGCTGCATTCAGCTTACCCTGCTCATGGAGCTGCCGCATCTCCCGCACCATATCGAGATTGTCACGGAACTCTAGCTCGTGCCCCTCTATCTGATCTGGCTGCCAGCTTCGTATGTATTTGAATCGATGATCACGCACTGCCCGTTGCCGATCAAGCACTTCATCAATACGATCTCTGGCGGCGTAAATGTACTCCCGCTGAAGTGCCCTTGTCGAAGGGGATGGTGAAGCGAAGTCCTGGCCCTGTAGATAGCCGGGCAGCTCAACACCCGCCAACTTCAATATCGTGGGTGCTAAATCTAAAAAGCTGATCAGGCGTTGGTCGACTGAGCTTGGCTGAACACCTTCGGGCCGGAACGCTTCAGGCCAGCGAATTAACATTGGCACTTTGATACCCGAATCATAAAGCTCGCGCTTGGCACGGGGCAAACCATCCCCATGATCCGTCGTCCAGATAACGATGGTGGAATCTGCCAACCCGTCTACCTCCAACTGCTTCAATATCGCAGCGACCTCTTTATCCATTGCAGCGACGTTATTGTAATGCCGCGCCACATCACTGCGCACTGTGGGTGTGTCGGGATAGTACGGCGGCAGTATCACCTGTTGGGGAGATACCACTTCAGTGATATCGCCGTCTATACGCCACCAGCGCATCAACTGCATGACAAAATGCATGGCGCTGTTGGGCATCTCCCCCAGCGGAAGAAATATACCGCTCTCATGGGTCACCATAAAATTGCGGAAACCAAAGAAGGGCTGACCAGGCGCCCTGTCCTGCCATAGGGGGTTCGCCTCTCCCTCGCTATCCCATATCGTCAGGGGGCCTGATCCGGGGAAAGGACTACTAAATTGGTAGTCCAGCTTTTGGTCGGTGAAGGTGTAATAGCCCGCAGCGCGCAACAGCTCCGGATAAGCCTTCACACCAACAGGTGGCACAGCGTAGTAGCCGCCCTGCGGTGCGCCGCTGCTGCGCATATGCTGTGTGCCGGTTGAGATTTGATTCATACCGAGAATGTGGGCGGCCCGACTTGGCGCGCAAACCCCGGCAGTTGTAAAAACATTGGTATAGCGAACACTTTCGCTGGCAAGCGCATCCAGAGTGGGTGTAACCGCTACCGTATCGCCAAACACGCCCACTCGGGAGCTCATGTCTTCTGCCATTAGCAGCAGAATGTTGGGGCGAAGTGCCGCAGCATGACTCGCCGGAGCAAGCAGTATAGCCACCAGTAAAATCAGCCCAATTCTCATCGTGCTATCCCCTTGAGGTATTCAACAAAGATGGGGGAAGTCCAGGCCCGAGGCTCGGCCTCCGCCAAACAATTATTATCCGGTTTGGCGTTGTCACCAATACAATAGTTCCGCTTCACACATTGACCCTCATCGTCATACTCACAGCCAAAAGGGTCACCCACGATCAACGGTTCTGCCTGCTGGATCACTCTCGCGTAATACAGTGCCGGACGTTTAGCCGTGAGAAAATCAGGATCTTCAAACTCGATCGAACACCCTGTGCCATCAGCGGGGCAATCAAACACGCGCCACTGATTTTCGATCAAGGGCGCAACCTTTTCATCGGGTGAAACCTGCGGGCGTATGCGTACGATTTCAATGCGAGTAATGGCCTTGCGCTGATCACCCGCGCGATAACATTCACCCCCGCACAGAGATTGCGCACGCTTGGTACCTAACGCTGCAATCGTGTAATCGGGACAGCCGGGGATTTGTTCCAGTGCGCCCAGCGCCTTGACCCGGAAGCGCGGCACCTCCTGGAGATAAACCTCACTACCCATGGGCACTTCTCCAGAGGGGCCGTTAAGCAGATCAAACCACACCAGCATTCTATCGCCAGAGGTTGCGTAAACATTGCGGTTTGTCAGCGCCTCCCAAATCGCATCTCGGTGCCTACCTTCACTGTGTGCTGCAACCAACCCTCCGGTGTAGTAGAAACCACCGCTCTCTTTATCGACCTTGTAAAAATCAGCCCCAAGGCCCCCGCGGCCTTGATCTTTATGGTCGGTATAAAGCAGACGATTCGACTCTTTATAGCTACTACCAGGCCGTGCCTGATGTCCGTCACTAGACCCGATCAAACCAAAGCGTGCGCGCTTGGCCTCGCCCTGTTTATCAAAGCCCAGTGCCATAGTGTATTGCGCAGACTGCAGCGGCACATACATTGCAGAGGGCTGGAAACTGTTTTGTAGCTGACCACAACCCTCCCAGTCATCGAGCGTCGCATCTGGAAACAGTCGACGACCCTCTGGTGCGCCCTCCTTTGCAAAAGCCGCCTTGGTGTCCGCCACGTCCATATCACAGGCAGAGGAATCTGGGCGTTCGCACTTTTTTCGCGCCAATATGCCAGCCTGCTGGCAGCAGGGGGTAAACATGTTGGTAGCTAGCGGACAAAAAACCTGCCCGTCCTCGCTAATACCGACACGCTGAAAATCGTCAAACAACTCGGAATTGCCGTGCCCCGAATAAATCTCCAACAAGTTTTGGTAGCGTTGTTCATACTCGTCCAATTGGTCTTGGAAATCTCCGGTCAGCGGATTGGTCACACCCCAGGCGAGGCCGTGGGGAATAACCATACTGTCAAAGCCCCACTCGTCGAGCTTGCGGTATAATTCCAGCGGCGTAAGGGCAACTTCGCGGCAGTCCAACGGCAGCTGCGTCGTTGGCACATCGTCTGTACAGGCGGGTGTACCTTTAGACTCCTCCAGATACCAGCCTAGATCCGCTGTTTCCTGCAGAGTGTCCACCAAGCCCAGCAAACCCACCAACATTGATGGTACCTTCGTCAAAATATATTCCGGCTGTGAAGCTATCGGACGCAGCGGCGTCTGCCCTTCCTCCCAGGTACGAATGACGACATTCTTGTGCCCGTAGTGATTGGCAACATTGTTCTTGTCACCGTTTGACCACTCCCAGCCGACAAAGGAAACCATATCCGGGTTGCCGGGATCGCCCGCAGCGTCATTACAGTCGCGGATTGAATCAACAGTATCGGCCCATACTCGCGGTGTGAGACCTTCTGCGTGATCATTGATACTCCAGAAATCCAGCGCAGAGCAATAACGCGCAAAGTCACAGGCATCTGCCGGTGTCACAACGCCACCGCCTTTCACTGCGCCCGTATTGAATATGTAGGCATCTATCGAGTAATTGGTGTGGCTGTGCAAATCGCCAAAGAGGATTTGTGGAGTGGCATCGGCCGCCGTGCTTGCCAGCACTGGTCTGGGGCCTGCAGTTACAGCAGCGGGCTGCCAGGCATCGCCAAAGTAACCCTTGCCAACAACAAACAGCCCAACTGGTATTACAATCAGAATCAGCAGCAATCCCAGTAAGCTCTTTTTCAACATAGATCGAACCTCATATTCGGTAGGTAATTGACCAAAATATTAGCGTCGCAAAAACCGCAATAGCAGCCAGCCGACAAGCACCACAACCATCAGCAGTCCAAGGATCGCATATTCCCATGAACGCGGAATCCAACGGCGAGTAGACTGTAATTCACCCGGCATCTTTTCGATCCGGGACAGTAACACTCCATGGGCCGTTTCTGCCTGTGGGCTCAATTGCCCAATATCCAATGGCGACTGTTCTAGCGGATCAGCCTGAGTATCAAAAAAATCTTCACCCTCATAGAGTTTCCAGCGTCTATCCAGTGCGTAACGCGCCGGTGCGCCAGATGGCCAGCGGGGCTCATAGTGAATGAACAAACTGTCGCGCTGCAGCTCTGTTTCACCTGTCAGCACAGCAAGCAGACTCTCTCCGTCGCCGTGATCACTCGTCGGCAGCGAGGCTCCCGCCAACTCGACTAGTGTAGGTAGCACATCATTCAAATTGACCAGGCTCTGGCTGACCATGCCCTGTTTCACCAGACCCGGTCCCCAGACCAAAAATGGCACGCGGCTACCCGCATCTATAGTGTCGCCTTTGGCGCCAGCGACCTCCACACCGTTTTGGCGACTGACAATATCCCTACCGGTACCATTGTCTCCTATGAAAAAGATAACAGTGCGTTCGGCAATGCCTACCTGTTCCACTTTATCCCTGACCTTGCCGACAAGCTTGTCCATGTACGCCATCATGGCAGCGAACTTTTCCTGGTCGCTGGCGGCTTCGTCGAGCATATCCGGAGTGGTCACCCAAGGGTCGTGCGCCAGCACCATTGGATAATAAATAAAGAAAGGCTCGGCTTTATGCTGTTCTATATAGTCGAGCACATAATCGTTAAAGACATCCGGCCCAAAAATATTTTGCTCATGCTGCTGTAGATCGCCATTGTGACTCAGCCTAGGCCCCCAGAAACGGGAACCTTTTTGTTCGACCCTGAGCTGCCACACCAGGTATTCATCAAACCCTGCTCCCTCTGGCAGAGTCCCCTGAATATCTTCAAAGCGATTGTTATACAGCTGCCACTTACCTGCCACTGCCGTTTTGTAACCCGCATCCTGCAATATGTGTGCAAATGTGGTCTGGCCCGAATCGAGGAAACCGAAGTGTGTGTAGTTACGGAAATTGTATTGTCCGGTCATGATTTTTACACGGGAAGGTGTGCACAGGGGCTGTGCATGCGCGTATTGGAAGCGGATACCCTCCTGGGCCAGCTGATCCAGCCTGGGGGTTTGATAGGATTCACCGCCGTAAACCCCTACCGTTTCAGCGCCCACATCGTCACTCAGTATCAGGATGATGTTGGGAGGCCGACCAGACGCAAACACGTGATTGGCCAGCAGCCAAAAAAACGTAGTGACAAAGATAGTAAGGGTCAGCTTAGTGGGGTTTCTTTTCACATGGGCGCCGTTCATCCAGTCGTCATCCAGCCTTCATTATGAAATTGTCAGGTGACCGGGTCGAAGCAAGCGACCGGCATGCTATTGTGTCTAATTGTTGAGGTCACATCCAGTGGCACGCGCTGGAATACTATACTGGGGCTGGAGGAAATAAATGAACAGCGACTTAGACCAGCTGCTGCAGAGACAAGACATTGAAAAGGTGCTCAACACTTACGCCCGCGCCTGTGATGGCCGACACTGGCAGCACTTCGACACCATTTTTGCCCCAGACGTTGAAGTTAACTACGGTGGCGAGTTCAAACTCCAGGGGCGAGAGAAGGTCGTAGCAATGATCCAGAGTATGCTTGGCGGCTGTGGACCTACCCAACACCTACTCGGTAATTTTGACATCGAAGTACAAGGCGATATCGCCCACTGTAACTGTTACGTGAGAGCAGTTCATGCGGGCGTTAACGAGCAAGAAGAAATGTTGTACGAGGTATGGGCCGAATACCGAGACCAGCTGCATAAAAATGATACGGGCTGGCGTATTACCCAAAGGCAAATGGTGGTCCACAAAGAAGTGGGATCCAGAGCCATTCTAAAGCCCGCTCTATAATACCCTGGGGACTGCCCCGTTCACCGACCGTTATCCTGCCCTATCCACGAACCGCTTTCATTCAGCCTACTTAAAGGCAGCCTTCATCGCCTTCATCGCCTTCATCTTGCGCAGACCGCACAACAACTCCTCTCGCTCCCCTGCGCACCAGCGCTGGCTCTTCGGTGAACGATAGATGACAGGTTCCTCTCGATTTGAACAGCGAACCTCAAAACGCTCAATCTCGTTACCCTGTTCATCAACTGCCTTGTCCAACCAACCCAACCCGGTGGGCTTAGCTGCGTGAACCAACAGCGGGCTGCTGATGAAAAAACTTGCCATTACGATCAAAAATAGAATTTTCATTCGAATTCCCTCTATAAGTTAGCGGGTGCCATTTCCCGCAGACGCAAGGTTCCTGCGAGCCGGAAAATTGATGCAACTCCATGGTTACTGATTTCAGCGCTGCACTTCAGCGGGGGCCCGTTCCGCGTATACCATGAGACGCGTATCGTCGAGAAAAATGGCGGCTACAGAACTGGGATTGATAGCGTCTCCCGGATGCGAAGTGGCCTGCAGCAGAACCCCTGAAAACGGCGCGCTCTACTTGCCTGAACCCCCTAAAACTCTTCTCATTGCTCAGGCTAATTGATCTGTGTGAGGCGCAGTGGCACCATGGGCCCATGCAACACTTCAACTACAGCGATTCCCCCTACCCGATCCGAGAGGATTTTACCGAAGCCTATGCTAAATACTGGGAGACGCTGGCGCGACCCGGTAGCTGGTGGACAGGCGCCCAACGAATCGCCATCGCGCAGGCAGTACGCAATGCCAATCGCTGTGAGCATTGTGCGCAACGTAAGAATGCGCTGTCGCCCTACAACTTTCCAGGCAATCACCAGCACGACGGTACACTGGAAGAAATTGCGGTCGACGCGGTTCACCGCATCATCACCGATCAGAATCGTATTACCCAACAATGGATAGATGACAACATCGACAAAGGCCTGAGTGAAGAACAGTACGTAGAGTTGTTAGGCATCACCGTTACAGTATTCAGCATCGACGAATTCAATCGGGCACTGGGCCTACAGCTCGAACCTCTTCCCGCACCAATAGCCGGTGAACCTGATCACTATCGCCCGGCAATAGCGCAGCGCGGCACTGGCTACGTGGCGATGCTACCGCCTAGGGGTGACTTCACAGAACGGGAATCCGATTTGTGGCCGCCCAACCGCACTGCCAATGTTTTGCGCGCGCTAAGCCTGGTACCTGATGCAGTGCGCAGCTGGTCCGATGTTGCAGGGGCGCAATATTTGCCCATGCCGCGCATGATGAATTTCGGCGCCGACACCGGGCGCAGCATCAATCGAATGCAAATCGAAATTGTTGCCGGCCGAGTATCGTCAATTAGCGAATGCTTTTACTGAACTAACGCACATGCCACCATGCTCAGTTTGAGCGCGGACATGCTACAAGAGGACGTCGACCTGCAGGTTGTGAATGGCAACGGCGATGGCGGCGTGCAGTACGGCGCTGAACTTTCAAAATTTGCTGAAGCAGTTGCCAGCCAAAACGAACCGGCCCTGACACAAGCGCGCAAGGTGCTGTTCGATGCAGCAGGCAGTGATGTGTTGGTAGATGCCGCCGGCGTCGCCGGAAACTTTCAGCGCATGGTGCGTATAGCAGACGCTACCGGCATTCCCGTCGATGGCATGATGGGGGCGCTAAGCGGCTCCATACAGGACGACCTGAATCTCAGGCGTTTTGAGTCCTCGCACAATACCCCTGTAACTACTCTACTGCAGAAGCTAATCGCGACCCCGCTCAGACTACTGGCCCCCATTATTCTTCGGGCTGGCGAGCGCAAGGCGAAACGTCAGTAGGCCTTGGGGCCGACCCACACTCTCACCCTAATTTGAAAGGCGCCTCAATAGCGCCTGCGCCTCTGCGTGCTGCGGGAACTCTTTGCCATGCTGCGCTAGCAAGACTTCCAGCTTCTTCCTGGCGTCAGCAGTATGGCCTAATTGCGCGCCAAGCATCGCGTGGTGATACAGGGCATAGGGATTGTCCGGCGCCAACGCCAACGCGCGCTGGACGGTTGCAAATGCTGCCGCTGTGTCCCCATTGGAATGCTGGATAACGGCCATGGTATCAAGAAGATCGGACTGCTCCGGCATCACCTTCGAAGCCGTCGTGATGTAAATCAACGCCTCAGCCGGCTTCTCCTCTCGCAATAACCACGCCACATTATTCAACGCCAAAATATTCTCAGGCTCACGCTTCAGCACCGCCTTGTACTGCCTTACTGCCGAGGTATTTTCACCCTCTGCCTGCAACTGCTCTGCGAGGCTCAAACGCACTGGCGTGTCTGCAGGATTGTCACCTAGCCATTGATAAAGCGCTTTTCTCGCGGCAGCAGTCTGGCCGCTGGTTTTCAAGTACGCCACCTTCGCTAGCAGTGTATCCAGCGTGGGGTTTTCTGTAAATGCACGGCCTGAAAACTCTACTGCTTGTGCAGCCTCCCCCTCTGCCGACGCTGCAACGGCACGTAAACTCAACACCTTGGCGTCCTCGGGCGCCACTTCCACGAGTGTCTTAAGATAGCTCTTAAACGCCTGTTGATCATCCTCCCTCACTGCCTGTCTTGCCAGGCCAACTAGCGCCGGCAAGTATTCCCCGTCCAATTCAACGGCTTTGTGCAACGATTCTTTCGCGGCATTCTGATCGCCCTGTCCTTCCAGTACTTTTGCCAATAGAAGATAGTGCATTGGCGAAGCGGCGCTAGCTTCAACCAGACGCAATAAATTGGCCTGCGCGCGCATCTCTTCGCCCAGGGCCAGATGAGCCAGGGCACTCAACTCCAATACTTGCGGAGCTTGCCGCTGTAAAGCATCAAGCGGGCCCAACACTTTTATAGCAGCTGCCGGCTCACCAGCCTGGACATAGGTTCTAGCCAGTGCAACACGAGGCGCCAGTGCAGTGGGATGCGCTCCCATAGCTTTTTCCAGCGTGCGTCGCTGCGCCCTTTGCTTTCCCTCGGCAGCATCCAGGCTCGCCAGCTGCATCATGGTCTCCATATGCGAGGGATTATTTTTCAAAGACTCCTCGCCATAGCGCCTAGAAGCCACTGCGTCGCCGCCGGCCAGGGCTAGCTGCGCCAGAGCGAGATTTGAGATTGGGTCAGTGGGATCTCGGGTCAGTGCTTTCTCAAATGTTTTGACCGCCGCGTCCTGCTGGCCTGCCATAAAATAGACTCGGCCCAGAATATGATAAGGGGTAAGACTATTCAGATTTCTCAGCCGGAAGGCCTCCGCCGCCGATATGGCACTGGTGTAGTCTTCTTCGCGCAAATGATTCAGGATCGCCATTATTTCGTCTGGCTGAACCTGTTCGGGCATATCCGGCTGCAGCACAAGCGCTTTACTCGCATCGCTATCCCCTTCCGATGCTAACAATCCGAGCTTTAGCTGCGAGGCAGATACTCCTGGCACCAACTGCACAATACGGCCATACAGGACTAGCGCTTTGTCAGCCTGATCATCTAGTAGGTAGGCGTTGGCCATAATGTTCAATGCACCCACATCTTCTGGGTTACCATCCAGCACTGACTGTAATAGCTCAGGTACCTCAGCAATCTTATGCAGATGCAGCCACAAAATTGCCAATAATTTCCGGCCCCGTGTATCGTTCGGTACCAGCTCAACATAATCGGACGCCAGCACTGCGGCCTTTTTTTCATCGCCCTGCACTGCATGGGCAACGCTCAAATAATAAAGAACCAGCGGATATTGCTCTGCTGCCGGCAAAGCGAGCGTCAGGGTATTGATGGCTTCGCGATATTGCTTACGGTGCACATCGAGCAGACCCTGCACATAGTTTGTGTCGGGATGATAATCTGCCAACTCCATTAACGCATCGGCATCCAATTGCGCGGCATCATAATTGCGCAATTGAATATTAATCAGCGCGCGGTCAACGAGATAGGTAAATGCGGAGTCGGAATGTATTACCGCTTGGTTATAGGCTTCGCGAGTTGCCTCAATGTTGCCCTGCTGCAGCTGAATCTGGCCCTTCAGCCACCAGGCCTGTGCAGATTCAGGTGACGTTTCCAACAAGCGCTCAACTAAGGCGAGGGCCTTATCGTTGTCTCCTTGCTGCACAGAGATCATCGCCGTCACCAGCACAGCCCCATCCAACCCGGCCACTTTGCTCAGGGCGGAGTTAGCCAACGCCGTCGCCTCACGCACCTCTCCCAGCAACAAATGCGCAAAGGCCTGACTGGCCAGCACCTCAGCCATGGCGCTGGAACTCAGAGTGGCCAGGGCTTCCTCTTCAATATCCAGCACATCTTGATACTTACGCTGCGCCAGCAGAGCCTGCGCCAGCGCTGGAACAATATCGTCGGCATTCCAGCCCAAATCCTGAGCCAATAATAGCTCTTTCTCGGCGGCGAATATCTCGCCGGTCTCAAGGTAGACCTCTCCTAGCAACCAACGCGCCTCGGGGTCGTCGCCCTGCAATTGCAGGGCGTTTTTCAGCTCAATAGTGGCAGAGGGATCGTCACCTTCGACAAAATAGGACTTTGCGCGCTGCAAATATTGTTCGCTGGTGAAGTCGGTATTCCCGTCTCCACAGGCCAGTAGAACAAATAGTCCAAGTCCGTAAATTAAAGTGCGCACTGTAGCTGCTCCCCTATGCGTCAATGAATTTTTATAATGATCAATATACCGTGATTTATGGCGGTTTGGCTTGCCTTCATTCGTGGCCAGATAGCCCCAAAACACGATCATCCCGCCAACGCTATTGCCAAACAACAGCAGAGGAATATATTGTCCCGACACAAATAAAAAAAAGGTGCATTTATCACACGTCATATTCTTACACTGTTCGCCCAGTCACTTACCCTGCTGTAGAACAGCTTCGCCACCATCCAGTCCTATCTGCCGGTGGGGCCACAAACCGCCATACCAGATAGTACTGTCACTGGTGGTGACTGGTCGAAGTGCTATTCGGATCTCTATGAATCTGAGACTATATAGCCCAGCCACCGTTTTGTCCGCCTGCACAGGCACACGGCTCATGCTGGCCTGCCGCCCAATCGGAAGCAGCACGTTGACACTATTAGGCCAGACCCCTGTCGCCGACGTATTGTTCGATACGGGCAACAACAGCAATACGTTACATAGCGCAAATGGGACTGGCTGGTATTACGACGAAAGCGGTACAGATTTACGGGGCTTTGTAGGCGACGGTGATAGCGTAAATAGGGGCAATTGCGACACCGATTTCTCGGGTGCAAATGAAGAGCGCCTGTGTTGGCATTTGAACCCGTCTAATGGAGGATATCGTTGCGGCGCTACTGAGAATCTCAACAGTTCAACCGCTTGGGAATACGTTGTATACACGTCCAGCGACCAGCCAGCAAACATACCCGTACCCGTATTACCCGGCCTGATTTTCAGCTCATTGGCGACACGTCAGCTCCTGAAACGGTAGTTTCTCAGCACAGTAAATACTGGGCCGCTTCGGCGGCCCTTTTTTGTGGGCGGTTGTTATTCGACTGCAACGGCAATATTGTAGACCGAGAATAAGCGGTGCCGCCTGTCGTACATGATTCAAACCCGAAGGCACAACAAACTTTTCCTGGGACAGACCCTATGAAACCAATTTTACTCATCCACGGATATTCTTCAGAGGGCAAGAAATCCTCCGCGAAAGATATCTATGGCTCACTCCCCCGTGATTTACGCGAGGCCTTTGGCAATGGTGTTGTACAGGAACTGGATCTAAGCCGCTGGATTTCTCTAAGCGACGGTGTACGCATCGACGATGTCAGCTTCGCTATGGACCGAGCCCTGAAAGCGCGTTTCGCAAACCTTCTCAGCACTGGCTTTCACGTGGTGATACACAGCACTGGCGCTTTGGTGGTGCGCAACTGGATCAAGAATCACTCTCCCAAGCCCTGCCCTATCGAAAATTTCGTTCATTTGGCTGGCGCCAACTTTGGCAGCGGTCTTGCACACATCGGACAGGGTCAGTTGTCGCGCTGGGGACGGTTGTTATTCCTGCACACCGGCCGCGGGCACCACGTATTGAACGAACTGGAATTTGGGTCCTGGAAGTCCCTCGATATGCACCGTTTCTTTCTCGAACCGGCACAGGATATGTATCGGGATTATGAGGTGCAGGAGTTTTGCGTCATCGGCTCTCACATTGAGCGGCCGCTGCGCGCCATCCCCATTCGCTATATCAAAGAGGACTCTTCGGATAACACCGTACGCACCAGCGCCTGCAACCTGAACTTTAATTATGTACCTATCAAGGCCAGGCCGGAGGCGTTCAAACTGTCCCACGCGAAACTCAAGGAACTCATTGATAGCCGTCAGGCAAACCAATCCATAGTAGACACCAACTATCAGTCTGATCAGAGCTTTATGCAGTCGCACCGGCAGAAAGTACCCTTCGCCGTCGCTTACGAAACATCCCATTTTGGTGATGGCGTGGGCATTGTCAGCGGCGAGAAGAATCGCAAGCAAATAGTTCCCCTGCTCAAGGCAGCACTGGAAACACCCTACGACACTCTGGCCTATGCGAAAGTCGCAGCCAAGTTTGAGAAAACGACTGAACGCACCTTCGCGCGCGTTGCCAAATTAAAGGCGAAGCTCACCAAGTGGGATAGACAATCGCAGTACGAAGCCCACAGCCAACTCATCATTCGCGTAAAGGATCAATACGGGCGCGGGGTACGAGATTTCGATATCACCTTCAAATCCACTTCGGTGGGCACTAAAACTCCACTGGAAACCCTTATCGAGGACAGACACGACAACCGGCAAAACGACGGTACCGCGACTTTCTATTTTCGTACGCAGGAATTCAGTACTAAGAAAAAGATCTGGCAGGATAGGCTAGCAAACATTGCGCCAATGCATCTTGAAATAACAGGCGAAGAAACAGACTCCCCGGATATCGAATTCATCCCACTCGATATACAATTTTCGGCGCAGGAACTGAAGAATATGTTCAAACACTTCCAGACGACAATTTTGGATATTGAGCTGGTGCGCCTCCCTAAGCGAGCAGTATTTTCGATTAAGAAAACCTAATATAATTTAGGCGGAGGTGGATGGACCGGTATCTGCTACCGTGGTGCGATGTAGCAGACGATCATAGCCCTCGTAGCCGCCGGTGGCTTTGTGCAGCACAGAGCGGTTGTCCCACATAACCAGCATATTTTCCTGCCATTGATGATGGTAGTGAAACTGTGGCTGGGTTTGCCAATTGTGCAGGTCAACCAACAAACCGAACGCGTCATCGTCCGACATGCCTTCTATACCAACGATATAACCCACGGTGCCATAAATACCCAGCTGACCCGTTTCCCGATGGGGCCGAATAATGGGGTGTAACTGCGTTTCATTGGCCTCCTGTGAAGGCCGAATATCCATTGTACGATCAGTGCTTACATCTTCTTCACCGTACATACCATCGGGCGCATAGGCGGCTTTCGCCGAATGAATCGCTATTTTCCCTTCAAGGCGTTCCCTCAAGTCTGCAGGCATTTCATCGAGCACCTTATGCTGATTGTTAAACCAGGTGTCGCCGCCTTGTGGCGGAATGGTAATACCGAAAAGGCATGTCGCTGCCGGTGGGATCTCTTGAAAACTCCAATCGGTGTGCCAATTCTCCGCAAACAACGGCGCCGTTTCATTGGCACCGCGCTGCACGGCAATAATATGTTGTCTCCCCTCGATTGACGCAATAAAAGGGTCATCACCAAAGGCGCCGAAATACAGCGAAAACCGCTCTAGATCATCGTCATTCAAAGCTTGGTCCGGAAACGCCAGAACATGGTGCTCTAACCAGGCAGCGCGAACATCACCCACCTGTTCTGGGCTGAGCTGGGAGGTAAGGTCCAGCCCTGTGACGGATGCACCGCAGGCCTGACCACTGGGGGTGATTTGCAAAGACATGGTATTACTCGATTGGGCGATACCATCGAGTTTGCGTGTTTCGCAGGCGCTTGGCAAATCAGAAAATCGTGAAGTGCGACTGAAAAAGGGAACCCAAATAGGCCCCTTTTCCCTAGGGACCCTACTTGGCGAAGGGTACCATCGCTCCAGTGGGCGATAGAGCCAGCATCCGCTCAAAGGAGGGCCGCGTGCGAATCCCCTGATACCAGGCTGCAAGACTGGGGTAGGTACTCAAGTCCACAGTGGTGAATTCTGTAGTGTAAAAATAATTGGCTGCAATGGTATCTGCAATCGTCAATGAGTCCCCAGCCAAATACGCATGGCCGGCTAGTGTTTTTTCCAACAGAGGCAGTTGGTCCGTAAGATATCCGTGAGCCTCGTCCAGCGTCTTCGGATCTGGATCCACTCCCATAAACTTGGCCTTCACCGTCTCTTCAAACAATAAGGCGCCCAACCAGCGGCCCGTATGGCTGGCCATAGTGTCAACCCAGGCATCAATCCTCGCGGCCGTTGCCGCATCCGATGAGTACAGCCTGTCCCCGTTTAGCCGCGCCAAAAGGCGACAGATAGAATTGCTCTCTATATAATACTGGCCCTCGTACTCCAACACCGGCACCTTGCCCATGGGATGACGCGCGAGGTGCTCCTCGCTCTTGTGTTCGCCCTTACTTAAATCTATCTGTACCCATTCGTACTCAAGGCCCAGTTCTTCGGCGGTGAGTAGAATCTTGCCAGCATTAAACGTTGGAAAACTGTAGATCTTCATGATGGTTGCTCCAGCTTTTTGAAGAGACTGGGCCCATCGATTCTACGAGGGCACCAGGCAGCAAATGCACACAGCGCATTGTACTTGTTTTTTGCAAGTGTAAAATAACGCTTGTACTTGCATCGTGCAAGTACAGTGTTAAACTTCTTTGATGAATGCGAAACAGGACATGCGCTCCGGCTGCGCCATTGCCAACGCCCTGGATATACTAGGTGATCGCTGGACTATGATCATTATCCGCGACTTGATGTTTACCAACCGCAATGAGTTTGGGCACATGCTGAATTCGGGCGAAGGCATCTCCACCAATATCCTCAGCGAGCGGCTTGCCCGGCTCCAGTGTCACTCAGTGATCACCAAAGAGCCCCATCCCGACCACGGAAAAAAATTCTGCTATTCGCTCACGGACAAGGGGCGAAAACTGGCACCCACTCTGATAGAGCTTAGCCTGTGGGCCACCGATTCAATCGACAACACCATGGTTCCCCCAGTGTTATTTGAAATGATGAAGAAGGATCGCAAGGAACTCCTGCGCAAAGTAAATGCGCAGGAGGCGATTGTCATTCTGGATCTCTAGGCTTTAGCGCGCCCTTTTATCAAAGGCTCGCGAGGAAGTCACAAACTCCCCTAGCAAGCTAATTGATGACTATAGACGCTGCCGCCGGGCTGGCCGGCCTATGGACCAGTACCCAGGCGACGCCAACATCAACCACAGCAACCACAGCGC
Source organism: Halioglobus sp. (assembly GCA_047611225.1). GTDB lineage: Bacteria > Pseudomonadota > Gammaproteobacteria > Pseudomonadales > Halieaceae > Marimicrobium. The sequence goes on from JBLFWP010000002.1 coordinate 149,979, forward strand.
CGGAATGGGCGTAGTCGGAACTGGCAACCTGGGCAGCGTGCCTGGTGGCTGTGTTAAACAACGTGGCTGATTCTGTGGGTAAGTGATCAGCGTCTGGGCAGTTTTAACGTGTTGCCCGCAATAGCCGTTGAGTGACCCGGTAAATATGTGCCATCCGGTACTGCTTGATTGTCCAGGAATACTCGGCCGCTGATATAACCCAGCGTACTTATCTTCAGCGGTGCACTGGCTTCCATTTCGTTGAAACCGAAACTGTTATCCAGAGCAGCTACTGGAATGAAGTTGAGATAATCACCCGGAGTTGCCGCTGTCACCTACACAGTGACCATACAACCGCCGGCGGGTGCAACTGCGGCAGTCGCTATCGTCACACTGAATGCGCCGGCGGCGGCCGTCACAATGCCGTTGCCTCCGAGGCAGTCCGTAATGAACTGAAAGTTTTTTTGGCGTAGCCGGAGAAACAGGCAGGCAAAAACGGTACGCACTGACGTAGGCCATCAACTATGGAAATAGGCTTTTTCCAGTCCCCTGAGAACTATTGTATTCACTTTGTCCCGAGGCCTGAATTTTAGTCGCTTGGAAACGATTTATTTTGATCGAGGCCCCAAATGGTGTGTCGAATGTATTGCAACTAAGGCCCAACAGCAGCAAATTTCTTTGATTTTTTTAGCACATAGAGCCGGAGAGACTAGACCAACTAAAGGTCGCTGTTTCTCGATAAAACGGGACATCAACCGGTTGTTCCCAGGGGTTTTCGAGCTCGATAACTCACGCCCCCTGCACTACCAGCATTTGATTTTTCACGCGCTGGTTTATCGCGTCAGCGCTGCGCAATCACCTACTACGCTTCACTCGTCAGCTGCCAATATCAACCAAAAATGTGACCAAGGTCTGCAAGAGCCCTAGACTTGAGGTGCAGCCATGTTATTTTGGCTCGCAGTAGCTTTTGGTTAGTTCGCCAGAAATGTATTCCAAACATGCCTATGTAGAGGGTGGACATTCAATCCCATTGAATTGAATGCATCATTCGTTAAACTTTATTGTGCATCACTTGAGGCGCGAGAATGGAAATGATTGACCGGCAGGATGATGTATTCACCCACCACGTTCTAAGCCAAATCGACGAGGATGTTTACGCCTCTCTCACGACCGAGCAAACGTTCGCAGTACAGCAGGCCGTCCACAAAGGCGCATCATTCCAAAAATACAGGGTGGATGTGCGTTTTAGCGTACCTTTGTATTTGATGCGATTGTATTTCGTCATATTGGTCGACCGTGATCGACCTGAGCAAGTGCGTTCGGCAAATTTTTCCTCCCGTATTGCCCTCAATAGCCTGTCGTTTTTTATGAGCGTCTATCTATTTCTTGCCGCCACCCTGCCGCTCATATTCATTGCCCTATATATCACCAAATCCGCTCTGGGCATCGATATCTTCCCCGACAAACATCTCAGCGATTTCTTCTGGTAACCGCGTATCTTGGCTATAAAAAAAGGCGATGCCAGTTACGACCTTGTCTCTCCCTAAATATACGCATTTGCGTGTCCTGTAATTTGACCCACCACACACACAAAGAATTACTTTCAACACCCCTTTGGACAACGCATTCACCAGGGACCCGATCTCTCCGAGAAGCACCAACAAGGTGTCGATAAATAACTTCACTTATAACGAAGGAACTATAGATGTAGCCTCCGCAATACCAGCGCTGGCAACACACTCGGGCTGTTTAATTTTGGCACGCGCAACTATGGGCGCGGCTAAGCGTAAAAGGAACTGAGGGAATAAAGCGAGGTAGTAAAAACAGATAAAAAAATCAGGCATTAAGCTGAGTTAGTAAAACTAGCCGCCCCATCTGGATGGGGCGGCTGTAATTCAATCAACCACCCGGTGAGGTCATCAGCTCATCCATGGCATTTTGCAGGCTAAACGAGCCCGGCTTCTGCCGCGGAGGAAACTCTTTAAAGGACTGTAACCACTTGCCGACGTAAGATTGTGCGGGTGCCAACATATACATGCGCTCGGCTCGCCATTTTTGATATCCCATTCCTTCGTGATCAGCCCTTTCAAAAGGGTCTGTACGCAGATTAAACAGTTTGGGAAAGCGCAATGCTACGAAGGGCTCCTGCCATACATCAAAGCCGTGGCCACGCTGCTCCAGAAAAACCAGCTTCCAATCGTTGTAACGCAGTGCCGCGATATCACCGTCATCTGTCCAATACAGGAAGTCATGCCGTGGGCTTTTCTCCACCTCCCCTTTGAAAAAGGGCAGCATGTTATAGCCGTCAAGATGCACTTTGTAGCGACGTCCAATGGCCCTGACATTACCTTTTGCCAGTTTTTCCTTGATGTCGGGCTCGCCTACCGCCGCCAGTAACGTGGGCAACATATCTTCATGTGCGCCTATATCATTGATGATGGTGCCTGGCTCTATCACGCCCGGCCACCTCATCGCCATGGGGACGCGGTATCCGCCTTCCCAGTTGGTATTCTTCTCACCTCGGAAAGGAATTGTGCCACCATCCGGCCATGTCATAGCTTCTGCGCCGTTGTCGGTGGAGTACATGACGATGGTGTTCTCGGCAATACCCATTTCATCCAACTTGTCCAACAACACACCAACGTGGCCGTCGTGCTCAACCATTCCGTCGGGGTAGATGCCCAGCCCTGTCACACCTTTTGATTCGGGGCGTAACCGTGTCCATACATGCATGCGAGTAGCGTTCCACCAAACAAAGAAGGGCTTGCCGTCACTCTTGGCTTGTTCCATAAACTTAATGGCCCTAGCGGTCACTTCCGAATCAACTGTTTCCATGCGCTTCCGATTAAGCGGGCCGGTGTCCTCTATCTTTCCGTCGGCCGTAGAGTGGATAACACCACGTGGGCCAAAACGCTTGCGGAACTCAGCATCCTGCGGGTAATCGACATTCTCCGGCTCGTCTTCAGCATTGAGGTGGTAGAGGTTGCCGAAAAACTCATCGAAACCGTGATTGCTGGGCAGATGCTCATCCCGATCACCCAAATGGTTCTTTCCGAACTGGCCCGTTACATAACCATGATTTTTGAGCAAACCGGCCAGCGTTGGATCTTTCACGCTCATACCTTCTTTCGCGCCGGGCAATCCTACCTTTGTTAACCCTGTACGAATGGGAGCCTGACCGGTAATAAACGCGGCGCGACCTGCGGTACAACTTTGCTGGCCGTACCAGTCCGTAAACAGGGCCCCCTGCTTGGCAATACGATCGATATTGGGCGTCTTGTAGCCCATCATGCCCTGGTTGTAGGCACTGATATTGAACCAACCAATATCGTCACCCCAGATAATCAGAATATTCGGTTTGTCGGCCGCCTGAGCCACTACTGAAAACAGCCATACGGCTGCTATCAACAATGCCTTGGCGGGGTTGGACCATCTTGTTCGATTCATCGGTACTACTCCTTTTGACACGATGCTACTGCTTGGGACGATTTCGAGCGTGGTATGCCATTATGGAATGAGCAAATGCCTCCTGAGGAGACCCAGTCTAAGTCTAGTCGAGTTTTGAACCTATGAGCAAACGAAGACCGCAAAAAAAATTCGCTACCACAACAGGCATGCGGATTGCGCAGATACCATATAGCACTATCCCATAGTGTGATAGCGTTGCCTTTGCACCCTAGGGGTACCTAATACCGACCACTTTAATGGGACGTCTTCATTTTGATTTCAAGAGCTCTAAATTTCACCCCTACTCTCCTTTTCCTCTTTTGCTTGTGGCTACCGCTCAATAGCCTCGCTCTGGAATTTGAACCTCGCCAATGGAGCCACTTGCCCATGGGTACCAATTTCGGCGGCCTGGCGTATGGACACACCGAGGCAGATATAGGCGTAGATCCCGTACTGAAACTGGAAAATGTGGAACTGGAACTAGACACAGTAGTGGCGAAGTATATTCGGACACTGGAACTGTTCGGCCGATCGGCCAGAGTCGACTATGTGCAGGGCTATCAAGAGGCGAAATGGCGGGGGCGGCTTGACGGTACTGCCGCTGCCGTTAAGCGCAAAGGTTTATCAGATGGTGTTGTTCGCTTTGCGATCAATTTTCAGGATGCTCCCCCGCTTGGCGGCCAGGAGTACGTGCAGTACCGCGCTGAACACACCACCGGAACTGTGGTGGGCGCCGCCGTCGCTATCCGCGTCCCTACAGGAAAGTATAAAAACGACAAGTTATTGAATCTTGGGGGCAATCGTTTTGTCGTACGGCCTCAATTTGGCGTCTCCCACTTCTCCGGCCGCTGGATCGCAGAAATCACCGGCGAAATTTCTCTCCATGGTGACAATGATGACTTCTTCGGCGGCAAAACGTTGGAGCAGGACCCTCTGTTTATCGTTCACAGCCACCTTATCTACAGTTTTCGACCCGGGCTTTGGGTGGGAGCAAGTGCCGGTTACGACTACGGCGGAGAAACAACCGTTGATGGCGCAAAAAAAGATGACATGCAACAAAATTTTGGCTGGGGCATCAACGGAGCGTATCCGATCAACCGCACCATGGGCCTAAAGCTTAGCTATGTAAATACGCAAACGCAGGAAACAACAGGGGCGGATACAGATACCCTGATGTTAAGCCTGTCATACATGTGGTGAGCAACAGCATTTGCAACTAGCCGCCAATCACGACAGTCTTACTCCAACCACGGCTATAATCCAATAAAACCAATTTCCGGATGCTGTAATCCGGTAAGAAATAGAGAGCAGTACTGTGAAATCCAAAACCCTAATGTGGCTCGCTGGCGTCAACGCTGCCCTCTTCGGCGGCTTGTACCTGTTTGGCTCCACTACTATGGAGCCGCTGCATACCATCACCACCCGCACCGTGTTGCCCGCTACCGTGGAAGAAAGCTGGGAGGTGCTGACTGATTTTTCCCAATACCCGGACTGGAACCCCTATCTGCCACGAGTGGACGGCGTTCTCGCCCCCGGAGAAAAAGTGTCGTTTACGCTGGCAAGTAAAAACTTTCCCGAGTCGATTGATATGACTGCTACCCTGGGTGAAGTAACAGACAATGTAAGATTCTTCTGGAAAGGACGGCTGGTCATTCAGGGCCTGTTTGATACCCGGCATGTTTTCGAGCTGCAGCAGCGCGAAGATGGGGACACCGATTTACACCACTTCGAGGAGTTCAGGGGCGTGATTCCAGCTTTGTTGCCGTGGACTGGCGAGCGGGCTGAGAATACACAGATGGCGTTTGAGAGCATGAATGAAGCTCTTAGGCTACGACTTGGCCAAGAGCACCGCATTGACGAGGCGACTGACCATCCCATCAATCCGGCTGCACACCCGTAAACAATGCTTGAGCCCGGCTCTACGGAAAAATACTAATAACCACCATTGCCTGGCAACTTCTCGCCTATACAACCCGAGTGCATCTCCCGCTATGCACCACTCATTGGCGCCTCCCTTTGGGAATAACTAATGATAATTTTGTGGTAACTTAGCGAGTCAGAACAATATTTTTCGATAGGGAGGTTTCACCCAATAATGCAATCGCAAAAGCGAGCTTCGTTTTTCGAATTCGCTACGCTTCTCAGGGTTGTATGTCTATCTCTTACGGCAGTATCAGCCCTGACCGCTTACTTTTGGATTTACCAGCAGGACACTATCAATTCGATTGATAAGAAAGTTTCCAGCGCCCACCTCGGGCAGTATCGGCCAAAACTCTATGCTATGAAAAACATCTACAACCAAAAGAAATACGAAAAGGCAGCCGATCAGATAGAAGATATCTTAGGCTCGATGAGTTATATAAGGACGCGAGATAAAAGTTATAACCTCAAGCGTAAACTTACGTTAATACTCATTCAATCCAAAATTCAGCTGGGAATGCCGCACGCAGCTGAGGCCTTACCTTATGCGAAATTCTGGGCCGAGTCCGACGAACGTGATATCACGGCCTTGCGGGCATATATTCAGCTGCTAAGCGCAATCCCTGGCAAGGAAGAAGATTTAAAAAAAGCTACGACACTATTCCACGATAGATTTCCGGGAGAATCAGCATCTTTCCCTGTGAAATAAAATGATCTCTATGCGACTCTTGTGGAAACATAGCGTGGTGATCACGGTCCCTGTCAGCATTATTTTTTTGTTGTGGGTCTCCTACACTTATGCGCTATATAAAAGTGATCGCTTTCATTTCGGATCGGTAAGTCAGAAAGTTGCACTGCTGAGTTCCGGTCAGGTAAATTTCGTGTATCTACTCGACTTCATCAAAAATGCAACTTTAGGTGGAGAAAGCGTTGCGGACATCAATGTGTATGTCGACAATAATGCACTGAAGGAACTCAACTACGATCTTCCCTACAGCGGCTTGGGCGGGGAAAATTACAAACCTGCACATCTACTCTATCCCAACGGAGAACTAGAGAAAGTGCAGTTGAGGTACAGGGGTGACTCCGCCAATCACTGGCTACTCAAGGAAAAATCCTATCGTATAAAAACCCGCAAAAAGAAGCTTTGGCAGGGTATGCGGCAATTTAATCTCATCGCCCATGAAACCGGCGACCAATTGGGACCTCACATGGCCTACAAACTGGCAGAGGTCATGGGGTTGTTAGGGCCAAAGAGCGAACTGCTCACAATGAATGTAAATGGCAGGACTCAGGGACCAAAACTTTTTGTCGAACAAATTGATGAATCGTTTCTTCGACGGCGAGGAATTATGCCTGGCGACATATACGCCGGCGATAACGTAGGGAACGGAAGGTTTCGAGGGATAGACACTACTCTCTTCGAAAGCAGTCTTGTTTGGGAAAAAGCAGCAGCCAACAACCATTACGATTTAGACAGTAAAATCCCTCTACAAACCATGATTACAGACCTTGAAAACAATACGTTCAGCACACTTGACCTAAAACAGTTTGGAGCATTTGCAGCTTATACTGATTTAATTCGATCCAGGCATCAGGACGATATTCATAACTGGAAACTTCAGTACGATCACTATCGTGAACGGTTCGCACCCTTGGTGTGGGACAGCATTGGCTGGTATGACGCCTGGGTAAAGGACCCAAGCAGAAGTGGCATCGCATATTCCATGCTGATGAAGAAATTGTTTCGAAATCATGAATTCCTCTACGCTAGACAAATAGCGCTTATCGATTTCTACAACAATCACCTGAATGAATTTTCTGCGAGCTTGGAGACCCAAAGCGACATAGCTAAAGATAAAGTTAAGGGACTGGATTATTTTATCGACGTTTTTCGGGTGGTGAGGAACAAGGACGAACTGTTGCAAACTATCTCAAATTTCAACAGTACGGTGCACACAGTCCTGCAGGAAGTAAAAGAAGCAACTGTAGACATGGACGGCTCTTTCTCTTACGCCGCAATTGATGGCGGCGTGCGTCTGTCCATATCAGAACTGCCTATCAGTAGTTTCAGAATAGACCTGAAGCCTGGGTCGGGTCCCACCACTATCGCAGTCCGCTACAAATCCGATGGCGCCTTGATCGAGCGTGATCTAGCTTCCCGGTCTGAGAGACGCGGAGATAGTATTTTCGTGCGACAGCGGCTAATTCCTGCCTCGGTGTTTGCCGACGAGAACCACAGATTCTCACATGCCACATACGACCTATTGGTCACGGGCATTGAAGCCTCCGCTATCGTCTCTGTTTCGGTCACGCCGATGACAGTTAATGTCCAAGAAGTGAGGGCGCAATTGGTCGATCTCATCACACAATCAGAGTTCAGAGACGAGTACAGCATTATTCCTGAAACGCGAGATCCCGCACCCATCATTTTTAGCGGCACCAAAATAATAGAAGATTTCCAAACGATAAAACGTGATTTGATTATTGAGCCCGGCACACGGTTGGTTTTTTCTGAAGGTGCTGGCTTAAAAGTCTTTGGAAAAATATCTGCCATCGGTACGCCTGAGGCTCCAATCACCTTCACCGCTGCTGATCCTGAAGCGCCCTGGGGCGCGCTGGTTGTCAAAGACCACGTAAGTGATGGTTCACGGTTTGAGCATTGCCTGTTCGAGGATGGCAGCGGTATTAAGGGCGATATTTACGAATATACGGCGATGCTATCAATCCACAATGCCAGCAATATTCTGATCAAGAATTCAATTTTTCGCGACAGTCACATCACTGATGACATGCTACACGTGGTTTACGGTGATATTAAAATCGTAGATAGCCTCTTCGAAAATTCACGCGCTGATGCTATTGACCTGGATATCACCACTGCTGAGATCATTGGCAGCCGCTTCATTGGCAGTGGCAACGATGCGGTCGATCTTATGAGCTCCAAAGTGCTGATACGGGAAAGTGAGATGACCAAATCCGGTGATAAAGGTGTGTCGGTAGGCGAAGACTCTCTACTGTTCCTCATTGATAGTCGCGTTCTCGATAACCACGTGGGCATTCAGAGCAAGGACTCGTCCCATGCTGTTATTTTTAACTCATTGCTTAGAGACAATGACATTGGTATTCATACCTACCAGAAGAACTGGCAATATGGCACCGGAGGAAAACTCACCATCGGCAATAGCGTGTTGGAAAGAAACCATGAAACAGCCGCTGTTGGGGATAATTCCGAAATTACTATTTTGGATTCCTATGTGGATAAGCTACCGAAAGTGAAAAAGCGGCTCACTCTGCATCACAGCGATTCAGAGTTTAAGCAACAAACACAAAGTGGCCAGCCGCTAGAACTCGATGACATGGATGATTACTTCACGCAGTATTTGTCATTGATAGACACTAAAACTAGAGGCATTCCAGCCGCTTCCCGTGCAAAATGAAACTAAGACTTTAATAAGAAATGAATAACCTCAACGTCAATCGATCAGAGCTGAAGTATTACATTAGCAACCACGAATACGCAGCGCTGGTTAATCGCCTTAAGGTAGTACTGGAGCCGGACAAGCATAGCGTCCCCGGAGCAGGCTATTTTATTCGCAGCCTGTACTTTGATTCTTACGACGACAAGTGCCTCTTCGAAAAGCAATCTGGCACGATGTATAGACAAAAATACCGCTTGCGCATATACGACACTGACTCACAAATTGTGAAGTTTGAGATTAAGAACAAGTGGAACAGCCAGATCTTCAAAGAATCCGCCACTATCTCCAGAGGCAGCGCAGAGAAGATTATCGCGGGGCAGTATGGAGAGTTACTGACCTACAACAACCCAATTCTCAATAAGGTCTATGTTGAGTTTGTGCGGAACCACTATAAGCCTAAGGTTGTGATTGACTATGACCGCGATGCTTTTATGTCGGATTTTTTCAACCTTCGAATAACAATCGACAAAAACCTTCGCTCAAACAACACGGATTTCGACATATTTTCTTCAAATATGCATACCATACCTGTCGTATTGGAAGGCAAACAGATTCTCGAAATAAAGTATAATGAGTGCCTGCCGGATTATGTACGAGGAATTCTGCAACCCATCTCTTTCGAACGTAGCGCTATTAGCAAATACACCCTTGGAAGAAGATTTTTCAAAACCCATAAATGGGAGGATAATTAGTCCATGGACAAGAGCCTAAATTTTTCAGACATATTCCAAAAGAGTTTTCTCGCCAGCGAAAGCGGCATGGAGAGATACACCGGTCTGGAGATCGTCATCAACATGGGGATGTCTTTCCTTGTGGGATTGTTTATCTTTTATGTGTATCGAAAAACCTTTCAGGGGGTTTTGTATCAGCGCAGCTTCAACGTTTCACTGATCGCCATTGCGATGGTGATTACCATGGTTATCATGATTATCAGTGGCAACCTGATTCTCTCTCTAGGCATGGTAGGCGCACTATCCATAGTAAGATTCAGGACACCGATAAAGGACCCAGTTGATCTTGTATTCATCTTCTGGGCGATCGCAGTGGGCATAGGAAATGGGGTCAGCTATTTCAGCCTCACCTTGATTGGCTCCGCTATTATGACCATTGCCATTTTTGCCTTAACCAGGAAGGAAGATCACGAAACACCCTATCTCCTCGTTTTACAGTTTGAGAAGGCAACCAGCGAATCGCAAGTTCTCGAGTTCATCCGAAAATCTGTTGAGCGATATGCGCTAAAATCTAAAACGGTCAACCCTGCCTATACCGAGATAACCGCTGAGGTGAAGCTCAAAAAAGCTGATACCGCGTTTATCTCAGAATTGGAGCGGGATTTCGGTGTTCAGAAAGTGACACTGGTGTCATATTCGGGTGATTTGGCGCAAGTCTGAAGCCCACAGGCTCTACCAATATCTTTAAGCGAGAGCGCACCCTAGGCAACCTTAAGGCTAGGGTGTGAGAGGCTTCAAAGCCCCAACGAGACCTCAGCCTCTCTTTCCTCAATTCTATCCGTGACAAATCGGCCTAATCCGTCTATCTTCTACGCTCTTTCCAGCGTTGGAACTGCCTAGGTCAGGCCGTTTCCCTGAGCGATAAGTACCTTTTCATGGCATGAAAGTTCGTCGTTTCCCTATAAATGCAAACTTAAATCGTTTTTTTTGTTTCACCCAACTGTGAAACAGTAGACAGGGAGCACTTGTTATCCCTATAAAGTCGGTCTATAACGCTAACTATGTGCGCCTGAAGAGCCTGCATCAGGCATAGGAATTAACAAATACCTCGTTTTTTTGGAGCCTTTCCATGGTTAAGAAAATAAGCAGACGATTACTCTTATGTGTATCGATTATAGGCATGGCCGCAAGCTGCAGCCATCCCCTCGAGATCTACGGTGAAGGCGACATTACGTCTGCAAGCGGCAACCGTGACTGTTCTCTGGAGGAGTTTCAGGCAAGTGATCCAAATTGTACTGGAAACTTTGTTGTGGGCGCCTACAGTGAAACTTATACAGCCACTCCTCGGCCAGGCTGGGTTTTTCAAGGCTGGAGAACCTATTGCGAGCACAATAGCCTGACTACGCAGTGTTCCTTTTCGCAGCCTGCAGCAATGGTGCGTAGCTATTGGTTCAGGCCAGTGCCTCCCCTACGCGCCGCTTTCCTTGAGACCTGTCCCAACCCTCCAAATTGTTTCGAAATTCTGGCGCCACAACTTGGTGCTGTCACTGATACAAGCATCAGAATCTGGCAGGCAATTAAAGGCGTTGCTACTTTCGAAGTTCGCTATCGTACCGGTACCGACCCGTTTACCTCTGCCTCAGTTGTCATCGACGGAACGACCGGCTTTGTAGGCACCATCGAGCTGACAGGATTATCGGCAAACACCACCTATGATTACGAAACCTGGCTCAATGGAACTCAGTACGAGACGAGCACCTTTTCTACCCTACCGGCGTCAGGCTGGACTGGTCAAATTCGGTTTGGCTTTGCGACAGATTACTTCCATATATTTTCCCCCTTCTTAACACTGCAGCAAGCCGCAGCAAAAAACTTCGACTTTATGTTGCTCATTGGCGATCTGATATACGAAGCGCAAGACCCGCTCATCGACAACACCGTAGCTGCCTATACAGACAGATATTGGCTGACCTGGAACGAATCGAATTTTACTGAACTGGGCAAGACAACTCCGCTCTTTATGATGTGGGACGATCACGAGATTGTGGACGACTACTACCCCGGACATATTGACCCGAGAGACGTGGCGGATCGATATCCCGCCGCGCGTTCTGCTTATGACCTGTATCAAGACCCGCACAATCCCACCAGCGGAGGCTTACTCTATTATTCGTTTTCGGCTCCCGGTGGAGACTTCTTTGTATTGGACACTCGCAGCCATCGAGACCCAAACCTGGATATCGACGATGCAAACAAGAGTATGTTGGGTGATGTCCAGCGCAATGCCATGCTGGATTACTTGGAAAACTCCACAGCACCGTTTAAGTTCATTATAACGTCTGTGCCATTTCACCTCGCCGAGACTGGCACAGACCGCTGGTATAGTTATCAGACAGAGCGTGCGCTTATTCTCTCCGAGCTAGAAATGCGAGGCATCTCCGGCGTCGTTTTTATATCGGGTGACTCGCACTGGAGTGGCGCTTTTCGGATGACCAGTGCCGGCGGCTACGTCTACTACGATTTCGTACCCAGCCCGGGCGGCACATTCATCAGAAAGCTTCCAACGATGAACAACAACCCCGGTGAGACCCAGATTTACGCCTCTGATTTGTACAAAACGTTTGGCGATTTTGAAATTGATCTCTCCGGACCAACACCAATGCTGCGCGCAGCCTACGTAGACGAGGATGGCGTTGATCGTTGTGTGATTACCATCGGAAGCGATGAGACAGGAGTAATAAGCCCTGGGCCTGCGGCTACTTGTCTGTAATTCGTTAAGGTGGCATAGGTTGTTATTTGGACCGACTATTGGATGTGATTGAATATTGGGATTGTTAATTACGACATTGATCACGTGCTAAAAGCCACCCTTGGGGTGGCTTTTTTACTTCTGGAGATCTCGACCGGGTAATAGAGTCTAGGCCTGAGCGGCACTGACTGGAGGGAAAGAGTTGTTTGATAGCGGCTTCTTCTCATGACATTTTCCCCTTGTCTGGTATGCAGCTCCAATTTTGGACAGCAATAACCAGAGTTGGATGGCTACAAAAGCGCAATCTCTATTCAAAAATAGCAAGAATACGAGCCTCAACACTGGCGCGTGCATGCGTGCCGGGTGGACAAGTCGGATCATCGAACGCTGTATGGGCTACTCTGCGCGCTTGGTTCTCATCAGTGTCATGCGTCTTGAATACGATGACCTCATCGCGTGTCATGTCGGGAAAGTAATGCCAGCGGTGTTGCGGATTATAGAGGTAGCTGGTGGTAGCGTGACGAACCTCACCAACCCCGTGAACCATGGTGACTGCAGTCACGGGAACTTCATCTGATGCTGCTATGGAGGTAGCGTCGCACACTGCCAGGGGGCAATCTTGAGGCGCTGGAGAAACGCAGCGCCAGATGTTAAAGAGCGCATAGCGTGAGAACGCGTCCATCTTCAAGCCAGCGATGGCTTCTACAAACATTTTTATCTGCTGGGCGGAGGAAGTATCAGTGTTATCTGCATGGGGATAGCGTGCGGGTTTAGCGTTAAACAATGGTGCCAATTTGTCTGTTGCGCCTTCGCTGAAGCGCTGCTTGGCACCTCCCAGGCCTATCACTTGTACTGCACCGGTTTCCTTAACCACCAGCGCTCCCAGTTCTTCCATGTATTGGCTGCTGGTTGTGGGGTCAAGCTCAATCCCATCAAAATCGGAGATCGCGCTTTGATGCGATATGAGTTTGAAACCTTCACGATCAAGTGTACTCGCCAGCTCGCGTCCATTGCGTATCCAGACTTCTCGACCAGGCAGTGTCAGCATTGTTGAGTTTTCCTCTGCCTCACTGAAAAAAGTCAGTTGTTCATCGTCCGACGCAGGTGGGTTGCGAATATAGTTTACCGCCCCGCTCACGCCATGTCTTACAGCGCCTTTTTCTTCGTTATTCATACTGGCCTACCACGTCAGCACAGTGACGCAGGCGCTGACCTGAGCGCGCACCAGTGGAGCGCCCATCGCGCGTGGCGATCACTCCATTGACCACACTTAATGCTACGCCAGTTGCCTGGGTGATGAGCCTGCGGCCACCAGCCGGTTGGTCGTCTACAAAACGCACACCTGTGGTTCCTACTGTGTCGGGATCAAACACCACGATATCCGCAGCCATTCTCTCGTGCAGTAAACCTCTATCCGTTAATCCCAGTAGTTGCGCTTGCGACCAAGTGAGCTTGGCAATGGCCTGTTCCAGCGTTAACTCACGACGTTCACGCACCCAGTGCTGCAGAGTCCAGAGCGCGTAACAGCTGTCGGTATTCGACAAGACGTGTGCACCAGCATCTGATGCGCCAATCATTGCCGCCGGATGACTCACAATACGCCCGAGCTCTGCATCATCAGCATTGCGCATCTGCAAAGCGATTTGAGTTTCGAAGTTATCAGCCAGCACAGTGTCCAGCAGTAGATCTGTTGGTGCTATGCCCTGCTGGTGAGCAATTGCGCCCACACTCTCGCTCCAGTTGCCATCCTGCATCGTATAGCGCACGTATATATGCTCCCAGCGGCCAGAGAATATCGGGCTGGGAGGTATGTTTTCTGCTTCTTTACGAAGCTGCTGTCGAGCTTGTGGATCTGCGGCGAGCTTGCGCACTGCATCAGCACCACCAGCCTTTACTGCCGCGACGAGCGAAGGAAGTGCACGCACGATTGCACCCGGAGCATCCAAGCGCGTCCACAACTCGAAAGGGCGAGTCGAAACTTGCGGGACCACGGTCATCCCAGTCGCGCGACGCTCTAGAATCGAATCCATAAATGCGATTGCAGCACCCGGATCATCGTGAGGATCCATTACGGGCCCCACGACCACGGGCTTGCCGGAGCGGCGCGCAAGCCTCTCATGCCAGCTAAGATCCGCGGCCTGTTCTTTGCGACCTTGCAGCAGAGCTGCGTTCGCCATGGTAAACAACCCAGGCCCTGGACCTTGCCCGAGCACGTCGGCAAAATGTAGCAACTCCTCCTCCCCGCATATCTGGCCCGGAAGCTTGGAACCCTCGGGCCCCGGGTTGCCAATAACTTGATCCGTTGAAAAACCCAGCCCGCCCAGCTCCAGGCCTTCCTGCAACAGAGCGCACATTGCCGTTAGCTCATCCTCAGTTGCCTCGCGGCTGTGAGCATCCGGAACACCCATTACAGCGGCGCGCAAAGGCACGTGGGGTATCAAGTGGGCGTGGTTCAGCAATACGGGCAAACGATCCAGTTCCTCGAAATAGGAGCGTAGATCTTGCCAGTTAAACGGCACGCCCTGCCGAATTGCTTCCTCTGGAATCTGTTCGACCGTACTCATCGCGCGTATCAAATAGTCGTGTGCCGCCTCGCCACCGATTGGAGCCAGCCCGTAGCCGCAATTGGCGGCGACAATTGTCGTAACACCAAAACTGGAGGAAGGTGTGAGATCAGGATCCCAAAACAGGTTTGCGTCCAGGTGGGTGTGGGGGTCGATAAAGCCCGGCGCTACAACTTTACCTGCGGCGTCGTACTCCTGCGCGCCCTTTGCATTGCAGTTGCCACCGACCTGAACAATTTTGCCATCGCCGATAGCGACATCACCGTCAATCAATGAACCGCCACTGCCATCAGCGATCGTTCCGTTGCGGATCACCAAATCATATGACATAGGAATAGCCTGCTATTGATTAGTCTGCCACGGGCTCAAAACAACTGTGTGGCAGGGGCTCAAAAAATATGCTGTTAACAAGCAACTTACGCTTCGTCATTTTGAGAGTCAATCTGAATACGCAAGGCACGCGAAACCCTAGTGGAGTGCCGTTTTCGGGGTCAGAGAACCGCGTTAATCGCTCACACTATTGCACTATCGCAGGTCTGGCCATGTTTTAGCCTCTACGGGCTTACTCAGACTTCCTTAGTCCAAATGTTGCGTGTCTGTCGAACGATAAATAGGGCCAGAGTAGAATGGCACTTACTTAAGGACGGATTACTATGTGCCTGATTTGTCGACCGCCTCTCGTAGCACTCCACGAGCCTCGGTGGTGCAAAGCCTCACTCGGTTGAAACACCACGCCCTTAAGTGGGCCTTGCCTACCGCACAGCGGATTCGAAGCGCCTTCGTTGCCAGACTTGAGTAAGTGCCATTCGGGTCAGAGTAAAAACTCCCCAGCGCACTCAATTCTAGTTCTAGCCCCGACTCCAGATACTCTGTAAAGCAGATCACAACCCGATGGCGAGACCACTCATCCTATCTACTTGGTATCGAGGATTTTTCCGCTGACCCCAAACCCTGGAGCTAGTTAGGGGATGCATACACAAGGGACAATTAACATCAACGCAATTGCAGTTGCCGGTGACGAATTGCAGCTAGTAATCAGAGGTTCCAGAGCTTGTCAGTATCAGAAAATCAATTTAATTTTTCTTGGTGTCGGCATCAGATTCCAATCCTTGCAGATATCCGATAGCTTGCAAGCGCTTGATTTGTTCATTGGTTAATGGCGCTGACTTGAGCTCTATATTCCTCTTACTTTGCGTATAGTCGAGAAACAAGCCGTCGAAGAGCAGTACCAGATTATCATCGGGCGCAGAATCTGTTTCGTATGGATCAATGCCCAGATCAAAATAAGAGTATTGATCCGAGGCTATATACCAGATCGATTTCCTGGCACCTTGCTGAGCGCTCATTTGTTGTTCACCCACAGCAATTCCAGAGGCGTATAACACCCGATCAAGCGCCTTTTGTGAGGGCTCTATATAACCATCCAAATAATACCCTGGCCACTGGTCAGGCAAAAAATCGATATCGAGCCAACGCGCCACCGTCGGCGCAATGTCAACCAAACTGACTGGCCCATCTATTACTGCGCCTTCAGATTCTGGATGCCAGACAATTAGCGGCACCTGTAGTAACTCCTGATACATACTTTGGCCATGGCCTATAAATCTACCTGGAGCTAACTCAACTGCTTTCACAATTTTCTTATCGCCATCATGATCTCCAAACTCTTCGCCGTGATCAGAAAATAAAACCACAACGGTATCATCTAACAATCCTTCTCCTTCCATTTTTGCGAGCATCACCGCAATCGACTTCCTTAGCTTACTTATGGCAGAGGCGTAGACTAAATATCTTTTGCAAAGTTGCGACTGTTCATCCACGCAGGCTCGAGGAGGTGCGACGTGCAAGAACATTGCACGCTCCTCTTCAGAGAACTTGGCGATTCGTCCGTTCAGTTTAGACTCTGGCTCCATATGCCAATCGTGTGCTTCCAGAAAATGCATGTAATAGAAAAAGGGGGCATCTTTTTCCTTTTGAGCGAGGACTTCTTTCATCTTTGAAAATCCAAGCCTCGAGCCATTCGTCCCTATATCCAGCTTTTCTTTGAACCCCCGGTTCAATCCCATAGAATTACCCAATGCATTAGTCCAAGGAGATGCCGAGATGACAGCTGTGTGAAAACCCTCCTGTCCGGCAGCTTCGGTAAGCAAAGGCACATCTTCATACAATGCAGTAGGTTTCGCGATTTCGGCCGATGCAGGGATTATCCCGGATCCGGCCTCGAAGTTCGGACTGGGTAGCTGACCGGCACCATGCCCTGACTGCCACAAGCCGCTAAACACTGATCCGATGGCGGGCGCAGTCCATGAAGAGGAAGAAGTTGCCCCCTCGAACACGAGTGCACGATCTTGCCAGACGCTAAATGAATCCTTGCGAGAATCACCCAGCCCATAAAACACATCAGCTCGAACGGTATCGATACATATCAGTAGAACATTTTTGGCGGAACCCTTCGGCAGGAGATCTTCACCAATCACCAGCGGCTCTTTCGAGCAGGCACTCAGCAACAAAATGACTGCCAATACCCCGCAGCGAAAAGTGGTAAAACCTAACTTCAATCTCCAAGCCATAACAGTGCCTTGCCAGCCGAATCAGTATTTTGTGTTTTTTCAGAATCTCTTGCTTGGTTGTCATCGCCAAATCGCCTTGCAAGGATAGGAACAGTATACAGTGAGCAGATCTATCGCAAGCGCTATAGCGACAACCCCTGTGAACCTCCCCTTTTAGTGACACCCTGAACCAGGGTTTTGGGTGTGTTCATTTTTGGCCAGATACTCTCAGGGGGTGAGATCGCACAGAAAGTCACGCGGCCTTTCTTCGTTTTCTCTCCTACCCAGTGTTCTGTTTCTTCGCGGACTTCTCTCAGTGCTTGGAACACATACATGTGCAGAATCGTGTCCAGATACCTCCGGTTGAATCGCTTCACATTTGGATTTTATGTGGGCGTGCCCCCGGGATAACGTCCAGCCCCCGACCAGCCGGGTACATAAGCTGTGGTATACGAATTTTACCTATTTCCGGCCTGTGGCCGGGCGCGGGGGCTGGACCTTCCAGCCGACAATCTTGGGGATTACTCACGCTACATCATCATCTGACGTCTAACGACGACCATGGCGGTGGCAAATGTGCATGAAGGACCCAGAAACGAGATTATGGATCAACGTGCTGCGGTGAAATACCCGACGACGACGAGACCAGAAATACACCAGCTGAGAATAGCAAATTAGACCGGAGAAGCAGTGAAGCAGAGACGTGTATCTCAGAAATGGAAGCAAACGGCCCCATAAGGCCTGCCAACGTACAAATTGGGTTTTCAGAGTCCTCATATTGTAGTAAGTTGTTGGTAATTCGAATATTTTTGGGACTTTGATTGTGCGGCTATTCCAGCGATTCTCTATTTTTTTGACGCTTATGGTGCTAGCACCATTTGCCTCGGCCTATATTGGGCCCGGATCCGGAATCAGCGTGGTCGGCTCTCTTCTGGGCCTGTTGGTAACCATCCTTTTGGCCTTTGGTGCAGTCTTACTCTGGCCGTACCGACGCATGATGAAAAAGCGTCTACAAAAGGCCGAGGACGAAGAAGGATCCCTGGACAGCGAGCCCGAAGTCGAAATGGTAGAGTCCGAGGTTGGAAAAAAATAGCGTGCTACGGTATAGTTTTTGCGTGGCTTTATTGGTCGCGCTTTGTGGGTGCGGCAGTGCTAAGAGTCCAGAAACAGGTCGCACCATTGTATTAGGGTTTGATGGTATGGACCCAAAGATGGCCGCCCAATGGATGGCAGCCGGCGACTTACCGAATTTTTCCGCGCTAGCGAAAGAGGGCCATTTCTCTCCTCTGGGCACAACCATTCCGGCACAGTCACCCGTCGCCTGGTCATCTTTTGCTACCGGGCTTAATCCCGGCGGTCATGGCATTTACGATTTTTTGCGTCGTGACCCTGCTACCTATCTACCTGACTTTTCAGTTTCCGAAACGATCTTCCCCGACTCCGCACTAGAATTCGCCGGCTTGCGCATACCTTTAGAAGACGCTGTAGTTCGAAGCCGTCGCGTGGGTGAACCTTTTTGGGTAGAGCTGGAGGCACAGGGAGCTTCAGCTACTGTCCTGCGCGTACCCGTGACTTTTCCACCCGATGATATCGATCACATGATTGCCGGGATGGGCGTTCCAGACCTACTGGGCAGTCAGGGTACTTACACGCTTTACAGTACGCGCTCGATACCCGGTGGCCAAAGTGGCCGCGTGGTCTACATGAAAGCGCAAGCCGATGGCCGTATCGAAACTACTCTGGCGGGGCCGCAGCATCCATTGACCATTGAAGCGCAGCCATTGGGAATACCGCTGCAGTTTTATCCTGGTGACAAGGGTATGGGTGTCATTCTCAATGATAGTGAATTTACCCTTAAGGAGGGTGATTGGTCAGACTGGGTAGATGTCTCGTTTGATCTATATGGCGTCATCAAAATTCGTGGCCTGGTGCGGCTCTATTTGATCGAAGATTATCCGCGTCCGAGAATTTATGTTTCGCCGATTCAAATCGACCCGCACAATCCGGTGGTCGCGATTTCTTCCCCTATGAACTATGCCGGCGAATTGGCCGATCGCATCGGCCGCTTCCACACTATCGGCATGCCAGAGGAAACCTGGTCTCTCAACAACGGCCACCTGCCTGATGAAGCCTTTATGCAAATGGCGAAAACGACCTTTGCCGAACGTGAGGCGATGTTGTTTGATGCACTGGAAAATAATAACAGTGATCTCATCGTAAGTGTGTTTGTGCAAACAGATCGAATCAGCCACATGTTTTATCGCGGCATTGATCCGCAGCATCCATTGCATGAGCAAACTGATGAAATGGGTCGGGGCGCTATCGCCTGGAGCTACCGCGAGGCCGATCGAATTCTGGGCCGCGTGCGCGAGCAATTAAACAAAGACGATCGCCTTATTGTCATCAGCGATCACGGGTTCTCGCCATTTCGCTGGTCGGTACATCTCAACAGATGGTTGATTGATAACGGCTACATGACTTTGAAGGAAGGCAGCGCCAATTCCGACATAGGGTTTGCCCAGGTCGATTGGTCGCAGACGCGAGCCTACGCTGTTGGCTTGAACAGTCTCTATCTGAACACCAAAGGTCGCGAAGCACACGGTATTGTAGAGTCTGCACAAGTCGCTGATTTGAAGCGCGAAATTTCACAACGCTTACTGACGTTTCAGCATGCGGAAAAAGATCAGGCAGTGGTAAAGGTAGTCTACGATTCCGAGCAGGTGTATCAAGGCAATGCTAATGGAGACGCTCCCGATTTGGTTGTGGGGTATCAGCGCGGTTACCGGGCATCTTGGCAGACAAGCCTTGGCGCTGTACCTGCACTGCTAGTGGAACCCAATCGCAATAAGTGGAGTGGCGACCATTGCATTGCCGTAGATGAAGTTCCCGGGGTGCTCTTTACTTCGTTCAAACTTCAGCAGCCGGTGGCCTCTATTCAACAGGTTGCCGATCTTGTACTACATCCAGCTGCAGGCGCTACAGCTACGCAGTGAACGTAAAGCTACTGGTTCCTGACGCGAGTCCACAGCAGCGTGTACCTAGCACCTTATTACTGGCAGAGCCGCTTTTTTGACGCCACCAAAAGGGCGTGGAAGCAACTGGCAGATATCGAAACCTGGGCATGGGCCGATGCGATAGAAACCTAATCAGTCATTAAGCCCTGTTATGTTGTTACTGGTGCACGAGGCGCCGCGTTACGCAGGAGCAGCTTAAACTGCTGTGTTATGAAGACCTCTGCGGCAGGCCCCAGTCTTCCATTGACGCGATACTGAGCCACACCGGGCTGCCAGCAGCGCCCTTCTCCACCGCCAGAGAGTATTATCAATCAATATTCAACCCGCCAAATTATTACCCTTTTGATATTGATGATGCTATTTTGGGAGAAATTTGGGACACCGTGGCGTCTGTAGCTGAATCCTTCGGATATAGCCGCCCGCTTTAATAAGAAACACTATGAGTATCAATGGATCGCTATGGGCATTTTAGATTTTCCTGCCCCCGTTTTTTCTTTTCTCGATCAGTTGATCGCGTTTTTACCGAGCATTGTACGCTTGGGACTCTGGGGAGCATTGGGCGGCGTGCTCAGTATGCTGTTCTATTCGCTGATATCACCTCAAGATCGATTATCTGAAGTGAAAGTCGCGTTGCGTGAAGCCCAGGGCCAATTGGCAAGCAGCGACGAC
Source organism: Halioglobus sp. (assembly GCA_047611225.1). GTDB lineage: Bacteria > Pseudomonadota > Gammaproteobacteria > Pseudomonadales > Halieaceae > Marimicrobium. The sequence goes on from JBLFWP010000002.1 coordinate 171,023, forward strand.
TCTTTCGACGAGTTAATGCAGTTGGTCAAGAAGACATTGTCGTTGTCCTTGAAGCACCTCTCGTTGGTGCTTTTTCCCGCGCTTGTATCCTCTTTACCCTTGGTATGTATTCTCGCTTGGTCTTCCACTCACTTTGGATATCAGTTTCCCGAGCCGGGTGAACAGCTTAGTGTGAATGTGCAACCGGAGTCTGCTGCAACACAGGTGGGTTGGCGGCTTGATGGCGTCGCCCTGCCGGAGCTGTCCGCATCGCAAATTGAGTGGCCCGGACCAAATCAAATTCTGCAACTGCATGATCGAGGCGCAGACGTCTTGCTGACGCTTCCTGCGGCTGCTGCGATTCCGCAAATTCACAAGAAATTGTGGTGGAATAATCTACTGGGTAATCCAGCCGGGTATTTGCCCGATAATAGCCCGGTCGATCTGGTGGCCATTAGCTTGCCACCTCAGCGACACTTGGCAGTCGGTCCTGTGTGGTTGGGAGATTGGATGGTGCTGTTTATTATCGCGGCACTAGTGGCAGCACTGCTAGTAAAGTGGCAATTTAAGATCCATTGATCCACATCGGCGTTTAAGGCAAAAAGGCTAGTCAGGGATTTCCGCAAATAACACCGTTTCCTCAGCATGAATCGTGAAATGCCGAATATAAAAGCGGTAACCCAAATTCAGTGAGTCAATCCATTGTGGAATCGTCCAGAAATCATGGAGATTGTGATAAATAGAGATCGCTAGCTTGGGAGTGTCTCGACGGATAACCATCTCAGCACCTTTGAGTGCTTCAAATTCAGCTCCCTCAACGTCCATTTTGATAAAATCGACACTCTTGAGATTTTCCCGCTGTGCAAGATCATCAATACAAAGCGTTTCAACTTCTACTGAGGAATCATCACTTCGTGTAGAAGTAACCCGCGCGGCTGGCCCAAGGCCTTCAACATACAGCCTCATTCGTGAAGTCGACCAAACAGGGTGGGGTACAATATCAATACGCTCACTCAAGCTCGGATTGAGTGAGCGGTTTTTCTCAAACACAGATATATTGTTCGGCATAAATTCGAAGGAAAGGACACGACCAGAAGCACCCACTTTATGCGCGAAATACAAGGCTGTATCACCGTAACAACCACCAGCATCTATAACTGTCTCGCCCTCACAAACCTCGATACTGTGGCTAGCGCTAACGCAACGATATTGCTGAAGAAGCATCTGCGTGAATACACCCGTAGGCCTCGCATAGACCTGTATCGGATACCCATCGTCAGATAAATCATAACGTCCCAGGCTCCAGCCCTGGAAATCGAGAGAAATTGATTCCCCTGGCTCCGCTTTACTGTCCAAATTATCGAGTTGCTGCCAATACTGAGGTGTATTGAGTGGCAGTTTGACCTTGCTATAGCCGAGCGTCCTATAGGCCATCAACTGAACCAGTAACTCCCGAGATTCATTATCCTGTAATTGTTCGTAAAGCCACTGTAATTGCTCTTCATGCTGGCGGATGGATGAAAGAGTGCGATTGCTGCGCAGGCCCACTGCTTCCAAAGAGCGCCTAATAGTGCTTTTTACTCGCGCCTTGAGCGGATGCTCTTCGAATGGGCCAAATCGTCTTGGATCCCAGTTATCCTTCCAGGCATTGTGGCGGCTGCCGTCCAATCGTTCATTCAGTTCAAGCGCAAATTTTGAATTCATGATGGAACCTTACCTGTAAAACCCTGGAACAAAAGACTAAAACTGAAAATCGCCAACTTCGCGCACCTGCAAGGGGGGCAATAGACATCCTGATGTGATTAACTCGTGCGTGTACTGGCCCAATCCAAATCTTAACATAGCTCAAGGAACGACCAACCGGGCTCATGGGCGCCACGGGAATTATACCGAAGACATATCATACCCCCCATCAATAGCGGTTTTTTCCGCCCTTGACCACAAACCCTCCGTTTGACATCCTCATTGGGAGAAAGTGCTTCAAGAAGCACAGACCACAATCCACATTAGGGCATGTAAGCAATGGATGTCATTCAGCTCTTCCACAGCACCTCACTGCCTCCGAAGGGACTATTGGCATCGTGAGCAAGACAGTGAGCGTCATCGTTCCAGCTTACAATTGCGAGAACCAGGTGGAGCGAGCGATACGCTCCATTGTGGATCAGACTCACACTAATCTCGAGATCCTGATCGCAGACGATGGCTCCACCGATGGCACTCGAGAAGCAATCGATTCATTCACGGACAATAGGATCGTACGATTTCACAATAGCAAAAACCTGGGCTACCTCCGCACTGTTAACCGGCTGCTAGCGCAAGCCAAGGGCGAATACATCTGTTTTCAGGACGCAGACGATTGGTCCGCCACAAACCGGATCGAGTTGCAGGTTCACGCCTTACAAAGTATGTCTGTAGATGCCTGTGGTACTGGCATTTACTATACATCGGCCGCCGAAAAACCACTGAAGCGCATGGTCTACCCCGCCCAGCGCGAAACTGTACGCCAGTATATGTTGAATGGTCTGCCAGCAGCTTGCTATGCCAGTATTCTATTTTCCCGAGAAGTGATGAACTCTATAGGTGGATACAGAGACTTTTTTGACCACGGTGCAGAAGATGTAGACTGGCTGCTTCGTCTCACTGAGCAACATACCTATACGAACCTGGATCAAGCGCTTTACTTTTACCGTTTTTCCGCCTCCTCCATCACGCAGACAATCGACGCTTTGAAGCTCAAGGCGAGCCTGGTGATCGCTCGCGAACTCGCCGCCCAAAGAGCGGGCAATCCCAGGGATGACATCGACACTGGCAATGCCGCAAAGCAAACGGCGCGTTGGAACAAAATTTACGAGCAACTACGCCTAAAACCGGGGGCAGAAGAGCTTCACAAAATAAACATGCTACTTCGCAGAAATGCGCGATGGGAGAGCATAGGGGTTTGCATTAGAATGCTGAGCACTAAAGCACCTCTTTCATCCAAGTTAGTGGTGATTGCATCGACAATAGTCAAAATTTTGCTAGGTTTCGAACGCTACGAACGCATCGGAGCCCGCATGCGCGGTCGCCCGAATGAACTGGCCTAACTGAGCACAACAATGCACAAGCTCAAACATTTAGTTAGCACTATCATAGCCTCGACACTCCCCTATTTCGTTGCACTACTGTGGCCGCTAAACATCGCCCATAGAGCCCTGACTAGCGGATCGAGCACAAAACGTGTTTTGCTGGTATCACGCAATTCAATCGCCGCCGACCACCTTGTATGTATTTCAGAGCTTCTGCATTCCATCGATAATACTCAACAGTGGGTGACAACTGACAGATTCCCAAGTCGCGGCTTCGACCGCCACGCAGCCAGTGCTATTGTCCAAGTACCAGCGGTACACATATTTACCGCGCTGATAAGCCACTGGGATCTAATCATATTCACCAACCATCCATATGGCTTTGGCGTTTGCCTTCCTCCATGGCAAAAAAAGCTATACATCAACCATGGTATGCATACCGGCAAGATCAACACTGATCATGAGGAGGACGGTGTCTATGGAAAATCCAAGGTCACCCGCCCCTTCGGGCGCCCTTTTTACGATTGCATGTTCGCTGCAAGCTACAGTGAAAAGGAGTTTGCTCTTGCGCAAACACCCGAACTCGATGGCTCTATCGCCGTAGCAGGCTTCCTGCAAGCTGATAGATTCCTTCAGGCAGCGAGAGAGCAACCGGAAAAGGCACGGCAGAAACTTGGGTTGAACAGTAAAAGAAAGGTGGTGCATATTATCTCCACCTGGGGCAGCCACTCACTGTATGCCACCCATGGTGCCTCTCTTTTAGCGGAGCTAGACGCGCTGCGAAAGGACTACGAATTTGTAGTTTCGATACATCCCCGATACGACGACCTAGGGAACAATGGCAGCGAACGCAGGGCTGTTATTCTGAAAAGATTTGAAGAGGCAGGCGCAATAGTAAACCACGAGCTTGATTGGCATGATTACGTGATAGGTGCCGACGCGGCCATTTCAGACCACTCCTCCCTATGCCTCTACCATGTATTGCTTGGCCACCCGCTACTTCTGGTGGATGTTGCACAAGACCAGTTCGTTGCGGGGTCCACCTTCGACACTTTACAGAAGAACAACCAGCGGTTGACACTCCAGACAGACCTGTACGCGGCGTTGCAGACACTGACTGCTGAAGACGCACGCTCCCACGCTCAAAGCAGGCAAGCGAATTTACTGGATTATCAAGGAACCGCACATACAAGGTATCTGCAGGAAATCGAAAAATTATTAGATTGTTAAACGCCTCCGCTGCTTCCATAATCATCATCAACAGCGACGATAGCGACTACTTAAAGACCCCTTCGAACACGCAAGACCTTTCTAAGTAGAGCTGGCCAAAATGAAAAATAGTAGAAAATTCGCTGCTTTCGGGAAACAAATCTATAGCTCTCCACGCTCTCAAAAATAAGTCGCTTGAAGTTTTCATCATTGCCCCTGAGTATATCTTCCAGCGCATATTTCAAACAAAACCGCGCTCGCAACCGACGCATTTCCAGAGGAAACGCAGCAAAGTCAGGTGCCATCAAAGCCATAGCTCGCAACATACCTTCAACGTACGCACGATACTCTGGCTCTTCGTCGCGCATGCGTTCGGTCCACGAACCAGACGCCATCGTTCTGTACACCGACATCGGTTCACAAAAGTAGGCAGCACCTCCTCGAAGCGCTGCGTAGCGCTCGACAAAAAAGTCGGCCACTGGAGCACCTTGCAGAAACCACTCAGGTAGATTCTCCAACACCCGTCTACGGATAACATAGGAGGCCGTTGGAGCAAACGAGCCTGCGCGTAGGTCCATCAGAAAATCCAGGGGCAGAATTTGATCTTCACCGAACACCCACGAAGCATGATCAAGCAACTGGCCTTCGGTTAGCTCAAATGCAGAGTGAAACGAAAAGTCGACGTTTTCATTTTCATCCAGTGCATCTATTTGTCGCTGAAGCTTATCTTCTACAATCCAATAATCGTCACCTTCACAAACAGCAATATACTGTGCGCAGGAGTGGCTTGCAGCATATACCCACGGCTTAAAACCCCCTTTAGAATACTGATTCTCGGCTTGGATTATCGGCCGGATAATTTCCGGATAACGCTCATGGTAGGATCGGATGATCGCTGCGGTGCCGTCGGTTGATGCGTCATCATGTACGAGGATTTCAAAGGGAAAAGACGTCAGCTGCGCCAAAAAACCATCTAAGGCATTGGCAAGATAGCGCTCTTGGTTATAAGTCGCGCAAACAACACTCACTAACAGGCCTGAATCACTATTCCACGAAGACATAATGTCAGACTGCGATCTGGCGACCAGCTTATCCATTGGCTATTTGGTATTTTCCCTTCGTTGACCGAACATATACGTCATATCATCGTTCTCGGAGTTTGAGCGAATCCCGCAAGCCGCCTAGCAGGATCTTGCGAATTTCGGAACCCGAAAATGAACTCACAAACAACACAAACAGCCCTGCAAAGAAAAGCGCAGCGAAACTCGCCACACGCGATTCCATTACCATTGCATTTGGAAAAAATGAAAGAGCCATAACCAAAAACGCCAACCCAAAACAAGCGCCAAACAGGGGCACACAAACATCGCCTAACATCCATCGCCAGTGCATTCCCGGGGCGAAGCGCCGGTGAACGATTGCCGGCCAAACCAAAAAGGTTACAACTCGAATCACTAACCACGTTTGAGCCACTGCAACGACGCCATAATTCAACGCAACGTACACAAGAATGGGAATCTGAACAGCTGCATTGATTGTAGTTTGTACAACATGCAATCGCACCTGACCATGCACAAACTGCAAGTTGTACTGCAATCCGGCGATCACCAGAACGGCGTTACCCACTACATACCACGGCAAAACCTGCGCGCCCCATTGTGCGGCGGACTCACTGCCCGACAACGCATAGAGAACTGCGTGGGGAAACCAGGCCAAAACGACGGCTATAGAAAATACGATTGCCACCAAAAGCTGTGTAATTGTACGATAGAGAAGCAACATCGACTCGCTTCTCTCCTGAGAGTAATACATTGTCATGCGCGGTAGCGCTGCGCGTGTAACTGGGATCGAAAACAGCAAAATTCCATTAGCCAAAAGCCCCACGATGCCAAAATAGCCGAACTCGACCAGTGTAAGAGTATTAGACAACACGAGTTTGTCGGATTGCGTCATACCAACCCATAGCACAGAGGTATAAGCGATACCTGCAGTAAAAGGTAATACCGGTCGAATCGCTTTCCAGGAAAAAGTAACACCAGGGTCATTGCCAGAAGAACCCGCAGGCTGGCAACGATAGAACTTCCAGGCGAGAAGCAGTAACTCCAGTACGCCCATCAGAACCTGATACTCGAAATATGCCTGGATGTCCTGAGTAAACCATCGAAGCATCACATAAGCGCCACCGTAGCGCAGCGTAGCGAACACTACGTTAAACGCATTCAACCACACTTGTCGTTCCAGGCCGTTGATCCCTGAAGCATATAGAGCCGCTCCCGGCGCAAGACCAATAACAATCGCCATTAGCACGATGCTATTGGAAACCTCAGCGAGATCCATAGAGCCAACACTAAGCCACCCGACAGCCAGCCAATCACTACCCAAGCTACCGACTAGCGCGATAAGTAACCCGGCAATGAGCACAATGATCTCTATCCCGCGCAACATTAAGCGAAATGAAGCACTGCCTAGCGTACCCTCTCCCCGAGCATAGGCGACTTGCCGGGCAAGCATTGGGGCGACCCCGGCAGCAAGTAACAGTAACCAGGTACTCAACAAGGCATAGAAGGCTACCAAGCCATAGGCCTCATCACCCAAGTACAGCAGATACGCGGGCAGCATTAGTATGCCGATGAGAGCACGGTACAACTGCCCGATTAAATTTGCCAGGGTGTTGGTTCTTAGCGACATCGCTGAAGCACCCAGTAGATATTTGCAGCCATGGTTTTTGGGGAGTCAGCCATTTCGATCAATGCAGAAATTGTAGAGCGCATAGATTTCTCATATTGCGGCCCACTCACTCTGGCACTCGCCTGGCGGACTCAGAGAATCCTTATGTCTCATGATGGACCTTCATACGGTAGCCCAGTAGCTGTATAGCCAAAACGAGTTAGCGCTGTGCCAGCTACTTCCTCAAACTCTATCGTTTCTGCAGCGGAGATTTCTTTGCGAAAGCGGCCAACGGTGTCGTCTGCCACTGGCTCAAGCGTGCGCTGTTTCCAATCGAGAGTCGCCTGTGGCTCCAAACCCCTACCGCTATTCTGCAAATGAGGTGACAGCATTCCTGACTCATACTCTAGAGCAAGCCACTCACACATATTTTCCACACAAGCCTTCGGGTGCCTGACAAGGTCTTCATACCGAACCAGCAGCCGCCTCGACTCGGGGAGTTGGGAAAGATAATCACCAACCTGTATGACATTTGCGGACCATTCACATGCAATCTCGCGAATATCCGTACTTAGATTCGGCGCATAGGGGCTACTCGAAGCAGCCGCCATCACTGCGCGATAGGAAACCGCAATATCACGCCCATCGCGAACAATATGCACAAACCGCGAAGAGGGGTAAAGATCTGACAGCATCGCTAAATACTGCGTATGGAAATTATTTTTATCTCCCCACAAGGTTACCTGCTTAGATTGCGTATTTGCATATGCCAAAGCGACAACGGCACACAAGGCAGCATAGTCTTTGGGCTGTGATGCCAGAATCTGTGCATCCACCTGACTTCGCGAAAGACCCCAGGTATCGAATTTTTTGCAATCCAGTAAATCGTTCAAAAAAGATGACCGAGCTTGCTCGTCCTGCGCACTACGCAACGTCCAGTCTGCGTGTTTTTCGTGTAACCAAACAATAAATCCACATTCAGGCGGTATTACTACCTCTGAATGGCTGGTTAACATCAACCTCAAAAGCGATGTGCCGGAGCGAGGGTTACCGATAACAAACAGGGGGGCTCGAATGTTCATGCCCAGCCGATAGAGGCTAGCGAAAACATCGAAGGACGGCATCAACCTGCTTATCTTCCAGCGCAGGATAAAGGGGCAGGCAAATAACTCTGTCTGCCGCTTGTCGTGCGCAAAGCAAATTTTCCTCCCGCGCACTGGGAAGTCCGCGATACATGGGCATATCACTAATTAGCGGATAGAAGTAACGTCTACCATGGATGCCCGAGTCCTTCATTTTCTGGTAGAAGTCATCACGTGACTGTGGGAAATCATCATCAATAAAGATAGGAAGGTAAGCCGAATTACTCACAGTATCAGCCTGCAATGGCAACTGCGAAACACCAGTCACATTCGCTAGACCTTCTCGATAGCGGGCTTCTATCTCTTGCCTACGTGTAATCGCGGCACCCACATGCTCGAGTTGCAGCAGACCAAGCGCTGCGTTAAATTCGCTCATCTTGCCGTTAATCCCGGGAGCCATAATCGTCACTTCGTCCGCAAAACCAAAGTTTTTCAGATAATCAATTCGCTGTTTAGTTTTTGCGTCTGGACAAATAATGGCGCCACCTTCAAATGTGTTAAACACTTTTGTGGCATGAAAGCTGAGGACGGACAAATCACCATGCCTGAGTAGGCTTTCGTCCTTGTAGTGCACACCAAAAGCATGGGCAGCATCGTAGATTACTTTCAAACCATACGTGTCAGCTATATTTTGAATGCGCTCTACCGCACAGGGGTTACCGTAACAATGCACAGCCAATATGGCAGATGTTTGGGGTGTTATCGCCTCTTCAATACGTTCTGGGTCCAGGCAGCAATTTTCGAGATCAATATCAACAAAAACGGGCTTTATATTGTTCCACAACAACGAGTGCGAGGTGGCAGCAAACGAATATGGCGTGGTAATGACTTCTCCCGAGATGCGTAATGCCTGCAGCGCGGTAACCAGAGCAAGAGTACCATTTGCGAATAGAGCTAGATGATCAACGCCCAGATATTCGCACAGCGCAGCTTCAAATTTTTGGTGGAAGGGACCTTTGTTCGTCAGAATTTTACTATCCCATATCTCTTCAAGATAAGGCAAAAACTCCTCAAGTGGAGGGAGATCCGGCTGTGTTACGTAAATTGGCTTATCGCTCATCGCATCTCTCTGTTTAGAAACAGCACAGTTTCTCGACCTGTCTATAGACGTACTGACGTTATCTTAGCTTATCTGTAGGAGATTCAAAGCGCCACAAGCAGCGGAGCAAAAAAGTACCTAAGACCAAGGCGACATAATCGCCTATTAGGCAGGCTCGAAATAGAGCTGCGGGGAAACGGCTTTTGAGTCAGCTCGTTGTCTTCCAATTCATCCATCACACATTTTGGATCTGCACCGTTTCCCAACACTTCGTGACAAGTGAGGCGCGTGGCACTGGTATCGGCAACGCGCAGAGGCAAGCTGACGTTTACATTGCCAAACTAGAAAACTCGCTGTAGGCGGCATATAGTGGGGGCACTACTAGCAAACCCGCGTTCAAATGCCGAGGCCACCGCCCGCGTGACAAATACTAAAACCAAGGCTACTACCGCGCTCTATAACAAAGAATTCTCCGCTAGTTTCTATGAGGAACGTTACGCTCAGGGGTATATGGATGAATGGCCACACCATAAGAAGCAGCGCGTTTATGAGGTAATTCGCCAACTACCACTACCTGAGCAGGGACAAGCACTGGATTTCGGCTGCGGGAACGGTGTCTTTACGGAGGTTATTCGACAAGCGCTGCCCAAGTGGCAAGTGTTTGGCACAGACTTGAGTAAGACCGCAGTTCGGTCAGCAAAAGAAAGATACCCGCACTGCCATTTCTTTGAGCCTGAAGACAAGAACGACCTTCCAAAGCACTTCGACTTCCTGTTCAGCCACCATGTTATTGAGCATGTGTACGATGTCAGCGAGGTTCTGCAGCAGATGAATGAGCACTTGAAACCTCGTGCATCCATGCTTCACATTCTGCCTTGCGGCAACCCCGGTAGTCTTTCCCATACCATTTGTTCATTGCGAAAGGACGGTATAGACGCGAGTTGCGGGAACAGGTTTTTCTTCGAAGATGAAGGACACGTCAGACGACTCACGACCCAGGAGCTCAGTAGTGAGTGCAAAGCACTGGAGTTCGGATTAGTAAGAGAGTTCTACTCGGGGTCCTACCACGATGCGATCGAGTGGATTACTAGCAATAACTTGAGTTTCATTCGCATACTTACTGATTCCAATCAGGCGATTCATTCGGACGCAAAAAGACAATTGGACAAGATTAGAAAAAAATTGCTCACTCTTGGAGTTTTTCGGGCCCCAGCGAGAAATCTGCCCAAACTTCGGGCTAAACATAAGCCCACCTTCTCTCAATATGTATTAATGGCCCTTCTACTACCGTTATACCCGGCATCCAAATTATTCGAAAATCATCTGATAAGAGCAGCCAGAAAAGAATGGCTTGCCCAAAAACATGAGAGCCGGGGCGGTGAAATGAGCCTATACCTGGAACGCCCTGCGGGCAATCAGTAACACGGGCAAACGAATTGCAGCGAAATACAGGACACCCACCAATTGGTATTCGCGCAAGATCGAGCGATGATCGATGCACAACCCGCTCACCAACACTCTTGCACAACGATCCTTACGGCATGCCATCGAAACGCGGAAAGCCTCGTCCCGTTTGATGGTGCATTCTGATCAAGGCAGTACGTTGTATCTAGGCGAATATCAGCAGGTACTTAAGGAGCATCGCCTGGTGTCGAGTATGAGTCGCAAAGATGAGTGCTATGACAACGCACGCACGGGGAGTTTCTCCACATACTAACGGCCAAGCAATCTCCTCAATTGTTCAAGCATTGGTACCAGTGAACTGGGAAAGCGCGTGGTCTGCTTTGTGCCATAGCAGACGCAGGCAAAAATCTGAGTAAGGATTGAAATTTCCGACCGGTTGAAATCGCCCAAAAAAAGAGGACGTTAGGAATTCGGAAGATGGATACGAACACTGGCGAAGCTCTTACCATGGTAACCGGAGTCAAGTTGAACAGCCTGAACACCTCTAAAGTGCGGGCACAATAGCCATACCGAGCCGGGGTCCGAGTAAAGCTGGAACATTAGGGAGATATAGTGGATTATTTACATATTAAGACATTGATATATAACGGTTTATTTTACCTATTCTCTCAAAAGCAGGAAGGAGTATACTGGTGCAAGAAAATAAAAAAGCTCGCACCAGAACTATCGCTGCCCTGCCCGTCACCCTTCTCAAGTGCAGCCGTAGCTGGTCGATCAAAGGTGCATTTCTATGCGAACCGTCTTAGCCCTCGTACTCCTCGCCTTCGTTACGGCGTGCTACCACCCCTTGGAAATCGTGGGCCAAGGGAACATTGTTTCATCCGATGGCCTGCATGATTGTTCAGTGGCAGAACAACCCTGTAACAATCTCATCACCGGAGATTACAACGTCACCTATACCGCGGTGCCCCATGCCGGATGGACATTTACAGGCTGGGAAGGCTGCGGAGCTCAATATCCTGATTGCACCTACATCTTGCCTGCTGCATCGGTGGCCCAGTTTGCGGGCCAGACTACGTTGCCATTGCGGGCTGTATTTGAACCCAACGTCGTGCAACCCAATATCCTGCTGATCCTCGCGGACGACTTGTCTCACGACCACTATGGCTTCGCCGGCCACCTACAATTACAGACACCATCAATCGACGCTCTTGCTGCACAATCGGTTCGTTTTCCTGCAACTTATGTATCAAGTACCTGCCGCCCAACCTTCGCAACCCTGCTGACAGGATTGCCAGAGCATAGCCACGGTGTCACATACATATCGGGCCCACGGTTAGGCAACTTTCCAACCGTCACCGACCGGCTGTTAAACGCGGGCTATTCATCCTATCAAGCAGGGAAGTTCTGGGAAGGTAACCCTAGCTTACGCGGCTTTACGGACTTCCACTCGTTCGACAGCATTTTCGGACTTGGAAGCGTCGAACTCGGGCGGACGGTGCCCTTGCAGCCCATTTTCGACTTCATGGCAGAGACTACTTCTCCGTGGTTCATATGGTTTAGCCCCTTCATGCCACATGCTCCTCACGATGCGCCCAGCGAGTACCGGGCTTTGTACGAAGGACTGGGCCTGAACGCAGCGACCATTGAGTATTTCGCCATGATCTCATGGTTCGACGCCGTGGTTGGAGAGCTGCTACAGGGAGTCGACGAAGACACCGTCGTGATCTTCATGGCCGACAACGGGTACGTACAATCAGCTATCAGTGAGGTTCCAGAGCCCAATAGTAAGATAAGCTCTTACGAGCACGGCATTCGGACTCAGTTGTTAATACGCCACCCCTCAAATGCGGCCAGCCAGCGTATGGAGCTCGCCAATGCGGTAGATGTGACCACAACAATCCTTTCCATTGCGGGCGCATACCATGATGACTTCCCCGGGAGAGCGCTTCTTGGCCCGCCTCCGTCTGAGTCGTCTGCCTACGGCAGCCGTTCACCGCTACTCTTTATAGAACCGTCGGGAACCCTGTTGGAGCGGTGGATTCGCGTCGGCGACTGGAAACTTGTGGATGTCGAAGTCGGTGACGACCGGCTACACAACCTGGTGCTCGACCCGGACGAAACCATCAACGAGGTGGACACTCCCGAACACTCCCAGCTGCTGCTCGACCTACAGAACGAATTGGAGAGCTGGTGGTTGGAGTGACCCAAAGCGATCCACGAACTTCCGGTGCAAGACTGCCTGAATCCCAGGCGGCTGTGGCCAATCGAGATTGGAAGTAAAATACTGAACCCTGCCTGGCACGATTCGAACTTGCGCCCCTCTGGTTCGTAGTGACAATTGGGAGTTACTAGCCCCTTGTAAAGCAATCATTTAGAGGCACGTTCCTAGCAACAATATCTGTCCTCATTAATCACTTGCAGTCCAGACGCCTTATCAACAATTGGCCAAGGACGTGGGGAGCCTATTGGGGGCTGCGGGAAAAAATCGGAAGGGTTGGAACTGAAACTGTATTGCGCAATTTTTAATTCGTGATGACGCCGGGCAGAAATTGTTGCGTGCCTTGAAGATGCGTAGCGAAATCCTCCGCCGGGACTGGCCTACCGCAGAAATAGCCCTGTATCTGATCACACCCCAAGCTCTGTAGCATCTTCACCTGCTGCTCCGTCTCAACACCTTCGGCTATAACCACGAGATCCAGGCTATGAGCCAGCAAAATGGTCGACGCCACTATCGCCTGATCATAGGCGTCGGTACAGAGATTGACGATAAAACTCTGGTCAACTTTCAGCGCGTTTACTGGAAAATGTTTTAAGTAGCTGAGTGAGGAATAACCGGTCCCATAGTCATCTACGCTAATATGCACTCCCAGTTCTCTAATATCGTCAAGCTTCTTACTCGCAGCTACAATATCCTTGACCAATACACTTTCAACTATTTCCAGCTCAAGATACCGTGCGTCAATCTGGTACTCTTCAAGTAATAGTCGAAGCTTGGCGGCTATGTCCTCTTGCTGAATTTGAATTGCCGACATATTCACCGCCACTCGCGGTGGCCGCAATTTCAGGGCATCCCAGACCTTGATCTGTCGGCAGGCTTCGCGCAGAGTCCAGTCTCCTATCGCCCCAACAATGCCCAACCGTTCGGCGACGTCAATAAACTCATTCGGAGGGACCATACCTCGCGTTGGGTGATGCCAGCGAATCAATGCCTCCGCACCGACCAGACTACCCGCCTGCAGGTTTACCTTGGGTTGATAATGAAGCTCAAATTCTCCCTCATTGAGTGCTCGCTTTATATCCGAGCTCAACGTCATCAGCGCAACAGACTCTTCATTAAGTTTTTCCGAAAAGAAATGAAAGCTGCTTCTGCCCTGATCTTTCGCCGCGTACATCGCAGCATCAGCATTCCTCAGCAATGCGATGGAGTCATCCCCATCTCGTGGGTAAATGGCAATGCCCATACTTGCAGAAGCGCGAATCTCACGGCCACCTATATCCACTGGCTCGGCTACTACTTGAAGAATTTTCTCGGAAATTCTCGACATGGTTAACGCTGCGCTTTCATTTGAGGGGAAGGCTGTGGAGATAAATACAAACTCATCACCACCCATGCGCGAAACCATGTCACCCTGGCGAACACAGCCCTTCAGACGATTGGCAACCACTTCAATTAATTCATCGCCTACTATGTGACCCAGGGCATCATTAACGAGCTTGAAATCGTCCAAATCGATAAATGAAACAGCAAAGGCGTTGCCCGAACGCGAGCACTGTTTCACCAGGAGGTCGATTCGATCCTGCATGGACAAGCGATTGGGAAGCCCGGTGAGAGAATCGTAATGCGCTTGATTGAAAAGCTTTTCTTCCCACTCTGAATTGGCGAGGGCAACTGAAATTCTGTCTGCGAGATTTTTTGCAACAGCTTCAGCCTCCTCGTCTCGTTCTGGCTGCCTGGAATAGCCCAGCAAAACAAAACCGGCGAGTTTTTCGCCGCGCCGCAAAGGAAGGAGGCACAGGGTACCTATAGGCTGCTTAAAGTGACTAAAGAGTGATTGGTCATCTTTTGGTCTGCTTCGTCTTAACCAAATTGAGTTCTGGTGTAAATGCTCAGTCCAGCCGGGCAGCAAAGCAATTCGGCACTCTTCAACAGACTGGTTAGGAGAACTCGCGGGAAAATAAAGTGTAGCCCCATCTTTTACTTTCTCCTGCCCTTCCCCGCGCTTACTTTCATCCTCCATTAGAACGAGCCCTACGGCCTCACAAGGCAAAATTGAATCCGCTTTATCCAGAACAACTCGTATTACATCACCCATCGTCTGCCGCGAGAGCATGAGTTGGTCAATCTCGGACATGGAAGCCATTGTATTGAGTTGTTGGGACACCTGACCGGACATCTTGTTAATTGCTTCGGCCAGCTCCTGAAATTCATCTCCACTGTACACTTCCACGGGCTGGTTGTAGCGTTTCGAACTCACCCGCTCGATTCCCTCCATAATCACTGACAAGGGCGCCATTCGAATTCTAATGAAATAGAGGCTGGCCAGCGCCAGTGAAAGGATCACAGCCACCGCGATGAAGTAGAAGTTGCTTTTAAACACGGCGGAAGACAGGAATAGGTCTCGGGTAGGTTGCACCACTACTACCAGCCAATCCTCAGTGGCGAATTTCGGGCCCATTAACAAACTGCGGTAGCTGGCGAAGTACTGCTTGTCCGCACCAAACAAAAGGTGACCTTTGTACTGCGCATGGCCGCCATGCTCCGCGTTGAAAGCAGTACACAATAACTCGTTGGTTGCGTAGAACAAGGCACCCTCGGCACCAATAACACAGACCTGATTATTCAGGTTTCTTTCTTCTTCAGGACTGAGGATATCTTGTTCCGATAAACCAAAAGTAATGAAAGGTGAGTCAATCTCGCCCGGCATGAGCTGTTTGACCATAGTTGTTGGATGCACAGAGCCCGCGCTACCTGTCGCGATTATGATTGATCTCCCGCTTGCCAACTGCTGCAACACGCCTGATGTCAGTGACGCAGCAAGGACTTGTCGATCCAAAATTTCAATCTGCTCCGAAGAAGACTGTTGAATTTCCTTTACCTGAATGCGATCCCAATCACCGCTTAGCTTATTCTGGTTTATGCTAAGAATACTCTCTACAAACTTCAGTCGTTCCAGAATCAAGTGGGAAAGATTACTGGTCTCACTCTGCAAAATTTCTTCAACTTGTTGCTCAGTGGCACCAGAAATTCTGTCGATAATAAGATAGGAAAAAATACTGACAGGCGCTAGAGCGAAAAAGAGGAAAATCGCAAATATTCGACGCGTAATAGTACCTGTCAGGAAAAATGGTGTGCTCCCGGGGGAGTTCTTAGAACGAATAATCTTCTGCTATGCCAAGATATTGCCCGTTACCGGCTCGAATTATGTCGTCCTTGCTCTGCTGCGCTGTTAAAGCATTGACTGATTCGCCGTCGGGGCCTTTGCTGTATAAATCATAGTCTGTATTCAGAGGAACCATATTGCGATCTTTACGTTTTAGGCCATGGCCTTGGACTAATGCCATATTGAGGTATTGGTAGTCATTTCCCCAGGGGTCGGTAAGGTTTGAGCCGATCGCGTCCAGATCAGAGGGCCATGTTTTCCAGTCGGCATAATAGCGCGTAATTTGCTGACTAATATGCATCAGGTCTGCCGTGGCATCGCCAATATTGAGTTTTTCGCGGGCACTTTTGTAGGCCGGCAGTGCCACCATTGTCAACACGCTGACAATGGTGATGATGAGCAGTAATTCAATCAACGTGACACCCGCCATTCTCCGCAGTCTTCCCCGTCTTTCACCTTTCACCTTTCACCTTTCACCTATCTCCTATCTCCTATCACCGGTCTCACCCCCGCTTATGCAACCCATGATCGTATTATGCCACTAGTATTGCTAATGACGGCTAAATTCAGAGAGAATTGCGTATTTCATTACAGTATTTGTGTGGTATTTATTGGTTATGTTGATGACTTCACGACAGTGCATGCGATGAAACTGTAAAACGTGCCCAGAGCCTGATGCAAGACTCGGAATTCTGGATCATAGCAGTTGGGAGTCAACTCGGACTTAGACTGCAAGCGCTGCAAAATAGAGCACTTTTTCTGGCCAGCCTTCTCCTGCTGATTGTAGATTGTGAGGGGCCAGACTGAAGCTCCCCCAGTTTAACGGATGCTTTAATTCGGCGACAATATCGTTTAAGGAGTATCCCTATAACCCCGCCGCATCTGGCATCTCTTGGTGAGCAATTCGCTAAAGAGTCCGCAATGGAGTTGGTGCAGCATCAACTGGCGTTGGAAGCTCAGGGGCAGGACGATTAAGTTCGTCACGCAGCACAATTCCAGTTTCGGGAAAGTTGTGCGCGAGATTGACCCACGACAGGCCAGGGCCTTTTACGGCCCCCGCTCGGGATTATCGGGCTAGGCATCTCCCAGCTTATTAGGCTAGGCACCCCGGACCAAATGCTGGCGCATTTATCGAACGGGCACTTCGGATCGGCCAAGAGCTCCAAACAGAAAAATGCCAACCTTTTGCGGTGGCATTTTTCTGTTTGGAGCGTGGTCCGGGCCTCCTGCATAAGCCTTCCTGCCGCCATGGACTCATAATAGTCTATAGGCTGTTATGGCCCTGCCGGCTCGCCTATGACCACAAAACCCATAGCGATCAGGTGGCGCAAGTGGTTAACTTCACCTCTCAGGTGGTTTTACTTGATCGAGTGGCTGACAGTTTGATACATTCGACAAAAAGTCTTCTTTCGTAGTCGCTGAATACTCGGTCAAAGTAATTTCAAATAAAACTAAGAGCCCTGAGATTATTGCTAAACTGACGCAAGATAATTTTAATGGAATGAAATGTGGACATTTTTATAGGGCGACAGCCTATTTTCGATCACCATCTAAATGTGTATGCCTACGAATTATTATTTCGTAGCCACGGGGATGAAGAAAATGCGAATGTTATCGACGGTGATAGAGCTACTTCTCAAGTAATGCTCAACACCTTCGCCGATATTGGTCTGGATAGGTTGGTTGGGAAATATCGAGCTTTCATCAATCTTACACAATTTTTCCTTGAACAGCCTGAGCGCGTCGTCATCCCCCCGGGTCAGGTAGTCCTCGAAGTACTTGAAGACGTTAACCCTGACGAGCAAGTTATCGAGACGTTAACGACATTAAAAGCGCAAGGGCATACTATCGCCCTGGATGATTTTATCTATAGTGAGAATCTTCAACCACTAGTTAGCTTGGCCGATATCATCAAAATTGACATTATGGCTTTGAGCCGGTCTGAAATTAAGGACCATGTATCCCAGTTTAAGCGGAAAAATATAAAGTTGCTGGCTGAAAAAGTGGAGACCTATGAAGAATTCGAGTTCCTCAAAACGCTGGAATTCGATTACTATCAAGGATATTTCTTTGCCAAACCGACAGTAGTCCAAGGAAAAGGACTGGAAAGTAATCAGGTATCAGTCTTGCGCCTGGTGAATAAGATTAATGAACCCGATCTGGATGTAGTAGAACTCAGCGCCATTATCAAAACAGATGTGGCTCTAAGCCATAAAATACTGAAGTTTATCAATTCGCCGGCCAGCGGTATAAGGACAAAGATAGACTCCATTCAACGTGCCGTGATTTTTCTGGGTCTTAGCACGATTAAAAATTGGATTTCCTTAATCGCCCTGACATCCGTATCAAAAAAACCAAATGAACTCAGTAAAATGGCGTTAGTCAGGGCGAGAACTTGCGAGCAACTGGCGCGCAAAAGCGGACGCGCGAAGCCTGAAAGCTACTTCACCATTGGCTTGTTTTCGACATTGGAAGCGATGCTCGATCTGCCCCTCGAGGAAATACTAGAGGAACTTCCCCTTTCGGAAGAGTTAAAACTCGCATTACTCAATGGACGAGGCCACTTAGGCAGCGCGTTGAAATGCGTGTATGCAATGGAAGAAAACGATGTTAGCCGCATCGAATTTGGAGGGTTAACGCTAGCGGAACTATCAGAGCTTTATCTCGACTCTACTTTTTGGGCCGATCAACAAGTTAAATCGATATCTTTGTCAGAGGTCTAAACAACCTCCACACTAGGGAATCCGTCCGAAGCGTCAGAGGTCTCCCATATCCGATGGGATATGCAAGGGGATATGAGAGACCCTATTGTCCCTCTCGTCCTTGGGCTCCAATCCAACTTATTCCAACTCATCCCCCCCCACTACTACGCCTCCATTTGAACCCTTAGGGAGCAAGTGAATTATTCAAAAATTTCAAGCCAAAACGCACATGTTGGGGTCCCGAACCTTGCCTACAATCCCGCCATTCCCAGAGTCAAACAGGGGCAGCAGCAATTAAACCCGCAAGGAGCTTCAAATGTTTAAGAAAACTGTACTCATGGCCACCATTGCCTTGGCGATATCCGCGACAGCCCAGGCTGACTATCAGTTCGAAGCCGACGGCGCCTACTACCGCAGCAGAATCGATATAGGCAAAGACGACGGTGACGTAGGCAGATTGGCCATCGGCGGTTCTTTCTTCCTGAATTCCGTTGATACCAGCAAGGGCCCCTTATCGGAAGCGGCTTTCCTGGATCACGCGTCCAGAATGTCCGCCTACTATTTTTATACTGAGTTGGACGATACTGTCGAAGACCTGGACGGCGACGAGTTCGGTATCGATGGCCGTTATGTTCTTGATCTTGACAGCGTCCCCCTGATCTTCGGAGGCGCATGGAGCCTGCAAACGCCTGAGATCTCCGATATCGACTTTTATCGCCTTGGGTTTGGTGTATACGTCACAGACACCGCTACCGTGCTGGTCTCGTACCGCACCAGTGACGCAGAAGAAGACGGGGCGGCTAATATTGATGCTGGTGATGTCGATGCTTACGAACTCGCAATAGAACATCTGTAGAAACTACGGCAAGGAACCATTAATCTGGAAGGCAGCTACGAGAATGTGAATGCCGACGATGATGACGACATTGACAGCTTCAACGTAGCCGGCACATGGTACATCTGCGATAACCTGGGCTTTGGTACCGGTTACCGCAGGTTTGACAACTTCGGCATTGAAGCCAACGAATTCAGCGCTCACGGCGAATGGTTTGTCAGCGAGCAAGTGGGCCTATCACTGGCCTTTTCTCACACAGAGGTCGATGATACTGACAACAACGATACCGACGTTGATGTCGATTCAATTGTGCTTGGCGCTCGACTATGCTTCTAAGACCGTCGCAACAGCAAAAATCAAGGGGTGGCTACCAGTGGTGACCACCCCTTTTTTTGTCGAAAACGTCATGCTGACAGGCTTTTCACAGGATAGAAATGTGGCCATCTTATAGCGCGACAGCCCGTTTTTGATCTCAATCTAAACATGTATGCCTACGAATTATTATTTCGTAGCCACGGGACGGCAAACTGAACAAAGCAGATCTCTACATACGAAAAGAGCCATACAAAAAAGGCCACCCTTTTGGGTCGGCCTTTTTTCATCGTAACGCTTTGGATGCTGGTAGTGCCGTTCGAGCCTGCTATGGCCCTATGGGATTTCGTCACGGCGGGCGGCGGATTGCAGCTCAAAAAATAAACTGATATCGATTACAAGCTCAGCGATACGAATCCAGTTTTCGGGCAACAGCTGACCTTTCATCAAAATGCTAGCCTCACCGACCAAACCGGAATAGACAATCTTTTCGCCACACCCACTTTATAATTCCTATACTTTGCAGTAGTTCCTCTTTACGAATTTGTATTAGCGTTCGAAGCCCTATCAAGTACCGGAACGTAGTCTGCAATTTTTATTGGCTTGGTGAGCTTGCCATCCATGCCTACTTCCTCACAGCTGCCGGTGTTTTGAGAAAGTACGTGAGCCGTTAACGCGTAAATTAGCGTCTCTTTGTTGCCCCGAGCCTGCTCCCAAGCGCGTATGTCACGGGTGGCTTCAAAACCGTCCATTACAGGCATTTCACAATCCATTAGCACGAGATCAAATTCCTCCTGATCTTCGCATAAGATTTTTACCGCCACCGCACCATTGTCCGCAATAGTGGGCGTTATCCCAAGAATTTGAAGTTGCGCAACGGTTAGAAACTGATTGGCGAGATTGTCTTCAACCAGAAGAATCTTTAAATCGGAATACGTTGTGTCCGCAACCTCTTCAGATTCCGCAACTGATTTCTCAGCAACAATCCGCAACGGGACTGTGAAGTGAAAAGAACAGCCGCGGGCTTCAACGCTTTCCACGGCAATTTCTCCGTTCATTGATGTAGCAATTCTTTTGCAAATGGAAAGCCCTAGACCGGTACCGCCGTATTTGCGCGTGATGGATGAGCCTGCCTGGGTAAACGGCTCAAAAATTTGTTCTAGATCCTCCACGGCTATGCCGATACCAGTGTCAGTCACTGAGAATTGCAGGACATGTCCGCCTGGCTGGTCCGTGATCTTCTGAACTTTTAGATGAATGTTGCCGGCTGACGTGAACTTAACCGCATTGTTCAGCAGGTTCGTAAGCACTTGCTGCAGTCGGCTTCGGTCGGCGTTGTATCTGTCTGCAAGATCAGGCCCGAACTCTACGTGAAATTTCACATCGGCGGGAAGAGTTGAGCTGTAAGGTGTCGTCAGTGATGTTATCCAATCTACTATGACGAAATCCTCGTTAATGAAATCTAATTCTCCGGTAAATATTTTGGTGTAGTCGAGAATGTCATCGACCACATGCATCAGGGACCCGCCGGACTCGCACAGGGCCTTCAGGTAGACACTCTGCTGAACATTTAGGTCAGTGGTTTCCAGCAGTTCCGCCATGCCCAGAACGCTATTCATCGGCGTACGAATTTCGTGGGACATACAAGCTAAGAATACCGACTTGGCAGCGTCCGCTTCCTCAGCTTTTAGCTTGGCGGCCTCCAGTTGGATAGTCCGAGCCTCCACACGCTCCTCCAGCTGCTTATTGAGCAACTCTAGCGCCAGCGTTTTTTCAGTACTTTCGATCTCGGCAGAGATACGGCCTGCAAACAAGTCGAAGATGCTTTCTACGCGGCCAGGATCTGGAACTGTATTTTCATACATCACGACCAAGAGACCGATAACGACTCCATCACTACTACTCAGTGGTGAGCCGTAGTAACCGTTAATATTCATGTCGGCCAACATTAGGTCTCGAGGGAACATCTCTTGCAAATTCTCGGAGTGTAACTGGGCACTAGCGGTGACCACGCGTTCACAGGGAGTATCTTTAAGGTCGTAGACAAAGTTGGGAATCAATTCATGCGCGTTGCACACGACGATTGTGCGCGCTTTAGTGTCGTTCTCTATCAGTCGGCCGATAAAAATGTAGTCGGCATCTACTGCCAGGCTCATTCGCTGGGTAATCGCTTTGAAAAACGCCTCACCACGCGAGTTGGAGATGCCATCCATAACCGCCGGTATAACGATATTGCCCAGATCACCGCTAACTAAACTGTCCATGCTGATTGGCCGTTGCTATCGTGGATTTATGACAGAAAATAGCACGGCCAGTGTGGAGTAAAAAGGCATTTTTTGTCCAATGTAACCAGAACCTGCCTATGGAAACATTTGGGATTCGAGTAGGAACCCCAGGCCTTAGGCAGACTCCCTGCAACCCAACTTCCATAAACTCTCCCGCCCGCCAACCCTACTCCTCTATTTGCCTCCGGAACATCTCCGGGCTCTGGATGAGCTACACATTGAAATACAACCAATGTCCAAATAAAAAGCCGCTGCCAAAACAAATGCAACATCCCCCTAAAAGGCATACATAATGCAAATATTTACAACTCAAGCAAGGAAATTGGCCGCCGCAGCGGCTCTCGCAGTGACTAGCTCACAGGTTCTGGCCGGTGGTAGCGTTGGTCACATTCCCGCTTCAGAATCAGTTCCAATGCTAGGCGGAGTCGGCCTGGTGGTACTCGCAGGGCTACTAGGGTTGGTGGCAGTGCGCTTTATGAAAGATAGCAATCGCTCTGGTGGACAGTTCCTTATGTTGGCGATTGCAGCCAGCGCTCTGGCTTCTGGCGGCAGCGGCATAAAGCTGATCAACGATGCCTACGCGGATGCGAGTGTGCAGCTGTCAGATAGTAGTGGTGGCGTTGTCACTATTCCCTTCCCTGGCTTCCACGAAGTGTTTAACAACACGGGGGTTCCTCAGCAAATCAACGACATCGACCTGAATCCCGGCTACTCCCTTCAGGAAATTTTTATACGCTCGGGCAATGGTGGCAACCGCGGCGGCTCGCTCGAGGGTCAATGCGACGACAAGCCATCCACCGTTCTGGCACCCGGCGGCAGCTGCGAAATGCAGGTTTGCTGTGGCAATGGCGGCTGTCCAATTTAACGGGGCGACTACGCTCAGTTATCCAGTTCCAACACCACCGCACCATCGATAAATGTCCGTCCCCCTCTGGGGGACGGAAAATCCTCCAACTCTGCGATCAACGGGGCAAGTTTCCACTGCTGCTCATAAATAATGCTGTTCTCTCGCAACTTCATCGGTAACGGTTCGATCAGCTCCTGCCAAGGACCGGGGTCGTGTATTACCAAGCGCCCATTACGAAAACCAACAAGCGTTACCCAATGCCCTCCTTCACGTTCATAGATTCCTGGAATCCACTGGGAATACCACCCAAGATTAAGCCAAATAGCCGACTGGGCAGCTAGCCTTGCATGCAGCCACTGTATTGAGAATGGCGCTGAAGCCAGATACTTTTCCGGTAGGTCGCGCACTCCCGCATAAGACACACTCGCGTACGGCAAAGCCTGCTCCGCTAGATATTTCTCCAGACCGTGCATCAGCCCAAGGGGATTGGTACCCACAGTGGGACGAGTGCCCATGTAACGATAGTGTGCGAGATAATTCACCAACTCGATCTGCTGCGCTTCGGTCGTTCCGCCTTTCAGCCACGCCAAAGAGTTGGATACGGCGACAGGCCCGCACAGCGTATCGTTTTCATACCGAGCATCGAACACAGGGCCCTGCTGCGGCATATCCGGGACATCGCGCAGCATGATATCAGCCAGTGGCGGAAGCTCTCGCTCGGAGCAGCCGCATAATGTCGCGCACAATACCAGTAGAGCGAAGTGCATGGCCGTACGTGCCGGACTCATTGTTGATGGGCTTGTGGCTGGGGTTTGGGAACGCACAGCTAGTTTGCAGTATCTTCTGCAGGCAGTTGGTAGAAAAGATCATCCGCCACAAATTGCCAGTAATGCCGCGTAGACAGCGAAAGCTTCTCAATGCCGCGCAACTGGGCATCAATCCATACCGGCCCAAGGTAGGAAAGCTCGACCGCGTGGCGCGCCACCTCCACACCATGCCGCCACGCGACAACATCGAGCAATTCTCCCTGTGCTGCCGGCCAGGCAATGCTGAAATAGCCACCGACAAAATCAAACACCGAGCCCGCTGGTGCAGAGATAGTCACCGGGTGACCTGAACTGTTATAGGCCACCGCATGCCCACTGACTAGGCCATTGACGTAGCCAGGGCCACCGTACTGCTGGTTATCTACCGCCAATAGGTAGTCCCAATCCAATCCACCGTGGCCGTTAGGGATTTTATCTATCGTCGAGCGTAGCAGCCAATCAAAGTTCTCCACCTGAGCCTGCCGCAATGCCTCCCGGGGCTCTTCGCCAATAACCAGCGGCAGTGACACCACCGGCGAATGCGCGACAACTATTGTCCGCTCTACCGCCCAATTCAATGTCTGGCTACTGACAAGCAATCGCCAGTTGCCCGGGTAGGCCGGTGTCTCCCATTGGCCATCTCTTACCGTCAACTCCTGCGACTCACCCTGCGGATCATGCAGCCACACTTGCAGATCAGGGGGAAATGGCTGCGGCTTGGCAGTAACCAATCCACCGGTAATGCTCAGATTTGTCATCAACCCAACCCATTGCGGCGCCTCTTGGGCAATCAATCCAGCAACCGACCCTGCTAGCGGTAGAAAGTGAACCGATTGCACTGCATTTGCGGAACTCACTTCCCAATCTGGTGGTGCCACTACTTGAAACTGATAGGTTTCACGCGGCTGGGTAACAGGCTGCTGATCATCACTAAGGGACATTTTGAAATTGGCATAGCCGTTTACATTGGACTTCGCCCGGTGAAGCTCTCCATCCGGCTTGGTCATGTCGACGACAATACCCGCCATCGGCAGGTCACCGACATCGTAAATACCGTTGCGGTTAACATCACGAAAAGTGTAAACAGAAATATTTAGTTTGCCGGCATGTTCTGTATTCCAGTCCCTGGGTGCATAGGGCTGGCCCTCTGCCGTCGATGGCACCTCAATAGGCTTGGGGCCGGCATCGGGCTCCATGTTGAAAAAAACTTGCCAGACGAGTGCGGTAGATGCACCCAGCAGGACCATTGCGACTAGTATTCGACCAAACATCTGTTTGTGCTCCTTTATCCGACGCGACCGGATTCTGTGAATGTGCCAGGCAAGACACACTCAATGTGACGCCTAGTGCTGAGTCTAACGCTGCGCCTTGTTAAGGCTCGGTGCTCAGCATAGAATCTGCAACTCCATGCCAGCAGCACTCCGGACAGGAAACATGATTACCCACATCTGTATCTCACTCAAGCGTTGTGCAATTGCAAACACGCACCCGCGAGGCACACGCTAGTGGATTGGCTCTTTTTTCTCAGCTCAGGTGCCGTTGCGATCATGGTTATTGCCGGGCTATCGCTCACCATCACCATCGCTGCTGAAATGCTGTGGCCTCGACGGACACTGACCGCGCCCATCGGGGCTCGCTGGGGCAACAATCTCACACTGGCGGTTATTACCTGGTATGGCACGAATATCACCAGTTTTGCGATTATGCTCGCCATTGCCGGGTTTACAGAAAACCAAGAATGGGGGCTGTTTCAGCACTACGATACTGGCTTCCTTCTACCCTTTTTTACATTGTTGGTCGTCGCACAGTTGTTCAGCTACGTAACACACATAATGTTTCATCGGATTCCGCTGTTGTGGCCGCTACATGCGGTTCACCACTCAGATACTGACGTTGATATCAGCACCAGTTATCGTCATCACCCTCTGGAGCCACTGATTTTCATGCCTCTATTTACGCCAGTGATCCTTCTACTAGGCGTTCCAGTCGAGGCAATATTTGCGTATCAGGTATTACACATTTTTCTCACATTTTTCAGCCACTCAAACATGCGATTACCACCGCTGCTAGATCGTTACCTAAGTGCCGTAATTGTCACGCCAGATTATCATCGAGTGCATCACTCCAGCGACGTTACCTACACCAATAGCAACTATGGTGGCGTAGTGCCGTGGTTCGACTATCTATTTGGCACTGCTAAAAAGCGAGACTTCTGCCAACACGAGAGCTTTGAGTTAGGTCTTGAATACGATCGCGACAGTAAGTTCTCTCGTATAGACAAGTTGCTGTTGTCGCCATTTCGCAGCCGACCCGAAGCTGACTAACGTTGATACTGCTGTCTTATCCGGTCCAAAGACAGATATCTCCCGCGTGCAAAATATCTGGAGTCAGAGTAGAAACTCCAGGCCTTAGCTAGCCGTCTCGGACAGCTCCTAAATAAACTCTGTCACCTGCCGCCCTACTCCTGAATTTGTCTCCGGAACCTACAGGGCCCAAGGCTAATCCCTGATGAACTGATTGACGGATATTCGCCAAGAGAATGAGAAGATGCGTCTTTGCTTTAGGCCACTGCTCTACCCCATTCTTCAAGCGCACTGATCCAAGGATTCCAATAGTGTTCAGGCCTGAGCAAGTGCCTAGCAAGGTTGAACAGACTTGAGACGGCTACAGGGTCACCCCGGTCCGTCCAGCCTGCCGGACTGATTTGAGTCGCCGAATCACTCGCTCCCGGACCCTGGCGGCCTCATACGATGGCTACGCTGGATTGTCCGCATATCGAGTATTTTCATGAATGGCATCCCGGGGGAGCTCTCCATAAGAAACCTAAAGATTCGCGCCAAATGATTTGCCGACATCCCTTTACAAGCTAAATTGTCCGTACCATTCTATAATTCAGCGAGTTATGACCTGTAGGCCAGCAAATAATAATCAAACGCTCCAAGAGGGAAACATGACAAAGAAGATTCTCAGCAGAAGTATTTCAACGATTGTATTGCTTACGACCAGTCAACTGGCCGCAGCCGCGCAGCTAGAGGTTGTAGTCGTCACGGCCCAGAAAATAGAAGAAGGCTTACAGGATGTGCCAATCGCTGTGCAGACCTTTTCTGCCGACCAGGTTGAAAACCTTACGGCTCAGGACATCGGCGATCTCGGCCTTTACATGCCCAACGTCGACACCAGCAGGTCACCTAACCAGCCAGTTTTCAAGATTCGCGGTATTGGCACCTCTGATTTTGGTATCGGGGCGGATCCCTCAGTAGGTGTGTACCTGGATGGCGTCTACATCGGTCGCTCCGGGGGCTCGAGATCGGCGTTCAGTGATCTGGCACGCGTGGAGGTACTCAATGGTCCCCAGGGCACCCTGTTTGGACGCAATGCGGCAGCGGGTGCCATCCAGTATGTAACCAACAAGCCTGTTGAGGAACAGTCTGGTTGGGGCAAGGTAACCGTTGGCGACTACGACAGGCTCCAGGTTGAAGGAGTCTACAACCTGCCCCTCACAGACACCCTATTCTGGCGTACCTCCGCACTGTACAACGAACGAGACGGTTTCATTGACAACACCGTTACCGGTGAAGATCTGATGGAACAAAACAACTGGGCGATTTCTACCGCATTTCGCTGGCTGCCAACAGAAGAGTTGGACGTAATTTGGCGCTTGGAATATGACGAGATAGACCAGGATTCTCGGCCTGCTAGTAGCGCCGTTTTCGGGCCTAGAGAGGGACAAGATTTTGACAATACCGCCACCCGGGCAGCGCATGACGAGACCCGTGAGTTGTTCGGCACCAGCCTCCACCTGACCTATGATCTGCCGTTTGCCACGTTTACCTCTATCACCTCCTACCGTGAGTACCAAACTGAAAACCCTGAAAATAAGGATGGAGCCAACGATATCCTTTATCAGTTTGATGACTTCAATGCAGAAGACAATAAGCAATGGAGCCAGGAATTTCGCTTGCAGGGCGAGTCACATGATCGATTCCGCTGGACCGTGGGCTTCAATTACTCCGAAGAAACCGCCAAACAACGCAGCGGCATCATTCTTTCCCCGCAAGCGGTGGACAAGCTCATTACCGAGTCGGAGGTCGGCATCCCCTACTCGAGCGTAGAGCCGGGGTTTGGCTATGATATCGCCTGGCAGGTTGCCTTCCCGGATCTCGACCGGATCTATACGAGTGGAGAAGAGGCATTGCTGGGGGCAGACTACACAGAATTTATCGATGTTCAGGGCGACTACGAAGCGTGGGCAGTGTTCGGTGATGTGTCGTGGGCGGTAACAGACACACTTGAAATTACAGCGGGTATTCGCTACACGGAAGACACGAAGGAGTTTAGCCGCTTCGTCGAATACAACGATTTCGGTGTGTGGTTTGCTTTCCCGCAAACTGACGTTGATGCCCAGGGAAATTGGGATCCGGAGAACGGCACCCTGGGTACAACCCGACAGAAAGCCGACTGGGATGACACCACCCCACGTATTGTCGTGGAGTGGCAGGCCCTGGAGGATACGATGCTCTACGCCAGCTGGGCGGAAGGTTACAAAGCCGGTGGCTTTAACAGTGTGGGGGACACCCACAACGACCCGGCCTTCGATCCTGAATCAGTCGAAAACTATGAAGTGGGCATAAAATCGACATGGCTTGACAACAGCCTACGAGTGAATGCCGCATACTTCTCCTATGAATATGCCAATTTGCAAGAATTGGTCTTTATAGCCGCTGAGTGTTTGCCGAATGCCAGCACGGGTAGCAACCAGTTTGAGGTCTCAGACATCGAGGGAGACGGAGTGGAACTGACAGTGGCCTGGGCTGCAACAGATGGCTTGGAGCTATGGGGAAACGCGGGGACACTCGACGCGAAATACTCCGACAGGCAACGGCGACGGGCGGTAGATGGCCAGTGTGACATTGTCGACGAGAGCGGGGAGAAGTTCGGTGATTCCCCCGAGATTAGCTACAGCCTCGGAGCCAACTACACTTTCAACCTCAGCAACGGCGCCGAGACGAGTGCATCTGTTTCCTGGGCCTGGCAGGAAGGCGAAAAGGACAGGCGTTCCTGTAAATACGTGGAGGATTTGGGAGATTTGTCTGCTATCTACGAACTGGATACCGTGGATGGTGAGCTGGTTATTTCACGGCCGTCCGCAGTGGGCACCCTGACCGAGTCACCAATAGATAGCTGCCCCGATTTCGACGACCAGGAACAACTTAACGCCCGGTTGTCTTACCTCGATGCAACTGGAAGTTGGGAGGCGGGACTGTGGATTACCAATGCTACCGACTTCGTACGTGATGATAAAGATCCCGGCGGGCTGGGTGGCGATCTGCGCTCCAGTATTACCGACGGCTCCCCTGCCTGGGATAGACGCGATCCACCGCGCATGTGGGGTGTAGATTTTCGTTATAACTTCTAATTGCGCAGCCTCCGATGCAGGGCAAATTAGTACTACAAAAATGAAATTAGTGGCGTAGTCGCTCGGCTGCCGTTCGAAGGTCACGATAAGCGTGAGAATCGAACAGTGCTGCGCATTTGTCGAAGGGGCACGTTGCATCGGCTAGGAGTACCAAACACAAAAAAGGCCACCCTTTTGGGTGGCCTTTTTTGTGTTTGGTGCGCCTGGCACGATTCGAACGTGCGACCCCCTGGTTCGTAGCCAGGTACTCTATCCAGCTGAGCTACAAGCGCGTGAGGGGCCGTATAATAGGGATGAAGCCCTTTTGAGTCAAGGGGTTATGAGGCATCCGCGGCTCGTCCCAAGGTGGCGTCTCCCATGATGGTGGTGCGGTGGATTACGCGCTCTACTCCTGGTTTAGTGCCGGTGGCGCAATGCATCGCGCGCCAGTTGTCCCACAGCACCATATCACCGGGCTGCCACTGGTGAAAATAGTGAAATTCCGCTTTCCGCGTGTGCTCTACCAAGCGCTGTAACAGGTCTACTGCCTCATCGTTGGACAAGCCTGCTTTATGAGGTGCAACTACCCTCTCCAGAAATTGCTCACAAATTTCCAGCACTTTTCTGCCGGTAACTGGATGGGTAACAACAGCGGGATACAGCACTTCCGGAAAATTGGGATAGTTGATATCCGAAGGCTTCTTGGGGCTATAGGCACCGGGCTCGTAGCCCTCGAGATCGACAAAACGCATGTGCCTGCGCTGCATACTGAATGCGTAGGTGACGTCTATCTGTGCTACTAAAGCCTTGGTTTCATCATCAAGGGCGTCATAGGCTTTAGCCAAATCGCCAAAGCCAGTGAGGCCGTCTTCGCTGGCGCAGACTACAGCTCGCAACAGAGCCCCGCGATTCGGCTTGCCCGTGTAGTGCAGGTCCATATGCCAATCCAGTTTGCTAACAATTTCCTCGCCCTTATAGGAGGCTGTCATAAACTTTTCCTGGGCGGGGTCGCTTGCCAATGTAAATAGCTCCGGATATTCCTCGGAGGTAGTGGCTTTGAGTGGGTGCAGTTCCAGCTCGCCAAAAACACGGCTAAAGGCAATCTGATTTTCAGGCGTCACATCCTGCCCGCGGAACAGCAAAATTGCATGCTCATCCCACAGCGAAACAAGTTCAGCGGCGATTTCATCGGTCATGGGCTGAGTAATATCGAAACCAGCGACTTCAACTCCTACATTGTCCAGCGGTGTAATCTGTAACGACATTCAATTAACTCCGTCCGTAAAAGGTTTCAAACATTTTTAATCCAGAATAGTAGGATCTTCGCGCAACTCTCTACGCGCCATCGCTTCCCACAAAAAGGGAAAACCGTTGGCATCAGGCAAGGCGATTGCAGCAACCTGCTCTTCGGTCAGGGGAACACCCCCGCCCACCTGTTCCAGTTCGTAAGCGCGCATACTGCGCCATTCCAAGGTAATGGCCCGCAGGTGCGCCTGACGTAAATCGCGCCCTACTACCAACGAGCCATGGTTAGCTAACAGCGCCCACTTGGCATCTCCAAGTGCCTTTGCCGCCGCCAGAGAAGCATCTTCATCCTCAAAGGTACCTGCATACTCATCGTATATCGGCAGAGGCCCGTCAACATAGGCACCGGCCTGATCATAGACCGGCGGTACTCGGTGCATATTGGCCCACAAACCGCTGTAGCGAGCGTGATTATGGATGATCACATTCGCTTCTGGCCGCAAGCTGTGCAGTTGAATATGCAGGCCCAGAGCTGGCGTTGTATTCCACTCCCCGTCGATAATTTTTCCAGATTCATCCAATGTGAGAATATCGCTGGCGGTCAGTTCGTCCCAGGCCAGCTCCCAAGGGTTGGTCAGTATATTGCCGTTTTCAAGGCGATAAGTAATATGCCCCGCAATATGTTCGTTCCAGCCTTCCTTGAATAGCATGCGGCACATCAAAGCGACCTGCGCCTGCTCGCTCAACTGCGGAATAAGGGGCTTGCGTCCGGGTTTAGGCGCATATTGTTTTAAGACATCAGCATTGATGCCTGGAATCATCTGCATGGAGAAGCTCCCTCAGGAAGCGAAGAATGACTGATTAGGCAGGATAGCGGAATTTGAGCCCCGTACAAGTGGAGCGTGGCCTAGGCAATTCACTTGCGTTCATCACCTTCATCACCTTCATCAACGCGATCATCCGGCGGAGCATCAAAAGCCGCCCTCCCACGCAGACCACGCACCCAATTCATCGCCAGCAGCACCCCCGGGCGCAGCACCAGCCAGCGCTCGAACCGGTACTTGCCGGGAAAATTCATTAAGAGCAGGCCCACCAGCATGGTCATTATGCCCTGCCCCGGCGTCACCAACATGATGATGCCCATCAGTAGGAGTACAAAGCCGGCCATGTTTTTCAGTACGCCCATCAACAAAGCAAGGCCTGGATGCGCAGCGCTACTGCGCAACACCACGCGCTCTGTTCTGGCAAAGTAATCCTGCGGTAGCTGTGTAATCACCCAGGGAATACAAATTAACGTTGCGATGGCCATCAGCAGAGAAACCCCACTAACCCAAAGCAGTACCGGCTGCCACTCTTTGAGGAGCTCCATCATTAGCGTCTTGCCACGCGCATAAAACTGTTCTCGCCTTTAGCTTACATTGATACCACCACCCAAAATCCAAACCTGGGGTTTCGTTAATGTTGGGCAATCTGAGAAGCCACAGACCTGCCCGCAGCAATATCATAGCAAGTTCAACAGCGAACTGTTCGCGAAGCACTTAGCGTCTATCGCGGCACCGGTAAGGTCTGGGCGGCGCTACACCGTCATGCCGCGCGAACAACCCATGCGCTATTTCACAGAATCCGTATCTGCCGTGCCTAACTGCCCAAAACCGAGCTTGCTGGCCTTGCAATTACAACGTCTGTGTTGCGATGATAGTATTGAAGCAGGATTCTTACCGGACTGCCGGTAAGGCAGGCTGCAATTTTGGGAGCGATTGAGTTGGAAACAGAACAGCTATCAGACCTATATCGGAACCGCTTTGCGGAGTCTGAGCTGGCGCGTAAAAACGATATTTGGAAAGTTTTGTGCGCAGATTACTTTCAGCAATTCATTCAACCCTCCGATACAGTCGTTGACCTTGCCTGTGGCTACGGTGAATTCATAAACAACATACAAGCCGGCCAGCGTATTGCAGTCGATCTAAATACCGATGCGATGAAATTTCTTGGCAGCGATATCACCTTCCATCACAAAAATGTACTGGAGTTCGGGTCTGTCCTTGCGGAGCCGGCCGACGTGGTATTTACCTCCAACTTTCTGGAGCATTTACCGGACAAATCCACCCTGGATACGCTGCTTGAGCAAATTCACAGCGCACTCAAACCAGGTGGAAAATATTTAATCATGGGACCGAACCTGCGCTATGTACCGGGCAAGTACTGGGACTTCTACGATCATCATCTAGGGCTCACTCACCTCTCCTTGGAAGAAGCACTGAAACTCAAAGGGTTTGAGATTGAGACCTGCATAGACCGATTCTTACCCTTCACCACGCAGGGCGCTCTTCCAACACATCCCCTGCTGGTAAAGTTGTATCTCAAAGTCCCCTTGGCATGGCGCTTATTAGGCGAACAATTTTTTATTATTGCCCGGAAGCCCAGCTAGCCGCCTCAAAATAGTGGTAAAAAATATTCCGCGCTGGCACATTCTCCAACCGCGACATGGCATGCTTTGCACTCCCCTCCAAACATAGACCCCAGCAATGACTTTAAAACTTTCAGTACTAGATCAATCTCTGGCGCGCTCAGCGGATCAAGCAAGCACAGCCTTGCAGGAGACCCTGCAAATGGCCCAGTGGTGTGAGCAATTAGGGTATACCCGCTTCTGGGTGTCGGAGCATCACGCGTTCCCTTCAGTAGCAGGCAGTGCGCCGGAAGTATTACTGGCCGCACTGGGCGCCGCTACCAAGAGTATTCGTATCGGCTCGGGGGGAATCATGTTGCCCCACTACAGTGCCTACAAAATCGCGGAAGTATTCTCTCTACTTGCCAATCTCTATCCGGGTCGTGTAGATCTTGGTATTGGTAGAGCACCGGGCGCAGATATGGCTACCGCAGTCGCGCTGGCGACTGACGGCAGGCCCAAATTCGACGCCTTTCCCGAACTGACTGCAAAACTCAGCGACTATCTCTGGTCTGAAAAAACCAGTCCCGTGGTCAGCCCGCGCCCTCCGGAGGACATACCTCTGTGGATGCTTGGCTCCAGCCCTGACAGCGCGGTACTGGCTGCTCAGCGTGGCCTCCCCTACAACCTTGGGTTGTTTATTAATCCACAGGCAGACCCTCGCCTGATTGGCTATTACAAGTCCCAGTTCCAGCCCAGCGAGAGATGCCCAGAGCCCTATGCCATTCTCACCCTTGGCGTATTTTGTGCAGATACCGAAGAGCGCGCCGCCGAACTATTACTGACCTACGACCTAAACCTGTTTCGTTTTTTTACCGGCCAGAGTAATGGTGAATCACTGACGCCTGAGCAGGCCAATGCCTACCCACTGGGCCCGCAGGAACACGCCTTCATTGAGAGCCGCAGTGCAAGCCGCGCAAGCGGTACGCCGGAACAAGTCAAAGAACAGATAGAATATTTTGCCAAGTTAAACGACGCCGATGAAATCATGGCAGTCACCAACATGTATTA
Organism: Halioglobus sp.; assembly: GCA_047611225.1. GTDB lineage: Bacteria > Pseudomonadota > Gammaproteobacteria > Pseudomonadales > Halieaceae > Marimicrobium. The sequence goes on from JBLFWP010000002.1 coordinate 204,796, forward strand.
TTTCGATGATCGTAAGCGATCGTTTGAGTTGCTGCGCAAAGCATTCAACTAAAACATCTAGCTAGTACGCGCGGTGTATCACAACGCGATAACGCTTGATGTCTATAGGGCACAGAGCCATCGAGAAGACTGGACTGGCAGTTCCAGGAGAATATACGGACAAAAAAAACCCGCAGCCCTGTCAACCAGAGCGGCGGGATTTACAGTAGAAAACTACCCTTTAACGGCAGCTGAGATATCAGAAGAGGCATCGTCCATTGCGCCGCTGGCATCGTCAGCTGCGTCGCCTGCAGCGTCCATCGCGTCATTCGCTGCATCGTCCATGGCGTCAGCTGCGTCATCGGCCATATCGCCCGCGGCATCCATTGCATCGTCAGCAGCAGCGGAAGCATCGTCTGCCATAGCATGCATACTGTCTGAGGCATCGCTTGCCATAGCACTAGCAGAATCAGCTGCATCGCCGGCCATATCACCTGCGGATTCAGCAGCAGAACTCATTGAGTCGCCAGCACTATTCATTGCGTCACCCGCCGACTCAGTTACTGACGAAGCTGCTGATGATGCAGCATCGGTCATCGATTGGGTGGACTCTTCCATTTCTTCTTTGCTACAACCGGTGGTGGCTACCACAACGGCAAGTACAGACAACAAACCCAGCATTTTTTTGTTCAACATAAGTTACTCCAGTTAGACGGTTTAATTTGTGTAACAGCATCGCCGAGAAGCGTTCTGCAGTGAAATTCCAGTATCCAAGGGAATATAGCACAGCGCGGCCAAAAAGCTTTATTCCACGTTGTGGTAAACATTCTGGACATCTTCAAGATATTCCAGCATATCAACAAAAGCATCCATTGCTTCAGAGTCTTGGGCGCTTAGCGGCGCCGTGGACTGGGGTACGAACTGAATATCGTCTACAGCAAAGTCTGCTTCAGAGAACTCGTCCAGTAGGGCCTGCTTGGCCTTAAAATACTCGGTATGGGGTGCAAAGACGGTTACCATGCCGTCCTCGCTCTCGATATCGGCCACATCGACATCAGCGGTCATCAGCGCTTCCAGCACCGCCTCCTCGTCGTCACAGGCAAAGCCCAGAATGGCATTGTGATCAAACATGTGGCTGACACTACCCTGGCCTCCAATTTTGCACTTGGACTTGGTGAAACACTGGCGCACATCGCCAAAAGTGCGATTGGGGTTATCGGTGAGGCAATCCACAATTACCATGCAGCCTCCCGGCCCGAACCCTTCATAACGTGCGGTAGCAAAGTCCTCACCACCAGCACCACCCGCCTTTTCCAGCGCCTTGTCTATCACGTGGGCGGGCACCTGATCCTTTTTTGCCCTTTCAATCAGGCTGCGCAGGCCAAGATTACCGCTAGGGTCCACTCCCCCTGCCTTGGCGTTGACATAAATTTCCCGGGCGTACTTGCTGTACACACGCGCCTTCATATCGGATGTTTTGGCCATTGAATCTTTGCGATTCTGGTAGGCTCTGCCCATAGTCCATTTTCCTTAGTCTCATCGCGCACGCCCAATATTCAGGAGTGCCTTGGGCGGTGCGATCAATATTTCAGATCCCAGGGGGATCAACCACACCATCAAGAGCAGCAATATATTCGCTCTGGCCGCCAGTATCCAGTGGCACAGCACTCTCGGGGCGCACCCAGAACCACTGAAACTCACTAAACCGTGGAAAATACCAGCCAGTGCAGTCCATAATGGGTCCTCCTTAAGTCACTTGGGAATCTCTCTGGCGTGAAAAAGTTTATTGCTGTCCTTGTAGTGCTCGCACTCGCGATCTTTTCAATGTGGTATATGGGGCAAAAACCACCCCCTGAGGTGGCCCTGCATGTGGTCTCCCGTGGCACTGTAGAAAAAACGGTCTCTAACACCCGCGCGGGCACCGTAGAAGCCTGTCGCCGTTCCAAGCTCTCCATGCCCATAGGTGGCCGTGTCGACAGCCTGAAGGTGGATGAAGGTGATGTTGTACAGAATGGTCAAATTCTCCTCTCTTTATGGAACAAGGATAGGCAGGCCATGCAGGCGCAGGCACAAGCGCAGCTACTGGCCGCGCGCCACCGTGCCAAGCAGGTCTGTGTTGAAGCAGAGAATGCTCAACGTGAAGCCAAACGCCTGGAAACCTTACTCGCGAGGAAACTAGCCTCCAAAGAAGCCACCGAACTTGGACGCACCCGTGCACAGGCCAGTCGCTTTTCCTGCCAGGCCGCGGGTGACGAAGCGGAAGTAGCCAAAGCCAATCTCGATTTGAACTCGGCCCTGTTGGAAGAAACTTATTTGCGCGCGCCCTTTACCGGCATCATTGCAGAAATTAACGGTGAGATTGGCGAGTACGTAACACCCTCTCCCCCTGGTGTTGCCACACCGCCCGCTGTTGATCTGATTGACTACAGCTGCCTCTATGTGAATGCGCCCATTGATGAAGTCGATGCAGGAGAACTAAAAGAAGGCCTACCTGCGCGAGTTAGCCTCGATGCTTTTCGCAATGAAAGCTTCCCCGGCACCCTCGATCGTATCGCTCCCTACATAATGGATTTTGAGAAGCAGGCTCGCACCGCCGAGATCGACGTGGTGTTTGACGACCCCGAATTGCGCAGCCGCTTACTGGTGGGATACAGCGCCGATATCGATATCATTCTTCAGACCCACGAAAACGTGGTGCGTCTACCCACAGAAGCCGTTATGGAGAACGACGAGGTCTACCGCTACGACCGTGCCACCGGCACCATCGAACTGCGTAAAATAGAGGTGGGCCTACGCAATTGGAATTTTGTGGAGGTCACCGCCAACCTTGCAGCGGATGACGAAGTTGTACTTTCCCTGGACGTGCCGGAACTGGCAGACGGCGTTGAGGTAACTCCACGGGATGATTGAAGTTAAAAACATCAACAAGACTTTCGTACTGGGCGACACCGAGGTACGCGCGCTGAATGATGTGAGCCTACATATTAACGCTGGCGATTACCTATCTGTTATGGGGCCCTCCGGGTCGGGGAAATCCACTCTTATGAATATGCTAGGGCTGCTGGACAGGCCCAACGATGGTCAGTATCTACTCAACGGTGTTAACACCATGTCGCTGGATGAAAATGAGCGGGCCCGGGTGCGCCACGAAGAGATTGGCTTCGTATTTCAGTCCTACCACCTCATCCCAAGATTAACGGCCTTTGAGAATGTGGAGATGCCTCTACTGCTTAGCGGTATGGCACCCAAAAAACGGCGCAGGGCCGTTGAGGATATTCTTGAAAAACTGGGTATTGGAAAACGAGCACACCACCTTCCCAATCAGTTGTCCGGTGGCGAGCGCCAACGGGTGGCTATCGGGCGCAGCATTATCATGCAGCCCAGCATATTGTTGGCCGATGAGCCCACTGGAAATCTGGACTCAAAGTCCGGCGCAGAAGTAACCAACATTCTGGAAGACCTTAACCGGGAGGGCCTGACACTACTTATAGTTACCCACGATAACGACATGGGTAATCGCGCAACACGCCAGGTTCGCATGGCAGACGGCGCGATTCTGGGAGACCAATTGAAAACATCGGCTGCCAGTTAACAATGGGATTCTCGGACCTTTTAACTTTCACCCTACTGGCCCTGAGGCGACAGCGTTTTCGCAGCCTGATGTTGCTGACGGCGGTTGGCCTGGGTGTTACCGCAGTGGTGGTGCTAACAGCACTAGGCGAAGGTGCGCGGGGTTATGTGATGGGGGAATTTTCTTTCCTGGGAAAGGACACTGTCATGATCATTCCCGGCAGGAAGGAAACTACCGGCGGCATGCCGCCCATGACAGGTTCTGCAGCTCGTTCCATCACACTCGATGAAGTGGAGATACTCCAGCGCACCATCAAAGGCATTACCGATATCGCCCCTTTGGTAATGGGCAACGGTCCTATTTCGTTTGAATCACGAGATCGTGACAGTATGGTGGTGGGCACCAGCGCAGCATTTTTCTCGATTCGCCAGTTGGAGATAGGTCAGGGGAGTAATTTTCCCCAAAGCAATTTAGCTAGCGGCGAGCCAGTGGCCATCATTGGTCAAAAACTCAAAAAGGAATTGTTCGACAATCGCCGCGCCCTTGGTCAGTGGGTTCGACTCAACGGCTATCGCTTTCGTGTTATTGGCGTGCTGGCAGGTTCCGGAGATTCTTTCGGTTCAGATCTCAGCGAAGCGATGTTCATTCCAGTCGCCTCAGCCCAATCGGTATTCAACATTCACGGCCTGTTTCAAGTCATGCTCAGGGTCAGGGACAACTACAATATCGAGTCGGTTAAAAGTGAACTTACTCAGCGGATGAAGGAACTGCATGACGGCGAACAGGATGTCACCATCATCAGCCCGGATTCCATGCTCAGCACCTTCGACGACATTCTCAAAGTGATGACCATGGCAGTGGGAGGTATTGCTGCGATCAGTCTAGTGGTATCGGGCATATTGGTTATGAACGTAACCTTGATGTCGGTCAAACAACGCACCGCCGAGATCGGCCTGCTCAAGGCGGTGGGCGCACCGGCCTCGCAGGTGCGCATATTATTTCTCACTGAGGCGGCGATGATTGCAGCTGCCGGCGCGCTGTTGGGAATGGTTGTAGGTCAGGCGATTGTTTTCCTTGGGAGACAACTGTACCCGGCAGTCCCTTTTGCCACGCCCACCTGGGCGCTGGTCTCCGCCCTTTTTCTGGCGATAGGTACTGCTCTGGTTTTCGCATGGTTGCCGGCGCAACAAGCGGCACAAATGGAGCCTGTTGATGCACTTGGCAGAAAGTGATTTGAAATGCTGGTAAGCGATTGGTTCAAATGGATATTCCAGGCCGTCACTACTGCCAAGCTGCGCAGCTTGCTGACTGCTCTGGGCATTAGCGTGGGTATCGCAGCCGTAACACTCCTCACCTCCATAGGCGAAGGTGTGCGCAGTTATATGTTGGAAAGTTTCTCCGAATTTGGCACACGTATTATCGCGGTCACACCCGGCAAGACCGCCACCTCTGGCATGCCTATGATGGCATCCACCATCCGACCACTTTCCCTGGAAGATGCGCGCCACCTCGGCAATCTCGCTCACGTTGAAGCCGTTGTGCCACTGGTACAGGGCACAGCAAAAGTTGAGGGGGGACAGTTCAGCCGCGATACAGAAATTTTCGGCGTTGGTCCGCAAATGGATATCGCCTGGAACTTCAATGTTGCACTGGGACAGTTCCTGCCCGACGACGGCTTACAAAACTCTCGCTATTTCGCAGTGCTGGGCTCCAAAGTAAAAAGCGAGCTGTTTCCCAACAGCAATCCTCTGGGCCAATACGTGCGCGCAGGAGGAACACGGTTTCGCGTTTCCGGCGTGATGGAAACCAAGGGGCAGTTACTGGGGTTTGATCTGGATGATGCCGTTTACATCCCCACCGACCTCGCCATGCAGATGTTCAATCGAGAAAGCCTCATGGAGATCGATGTGATCTTTAAGGAATCCACAACTTCGACAGACATGAGTGATCGCATCAAAGCGCGCATGATTCAGCGGCATGGGGAAGAGGATTTCACTATTTTCACGCAGGAAGATATGCTTGGCACACTGGAGAAAATATTGTCCATGCTGAAAATGGCAGTGGGCGCACTGGGCAGTGTTGCTCTTGTTGTCGGTGGCGTGGGAGTGCTGACTATCATGACGACTGCGCTGAAGGAACGCACACAGGAAATCGGCCTGCTGCGCGCCGTAGGTTCCACACGCCGGCAAATACTGTGGATGTTTCTGGGAGAAGCCGTTCTGCTATCAGCGATGGGTGGTCTGTTGGGACTAGGCTTCGTCGCGCTGTTGGTTGCTGCACTGAATACCTTTGTGCCGGGGCTGCCTGTTTCGTTGCAGCCCTTTTATATGCTCGCCTCCCTCGCACTTAGCTGCGGCGTGGGGCTGGCTGCCGGGATTTCGCCCGCCATGCATGCCGCCAGCCTAGACCCAATCGAAGCCTTGAGATCGGAATAGGCCAACCGACAAAGAACCTAAATCAGGCCTGAATCGACTCTCCAATACCTTCCACTTATCGACACACCTGCCCTATTTACCCTCACTCATCCCCAGGCTTCTCCCATTTCCAGCACTTCTCACTAGCAAGGCTACCGCTGCTGCCCACACATCTCCCCTATAGCCCCACTCGTTTCGGGTGTATCGCAACCCCGCTCCACCGCCTAAGTCCTGCGAGCACGTCATAATTTGCTAGTATTCGCGGCCTCTCGCGCCATTCTTGTGACCCCTTCATTCGTTTACCGTGAGTATCTGAAAAAACCCCGCGCACACCCAACGAAGACCAAGAGTATCGAGGACTGTTATGCAAACTGATTTTTGTAAAGAACTGGGCATCGAAGCACCCATATTTGCCTTCACCCACTGCCGTGACGTAGTTGTAGCGGTCAGTAAAGCCGGTGGTATTGGCGTACTGGGTGCGGTGGGTTTCTCTCCTGCCAAACTTAAGGAAGAGCTCGACTGGATAGACGAACATATTGGCGATCATATCTATGGTGTAGATACCGCCATCCCACAAAAATACGAAGGCATGGACAAGACCAGCCCGGAAGAACTTGTAGCGATGTTACAAGATGCGATTCCGCAGCAGCACCGCGAATTTGCCGACAAGCTCCTGAAAGACGCCGGTGTGCCCGAATGGCCCGATCAGGAGGACGAAATCAGCCTGAGTTTTTCTGCCGTACAAGCACAACTGTTAGTCGATGAAGCTCTGACACGCCCGAAGTGCCGCATGATCGTCAATGCACTTGGCACACCTCCCCCAGAGATCACCAAACAGGTACACGATTCAGGACGCCTGATTGGCGCGTTGGCCGGACGACTCAAGCACGGTCTCGCGCACAAAGAAGCCGGCCTGGACTTTATTGTTTGCCAAGGTTCTGAGGGCGGCGGTCACGCCGGTGAAGTTACTTCTGTAATCCTATGGCCACAGATGGTTGATGCGGTTTACCCGCTTCCCGTACTGGCCGCTGGCGGCATCGGTAACGGTCGACAAATTCTGGCTGCCATGAGTATGGGCGTCGCTGGGGTTTGGATGGGCTCGATGTGGCTCAACTCGGAAGAAGCGCAGGCGGAGCCCGCCCAACGGCAATCCTATATGGACGCCACCTCGGAAGACACTGTTCGCTCGCGCTCCTTCACCGGTAAAACTGCCCGCATGTTAAAGAACGAATGGACAGAAGCCTGGGAACGATCAGATACGCCTGATTGCCTGCCTATGCCCCTGCAAGGCTACCTCACTTTTGATGCAATAAGGCGCACCCACAAGTACGCAGGGACCAGCGACTGCCAGAAAATCGCCTTCAACCCAGTGGGCCAGGTGGTTGGGCAGATCAACTCTATCGAGTCCTGCCGCGACATCGTGTTCAGGTTGTTGACTGAATACAGTGATGCTCTGGATCACATCAACCTGATTACGCCACAGGAGTAGTCAGCCCCACTTGTGTAGCCGGGCCTTAGTTGCCCGGCTTATCACTCACCTCTTCTTCAAAGGCATCACAAGGCAACTGTATAGAGCGATAGTGCGCGTCGTTTATCTCCGGGTGGGAGACCGGGCCAGGCTCTGCCGCTTCCGAGCCGCTTACACCAGCAGCCTCCCGCTTTATCTTTTCAACAAAGTTTTTACGCCCCGCAACAACGCCGCTGTCGTTTTCGTTCATTTATTCGCCCCCAATTCCAACACCTTGTGAAACCGCCCGTAAAAAAGCCAGTATTCTGTAAGGCTTAGAGCAGTGTTGGAACACCAATTACACGCAGGGCAGTAACTGATTGTGAGCCGGGGCAGTGCGCGCTAAAAACGCCTCTAAGCTTCCTGCCTCGTTTTAGACATCGCCAGATAGGCAAGTGGCGCAATAGAGCCCAGAAAAGAAGTTGCGACCACCCATGGCCAAGGATTGCGCCCTTCTCTACGGGCCACAGGTACCAGCCAACTCAGCACCAGCACTAACACTATCGCCAGGTCCGCAAAGACCTGCCAACCAGCCGAACTCTGTAGCTGGTATTCAAACAAGCCGATGTAACCAACTTCTGCAATGCTATAGACAGTGAGTGCCATAAAGGGAACGAAGATAATAATGGCCCGTAAACGCTTAGTATTCATAACAAACTCCTCCAGTGGGTTTCAGGTTATGCTCTAGGTTCTGCTGAATTGATGCAATTACCTCCCAGGTCATTGAAATCAAATTGGCGAACGATAGAGAATGCAGTCTTTCAAAGGAGTTTCGCTATGAACTCTGTAGTACCTCAACAATTTAAGGCCGGCTGCCGCCAGTGGTGACAGTTCAGGAGCCTCTCTCAGCCTTACCTCGCGTTGGCCGCTAACGTGCCGCAGAAACATGTCAGCTGGCTGGAGACAGGGCGCAGCCAACCCAGCCGCGAAATGATCGAACGGCTGTCTGATGCCATGAGAATTTCGCTGCGAGAGCGCAACGTATTGCTGCAATCCGCTGGATATTCTTCAGGCTACCGAGAAACTGCGCTGGATGAACACACCATGGCACCGGTGATGGATGCACTAAACCACGTGCTACTGCACCATGAGCCGCTACCGGCACTTGTCGTTGATCGATTCTGGAATGTAAAAAAGAAAAACAAGGGTGCAGAATTGCTACTTGGACTCTGCGATAAACTGGATACTTTACTGCCTAATGTTGGCGCCTCTAAGGAGACCAACCTGGCTCTGCTTACGGTTCACCCAGAAGGCCTGCGGCAATATATTTCGAACTGGGAGCGGCCCTTCCTGCGCCGCATCAGGAGCGAAGCACTGGCCACAGTAGACCCACAAGTGCAGGCACAGTTTGAGGAGTATTTAGCACTGGCCGGGGCTATGCCGGAGTCTGATCCTTCTACCGAGAGCTTATTGCCTGTATTGCCGTTGGAACTCAATATCAATGGCCTGGAACTGAGCCTGTTTTCTGTGATATCCACCTTCGGCACACCGCAGGACATCACCACAGATGAGCTGCGCATTGAAGCCTTTTACCCCACCAATGAAGCAACGGAACAGTTCTTTAAATCGTTGCAGCCATAGACCTGGCTGAATATTCATCCAATAGGCCTCCGTCTTGCACACAGAATAGGCGGCCGCCCACGCTATCAAATTCGCCTATGCCAAAAATATCGAGTGCAAATCCCTAGATCCACAGTAAACTGCGGGTGATAACTCAGCCAGACTCACCACTTTTTTTGAGGCAACAACTATGTCCTTCAAACGCATTTCCATTGAAGAAGCAAAAGAACTTATCGATAAAGGCGATGTAACGCTGGTAGATGTAAGAGATGCAGGCGCCTATCAAGCAGCGCATGTCGACAATGCGATCAATGTTTCTGATGCGAATGTCGAGGAGTTTGTCTCCACTGTCTCCCGTGACATACCGCTTATCGTGTTTTGCTACCACGGCAATATGAGCCAAGGTGCCGCCGATCATTTTGCTACCAAGGGCATTCCCGATGTGTATAGCGTGGACGGCGGCTTTGAAGCCTGGCGTTTAAAGTACTAATTACACCGGGCTGTATTCGATTACGTCTTTCGGGAGTAGCCACAAATGATACCGCCGGGCCGACAACCGCGGAGCGCACTACTGGGCGCTCTTGTTTTTATCTTATTGAGCGCATGCACCGCCCAGCAATACCCGGACGACTCGTCCACCAGACCTGCCCAGCAAGTCGCCAGCCAAAAAGAAATCACCATTGCACTTCTGGGAGCCACCGGCATGGTAGGCGAATTTTTTTTGCAGGAGGCTTTAGTACAGGGCTACCAAATAAAGGCCCTCGCGCGAACGCCACAAAAACTTGATGCATACAGAGGCCAAATTGAAATCATAGCTGGTGACGCACGGGACCGGGCTGCTCTCGAATCACTACTTGAAGGTAGCGATGTGATCGTAAGTGCTTTGGGGCCGGTCAGAGCAGATGGGGATGCGGCACTGGGGCTCAATACAGCCGCTAGCCGGCACATTGTCCAGTTGATGCCAAAATACAATATCGAGCGTTACATAGCGGTTTCAGGTGCGGCAGTTAAGGTCCCCGGTGACAAGCGAAACTCCACCAAGAAATGGCTGGAGCGAATGATTTCCCTGTCTCTGGCCGACACTCTGCGCGACAAACAGGCAGAGTACGAATTGCTCTCTACCAGTAGCGTTGGCTGGACTCTGATTCGCTGCCCCATTATTCGCGCACAAGCTTTTGAACAAGCACCCTTGGCATCGATTGAATCACCGTCCAGCTTCACCTTGCGTGCCGGTGAGTTGGCCCGCTTTATCCTCGAGGAAATCGAGAATAAAAAGTATGTCGATCAAGCACCCTTTCTTAATAGCCAGTAAGGACCTGTATGAATTCAGTGTCTAGTTCAGCACTTCGTTTATCACTGATCCTATTCGTATTGTTGATAGGCGCATGCGGTGGTGAAACAACCCAAGACCGAAATGTCCACGGCATAGCTGCTCCAACGCTTGTAGACGCCGCGACGCAGCCACTAAAGATACTTGTGATAGGCGGAACCAGTGGCATAGGCCTGCAAACGGTGGAGCTGGCACTGCAGCGCGGGCACAAGGTTACAGCCATCGCCCGCAGACCTGAACGTATGGTAATCACTCACGCCAACCTCAACACAATGGCAGGCGACGTCCTTAAAGCAGACACCCTGCCCGCCGCCATTAAAAACCAGGACGCAGTGGTAATAGCCATTGGAACGGGACCAACACGCTCCCCTGTCACAGTGTTTTCCCAGGGCGGCGCAAATGTCTTGCAAGTAATGGAAGTGCTGAACGTACGCCGACTGGTGGCAGTCACCGGCATAGGTGCAGGTGAAACTCGAGGCCATGGCGGCTTTTTTTACGATAGAATTTTATTACCATTGCTGCTGAATACAATTTACGAAGACAAGAACCGCCAGGAAGCCCTTATCAAGGCACAAGGCGAAAGCGGCGCTATTGATTGGACCATCGTACGCCCCGGCATGCTCACCGATGAACCTGCCACGCACGAGTACCGCATCGTCAACGATCTCACCGACTACACTGTCGGTAGTATTTCACGAGGCGATGTGGGACATTTCATCATTGCTGCCATTGAGTCAAACACCTTTCTGGGACAAACACCCTTAATCAGCGAGTAGACATTGGGTGACCCGCGAAGGGTACTCAGGAGACTTGGATATGCCCGGCGCCACCTTTAAAGACATCGACGACTCAAATTATGACACTGCTCTGAGAGTGCTCGCTGAATCCTTTCACGATGATGCCGTTATCAATTGGTCCTGCGACAACCCCGATAGTCTGATACCTTTTTTCGAGATTACACTACCACCCTTCCTGCCCCACGGACTGAGCTACCTGGACTCAAATGGCAGAGGTATAGCCGTCTGGTTGGGGCCGAAGCAAAAATTGAAATGGGAATTCAGCCTCAAGAATATTGCCAATGTCTTCAAAATAGGCGGCCCAAAAGTTTTGTATCGAATGATGAGGAGCGCCTTAACGACTGAAAAATATCACCCGAAAACACCGCACTACTATCTCTTCGCTATTGGTGTGGTGCCACAATGCAAGGGTCAGGGTTTGGGTACATCACTTATCCGTGAGGTGCTAAAAAAGTGCGATGAGGAAGGAGTCCCTGCGTATTTGGAAAACTCTAAAGAAGAGAATTTGCGTTTTTATCAGGGGCATGGCTTTAAGGTCATACGGGAGATAAAATTTGCCCCCTCAGCGCCTACTCTTTGGCTAATGTGGCGAGACCCTGTAACGCCGGCAGTTTGAACAAGCACGCTATTTTTCAATCGTCTGGTATAGGCTATGGCCCAGAATACGAGCCGGCTGCCAGAACGACCTATTCAACTACACTCCACATTTTCAACAGGATAACTTCATGCGCGCTCTGACAATATTTTTGTGTGTTTTTCTATCGACTTTTTTCAGCGCCCTTGCATTGCCCGCTTCAGAATTGACGGTCTACACCGCCCGCAAAATCATCACCATGGAACCTGCGCTACCCGAAGCTACCGCAGTCGCCGTGGCAGACGGGCGCATTGTTTCAGTCGGCACTCTTGAATCTTTGCAGCCATGGATTAAGCAAAGAGGCGCTAGAATCGACAACAGCCTTAAAGACAAGGTCCTAATGCCTGGGTTTATCGACCCCCACGTGCATCCCTCCCTCCCCGCCGTGCTAACGCAGTTCCCTTTTCTTGCGCCTGATGACTGGAGTTTGCCCACTGGCGAGTTTCCCGGCGCAAAGACACCTGAGGCTTACATCTCTCGGCTAAAAGAGCTGGTCGCTCAGCACGATGATCCAATAGTGCCCTTTATCACTTGGGGCTACCACCAACTGTGGCACGGTGTGATTCGTAAACCACAACTGAACGACCTCTTTCCCGACACCCCGGTAATACTATGGCATCGATCCTTTCATGAGTTGATCGCCAACGACGCTGCACTGACCATGCTGGGAGTAACCGAGGTCGAACTCGCTGACATTCACGATGCCAGCTGGGAGGACGGTCATTTCTGGGAAAACGGTGGTATTGCGTTGCTGCCGAAGATGCGTTTTCTGTTTGATCCGGTGCGCTACACCAGCGGGCTCAAGACTCTGTTTGAAATGGTGCACAGAGGTGGCGTCACCACTGCACTCGATATGGGTATAGGCGTTTTTGGAAACCCTGTACTGGAAGCGGCGATGATCCGCAAAGTGATGGAGCAGGAGCAAGCACCCGCACGTATCATCCTCACGCCTATTATCAGTAATTATATTGCGCGCAAAAAGACTATTCCCGAAGCCATGGCGGAAATCGACAAACTGCGGGAAGGCAATACCGACCGGGTTCTTCTTGATCGCCGCTTTAAGCTGATGATGGACGGCGCGATCTACTCAGGGCTCGCACAGTTTAAATTCCCCGGCTACATCGACGGCCACGAAGGCCAGTGGATGGTGCCTCTAGAAACGACTCAGAAGTGGGCTCAAGCCTTTTGGGACGAAGGCTATCAATTGCATGCTCACACCAATGGCGACGCTAGCGCTGAAGCTATGATCGACCTACTGCGCACACTGCTCGAAAACACACCCCGAAAAGATCACCGCTTCTCGCTGGAACACTTTGCCTATACCACTGAAGATCAAAACCGACAGCTCAAAGAGCTGGGCGTTGTGGTGTCCGCCAACCCGTACTACCAGTACATGCTTAGCGACGTTTACTCCGAGCAATGGCTTGGGGAAGATCGCGGCCGACAGATGGTACGCCTGGGTTCGCTGGAACGTCTGGGCGTGCCCTTTGCCTTCCACTCGGACTGCCCAATGGCACCGTTGAGCCCACTCACACTCGCCGACACCGCCGTCAATCGCATCACCATCAACGGCAATCAAAACGCTATCAGCGAAAAAGTCAGCCTGCACGCCGCCATGCGAGCCATTACCATAGACGCGGCCTGGGTGATGGGCTGGGAGGATGAGATTGGCTCTATACGCGCAGGTAAAAAAGCAGATTTCACAGTACTGGAACAAGACCCTTACAAGGTCAACTCCAGGACGTTAAAAGACATCGAGGTTTGGGGAACGGTGTTTGAAGGCGAGCTATACCCTGTTATTCACTAGCAGTGAGGTCTAGCGTGCATTGCCGCCGCTCAAGCCGTTACAACTCCGTAACGCTAGCTAGTAAATACTATAGAGCTGCTGCTTTATTAAACGGCCAAACATCGGGCAGCAGCACAGCCACAACGCGCATTTCCAGCGACTGACGAACAACGCTCTCCATCGCAATGGCAGCATCCGCCAACCACAGGTCTTTCACACTCTCATCTGCGCTATCTTGGGGTAATCGCCCCTCTACTGCGCTCATTTGACTCACAGCCTCTCGTAGAGCCGCAGTAGTATCTGCCGGTAGTTCCGGCGCAGGGTCTGTTGCTGGCGTGGTAATACCACCAGACTCAAGCTGCTCACGCAGACCCTTCAATTTCAGGTAATAATATTCAGCGACCTCTTCCCCGGGAAGAATTACCGAGCCGTGAGCCTCACCTAATGTGTCGAAAATATACGCTTGCTCGTGATCCATTTTCGAATGGAAATACCATTGCTGCGAAGGGTCGTGCAGGAACGTCCATATATCATTGACCTTCATGTCCTCATTCCGATCTAAAAATGAATCGGTGGGCAAACCATAACGCAGCTGGTGTTCACGGCCATTCAGTGAGCGCCTGTCCATCAAGCACAAAGGGCGAGTGAGCTGGTGCAAGGGAATCCACAAATTGACCAACATCATCGGAGACACGTTATTGTTGCCGTCTGGTGTTTTGTGGCGAAATAGCCAGGGCGCCACGCCGTGCATCATCTGCTTCAGAGGCGTACCACGCACATCCTGATCACCGTGCACTGCCAAGGCCACATCCTGACCATACACCTGACTATCCTGCTCATGGTGATCGATCTTCAAGCCATTGGGACCACCGGCGCGCATGATCAATCCTTCCGGCGCAATAAACAGCATCTTCAGACACTTGCCGCCCGCAAGGGGAAAGACCTGTCCAGTGAGGTGCCTGCGCAGCGCCTTTGCCTGGACCTCATCCATTTTTCCCTCTTGCCGCAACTGCGCCAATAAACTCTGCAGTTCTGGATGAGGCGAGAGGTCGATAGATTCAAAACCCATAGTGAGGATATTGGGGGGAGCCTCATCCACAGTCGTCAAATCGCGTATCAAACAGCGGCGATATTCGAACTGATCGGAGAACTCGCCATCTACTGGTCGTGTAGTAGCCCTATTGAGGTCCCGACCTTCGTGATCTTTGGTAACTTCCTCAGGCCGGGAAAAACCCAGACTGACCTCTACCTCAGTCAGTGCAGCGTTCTGTGAAACGGATGTCATCACTCTCCCTCTCAATCTAACTCATCTGCCAGAAGTGTAGCATGCGGTATCGCAACGGCATTGCCGCCGGAGTTTCCGCTTCCGACTGTATTCTTTTGCAATACAGGCCCGCAAACCTCTTCCGTGCTGTTTAATCCCTGTCTGGTTTGGATGACACCTCAATGTAATGTAGGCCTCTGAACCCTCTAGTTTTCATACTCACCCGTTTACTGCGATGTAGCGAGCATCGGCAGTGGAAAACCTCATAAGGGCGTGGGGTTCCAAGCAAGTGAGGCTTTCCACTGCCGATGCTCGCGGCATGCTACACAAGACGCCCGACAAGCAAGGTATATAGCAACCCTATCCACAGCTGAGTGCCATTCGCGACTGGTCTAGCATTTCTAACCATTGGTTATTTACTAGCTTATCTGTAGCCACAGCCCCCCAAACCCACTCAAGCGACTTGTTATTGTCCGGCCCCCTAAAATACACTGGGCAGTTGTTGAAGACTGCCTATAGAGGGAACCCATGGCCAAGCTAGTAATGATCAGCGCCGATTGTCACGCCGGCGCATTACCGGAAGAATACAAACAGTACATGCCAAAGGAATTGCACGCCGCAGGCGACGCCTGGTGGCTGGAATACGCGCGCGAAATGATGAAGCGCATGGGTACTTTTTTTGATCAGGAAGCGGCACAGGATTTTAACAGCCGCTCCGGTGATCAGGGCGCCGGCCGCATGGACCCGAATGCGGCTGCCACTGCCGCCCGCGCCAGCGATACCGAACTGTGGGATTTTCTGTGCGATCCGGACAGCATCATCGCACCGCGCCGTGGTGAATACCTGGCGGATGTTCGATTAAAAGAACTCGAAGACGACGGAATTGCGGGCGAAGTTATATTTCCGCAAATGGCACCCTTTGGTGCGGGCCTCATGCAATACCGTCACGATGTAACCCCGGAACAAAGTCTAGCGGGCAACCGCGCCTACAACCATTGGCTCGCGGATATGTGCAAAATCAATCCAGGACGTCATGCCGGCGTTGCGATTATCAACGTGGACGATATCAGCGTTGCCGTAGAGGAAGTACGCACCGCTCAAAAACTGGGCTTGTTCGGTGGCGTTCTACTGCCCACCAGTACCGGCACTCACCCCTTCTATCATGACTACGCTCGCTACGCGCCATTGTGGACCGTGTGCGAAGAGCTAAACATGCCCATTCACACACACTCCGGCTGGTCGCCCGATTATGGTGATCTACCATCGGCTACCACCATGTATATCAGTGAAGTGGACATGTGGGCACAGCGGCCGTTCACCGCCCTTCTGTGGTCCGGCGTATTCGAGAAGCATCCTTCATTGAAACTGATCTTTACCGAAACCGGCTGTGGCTGGATTCTTGAAACATTGAGAGTACTCAAATTCAAAACGGATAACCCCATCTTCGCGCACTTCACAAAGCACCTGTCGCTCACACCCCAAGAGTATTTTCAGCGTAACTGTTTTATCGGCGCATCCTTCCTTGCGCCTCACGAGGTGGGTAGCCGCCATGCGATAGGCATCGATAAACTGATGTGGGGATCGGATTACCCGCACATGGAAGGCACCTGGCCCAATACCCGCGAGAAACTGCAGGAGACGTTTCACGATGTGGATGAGGGAGAGATTCGCGACATACTAGGCAATAACGCCATTGACGTCTTTGGTTTTGATCGCAAGTTGATGGAGGACGCAGCATCGAAAATAGGTCCGCAACTCAGCGACATTCAGCAAGCGCCTAGCTAAACGCCTCGCCATTTGGTAGGGCATGCCCTCTCTACTCTAAACACCGGAGCTACTCAGCTCCGATTTTTTTGGCAGCGCTAGCGCTTCTTGCTCTTTCTCTCGTGAATAGTGCGATTTAGCATATCTACCTGATCCTGCGTCAATTCGTTTTTTATCGCGACCAGCAGTTTGAAATGAGCCAACTTAAATTGGGATTCCAGTTCCAATACCTTCTCAACTTGCTTTAACGTAGCTGGAGCTTCAACCGGATAGGCAGAAAGTGACTGCTGTAACAACTGTTGATCGTTCTGCAGAGTCCACTGTAAGTCTGCAACCTCCCCTTGAAATTTTTGCACTGCCTTGGAAATACTGCGCCGCTGTCCATCAGTAATTCCCAGACGCTGTTGATGTTTCATGATGATATCGGGGGGATACAGGCCCATCATAAGCGCCTCCCTCTTGCCGCGCGCATCGTCCAGCCCTTCGATTTGAGCCTGGGCTTGAGATACCACCAGTGCCGCAAAACAAAAGCTGAACAATAAAAAAACTGCCTTCACGGATTTCATTTCTTACTCCTTCGCCATTGCGAATATTCAATTGGGTTGTAGCGTTCCCATAAGGGAGGTGCCAATATCAAAAGCGTTTTGCAGATTGACCATTTCCGGCAGGGTCCCATCGGAAACACGCAGCAGTGAATCTGTAGTCATTGTATTGGCATTCATAATGTCTGCGTACAGCGCGGCGGGGTCCTCTGCTACAGGCTGATTCATCACCACCGCTGTCACTGCAACCACGGAGGCGGCAACCGCCATTTTCCAGGAAGCACCTGAAAATGCCGTAGTCGCCTCTACCGGCTGCTGGGCTTCGAACTGCTGCTGCGTAGGAAAGGCAGGCACCATTGCGGAGTCTGCTTGCCGCATCTGCTTGAAACGACCTGCCAACGCGCCTTCTTCATTATCGGGTGTATTATTCATTGTCCTCTTCCTGCTGCAGTAATTGAGCCAATCGCTCTTTACCGCGCTGGTAATGGGTGCGCGCAGAGCCCACTGATATTTGTAGGGTCTGCGCACTTTGTTCCACGGTAAATTCACTGTAAAAAACCAGGTGCAATACCTCTCGCTGCCTGACGGACAGCAACATCAAAGCACTTTGTAACTGCTGCGCGCTTTCCTGCGCATACACAGCTGTCTGCATTGGGCTTTGCTCGGCCAAGCTGACGGTATCGCTGGCCAACACACGTAAATTGAGAATCGAGCGTCGTGTTTGCGTGCGCTTCACATCGGAGGCCACGCGCTTGATGACAGCGAAAAACCAGGTTTTTGCGGAAGACTTTTCGCCGAATTTCGCACGACCGTCCAGCACTCGCAAATAGGCCTCCTGCAGCACATCCTCAGCACTGTCTCGATCCCACGCACAGCAAGCCAGCGCCCAACCAAAGTTGTCGGCGTGATGACTTTTAACCAGCTCCAAGGCTGACAGCACTATGGGTACCCTCTCTACATCGGGAACCCAATTGTACCTTTGTGAGGCGTCAAGCAAATACACAGGCTGCTAACTCTTTGCCACTTAATTACACTAAATAAAATCGAGGCCGCCGGCGGGAAAGTTCGCCAACCCCGGCAATGCCGCATCCAGCTCCGCCTGATCCAGGCCAAACCACCGGCCCAGGGGCTCTGCAAACTGCTCAACAGAAACCGACGGAATCAACCTACCGTTCCCCGCATCCTGATCGTGCTGCAGTACGGACTCTGGAATATCGCCGTAGATATCACCTCCGTTGACTGCACCGCCCACGACAAAATGATGCGATCCCCAACCGTGGTCGGTACCGTCGCCATTCACCGTAAGCGTACGCCCGAAATCAGCCATGGTGAAGGTGGTAACGTCATTGGCAATGCCCAGCTCTTCGGTCGCACTATAGAATGCGGCAATGGAGTCGCCAATATCCTGCTGCAAGCCGGGTAAGTCTGTAGCCTGCGCCGAGTGTGTATCGAAACCGCCCAGTGCGACAAAGAAAACCTGCCGCGAAGCACCCAGCGTATCTCGCACTGCCATAGTCTCAGCAACCGCACGCAATTGTGCTCCCAGCCCACTGGCAGGGAATACAGTTTGCACGGCTGAGCCGGATTGCAGTGCACTGTCCAACACGTCGTTGGCATCCAACGATACCTGGCTCAAGTTCACAAAGTCGCGCTCGAACAAATTGCTGCGATTGGAACCCGCTGAGTAGAAGTGATCGCGCAGCTGCGGCCCCAGAGCATCGCCACCTAGATCTATTAGTCGAATAGCCGGCACACCGTTCACTCCTATTTGATAGGGCGAAACGACATCACCAGTGAGAAATACAGAATTTCCCGCCAGCGACACCTGCGAGAAAATGTTATCCGCATTGGCCCCGCCCTGCGCCGCCGCATCACCAAACAGCCCGCCCCAGCCTAGCTGGGAGCCCTCCGGTGCAAATGACATCCAGGTAGACTGCTGATCGTTGTGTGAAAATAATCGTGCGGGCAATTCGGCTGTGCCATTGTTAAACGTAGCCCGATTGGTGGGCTCTATTAAGGGCCCAACGTTGCCTACAACCGCTGCTTTACCCTGTTCAAACAATTGATGCATGGCACTCATTTGAGGTGGCAGCGCAAACTGGCGCGAGCCAAAATTTGCCGTGGCAGGTTCTAGCGCCAGCAGCGATTCTTTAGTACGGGTTGAGCCACCGGGTAAGGCTGCGTAAGAAGATAGCAACGAGGCGCGTATCTGGCTGTAATCGTCATAAGACGGCTGATCAAAAGGCAATACCGTATCGTGGCAATCCATTCCGCCAAATAAAAATACACAGACTAGTGCGCGGTAGCCATCGGTGTCCGCAGCCTGCGCCTGAAAATTGGCGAGAGTACTGAGCATGGAACCGCTAGCCATGGCGACTGGAACGGCCAGTGATGATTTCAGAAAATTTCTTCGATTTTGCATGATTATTGTCCTTTTTTTGGGCCGCTTAGCGCAGCACAATGTATTCCGGTGAAGTCATAACGAGCACACTGGCAAGTTGCGCGCGCAACAACTTGTCTTCGTCAGTCTCTGAAGGCAGTACGGCCAATATTTGTCCGACTCGGGTTCTGGTTTCATCCTGCAGGGTGCCGTGGGTTAGTAGCCCGTCCAGGTTGTCGAGCAAAGCCTCTGTATCAGCTGCTACTGCCACCTGAGGTGAATAGTCCGGCTGGTAATTACGCACACCATCGCGATCCGCCAGGGGCGTAACGCCCAGTGCATAAGCTGTCATCATATTGGGATAGCCCACAATGCTGGCTGCATTAGTGATCTGCAGCTCCGGCGCCGTCAGTTGGGCGGCTCCCGTTTCAGTACCGGGCGCTATATAGCCAGGACGATAAAAATTAAACACTGAGGGCGAACGATAAGGGTGCTGACCCAGCAAATCTGAGCGAGAGGTATTCTTCAGAATCAACTCATTACTTGCATCTGCACTGTTCACTTCAAAGGCTCGTGCCCAGTGCGTAAACCGCAGTACGGGCTCTCGTAATTTTCCAAACTCTGCGTTCCCAGCAAGCGTTACATCGCGAGCCTCGCTATCAAACAAAATAGCGGCCATCACAGCCTGTAAGTCTCCTCGTTGGCTGCTACCCACCGCTGCACCAGATGGAAGCTCATAGCTGCCGCTATCGAATACCGCGGCCACACGCGCCACATAAGCCGTAGAAGGCGCGCTGGTCACAAAGCGTTGTATCAGTTGCCTACCGACAAACGGACCCACGTTGGCGTGATTAAATATGGCATCCAGCGCCATATCGATGGTCTGCTCTCCGCCGGTGCCTTCGGGAATACTCACACCAAGGAATGTTTTCGACTCGGTAGAATGGAATTCGTCAAACATAGCCAGCGGTGTGTAATAGGCCGCCGGGGGCAATATACGCAGCGGAAACTGAAAGGAAACACCGGAAAAACTGAGGCCGGTAAAGACTTTAGCGACTTCGGTAATATCGGAGTTGTCGTACAGTTCAATCTGGCTGCCGTCGGGGTTGGTGACCGGCGTGCCGTCGGGATTCAGCTGCACTAACCCAAGGGTAAACAACTGCACTAATTCTCTGGCGTAATTCTCATCCGGAACTCGCCCGGTCAGTGGGTCAGCTTTCTCGTTTCTCAGATACGTGAGAAAGATAGACATCGCCGGCGAATAGGTCACATTCTCAAGCAGATCCCGATAGTTGCCGAACGCTCCCTCGATCAGAATATCCATATACTGGGCAACTGTCTGTGGAACGCGCCCTAGATCGCTTTCCCCAGAGACAACCAGTATCTGCGATAAGGCGAATGCCATGCGTTGCCTTAGTTGATCATCCCCCTCTATGGCGGTCTGCCAGAATGAATCAGAGGCGAGAAACACCACCTCCGGTAGCGGCATGCCCATCTCGTCCAGAAAGGAGCCGTCCTCGGGGAAGCCGGAGAGCACCTTCTCAAGGTGTAAAGAGGCTGGCTTTTCAAACTCGTCAACCAACCACTGCTCCGCGCCCTTATTAATCAACTCATCTATGGCTGCAGCACTGGGCCCAAAGGTCGCCTGGCTTAAAAACCGCCCTGCTTCGTTGCGGGTGAGCGCAATCGGAGCCTCTGGAGACGGCGGTACTGGATCAGTCTGGCCGCTACCGCTGGTATTGCTACCTCCACCACCGCCACCACAGGCAGACAGGGTCAAGGACATGGCCAACAGGATGGGAAACAATAATAAGCGCCGTAACGGCAACACCTTCAAAACTTGCATAAGACACTCCACTGGCTCGTTTAGTAAGTCTGTTTAGTACTTAGTCGCGCCAGTGGGGGGGTTATATGACAGGCCGTGGAACTTTCTTTTAGCGGCTATTGGGACGCGGTAACGCGGTGGGGCCCTAGATCAGAAGAAATGCGGCTTTCAGGCCTCCATAAGCAGGTGCAGACTAGCCAATCGGCGGACAAAAATACTCGACACATGAGCAAGCTGATGGCGCTCATCGATTTGGAAGCTGCTGGTCTGTTGCAGCAGTTCTTCCAGGATCTCACGCGCCTCCATACGCGCGAGCCGCGCCCCTATACAAAAGTGAATGCCATGACCAAAGCCGATGTGCTCCTTGGAATCTTTACGTGTAACGTCCAGTTCGTCAGGCTTTGCAAATACAGCAGGGTCACGATTAGCTGCGGCCCACAGCAAAAAGAGACGGGCGTTTTCAGGTAGCGTCACGCCACCCAGCTCAGTCTCGTGCAATACCACGCGAAAGTGACCCTTAAAGGGGGACTCTAATCGCACCACTTCTTCAACGTAGGCGTCGATCAGCTCAGGGGATTCGCGCAGGGTTTGTTGCAGCCCACCATCCTCGGCCAGCATACGAATAGCACTTCCTACCAAGCTCGAAGTCGACTCTCCTGCCGCACCCACCAACACGATCATAATGGCGACAGCTTCTTGTTCGGAAATAGAACCTTCTTTAACACCCGCGGCAAGCTCATCCATTACATGCCGGCGTTCGGCTGGAATCGGCTCGTTCATCACCTGTTGGAAATGCCTTGCTAGATAATCGCGCATTTCTCCGGTGGACTCAGCCAGCTCGAGCATTTTTTCAAGCGTCGCTGTACCTGACAATATGTCACCTCCGCTGAACGCCCAGCTCAGCAGCTCATCCACATCTTCCACAGGCAGGCCCATCATTCTGGCCATGACCATTACTGGAATGGCGTTCGCAATACCACCGACACAGTCGCCCTCTCCCGCCGCCAGCAGCTGCTGCACTCCCTGCCTCGCCCATTGGCGCACCTCTTCTTGCATGGTCGCAACCTTGCGCGCATTCAGCTGAGGCAGCACCACTTTACGATGGATTGCATGTGAGGGTTCGTCTGCATTAGCGATAGCATCTACCGTACCGCCAAACTGGGTTAGGTCGAATATCTCCGGCTCTCCATCTGCATTGGTGATCAGTATCCCGGTCAAATTAGCCGAGTAATCCTGCTGCTTTTTCAATACCTGATGAATCAACTCTGCAGTAGACACCAGATACACTTCGGTGCCTGGAATCTGATAGACAGGTGCCCGCTGCAACAGCGCCTTGTAAAAGGGATAAGGATTCTCGATAACTTCTGGATCTAGTATTCGTTGTTCTATGGAAGGCTGCATAATTTCTTTGCCAATCTCTTAGTATTAGTCTCATTTTAGATGTTAATCTTCTGCGATTAGCATGACATTCAGATTACCACACTCGTATCCAATGAGTTCGCCACAACAGGAGCTTCCACAATGGCACAGCGCTATGAACAACCCATCCCCTTTGGCTGGTTCGCTCTGGAAACTTCCAGTGAATTGGCCGTGGGAGAGGTTAAACCGCTGAAGTACTTTGGGCGTGATCTTGTGCTGTTTCGCACTGAATCCGGTACAGCCACGGTATTGAACGCGTTCTGCCCGCATCTGGGGGCGCATCTTGGCCACGGCGGCTCCGTGGTTGGCGAAAACATCGCCTGCCCATTCCATGGCTGGCAGTTCGATGGCGACGGCGTATGCCAAGAGGTTCCCTACGCCAAAAACATGCCACCGCGAGTAAAGGACAAGAAAACCATAGACTCTTACCCGGTAGTCGAACGCAACGGTATGATCTGGGCCTGGTACCACCCACACAACATCTCACCCAGCTTTGAGGTGGAGGAAATTCCTGAAATTGGTTCGCCGGACTGGACTGACCTGGAATTCTACGACTGGGAGATCAACACCATCATCCAGGAAGCGGGTGAGAACGGCGCAGACGTGGCGCATTTTATGTTCGTCCATTCCAGCCCGGAAATGCCCAAGGGTGACGTCAGTATGGACGGGGTAAAGCGCTCAACCGATTTACTCAACAAGGTGCCAAGAATAAACAACTCGGGTGAGTCAGACAGTAGCGGAGAAGACTGGGAATACATCGCCGTGAACTCTGTAAACGTAGGGCCCGGGCAAACTATCCAACGTATTACCCGAGCCTTCGAAGTCGTCATGCTCGGTACCATCACACCTATAGACGATCAGAGCATTCATCTACGCTTTGTCTTCACCATGCCCAAGAACCAAACCGATATGAACAAAGTGCTAGCGGATGCAACGCGCGACAACATCGCAGGCGGTGTAGAGCAAGACATCGTAATCTGGAACCACAAGAGCTTTGTGGAAGACCCCATTCTTTGCGATGGCGATGGGCCGATTGCAAAATACAGAAAATGGTTCGGGCAGTTTTACGCCTAAGCCCTCAACCGCCTTACTTAAGTTGGGTATTAGCGGTTTCCTTTAGCCAAAAGGCTATTGCAGGCAGTGCCAGCAGAGAGCTGAGCGTCATCAACGACAGGGCCGCGCCGTGACTACCCATAGCGGTGTACAAACTCCCTTCCAGTGTTAACCCCAAAGCGGCCGCCAGCACGCCCACGGCATAACGCAGGGTTGATGCAGTAGACCGACAAGACGTAGGAAACAGTTCGCCGCTCAGGGCATGTGCAATCACATCCACCACGAAGAAGCTGAACAGCGCAGCGATCCACGCCAGCGGTATCAGCCAGCCCGAGGTGTTATAAAACACTAGAAAAGCACAGCAATTGAGTGCGATAGCTCCAGCAATAATAGGACGACGACCCACTCGGTCGGACATGCGCCCCGCCACCACATTGCCAAAGATTGCGACGGTGCCCGCGACAATAAAGAGAATGCTGACCTGCCCCGTAGAGTATCCGTGCTGGTCTTGCAGAAACTTGGACATGAAATTTAAACCGGCGGAGATTTGGAACCAAAATGCAAAGGCAATTACAGCCAACGCAACAGCAGTTTGCCGGTGGAAGGTGAAGATTTCTTTGAGCGGCTCCCAAAAAGTCGATCGCAGGTTGCTGCTCTGCTTAGCTTCGAACATGGGAGACTCAGGAAGGCTTCGACGCATATAGGCAATCAACAAAATTGCCACACCCGCTAGAGCGTACATTGCGCGCCAGCCACCGGGCAAACTATCGACGCCGCCATAGAGCAAAGAGCCTAGCCCGCTACCCAGTCCTCCCATTGCCGCAAGAAACCCCACACCCCAGCCGCGATAACGCGCGGGCAGCAATTCCAGCGCATAAATGACAGCCAGGATTTCCTCCAGGGACCCAAACAATCGCACAAAAGCCTGGAACACCATGTACTGCTGTGCTGTCTGCGCAAAGGCGGTGGCAATAGAGAACAACGACATACCCACCAACGTGAGTACCAGTAAGCGTCGCCGGCCCAGCTGGTCCGCCATTATTGCCAACAGCAACGCCGGCAACGATCCAAGACGGATCATAGCGACCAGCTTACCCACATCCTCTTCTGCAATATTGAAACTGGCCTGCACGTCTGGCAATGCCAACGTGAGAATTGTCATGTCGTAATGGCCAATTAGAAAGGCCGCGCCCAGCAACATGAGCAATTGCCCATCGCTTTTGGAAACACCTGGTGGACTGGCGAATAGTCCTTGCATGATAGGCCGGTATTATTGGAGTGGCTGCGCGCGTAGCTTACACGTACTAAACCACGTACTCGGTACAAGTATCCCAGAGCTTTTTGCGCAGAGCAACATCTTCTATCAACTTGTTCGCAGCCGCTTCCTTAGCGCTAGAAAAATACTTCCCGGTAGGCATAGAACCGGCGTCAAGGCCCGCCAAATGAAGAGATGTTATTGCGCCCTTCTCAGGAGAGATGAACATTTTGCGCAAAAAGAACTGCGCAAATTTCGAGTAGCTATCGAGAATACCGGTATTCACTGCACCGGGGTGCAGTGTGTTCACAGCGATCTGTTTGTCCTTACAACGCTCTGCCAATTCGCGCGCTAGCAACATCATCGCCAATTTGGACTGGTTGTAGGATGCCCCGCCGCTGTACTTCTCCCAGCCTTTGAAACTATCAAAATTCAGCTTACCGAACTTGTGCATCATAGAGGTTACAAATATAACCTGCGAAGGTGACGCCGCCTCCAGTGCCGGCAAAAGCTCCCGGGTAAAAAGGAATTGCGCCAAGGCGTTGACCGCGAACTGCAGCTCGTAGCCGTCTTTAGTAATAACCTCAGTCTGACTGGTTAGCCCCGCATTATTGAGCAATATATCCAGCTTATCGTTAGTGGCCAGAAACGCCTGCGCGCATTCTCGCACGGAATCCAATGACGAAAGATCAAGATCCAGCAGCTCGATGTTGTTGTTGCCAGTTTGCGCTATAAGCTCATCCCGCAGCGCCTCAGACTTAGCCCGATTGCGATTAGCCATCACAATCTTATGGCCTGCTTTCGCTAACTCAAGAGCACTGACATGGCCAATACCGCTGGTGGTGCCTGTTATCAGAATTGTTTTCAATGCTTGTACTCCTACTGTCTATGGTTGCCGTACAGGTCTTCGTGAAAAAAACGTTGCGCGGCTTAAGGGATTTCAATAACGATCCAGTTCATCGAGTAAACGCGGGCGGATGAAGCTCGTCCATATGGCATAGCCTTTCTCGCTCAAGTGTAAGCCATCCCATTTGTAATTCTCCTTCACCGGTTTGCCGTCGCTGCCCAATAAACCAGAGGATGTATCAATAAAGTAAAGATTGCTCTGACTGTCTACCCACTGCTCGATCAGCTGGTTGGTACGTTGCGCAATCGACCAGACCTTCCAGCGCAGCACAGAAGGCGTAATACCAATATAAAATACTGGCACATCAGGCTGCTCGCGGCGTACCTTTTCGATCAGCGATTGAAAGCTTGCGAACAGCACTTCCGGAGATTTACTCGCAGCAGGGTCAATATCATTGGTACCCGCAAATACAACTACCGCATAAGGCTGATAGTTCGTTATCAGGCGCTCGGCGTAATACACGACATCATTCAGTTTAGCCCCACCGAAACCATGCTGGATCACAGGTATTGGCGCCATATCTTCCGTCAGTGATTTCCAAAAGCGGATGCTGGAACTACCGACAAAAACCACTGCTTCACCGGGGCCGAAGCTGTCGGCGGTCTTTGCCTCGAGTTTGCCAATACTTTCCTCCCAAGCCAGCGGATCATCACTCTGAGCATTGCCAATACCAAGATAGATCTGATAGGCAGGCCAACTGAGCGCAAGGACCAACAACGCCAATAAAATGCCCACAATTTTTAAGGTTTTTTTCATTGTAGCTTCGCCTAACCTCCCACTGGTTGCAGTTTAATCAATGAGCCCTGCTCACTCAGCACATAAATATGGCCCTGCGGCCCCACTTTGACATCTCTTACTCGTAAACTCAGATCGGACAGCAATCTGAATTCGCTGGTATCGCCATTTGAGCCGATCTCCACACGATTCAAATGAAAGGCACGCAGCGCCGCTATCAGAGCATTTCCCTGCCAAGCGGGAAAGGCTGCGCCGTCGTAAAATGCCAAGCCTCCCGTGGCAATTGAGGGAACGTAGTAATGGACAGGTTGTTCCAGCCCCGCTTTTGCTGTGCCCTCGCCTATCTCACCGCCACCGTATTCCTCACCATAGGTGATGACAGGCCAGCCGTAATTAGCGCCAGGTTTCAGCTGATTAAGCTCATCACCACCTTGCGGCCCGTGTTCCGTTACCCATAATGAACCGTCCGGGTGGCGCGCCAAGCCCTGGGGGTTGCGATGGCCATAACTGTAGATGGCGGGTCGGGCATCGGCGATCTCTACAAAGGGGTTGTCTGTTGGGATGCCTCCCGACCTTGTGAAGCGCAGCACCTTGCCCAAATCATTGTCTAATTTTTGCGCATACTCGCGGTGCCCTCGTTCGCCCATCGTCATATAAAGATAGGGCCCGTCAAACAACAAGCGGCTACCAAAATGTTTGCGCGTTGATTGCGCCGGTTTAGCGGTATAGAGCACTTCTAGCTCGTGCAGCGCGTTGTCTAGCAATCGGGCGCGCACCAGCCGCGTAGTAGATTCCTTTTCAGCTAAAGGCAGCGAATAGGTGAGATAGACCCAGTTCTGAGCAGGAAAATCAGGATGCAACGCAATATCCAAAAGACCACCCTGCCCCTTGTGGTACACCTCGGGCACTCCTGTCACAGGCGTGAGTGTGCCGCTTACCGGCTCCAGACGCTGCACTGTACCGGGGCGTTCAGAGATGAGTATGTCGCCACCGGGCATGAAGGCAAAGCTCCAGGGCATAGAGAGTTGGTCGGTTATCGCAGTAGCCTTAAAAGTGACCTCTCCGTTGCTTTCCTGATGCGGTGGCTCTCCCACTCCCAAAGGCTGACTCGTCGCCATATATAGCTTGAGAGCGCTGTAGCTCCAATCAACCTTGAACCAGGCGACGGCCACCAATACCAGAAAAATTGAACAAGTTATAAAAGGGCGGAGTTTCATACAGAGGGCTCTACTTCAAGACGAGAGTATGGCAAGGGCTGAGCGACGATTTAATGTACTGCCAGGCAATGAAATCGTCCAGTACTACCTACACTTCTCCTATTGGCGCTGGAGAATGCCTATGGACGTTGTCAGATAGCGGCTAGCAGTCTAAGCTTCCTGTCAGCAAATATTACCGCCACCGATTAATAAAAAATAATCCTACCGAGGAACACTTATGCCACTGGTCAGCGCCGAGCAAAAAGACAGTTTTTTTCAAGATGTAGAAGAGGCTGCTAAAAAAGCCATCTGGTGCGCCATTGCCACCGTGGACGGGACCGAGCCCCGCGTTCGCCTGGTGCACCCTACCTGGGAAGACGACGTACTGTGGATAGCCACAGGCCCCGAAACTGCCAAGGCGCGGCAAATTCAGAGCAATAGTGCCGTGGATGTGCAATTTCAGGTGGCGCCGGACGACTTCGTTCACTTGTTGGTGCGCGGGACAGCGACAGTATTGACGGATCAAGCCACTAAAGAACGTGTCTGGGATGTAATGGATTATGATCTTTCGCAATTCTGGCCCGCTGGCAGTTCCGATCCGGGCTACTGCCTGATAAAGATTGTGCCTTCTCGAGTTGAGCTTTCAAAAATGTTTGGCACTACCGATGTTCGGGTCTATAAATCATAAGAAGAACTTGGGCTATTCGAACAAAAAGCCCTGCAAAAAAAAACACGGTAACTCACACCGCAACTATAAAAGGGTATAGCGATGCTTACTTGGAAAAATCTTGGTCTGGCGATTGTCTTCTTCTGGTTCATGGGTGGCGGCATTGGCCACTTCCTCGACGCGGAATTTTTTGTCGCTATCATGCCTCCCTACATTGGCTGGCATCTTGAAATTGTGTACATCAGTGGCGTGCTTGAAATACTGGGCGCCATTGGTATTCTCATTCCCAAATTTCGGCAGCTGGCCGGTAATTGCCTTTTTGTTCTGGTTATTTTAGTGACACCGGCCAACCTTCATATGTGGCTGAATCCAGAATTGTTCCCCGATGCGCCCGAGACCTTTCTGAGCATTCGTTTGGTGGTGCAGTTGCTGCTGCTGTGGTGTATCTGGTGGTCAACCCGGATGCCCCAAGTGGCGGGTCAATCTAGCGAGTCGTGACCAATCGGCATTGGTGTCAGCCTGCTCGTAGCAAGCTTAGTGCGGCGCCTTAGCTACTAGAGGAATCATGGCAAAGGCCCGTTCCTCGTATACGCAAAAGGCCACCCATTGGGTGGCCTTTTTTAACATCCTGCAACGCTACTTACTTAATGGAGCGTGTTTTTCCGCGGATTCGAGTTCCCGCAAAACGTGAGAGCCCTAGCAATCCTACAAATAGCAGCGCGAGACTTCCAGGCGCAGGTATT
Source organism: Halioglobus sp. (assembly GCA_047611225.1). GTDB lineage: Bacteria > Pseudomonadota > Gammaproteobacteria > Pseudomonadales > Halieaceae > Marimicrobium. Next base: position 234,124 of record JBLFWP010000002.1, read on the forward strand.
GGCTCATCCACTGGCGGGAGAGGCGCTGCAGTTACGCTGACTGCATCGAGGAAATTTCCCACCGTTCGACTCTCTGGAATAACTGATAGAAAATCCAGTGTAGTGGTGTTTCCAGCAGCAATAAATGTAGATTCGTAAGTACTCCATCCATCAGTGGTATGGTCCGTCATTAGCATAGCCAGAATTTCATTGCCGCCAACGGCACCATCAAAAAGTGAAACCAGAAAGGCTTCATCGGTATTGGAGCGTGCCCGGTAGGCAAAGGAGAAGATGTATTCAGTACTAGCGGTAGTGTCAAAGGTTTGGAAAATTTCAAAAGCAGAGGCAGACCCTCCGTGCGAGTTAAGTTCTGCGTGCTGAGTTCCTGAGTAGGATGTCACTCCGTTGAAGCCACTACTCCAAAGCTCAATATCACTTTCCTGCCAACCATCAGCCGTGTCTTGCAAGTGCATCCAACCACCGGGAACAACCTGGTTTTCAAACTCGCCGTTGTTAATAAGGTTCGCCCAGCTAGGGCTACTTGCCATCATGGCAGTAACGGCGAGCATGGTTGTAGGAGCTACCTTGTTTATCCAGTTGATCATTTCATACCTCTTTTTCAATGGTTTGGCCTGAACCAAGCCATTCTTGTACTTCCATGTTAAGAATTGCACCCATCTTTGAGCACAACACCAGTAACAGCGTATCTTTGAAAATACCAGAAAATGGCTCGTTAACGAGGCTACCAGTAGTTATCTGAGACCCAAGTCACACCCGGCGTAGGAAGGTGGCGGCCAGTAAACCTATGTGCGTTCCCTTGCAATGCATTGTGGGCCACAGCGAACGATAAACTTGCAGTCCATCAGCCAGAGTCTATATTACGTAAGTACTTACGTAATATAGACTTATAAATATGGATTTTTACTCTCTGTCGGGACCTATGGCCCTCGGTAGCCGGCTTCGGCGCCTGGCTGACACCGTCACTTCGGATGCGCAAAAACTGTATCAATTGTATGGGGTTGAAATCGATGCTCGTTGGTTCCCTGTTTTCTACATGCTTACCCACAAAAAAAGTGCTGCCATCACAGAGCTAGCTGAGGATATTGGTCAAACACATCCCGCCGTCAGTCAAGTAGTGCGAGAGATGACAAAAGCCAAGATTGTTGTAGTCCAAAAATGCCCTGATGATGCCCGCGTAAATAGAGTTTCTTTGACGCCCCGTGGCCAATCGATTGCTAAGCGAATCACCCCACAATGTGCAGATATAAAAACTGCAGTAAACGAAATATTTGAAGCCGCTGGTAGTGATCTCTGGGCCGAGTTAGACGCGCTCGAATACGAACTCACTGAAAAGAGTTTGTTTGAACGGGTATGCAAGGTCAGAAAGAAGCGTGAAAGTCAGAGCACCAAAATTGTGGCCTACTCCCCCCAGTACGAAAAAGCCTACAAGACGTTGAACATAACCTGGATACAAAAACACTGGGAACTGGAGGAATCCGACTACAAGGCTCTATACAAACCAGAAGAAAATATCATCAGCCCGGGAGGTTATATTGCGATTGCTGTGCATGAGGAAGAAGCGATTGGGACATGCACGCTTATCAGCATGGGTGATGGCAGCTATGAGCTCGCAAAAATGGCGGTAGACGACTCCATGAAAGGCAGAGGCGTGGGTTATCAACTAGGTTGGCATATGCTGGATAAAGCACGGGAGCTTGGAGCGCAACGCATTTATTTAGAGAGTAATTCGATTCTAACTCCGGCGCTTAACTTGTATCGAAAATTAGGGTTCAAACACATTAGCGGGCACCCGTCGCCGTATGATAGATGCAATATTCAGATGGAACTGATTTTGTGACTGTTTCCAGAGAGTCCGAAATACAGCGAAATATAGGATACCCAACCTTTAGACCTTCCCCTGACTGACGGATATCGATGAATATTTTGGTGGGTGTCCTTAATTACTTTTTAATTACTCTCGCCAAATTTTGATCGTGCCTAATCCCGACCCAAAATAAGAGCACCAGTAGGCACCCCAACACCACTGCTCACCAGAACATGCTCTACTGATTTCTGCGGTTGTCCCGTGGACTCCCCTCGAATTAATCGAACTCCCTCCGCGATATTATTCATCCCGTGAATGTAGCCTTCAGACAGTAATCCGCCGTGCGTGTTATTGGGCAGCCTGCCGTCGATATCCAAAGCACCATCGCGGATTAGCTCCTTAGCCTCACCTCGTTTGCAGAAACCAAAGCTCTCCAGTTGCATGACAACTTCGGACGCGAAAGCATCGTAAAGACAAGCTGCGTCGATGTCGTCAGGTCCCAGCTCTGCGATTTGATAGACCCTGCGCGCCGCAAGCTCCATTTCGGGTAGGGAATCCAGGCCGTCGCGGTAGAAGCTTGTCATTTGCTCCTGCCCTTGGGTGGAAGCTTGTGTGACGGCACGAATCACCGCCGGTCGATGCTTTAATTCCTTGGCTCTTTCGGACGACGTCACCAAAATTGCACAACCACCATCGGTTTCCTGGCAGAAGTCGTAAAGACACAGCGGATACGCCAGCATAGGCGAAGCAAGATACTCCTCCATGGCCAGAGGCTTCCCGTAACCCGAGGCGCGTAGATTTTCTTGTGCATAGTTGCGCTGGGAGATGGCCACTCGCCCTAGATCTTCGCGAGTCACTCCATATTTGTGCATATACTTGTTGGCGATCATGGCAACCCAGGAACCGGGGTTAAGCATTCCATAAGCCATATACCATGACCAATGTATGATATCGGAACTGATGATATTACCCGAAACGCCCTGCCCCATGCGCTGCCCCGAGCGACCATTCATGGCTCGATAACAAACCACATTATTTGCCTGCCCCGTCGCTATAGCCATCGCAGCTTGCGCAATGGTGCCTACGGCAGCTCCGCCACCATAATTAATTTTGCTAAAAAGAGTGAGGTCGCCAGCACCTACAGCACGGGCTACTTCAATTTCATCTGTCGAGTCCAGTGTGTAGCTGACCAGCCCGTCGATCTCACTAGGCAGCAACCCTGCGTCATCACAAGCCGCCTTGATGCATTGCGAGGCCAGTGAAAGTTCTGACACGCCTGAGTTCTTGCTAAATTCAGTAAGCCCTATGCCAGCAATCGCCGCTTCATTCTTCAACGATATTGGCATTACGTGTCTCCTACCAATGTGAATACGGGAAGCTTAAAGCCATCCGCGTCTGTTTGAATAATCATTTGCACTGGCAAATTAAAATCCACATCATCTGGGCTACAGTTCACCAGCTGGGACGTCACACGCGTTCCCTCTTCCAAATCAACCAGGATAATAATCAGTGGATATGAATAGCCCGGAAACTTTGGATGGGTAAGAATTGTATAACTACAGATTGACCCCCTACCGCTGGACTCAACCGAATCCCACTCCAGGGAATGACAATTACCGCACATGGGACGCGGCGGGTGTCGCAAAGTACTACAGCCCAGGCAGCGCTGAATGCCCAACTTCCCCTCGCTGGCCATCTCCCACCACCAACCATTGTCCAATTCCATGGGCGGTTTTATTCGTGTCGCGTCAACCATTAACTACGTTCTCCAATTGTTAGCTGCCGTACTTAATATTTAGGTCTAGGGTAAATAAATAATGATGCGCAGGGCAAAGACGCACTATCCAAGTGCGGCTAAAGTGTCGATATTTTACTCCGCCGCGAAATATTACTCTAATGGACTACGAGTAGTGATTAGAGGAAATGGGGATGTATTGATCATATTTATTTACTGGTAGGTCGATGCCCATAACAGTCGTTTTAAATGCGCCCCGAAATTAGGGAAATACAGGACAACCACCATTTAGGCCTTGCCCAGGACGGACCGGTATTGATGAATATTTTGGTGGGCACCCTCAATTACTTTGGTAACTGAGGCCCACAATGACCGCTTTCACCTCATAAGGGAAATTATGCAGGGACAGGTATTGCTGGCAGTTATACAGAATTATTTACAGAGTCCGTTTCTTATTCGCTCTGTTTAGCCTATATTGAAGAATGATTCTATGCTCGTTCCTTTAAACTTACTTGTGAAGGCCTAAAAAATGAAAAAAATAGCTCTCGTTCTATTCGCCTCGGTGTTATTCACCCCCTTCGCGAACGCCAATGCCGATTTAATCGGGGACGCAACAAACATATCGCTGCCTTACAGCGAGACAGTCGACAACACTGCATATTCCACTTTACCTGCAGATGAATATTGTGAGAGTTCTGAAGCCGATTTCTTCTACCGATATACTCCGTTGAGTAATGAAACCATCAATGTAGTTGCTCTTGGGGCTGATACTGAGGTTGCCGTCTTCAATTTGGCGGCTGTAGGGTCCGAGTGCCTTGTCGCCAGCCAAGATAATGACGATGTTGAGAATCCAGCATGGTTTACCAGCGCCTACCCTGAGACATTTGACGATTGTGACGCCGCTTGTAGTGAATCCCGAAATGTTGCTTTAACTGCGGGCACCGAGTATATAATTATGGTCGCGTCCAATGGCACTTCTAGTCAGGGCGTCATAGAGGTCCGCATGGGCAGCGGCACTGACTCGGCATCTCTTGCACCAAATATCGCCGCCACTGCCGTCCCCACTTCTCCTGTGTGGCTGCTAGGACTCATGGCAAGCCTGCTGTCCTTCGCTGGGATCAGAAAACTGCGTAAAGTCTAATCGCTTTTGCGCGTCTTAAAAGCCCCGCCACAGTGCGGGGTTTTTATTGGCTGAGATTTGAATTTCTTAACGGCCGCTTGTAGGTGCGAATTCAACCGGTCAGCGCAACACACACATTAAATCCAGCAGCTGGTGTTTCGTAATCCAAGATCTTTCTTGGACGCTCATTTTGCTCCCTGGTGATTCAGTTCAGTTCCTTTTGTGAGTGGACTGATAGATCCGTGCCTTTAGGAAGGTAGTCGCGAAGCAATCGATTAGTGTTTTCATTCGAGCCTCGTTGCCATGGGCTCTCCAGGTCACAGAAGCAAACCTGAGCATTGGTCTCCAGTGTAAATCGTTGATGCCCCGTCATTTCCGTACCGCGATCTCAGGTTAATGATTTGTATAATTCGCTAGGGAGTTTATGCGCCTGTTTTATCAGCGCGTTGGCAACGGTTTTGGTTTTTTTGTTATCCAGCTTTGCGAGCAAGACATAACGAGAATGGCGCTATAGCTCGCCCAGCCATACCCCAGAAACAAAAAAACCCAAGCAACAAAATTGCTCGGGTTTAATGTATGGCGGACCGGACGAGACTCGAACTCGCGACCTCCGGCGTGACAGGCCGGCATTCTAACCAACTGAACTACCGGTCCGCGGCAGTTACTACTTTCTAGACTCTTTTCTAAATTCTCGAAAATAAAAATGGTGGGTGGTGACGGGATCGAACCGCCGACCCTCTGCTTGTAAGGCAGATGCTCTCCCAGCTGAGCTAACCACCCCCGATCCGAGAACGCGCATTATAGAGATTCTGGCTATACTGTCAAACCTTCCCAGCCCTAATGTACAAAAAAACACTAATATCCAAAAGCTGTTGATTTTAGTAGTAAAATCCGCGACCCGCTTCCTTCGCGAAAGCCTGTTGATAAGCGCGAACTACGAGCAGGGAAAATATTAAAAACACGAGTAAAGACCCTATGGAAATCTACAAAGAGTTTCACTTTGAAGCTGCACATCACCTGCCAAACGTTCCACAAGGGCACAAATGTGCGCGCCTGCACGGTCACTCCTTTCATGTTTGCCTTACTGTAGAGGGCGATGCGCCAGAACCTGCAGGCTGGGTAATGGACTTTGCTGATCTCAAAGCAAGCTTTAAGCCTTTCTATGAGCAACTGGATCACCACTACCTCAACGAAGTTGATGGCCTGGAAAATCCCACCAGTGAAAATATAGCGCGCTGGATCTGGAACAAACTGAAACCCGGCGTGCCGCAACTAAGCAAAGTGGAAATTCGGGAGACTTGCACCAGCGGCTGTATCTACCGAGGCGATTAAGGCGGCCTTTTCACAGCCAAATTTATTTTGCGGTAACACCCTTAAAAACGCTTGACGGTTTCTCAGGTACTACAAAAATAGTAGTTCCGGTAATTGGCAAAAATGGGTTACTTCCACACCCACACAACTATGTGTCCTCTAAGTGTATAAAAGTTACCCTTGGTAGCAAGGCCACAAAGGTTATGCACACAAAAGACTGGACATTAAAGATTCACGTAGTTAGGTTTTCTATTACATTCAACCTCTCAAGAGACAGCCATAAGATATTGATATATAAAGACTTTATCGTATTGTTTACTTTTTAACCAATCTGGCACATACACCAGTACTACGGCATATAAGGGCTGACTGAACAATTTATCCACCGAGTTATCCACAGTATTTGTGGAAAAAGATGGGTGGAAATAGTGTTACAGAATCTCTCGAACAGGGGCTAGATCATCCCACTCAAAAAGTCCACAACTTGCGGGAGAATTTCTCTATTTAGAGGGGGCAACCGAGCCCAAGCCTAGAGTGACAACTTGCGCCAAATACGCTCGCAGTGCTTTGCGGGTTTTCAACTCAACGCCCATGTCCGGATACAACACCAAAGACACTGCCAGACGCATAATAAGGTCTGTGGCTCTATCGACATCCAACTCGCTACTGATCTCACCCCTCTGTTGGGCGAGGCGAATATGGGGCGGCCAGAACGATACACTGCGCATATAGAAGCCTGGATCCATAAACATGGTTGCAGCGGTCTCGGGCTCAACTTCTGCCAGGCTGGCAAAAAGCCCCTCGCTCATGTCTTTTCGACCGGAAATCACTGACTCTGTAAGCTTGTCGACGAGGGTTTCTTCGTTCTCCAGTTGCGCTTCCACGCGATTTAGGAAGACATCCTGCTGGCGCTTGAACAAGCCGCGCACCAAGCTATCCTTATCCTTGAAATGGCGATAGATGGAGCCTCTGGAGAGCTTACCCACTCGCGCCACCTCGCCCATTGAGGTACGGCGTATGCCATAGCGGGAAATACACTGCTCAGCGGCATCCAGGACCCGTGTGGCCATAGGATCGCTGTACATCGCTAATGGGTCTGCCGACTGGTCCACAGACTTGAACTCATTTGCCTGATCTATCGCCACTAACTGCCCCTTTGCCTTGACCGGATGATAGGAATGAACAATAATCGTTTTTTGTATATTTGTCCATTCCAACACTTGTCTAAAGGACGGGCTAATAGATGGGCCAAAGACCAGATCGCTGGACACAGAATTTCAGAGAGGTAGCAGGACTCATGCCCGAAACGAACAACAATTACGACTACATCATCGTAGGAGCTGGGTCAGCTGGGTGCGCCCTCGCCTATAGGCTATCCATGGAGGCGAGCCGTAAGGTGCTGCTATTAGAAGCTGGCGGCAACGACAGCTTCCCGATGATCCACATTCCCCTTGGCTTCGCCTTCATGATGAAAAATGAACGCGTGAACTGGTGCTACGAAACTGAGCCAGAACCTAACATGCACCACAGGCGTATTTCATGGCCTCGCGGAAAAGTCCTTGGCGGCACCAGCTGCATCAATGGCATGGTTTACATACGCGGCCAAGCCCAAGACTACGACCACTGGCACAAACTCGGTAACACCGGATGGTCCTATGATGAAGTACTGCCCTACTTCAAACGCTCAGAGCATAAAGCGGAAGGCGGTAACGAATGGCATGGCCATGGCGGAGCCTTGTGGGTTGCAGAAGTAGCGAACGAAGAGAAGCTGGACCTGGCCGATATCTTTATTGAAGGTGCCGTACAAACCGGCCTCCCCTACAACACAGATTTTAACGGGCCCAGCCAGGAAGGCGCTGGTTTCTATCAGGTTAACATTCGCAAAGGCAGACGACAAAGCACCGCTCGCACCTTTCTTAAGCTGTGCAAGAACCGACCCAACCTCACCATTGTCACCAACGCCTTAACACAGAAAGTGCTGATCGAAGACGGACAGGCGGTGGGCGTGGAATATCTCAATACAAAAGACAAAGACGCAACCGTGCAATGTGCCTATGCCAAGGGCGAGGTTATTTTATGTGGCGGGGTCATCAATTCCCCACAGCTGCTGGAACTGTCCGGCGTTGGTGACAGTGAGCACCTTGAGAAGCTGGGTGTTGAAGTGAAGAAAAATCTTCCAGGCGTAGGTGAGAACCTGCAAGACCACCTAACAGTGAACATTCAGCAGGGACTGGAAGGCGTTGTTACATTTTTCGATGAAACCCGGCCGGTGGGAATGATCAAAAACCTGCTCAAATATCTGTTCAAACAGAACGGCCTCCTAGCGCACGCAGCGGCTCAGGCAGGTGTTTTCCTGCGCACCAGCGATGATGTCGCAACACCCGATGCGCAGATTCACTTTGCACCTGCGGCCAGCGAAGAAGACGCCAAGGGCAACCTGAAGACAGTGCCGGGCACTACAGCAACAGTATGCTACCTGCGTCCCGAGAGCCGCGGCAGCGTGCATATTCGCTCGGCGGATCCACAAGCTCACCCCAGTATTCGCGCGAATTATCTGGCAACTGAAAACGACCGACAAAAGATAGTGGAGGCTGTGCGAAAGGTACGCGACATCTTCCTGGCACCAGCGATGGCCAAGTACCGTATCGACGAAATCCTACCAGGACCTTTAACCCAGAGCGACGAGGAAATTCTGGACTATGTAAGAGCACAGGCCGAGTCTGTTTATCACCCTGTGGGCACCTGCAAAATGGGTTCCGACGATTTGGCTGTGGTCGATGATCGCCTGCGAGTGCATGGAGTCAGCAAATTGCGGGTTGCAGACGCCTCGATCATGCCCACCATTATCTCAGGCAACACCAACGCCACCGCCATAATGATCGCCGAAAAGTGCGCCGATATGTTGCTGCAAGACGCGGGCATAAAAATTGCGCTGCCCGAGGGTTTCAGTGAGAAGCCAAAAGCCCGTAAGCGCAAAACAAGCAAAGCGACGATCGCGGCCTGATCGCGAACTTGGAACCTTACACAACAACAAATTACAGAACGTTACACAGGACATTGTCATGAACGCATCTCTCAAAGAAGGCGCAGTATCGGCAGAACTGCAGGGCATACTGGACAACCAGCGCCGTGCATTCACCGCGGAAGGCCCAGTCGCTCTCGCTACACGTGTTGATCGCATCGATCGCTGTATTGCGCTGCTGGTCGACAATAAGGAAGCAATTTGTGAAGCCGTCGCGCAGGATTTCGGCTGCCGCTCACAATACGTAACCTTGATGATGGACGTAATGAACTCTGTTGGCAGCCTCAAATTCGTGAAAAAGAATTTGAAGAAATGGATGAAGCCAGAAAAGCGCACACCATTCATGCCAATGAACTTTCTGGGCGCTAAGGCAGCCGTTCACTACCAGCCCAAGGGCGTGGTGGGCATTATGACGCCGTGGAACGTGCCGGTGAATATGATTTTTAGTCCTCTGGCGGATGTAATTGGAGCCGGCAACCGCGCCATGATCAAGCCTTCGGAATTTACGCCGCATACTGCTGAAATCATGCAACGTCTTTTTGCGCGTTACTTCGAAGAGTCTGAAATTACAGTGGTAACCGGAGGCCCTGAAGTAGGCGCCGCCTTCTCTTCACTGCCGCTTGATCACTTGATTTTTACCGGAGCCTCCAGTATTGGTCGCCTGGTAATGCGTGCAGCAGCTGAGAATATGGTTCCTGTGACGCTTGAGCTGGGCGGTAAATCGCCAGTGGTTATTGGTGAGGACTGCGACATCCAACTCGCCGCCGAACGCATTATCACCGGCAAAGCAATGAACGGCGGACAGCTGTGCATCAGCCCGGATTACTGTTTTGTACCGCAAAGCCGACTCGAAGCATTTCTTAATCGCTGCAAGGAAGTGATCGCTGAACAATTTCCAACTGTACAGGGCAATCCTGATTTCGTGGCCTGTATCAATGAACGACATTACGACCGCGTTAGGGGTTATATTGAGGAAGCAACTGAAAATGGCGCGCGCGTCATTCCTCTGTGCCCGGAAGGCGAGGCTTTTTCCGAGCGGGAACAACACAAGATTGCGCTGCACCTGATCGTGAATAGCGACGAGAACCTCGCCTGCATGCAGGACGAAATCTTTGGCGCTGTTTTGAACATTAAAACCTACGATAATTTGCAGGACGTTATCGACTTTATCAACGCCCGCGAACGCCCTCTCGCCCTGTATTACTTTGGCAAAGACAAAGCCGAGCAAGACAAAGTCATCAACGAAACCTGCTCCGGTGGCGTTTCAGTTAACGCTGTGGCCCTGCACGTCGCCTGCGACGATATGCCCTTTGGCGGTGTCGGCAATAGCGGCATGGGCAACTATCGCGGCTTTGATGGCTTCCGTACCTTCAGCCATGCACGCGGTGTGTACCGCGAGGGCTTTGTCGATATGGCAAAGCTGGCAGGCACCCTGCCCCCTTACGGGCAAAAGGTCGCCAGTATGCTGGAGTCACAGATCAAGAAATAGGTACGCCTAGGCAATGCGTTAACCCACAACACTATTCAGGAGGCAGAAGTAGCACATGGAGTTCGGCCTCTGGTTATCACTTTTAAGTATTTGCCTGTTGGGCGCCATGTCGCCCGGCCCCAGCCTGGCAGTGGTGCTGCGCGCAACTCTGGGCGGCGGCAGGCCAGCCGGTTACGCCGCTGCTATTTCCCACGGCGTAGGCGTAGCTCTGTATGGATTGCTCACCATCACTGGCCTCGCAGTTCTAATCACCCGCTCCCCCTCCGTTTTTTTCATACTGCAGCTGTGTGCCGCCCTCTATCTCATCTATCTGGGCGTGAATTCATTGCGCGGCTCTGCCTACGCCAATCCTTCAGAACAGGCTTTGGGCAGCACACGCGACGCTGCAGTGGAAGGTTTTATGGTGGCCTTTCTCAACCCCAAACTGGCGGTGTTTATGCTCGCGTTGTTCAGTCAGTTTCTACACAGTGATTTTGGAGTGCGCGAAAAGAGCATCATGGTTGCCACTGTAGGCATTACCGATGCCCTCTGGTACGCACTGGTAACCAGTTTGCTGGCGCGGGAAAGTTTTCTGGCGAAGTTGCGAAAAAGTGCTGGTACGATTGATAAAGTGTTTGGGCTAATCCTGATTGCCCTGGCGCTGAGCGTTGCCGTTAACGCCTTGCTGTAGATTCATAACAGGAACGAATAGAAATTGTGTAGATTTGGTGTGGAATTGGTCTCCAGCTAATGCAAAATTAGTGCAGAGTTTCCGTTCGCTCTGCAACCACCATCGATTGCAAACGCTTACCCAGCATCGTCACAAAGCCCTGACGCCTATCAATACCGTCAAAGCTGTAATCGAAGCGGTACTGACGCCAGACATGCCAGCTGCCACTATCATCGCGGCTCATAGAAATGCGTCGCAGATGTACCGCCTGATCCAGCAATTGGAAATCACCGTCCTTGCCCGCGCGATGAACCGCTTGCACAGCCAGCTCTCTCACTCGGATGGCACCCATAAAGTACAAGCCAGCCAATCCAACCACAACAACCGATATAATTTCGCCCAGTGTGAAATACACAGTGACGGTGTCTCCTTCCCATATCTGCAGAGCAGCATACGTTGCTTTAAAGGCACAAGCTACCGCGCATAGCGCCCTCTAAGCTCACATGCCAGCTACCTGCCCGTTTCTGAATTTACTCTAATGTGACTGGTCTCAGCTCGCGCCTGCAGAGACTTGAGCCTGTAAAAAACGGCCCACAATACCGTTGAACAACTCCGGTTTTTCAGCGTGCAGCCAATGCCCACAATCAGCCATGACTTTTATTTCAGCCCGGGGAAATAGCCGTTCTATCTCAGGCCAGTGATGCTGCTGGATGTAATCGGACTCACTGCCTTTGATAAACTGCACCTGGCCCCCATAGGGCTCCTCAACCACAGGCGCTGCGCTGAGTTTGGCGTAGTTTGAACGCAGGCCCTCAAGATCCAGTCGCCAGCGAAAAAAACCCTGCTCATCTCGCTGTAAGCTTTTCATCAGGAATTGAATAACGCCTGCTTCCTCAAGATGTCGCTGCATTAGGCTGGAAGCCTCCTCACGGCTGCTGCAATTTCCCTGCGCCACCGCCTCCAGTGCGGCAAAAACCCTGTCATGCCGCCCTCCGTAGGCCACCGGGGCGATATCTGCAACGACCAACGATGCCACTAGAGCAGGGTTTTTCAGCGCCAATTGCATTGCCACCTTGCCACCCAAGGAGTGGCCCACCCAGTGAGCCGATGATACCCCCTCTTGTGCCATCCATTGCGTCAGGCAGTCCGCCATCGACGGTATATCAACCGCTTCCAGCCAGCCGGAGCGGCCATGGTTGGGCATATCAATGGAGCAGACATGAAAGGAATCCTGTAGGTGGCGCGAGAGAGCACCCAAATTGCTACCAGCACCGAATAGTCCGTGCAGCAACACCACAGGGAACCCAGTACCCGCGCACTTAGCGTAGAGCTTTATCGACATTGGGCGCTGTGCCTTGCAAGAGTTTTTGCTACCATGCCATCCACTATAACCTCCAATACAACGGATCGGAATTCAGCATGCGTCGTTTTAACTCTCTGTGTCGTCTCAGCCTACTCTTGCCTCTGTTAGCCTTGCTCGGTGCTTGCAGCGGAACACCTACCTACAACCCCACCACTTACCCCTTCGCGATAGAGCAGGAAAGTCTGGACGAAAATCCGATCAAGACAGTAGTGATAGCCCATATCAATCTGAACACGGGCTCTCGAAACTATCTGGAGAAGGAGGCACCCAGGATTGATGCCGATGTAACAGCGTATCTCAAGGAAAACGGTTTCAAAGTATTGCCACAGCGCACCTTTAAGCAGCACTGGAGTACCGCAATGCGCGCATTTGGTAACCCCGTGGACCCCACCAGCGGCAAGATTAATATGAAAACCTTCGCGCAGATCATGCACAGCGTGCGTGATCAAATGGCCAAAACATCCAAGTTGGATGCCTTTATCTTCACTGACCTGGTGGAGCTTCAAGTGCCTTTCAGCGGCGGCTTGAAACACCTCGCGCGCTGGGACGGCGTATCACGCAAGCCATCACTACAGGGACCCGGCAACTCTGTTGCGGGAGACTTTGACTGGAATATGCAGGCGGCAGTCGCTTCGCTGCAGGTGAGTGTCTATGACATGGAGCTAAAGGCTATATTTAGCAGTCGCGGTGGAATAGCGGCTACAGACGCGATTGATACACGCTCAAGTAAAGGCCGTTACATCAGAAGGCGTAATATTCTGGAGAATGAAAACCATATCAAAGAAGGTGTCGCACTTGCCTTTCATCCCTTCGTACCAAATGAAGACTGGCCAGGAAATCCCTAGTAGAGCTCAGAGCTTTATGCGTTTTGATCAGCCTTTGGCGGCAGCTTGCGTTGCCCCAGATGGAAAAATATTCACAATTCACTGCGGGTATACGGGAGACAGCGTCATAGAGACGGTGATGTGAATGTAAGGCCAGATGTAAAACCAGCTCACTACGACTGCCAGCTTCCGCGAAAAATCGGTAGGCGAGAAAACGACTACAGCACCCACATAAAGCAACCCAACACACATGTTCAAAAGCCGCACAATATAGTTGCCAATCTCGCTGACTCAGAAAATCGCTGCGTTGCTATACTACCTGCCCAACCTTTGGAGGCTCTTATGTTAAGACGAAAATTTCTGGGCACAGCAGGCATGGCCATTGGTGCCGCTGCACTTCCCGCATCTGCTGCAGTAGCAACGCAGGCCACCGTCGCGCCGCAAAATAGCGCATCGTCCAAACCGGCGCCGGGAGACTGGTCGGCTTTGAGGAATTTATTTCCTCTGACCCGGGACTACATTCAGCTAGCGACTTTTTTACTGGCCTCCCACCCCAAGCCCGTATCCGAACTCATTGAGAAACACAGGCTGGGCCTGGATGACAATCCCGCTGACTATTATCACAACCATCAAACCATAGAATTGACTATCGCCAAGGCAGCTGCCGCATACATGGGTGGCGACTGGTCACAGATTATACTCACCGACAGCACCACCATGGGACTGGCCATGGTCTACAACGGCATCAAAGTGAACGCCGGCGATGAATTGCTGCATACCGTGCATGATCATTACGCCACAGATATGTCGTTGGCCAATAAGGCTGTACAAAGCGGTGCAGTGGTAAAGCAGGTGACGCTTTACGATAGCCCGGCCGAAGTATCGGTCGCCCAATGCCAGCAGCGGCTCAAAGCGGGAATTACGGATAAGACCCGCGTGGTAGCCGTGACTTGGGTCCATTCAGGCACCGGCGTAAAGCTGCCTATAAAGGCCTTATCTGAGGTGGTACAGGCTGCCAACGTCGGTAGAGATGAAGCGGAGCAAATTTTGTTTTGCGTGGACGGCGTACACGGTTTCGGCATTGAAGATCAGGACGTGAGCAAGCTGGGCTGTGACTTTTTCATTGCGGGTACGCATAAGTGGATATTTGGCCCTAGAGGAACGGGCGTCGTGTGGGGCAGTGACAAGGGCTGGGCTCGTAGTTCGCCGATTATTCCCAGCTTCAGTATCGATTATCTGGTCTGGATGGGATTGATGCCGCAGGACAAGGTGCCTACCGGCATGCACTTCACCCCAGGCGGCTTCCACTCCTTTGAACACAGGTGGGCGCTACCCGCCGCCTTTGAGTTGCATCAGCAGCTGGGCAAGGCAAATGTGCAGTCGCGTATCCATGAGCTGAACACGCGCACCAAGGAAGGGCTGGCGGCGATGCCTCACGTGAAACTGTACACACCCATGAGCACCGAGCTCTCTTCGGGGCTGGTGTGTTTTGACGTGGATGGGATGAAACCGACAAAGGTGGTAAAGCGCATGCATGCCAAAGGCATCATCATGAGCAGCACCCCTTACAAACAAAGCTACGCGCGTTTTGCGCCCAGTCTGTTGAATAACGAAGCGGAGATAGACATGGCACTAGCCGAAATACAAGCGATGGCCTGAGCGGGCACCCTGACCCGCCCTGAACCTACAGCGTTTCCAATCAGGAAGGGCTTTCGCTAAATACTGACCAGTGATCGACGATCTTGCCGTCTTCAAAAACGGCGATGTCACCAAACTGCAGAAATACAAATTCACTTTGGGTGGGCCGTAAGAAAACCCAATCATCCGGCTGCAAATGAATATTGCGCGAACCGTTCAACATTTCTTGATTGGTAGACCTACCGAACAAGCCATTATTACTTAGCCCTACCGGGGACTCCGGCCGTGCTTTCCAGTAACCGCCGTAGGTAAAAAACGTGCGCGCTCTATTGGGATTCCAACGGGCCTGCACACCGCCAAGATCTATACCGGGAATTTCTAAAGTATCCAGCGCCTTCAACACAGGGGTGGCGATGTAGGAAGCAGCGCCGTGGTCAGCCAACGATGGCAAATCAAAATCTGTTGGCTTTACAAGGCAAGAGCCGGCCGCCAATTCATTGAAGGGAAAATTTCCCTTGTCATAGAGTTGATAGGTTGGACTACCCCCCGCGTTGAGTAACACGTCCTGCGGCCATGCTTCACCAAGAAAGCCTTTGGCAATGGCGACATAGTGTTGGTAGGTGGCGACTGCTTCGTCGCGGTAAGTCATGACATCACCCACCGGCATTTTTACGATGTGTGGCTCATAACCCATAAAACCGCAGAACTGAAGATGCTTTGATTCACGGATCAATTTCAACATATCTATGAGCTGGGCGTCGTGGCGTACACCGCCGCGGTGCAGGCCCACATCCAATTCAATACAGATCAGCATGTCCTGCGACAGACTGCTAGCCAACTGATCGTATTGACTCACCCGCTCTGGTGTATCCAGCAGCCAGCGCAACTGGCGCGCTGGATTAAAATCGCCACCGGGAAATTGCTGGTAAAAGTTTTTTGCAGCCACTACCGGCATTGGCTTGCCAAGTAAAATATCCGCGTGGGGAAACTGCAGCGCCACCTGATTGATAAAAGGTTGGTGAAACAACATCAGCCTATCGCTACCAGAAGCTTTCATCACTGCTTCCAAAAGCGGCAGCGACGGTAGGGATTTAGCCACTATCCGATAATCAAAGCGGCTGCCGATATGGGAGCCCAGCGTCGAGACATTGGCCAGTAGCTGTTTTTTGTCGATCACTAATGTGGGTTTAGCTTGCTGCGCACCATCGAGGGCAGAGCTCAACGCCTGAAAGTACGGTGCGTGGTCTTCCCCAACATCACGAGGGCGAAGTATCGCTCCCAGCCCTAAAGCACCGGCCAAACTACCTAGTAACAATGATCGTCGCTTCATGGGAAAATCTCTCTCTGAGCTTTTGTGGTTCGTACACTAGCCAAACAGCCCTGCAAGGTAAGGATTGAGGAAACGCCCTTCTGGATCTACGCTTTTCCTGACTTCGACAAAGTCATTCCAACGTGGATACAATTTTTTGAGCTCATCTACGGTTTGTGTGTTGAGCTTACCCCAGTGGGGTCTACCCTGGTATTTACGAAAGATCGGTTCAATGGTTTTAAAGTAAGGGGCGAAGTCTTCTTCGAAATAGCGGTGCACAGCAATAGAGCAGGTATCGCGCTGATAAAAAGGGCTGAGCCAAATATCGTCGCCTTTTATAAAACGCACTTCAATCGGGAAAAACACCTCATGGTGCTGTGATTCCAGCGCTGCCCGAATCTCTCGCAATGCCTGTAGACCATGCTCTCTCGGCATGTGGTATTCCATTTCGTTGAAGCGTACGTTGCGTTCGCTGGCGTAGTTTTTCCAGGAGCTTTCAATACTAACTTCGTCAGCGAGCGTGCCGACAATGCCCGACAACAATAACTCTCGCAGCTTCGGAGTCCAGTCCAGCCAATCCCGCACCATTTTGAGATCCTGCACTGAATCATTGCCGTCAATTTTTTCCGTCGAGCCTATAGGCTCATCGGTAATGTCGTGAACATCGGTAAACCCCATCCCTGAAAAAGGAATGTAGTAAAACTCGAAGTTGCGGTGCTGATCAGCCATGGCATCGGCCACTTCCAACATTTCGTCGAACTCGCGCCATACAGTTTCGCGGCGCAGACGATAGGGAGCTACGTTCTGCAACCTGACTTTGGTAATCACTCCCATTGTGCCCAGTGACACAAGAGCGGCATTGAATACCTCAGCATTATTGTCGGCATCACAGTCGATCAGGTCGCCCCTGGCATCTACCAATTGCAGGCCTTTCACGAAGGTCGACATACAACCTATACCCGCCCCGGTGCCGTGTGTGGCTGTGGCGAGGCAACCGGCCAGACTCTGTTCGTCGATATCGGGCATATTGACCAGCGCCTGCCCTGCATCTTCCAAAGGCTGGCCTATATCGCCAAGGCGACTACCTGCCCACAGCGTTGCTTGCAGCTGTTCCGGATCGTGGCTAATCACTCCGCTGAGGCGCGCGAGTGAAACAATGGTGTCGTCGGTGGGCACTAAAGCTGTAAACGAGTGCCCTGCCCCTACCGGACGCACTACACCGCTTGAAGTCGCAATAAGCTCCTGCAGCTCGGCTAAAGATGCAGGCGCAGTTCTAGCACTGGGGAAACACTGCTGTGAGCCGGACCAGTTGCGCCAGGGAATGCGTCGTTTAGTGGTCGGCTGATCTGCTGCAAACGCGAGTGTCGAGCCTGTTTGGGAGGCCGCAGCAGCTGCTATCAGCGCCTGTAAGATATTCCGGCGATTGAGCATAGCCTATTGCTCCCCCGCCATAAATTTTATCAGCCCTTCGAACTGCTCAACATCGCAATCCATGCACAGCCCAAAGGGCGGCATTCCGCCGGAGCCATTGATTACGCTATCTACCATGACATCCAGTCCTTGCCCTAGACGGGGTGCCCATGAGGCCTTATCGCCCGTCAAAGGGGCACCTGTCGCGGCAACGGTGTGGCAACTTCGGCAACTGCGGTCGTAGATGGAGGCAAGCTCTGAGTCAGCGGGCCGGAGTTCCCGGCTGCCACGCTCGGCTAACACCGCTGCTGCCGAGGGAGGTTTGGCACAGGCGGCTAGTACCAATAAGAGAGCGAGTGTGACACCTTTCAAAAAGCCCATTGTTGATCCTTTGGTACAGCTATGGAGTTGCGCCCCACTATATATTCTTGCGCGCCGTCTGCCCACCCGACACACCCCTTTAGAACGCACTCCAGCGCAGGTATGCTAGCGCCATGAAAAGAAACCCCATCGCTATCCTCGTGGTACTGCTGCTGCATTTCCCACTGTTCGCCTATCCCGTGCTGCGCCTGGCCCACTGGCTGGATTTCAGCCAGTGGCTCACGATCGTGCTCTTTGTTCCCGCCTTCTTCAGCCAGATCGTCGCCCGCCTCTATCTAGGCCACGTCCGCGCGGGCTGGCTCTTCTGGCTGCGCCGCGCTGCGGATGTCTGGCTGGGCCTTAGCCCGCTGGTATTAGGTATGTTGTTACTCGTCGAGATACCCGTCGCACTTAACCTGCTGGCGCCTGCCGCTGCTGCCTATTGCGTCATCGCCCTCTCCCTCATGCTGCTCACCTACAGCGTACTTAATGCCTATTCACCCTCCGTTGTAAAAGTGCGCCTCACCAGCGGAAAACTGAGTGCTCCCCTGCGTTTTGTACAGATCACCGATGTCCATATTGGCTCCCGCAGCGTTGAATTTTTGCAGCGAGTAATGGAGCAGGTCAATGATCTTGAGGCAGACTTTCTCTGCATCACAGGTGATTTTATCGATGCGCCGGGCGTGAACGACGAACAGCTTGCGGCCTTGGCCAGCTGCCCCATTCCTATTTACTTTTCCATAGGCAATCACGAGCGTTACGAAGACCTTGAAGAAATTCTCGCCTGTCTCGAACGTTTGGGTGTGAAAGTATTACGCACACAGAGTGTGATGCACGGAGAAGTTCAGCTGATTGGGATAGATGATAGAGATCACCCGAAGCAGGTGTTTCATGAATTGAAAAAAGTGGAAGTGGACCAAAGCAATTTTGTGTTGCTGATGTACCACCGCCCTCGAGGATTAGAAGCAGCTGCTGCTGCCGGGATAGACCTCATGATTAGCGGCCACACCCACAACGGGCAAATCGTTCCATTCAATTTTGTGGTGGCGAAAGTATTCGAAAAAACGGTGGGCTTGTTTTCCGAAGGCCCCACCCGGCTCTATGTATCACCGGGTACGGGAACCTGGGGGCCCATCATGCGCTTGGGCAGTCGCGGCGAAATCACTTTGTTTGAAGTGGACCCCGTCGAAACAACGGCTTAAGGCGTAATCAGGTATTTCTCACCTGTGGCTTGCTTACCGTACACAGCTATAGCCTCTGCAGACAGCGCTTCAGCCAATGTAACCGACTGCGTGTAGTTGCTAGCAAAGGTGGTGGTGATCTCAGCTGCCACTTTGGCGCGCATCTCGATACTCTTTTCCAGCCCAACCTTCTGCAAAAATGGCGTCAGTAGAAAACCGCCTATGCCCCAGCTGAAGCCAAAGCTACGGGTCAATACTGTTGGGCTGCGATCGAGGCCACCATAGATATAGGCCTGCTTGTAGACGTCGGAGCCATAGCCCGCGTAGCCTGTCATATTGCGCAGCGCTGCAGCTTCCATACAGGTGAGAATCTGATTCACCAGCTTGCCGCCACCCGTAGCATCAAACGCCAATGTCGCTCCGGTTTCTGCCAGCGCGTCGGTAAGCGCGTCGTAAAAATTGTCGTTACTGGAATTGATAATGTACTTCGCACCCATCTCTTTAAGGATGGCCTCTTGCTCTGGCTTGCGCACAATATTGACCAGATCAATGCCTTCGGCAAGACAGATACGATTCAGCATTTGCCCAAGGTTGGACGCCGCAGCGGTGTGCACCAGAGCGGTGTGATTTTCCATACGCATGGTTTCTACCATAGCGAGGGAGGTAAGCGGGTTCACAAAGCAGGAGGCGCCCTCGGCTGCCGTTGTACCCTCTTCCAGCCCAAGGCACATGTGAGCGTTTATGCAGCGGTACTGGCCGTACATCGCGCCGCCAATAACACCAACACGTTTACCCATAAGGGCTTGAGCCGCATCAGATACATCTGCACCGATAACGATTCCGGCGGCTTCATTACCCACGGGCAGTGATTGGCCCACTCGGCTGGCAACCATTTTCATTAAGTCAGCGGGGATGTCCGCGGTGACTACTGGCTTATCGGCCGTTCCACCCACTTTGATGGTACTCAGATCAGCAGGCCCGAATAACAGCGCCAGGTCTGACGGGTTGAGTGGTGTGGCTTCTACGCGTACCAACACCTCATCTGGACCCGGCTGCGGAATGGGCACATCAATCAACGAGATCTCGAGTGTATTGTCTTCTTTAACGAGGGAGCGAAGCTGTAATCCGGTGTCTGCCACGGTGATGTCCTTTTGTGATTAAGTTTCAGGTGTCTGGTGTCTGGTTGTAGGGTCGAAAAATAGGGCTGATGAAACCAGCCAAGCGATGCGGACATCACTGTACAGGTTCAGGGCGAAAGAATCGCGTCCAGATCCCGAATAGCGGCGTGAACATCGGTGCCAACAGTTACACCCTTAAGACCAAGGGCTCTGGCGGCATCGACATTGGGTTGGAAATCATCGAGAAACACGGTTTCCGCTGCCGTAATCTCTCCTAACTGCGCCAGTGCCTTTTCGAAGATACGCGGGTCTGGCTTGCGCACGCCCACTTCGCAGGAATCCACCACGAAATCAAAAAGCTCATCCACAGGAATCAAACTGCGCCAGCCCTCGCCAAACTCGGCGACGTTATTAGTAATAATGCCCGTGGTGTAACCGGCCTCTTTTAGCGCTCTCACCCTGTCCACCAGAGGGGCTTTCGCGTCAGCACCTGCGTTATTGCCTGCCATCTTGCCGAACAGGTCGTAGATATCGATTTCGAGACTGCGCTCCTGCCCTAAAGCCATGATGTCCTCGCGCGCTTTCTCCAAAGTGATCTCGCCGCGCTCCAGCTTGTGCCAGGGATGCCCTCCATCCTGCTCGTAGGAGCCGAACACAATTGCGGTCACCACTTCAGCCTCTATTCCAAGCTCATCGCCATAGGCCAATACGGCATGGAAGGGCGAGTCCGTAAATACACCGCCAAAATCAAATAGTACCGCGCGGATTGTTACCATTTCTTAATGTCCTTTTTCAAAATCAGCAGTCTCTTTTACAGAAGTCAGCTCTCTGCGCGAACTGCTGTGCCACCGCGACGCTCTATCCAATTGTCAAAACGAACCAACAGTGGCGGCAAAAACAACAGATCAAGCAACCACGCCACAATGATAATGGGAGTTAGGAGTAGCGCCACATTTTGATAATAGAATGTGTTGGACAGCACCAGAATGAAGGTGCCGACCGCCAGGGAGAGTGTAGTAATAGTAATCGCGGGGCCAGCTTTCTCAAGTGAGTATTGCACAGCCTCTTCCGGCGTCTGACCCTCTCGCCTGCCAACAATATACTTACTCAACACGTGCACCGAGTCATCCACTACAAGGCCGATACTGATAGAAAACAGCATCAGAATATAGGGGCTTAGCTGCCCGACAAATAGCCCCCAAAAACCAAACACGATAGTCGCAGGAAAAAGATTGGGCATGATACTGAGCAAGCCATAACGCACACTTTTAAGACCCACCAACAATGTGGCTGTGATTAACAAAAAGCTGAGCGTAAAGCCCTGTAGCAGTTGCACCGAAATCGAATGTTCCAGCCGGGCGAACAAAATACTGTTGTCGCCATGCATCACCTCGTAATCCGGATTCATGTTCTCCTCAATCCACTGCTCAATCCTGTTATTGAACGCGATCAATTGGACATTGGATAAGTTCGAAGTACCGATCATCATGCGGATGGCGGAATAGTCGGGATCAAAAATGGGTTCCAGCTGGGGCTCAATCTCCTGCACCAACTGATAGCCCACCAGGTATTCGATGATCTGTAGATTGTCTTCAGGCAATATTTCCCACGCCTTGTCGTTATCGTGTTCAGCCATGTTACGGTTCTTCAGATAATCGCTGTAGCTGGTTACAAAACTGGTCTCATCCTGCTCCTCCAGCCAGCGTGTGAAGGCGTCTATTTCATTCAAAAATTTCAAGTCAGTGATGCCGTAATATGCGCCGCTGTTAACGCTATATACAAGGCTCTGATCATTGCCGATTTTTTCAGCGAGGGCAGAAATGACGATGTGAAAATCAGACTCCTTGTCAACAAAGCTATAGCGATCGAAATCCACCTTGTTGAGTGGCAGCAATGCCAAAGTCGCAACGATTAGCGCCACTGAACCCCAGAACAAAGGCTTGCCTCGCTCGGCCACTAAACGCCCCACTGCTGACATAAAGCCGCGCACGCCCAAGGGTCGTGGGACCTTGCTGACAGGCATAAGTAGGATCAAAGTGGGCAGAAGTGTAAAGGTCGCTAGGAACGCCCAGCACACACCCACCGCAACCACATTCCCGAACCCGTAGATGCCCGGCGAGGAACAGTAATTTAAACTCAAAAAACCCATTGCTGTAGTAACAGTCGCCAAAGTCACGGGCTGAAGATTCACTTTCAGACTCTCACGCAGCGCCTCTATTTTGCTAAGCGATCTATGCAGGCCCTGCAAATAAATCGACACTATATGAATAGCGTCAGCCATGGCAATCATCAACACCACTAATGGGCCCATATTCGATATCTGATTGAAGGCCAACCCGGCCCACCCTACTGTTCCAACAGTAAGCCCAATTGTGGCAACTGAGATCGCTGTGATGCACAGGGAGAAAACCAGAGAACGCAGGCAAATCCACATCAGTAAAACAATGGTTAGCTGCACGATAGGGAACAGGTAGGTGCTGTCTTTGACCTGGGCCTTGTAACTATCCAACTCAAAGAGAATACGACCTAACACATAAATGGTCTGATCGGGATATTGCTCACGCAGGGAATCCCGTAAGTCCACCACGGACTGCGCAATGCTCAAACGTTCATCCTGATCTTCAGAATTTGCGCGATACTTGATCACCGCCAACGCCATATCCCCTTCCGGAGATAACATGCTTTGGGTGAGATCTTCATCAGCCAAGGCAATCTCGCGAATCTCTTCTAGATCCTGTTCAGACAATGTAGACAGCCCTGGCAACAGATAGTCTCGATCATAAATATCTGCGTCGACAGCGTTCAGGCGACGGTTAATTAAAGAGCCTACTGAAACGGCTGACTCCACTTCTGAATAGCGGTTAGTCACATCTTCCATAACCTGCAGGCTTTCGGCATTAAAGACACTGCCATCCTCGCTCATGAAGGCGAAGAGCACGGCTGTACTGGGGGGGAAATCTTCGTTCACCCGCTCCACTTGTTTGCGGTACGGATCGTCTTCACTCAGGATTGAATCAGCGCTTGAGTCGATGGTTGTCTTCGTTACACCAAAGGTAACTATCCCGCCCAATACGACGGTGAGAAACGCCAACAAATAGCGTTTCGTCAGCAAAAAATCAGTCAGACGATCCATGGAAAGCCCTACAAATTGAGGAGGGTTTTTATACCACATTCTGCAGTGGAAAAAAGGCATCCGTATTTCTGCGGCCAGCTCAGCGCCGCAGGCTCAAAAACCCCGCTTTACTCTACAATTTGAAGTGTGTTTTGATACCACGTGTCCGGTGCCGTGCATATCCACCATTTTTCCGCTGCATGTCGCACCACCCCGCTAGACAGCCCTATTTATAAGGGATTGAGGAGATTTCCATGAAATTGAAACGCTTGATGATGTTTTTACTTGCCGCCACCGTCAGCCATTCGCTGTTTGCCGCGCTAGAGCCCGCCAAGGTCGGTGACTTTTCGCTTTTGGATCACGAGGGAAAATTCCATCAGCTGAGCTGGTATGGAGACCAGAAAGCGGTAGTGATATTTGTGCAGGGCAACGGCTGCCCAATTGCCCGCAATAGTGCCTCAACACTCAAGGCCATTCGCGACGAATATGAAAAGCAGGGTGTGACCTTTTTCATGCTCAACCCACAGCCACAGGACAACCGCAATAGTATTGCCAAAGAGGCCGAAGAATTTGGTTACGACATTCCCATTCTGGTGGACGAAGCACAGCTGGTGGCTGAATCTCTGGGAGTAGATCGCACGTCGGAAACTTTCATCATTGACCCTAAGACGATGACTATAGTCTTTCGTGGCCCCATCGATGACAGGCTGGATTATGAAGCACAGAAGCCAGAAGCAAAAAATCACTATTTGAAAGATGCGCTGGACACCTACCTAGCGGGCGAGACAATCGCCGCGAACTCTATGGCGTCTCCAGGTTGCCTTATCAGCTTCCCTGGCCGTGACCAGCATGAGAAGAACCCAATATCTTACTCCAAGGATGTAGCGCCCATTCTTGAGACTAACTGCGTCAACTGCCATCACGAGGGTGGAATCGGCCCCTGGTCAATGAACAACCACGCCATGGTGCAAGGCTGGTCGCGCATGATGAAAGAAGTATTGATGACCCGCCGCATGCCGCCCGGACAGATCGACCCTCACGTGGGCAAGCCCATAGAAGACGTGGTTGAAATCACCCCCGCCGAATTGCAAACACTGGTGCACTGGATTGATGACGGCGCTCCAATGACGAAAGGCGAAGAAGACCCATTGGCAGGCCTCACCTTCAGCGACTCTCGGTTCAGCCTAGGCGAACCTGATATGGTCTACACCGTTCCAGCCCAGACCATTCCGGCGACAGGCATTATTGACTACCGCTACATTCCTGTAGAACTCAATCTCGATAAAGACGTATGGATTCGCGCGGTAGAATTCTCGCCGGGAGACAAACAGGTACTGCACCACGTCATTGCCTATCTTTCCAGCCCCACAGCCAAAACGGCCGACGGTAGGCAGAGTGGCGCTTCTCGCGACGAAAGCATAGGCGGTTTTGCTCCAGGGCGTCCTGCAGATATTTTCCGAGACGATAGTGGCCGCTTGATACCCAAGGGTTCCAATCTCTTGCTGCAAATGCACTACACCACTTCTGGAAAAGAGACCGTGGATGAAACAATGGTGGGGCTGTATATCTATGATGAGCCGCCTAAGTACGTTATGTCGGGTGTGGTGTCTGGACAAACCCGCTTTCTTGTTCCACCGCAAGCCAAAGAGCATATGCTGGAAGGTGTAGAGATTATTGAACGTGATGCGTATTTATATGGCATGACGCCGCACATGCATTTCCGCGGTAAGTATATGAATTATACCGCCGAGTACCCCGATGGAACGTCCGAAGTTTTACTCTCTGTGCCCAAGTACGAATTCAACTGGCAGTTCAGTTACCAGCTTGAGGAGCCCGTGTTTTTGCCCGCCGGTACTAAGCTGGTAACGCGCGGCGCGATGGACAACTCCGATCGCAACCGCTTCAATCCGAATCCAAACATCCCTGTGACCTACGGCTTGCAAACCAAGCATGAGATGTTCTTTGGCTTCACTACCCTGCGCTACGTGGGAGAGACGCCTGCAAGTTTGCTGGGCGAGACCGTTAAAGAAGACGAGGTGGCCGGACTTAAAGCTGCACAGCGCTAGAAACAAAGGAATCATCGCTTGAACAGCACCCTACCCTCGCGCGCAATTACTGCGCGCGTATTTTCCTTTTTCTTATTGCTGCTGGCAGCCCTGCCCTGGTCGTCGCACAGTTTCGCCTGTGTTGAAAACCGGGCTGCCCTCATGATTGGCAATGCGAACTACGCAGACATGCCACTGGACAACCCCACCAACGACGCCAGCGCCGTGACCGTGGCGCTACAGGAACCCGGGTTCGAAGTTATTACCGTTCTCAATGCCGACCTCGGGACTATGTAGCAATCCATGCTGGAAGCCATTCGACAACCCAGCTTAAAAGTGGAAGAGTTCTTCAGCGGTTAGGATTCGCGTGGCTGAAGCTTCCAGAGGCGCAAAGATACTCTGGGAGTCTTCCTATTTGACGGGTGATTTTATTTTTTATCCCGAAGAGGTTATTGCGACAGCAGTGAGTGCCGTACATGCGCCTTTGGCTGCAGCACAACAAGCAATCGCTGCTGTTCCGGTAGTAGCTCCTGCACCCGCCCCTTCACTAGCCCCTTCACCCGAATTAGAGCCAGCTCGAATGCCCCCCCTACTCCTGCTGTAGTCTCTGTAAAAAGCTCTACACCCCAAAAAATCATGCCTGCAAAGGCTTCGCCCTGCAAAGACCTTTCAGGCAGATGGGCCAACTCCAACATCGGCCCTGCAGCTTACTCTCCGCCTATCTTCACCGTCACGCGAAGCGGAGCCACAATCTATGACATCGAGGGAGTAGGCTCTGGTGTTTCTCTGAAGGGCACCGTAAAGCTTGCAGACCAGACATTGAGCCTAAAATGGAATATGTATCCATACTCTGAAGAAACGGTCTATCAGATGGACAGCCTTTGTGAGAGCGGCAATGGGCCAATGCGTATCAACAAATCCTTTCTGTGTGCTTCAACAGAAAATACTGTCTATATTCGGCGCACCAAGCGCTAAACCTACAGCTTACAAATCAACTGTCCGAACGGCACATCTGGAAAGATGGCCGGGAGGTCGACAGGGCACTGCAGCTCTAACACCAACCAGCCTTCCCCGCGCAGGCGTCACGCTATCGCCAGACGTCTGGAATTCTCTCTGTAAAAGCGTGGCAGGACAGTACCCGTTAGCAGCCCGGCGGGGGCGCTACAATGTACTGCAACGGGCCGTCGCGTCCGCGACCGTTGCCAACGACGAAGCCATCGACGCCATCGCCATCATGGTCAAAGGCCACCACTGCGTCGCCACAGCCACGATTCAGAGCCGGCGGGTGCTTCACCACCCAGCCGGCGCCCTTACTGACCGCGACGATATCGGGAAGATTCCCCTCGGCCTCCGTGCGACAGCCGCGCTGGACGAAGTAGGCATCCGGAATACCATCACCGTTGATTTCACCGAATGCAACGTTGTGTCCGTTTGTCGCAGTATCGCTAAATACCTGGCCGGCATCGACCCCATTTTGCATGCGGTGTATAGCAAACTGCGTCGCCGTCGAGAAAGCTACATCCACGTCACCGTCATCATCGATATCCGCGAATGCGGCACCGAAAAACAACTGTCCGAAGCCATTTGCCAGGGCGACGTCTACAAACCCGGTGCCGCCCTCGTTAGAGTACATGCGCACGCGGTCACTGCCACAGACCACGAGGTCATCGTCGCCGTCGTTGTCGAAATCAGTGGTGACGGCGCAGCGACTACCGATGGGACCATCAACACCGAACTCCGGTGCGGGAATAAAACCCGTGCCGCCATCGTTAATAAACAAATGGTTCTCCGACACATGTTCGTCGCTGCGAGGGAATAAGTTGGTGACGAACAGATCCGGCAACCCGTCGTAGTTGGCATGCAGGAATGTCACATAGCGTCCCCGGCCATAGGGGTCGGTTACGCCCCATGCTTGGGCCACGTCGGTGTAACCGCCATCTGGCTGGCCCAGCCAGAGACTGTTGTTCCCCATGCCTTCGCCGACACTGGCACCGACTGAACAGTAAATGTCGATGAGACCGTCATTGTTAACATCAGCACTGTCACACTCGTGACGGTCAGCTTGCGCCAGCGGCATGATCTCCACCGGCTCGACACCCACCGCGCCGTCTCCCAGTAGTTGTATGCTGGTGGCACCGTGGCGCAGGAACAGGATGTCCGCAAAGGAGTCGCCGTTGAAGTCGTCGACACTGACATTGGTGGTGGGCCCGTCCGGACCGGAGATACCCACCTCAGCACCGATGTCGTTGAGATCCCCTGGTGGCAGAGGGTCGACCACGGTCAGGCAGGGGCACAACCGTGCACGGCCAAATAACATATCGGCCCGGTTTCCCGGCGTCTCCATCTGCAGCGAATATGTATCGCTAGCGGCGGATGCGGGCACCGTCATCACCGCGGTGATAGTACCAGCGTCAACCACAACGACGTCGGTGAATGTGATACCCGGTACGGCCGAGACTGTGATAACCGGCAGTGGCCCGCCCACCACGAAGCCGTAGCCCGATAGCGTCACTGGCGTTACGCTACCCGGCGCGACAGTTCCAGGGGCCAGAGACCACTCCCAGATGTAGGCGGGGTAGGTGAAACGGGTGTAGATATCTGGGGCCGCGTTAGTGTCGAAGCCGTCTAGCGATGCGGTGCTGCTGAAGCTGGCAATCGCGCCATCGGGACTTAGGCTGACATCGCTCGCGGGCACTGCAGGTTGCGAATTCTCGACCGTTGCTAGAGCGTCTACACGTCCCTCCACACGGTCCGTGATGACGGCCGTTGTTCCCGCCGGGTGGTCGATGTTTACGCCGTCCGTAATGAACGCCACCCGCGTGCCGTTGGCACTGACTGAAGGCGCCGTCGACGGCAGGCTGTAGCCGAATGCTCCGTTCTGGGAAAGACGCTCTACGGGCCCTCCCGGCGGACTGAAAAACACATCGGTCACGCCATTGTTGTCATCAGCCACCAGGTTGCCCGCATCCGAGGAAAACACTACCGCGTTGGTATCGTCGGCAATGGCGGGCTCACCGGAAGGCCCGTTCGCCTCACCCAACAGGCCCTGGGAAATACGCACAATGGCCGCATCGCTGACCGTGAAGATATCGGCAACACCGTTGTTGTCCCCGGTGACAAGGTTGGAGGATTCTGATGTGAACGCGATCACTGAGCCGTCGGCGTTGCTGGCCGGGTCGAAAGATGCACCGTTGGCATTGGAACCACCCAGGCCGACGCTGCGCAGCGTGACGAGCGCACCGGTGATTTCGTAACGGAAGATATCACTGACACCGTTAGTGTCACCCGGCGACAGATTGGTCGCCTCTGAAGCGAACGCCACCGCACTGCCGTCACGGGCCATGGAGGGTGCCGTACTGGCGCCGTCACCGGCAGAGACATCGGCGGAGGCTAGGACAGTCGTTACGGTGGACAGGGTGCGGACGTAAACTTGGGACTGGCCGTTGGCAGTGGGCCCCAGATCAGTGGCGGTGCTGGAAAATGCCACCCGATCACCATCATCAGAAATATCCGGTTCACCAGAGGGAGCATCTGCACCGCCCCCCAAGGTGTTGACAGACACCAGTGTCACATTGGCAGTTGCCATGTCGCGACGGTAGACATCAGCTAGGCCATTGTTGTCAATTGGCAACAGTGCGGCGTCGGTGACAAAGGCGATGAAACGGCCGTCCAGGGAAATGGCTGACCGCTCTTCGGCCACACCCACCGCGTCGCCGTTGTCATTGACGGAGACCACCTCCATCCAGACGCAGGACTGTGTGCACAGCCCAAGCAAACAGGCACTCACTGTGGCTCGCAAGCGCTCACGGTGTGGCAACTTAGCTGTCCATCGGTACCACTTAGCTGGTCCCGGTGGCACTGGCAGCTCCGAAAAGAGCTTTTGACTATGACCCATACTTCTCGTCTCCAACTTAAAACCGGCGGTGACTCAATGTGTAAATAAGCTGGCGCTAGCGTTTCAGGACGGAACGAATATCAAAGAAAGATCAGAAGCTATCGCGATCCTTTTGCTTATTATCAACTATTCGAAGATTAACGCCTCACCCTATCATCTACTAGAATGCACGTTTCGTGCCAACAGACAGTAAACGAATACAATCAATGTGTTGGCGGATTGGGATTCGGTCGCAATTGGCACTATGTAAAATAAGCTGACGACGCTTTGTTTTAGATGCGGCGGGTAAACGCGATGTGTTTCCGACCGCTTTCGCCAATTGAGGGACAGTAGGCTAGAATAATTCGAGTGTCTGCTTTCGACTGCGATCTCAGCCGGTCGACGCAACACACTACTATCATTAGGTAAAAGTAGGAGTGTTGCGTCGACCGGTTGAGATCGCAACTCAAAGCGGACATTGAGGTTATAGGAAAAGAGTTGGTTTTTTGACCATGAGTTCTGGGCCATCGGCGGACCATGAAATCAAGGTAGCGTGAACCCTTATTCAGTGAAAGAACGAAGCGTCCAATGAAAGCAAGGATAACCGCGTTTCTAATCGCATTGCTGTCTGCACCAGGCACATTGGCAGATGTTTTATGGGATGAGTCCGTCGATGGCGATATCGGCGGGTTACAAGCTTTTTTACTCGCACCTGGTACCAATAGCTTCATTGGCACAAGCCTGTATGAAACGTATGGGCTGGTTTATTTTCCCCCGCACGGCTGGCTCATAAGCAGAAGCGTAGACACAGAGAACTTTCGCGTGGAAGTGCCAACCAACTACCTAATTACCGAAGCGACAATTCAACTGAATCAAATATACGACTTCAGTGATTCCCTGGCCTTTATTCAAAACTGGAATTTTTATATCGTGTATACCGAGCCCCCTCTCGGTGTGGCCGCTGTTAATCTGGATACAGTGGGTTTTGACACAACTGCGCCAGAAACCTGGTCAGATTTGAGCACCCCGCAGGTGTTCGATTTAAGTAGCCCCCCGGTAATTGGAATACCGGGAAAGTACCTCGTTAACGTTGACTACGAGGTGATTAATGATGGCCAACACATGCGGGAGGCAGTCGACTGGATGATGACGATTACCGTTGCCGAGGATCTTAATGACACTGACCAGGATGGACTCAGTGACTCAAGTGATAACTGTCCCTCAGCCACCAATCCGGGCCAGGAAAATAGTGATTTCACTGGTGATGGCGGTGATGCGTGCGATAGTGACGACGACGACGATGGCCTGGAAGATTTGCAGGACAACTGCCCGACGATTGCCAACCCCGATCAGGCGGACAGCAACGGCGACGGTATAGGGGACGCATGTACTCCGCCGGGCTGCGGCTAGACCCCAGCGAACAAATGTCCGCTTCTGGCACAAAGCAGCCTCTTGGCTTGTGTGCTAAATTTGGATTAAGTGTCTGCTTCCGACTCAAATCAACAAGCACAGGCTGCCGCCACAATGACCTTTGAAAATTCAATTGCACTTTATGCGGAACTTGCTTTGGCTCTCGCGGGCTTTGCCGGGATTGTTTCCGCTTTCGCAGGTCGGGAGCGCCAATTCCGGCCAGTAGAGCGACTAAGGTTAGGGGGGTTGATGAGTTTGTCGGGGATGGTATTAGCTGGCTGTCTGGCTTATATCGTCGGCTCATTAGCGGGTATCGCTGAGGCCACCGTGCTGGTTATTACGGCCACTGTCTGTCTTATTCCTTTGAGCGCTCTTGTACTATTTAGGCTCCCTCAATTATGGCGTCGCTCCGAAGATGCGGACGCAACCGTTGCCAAGTGGTCCCTTTATTTAGTTGCAGCTCTCATGCTTGCGGACTTGCTGCTATTTGGGGCTGCCATCTTCGTTCCTGGGAGCGCCTGGATGATCGCACTGGGTTTTTCGTTGATGTTACTTCACGCGCTTTGGATGTTCGTACTCTTGCTTACGCGGGCGAACTAGTGGAAGTGTTGGAACGCAGATGCTGCCCAACAATCTAAAACGCAGAGAATTCTGACTTCCGCTAAGGTCTCCTTTGAGGTGATAAGGCAAGTTTTCGCTGACTACATCAACCAGGTCAAAGGGCCGCTGCGCTTGATGACTATTTCACCCGCTGGGTACGGTGGACGACAGCGCGGTTGGGTATGAATGTCAATTCCCTAACGACTGCGCGGCATTTAGAACACTTTAATGCCTTTAAACGTCAGGGTTGACCATTTCATTTAGCTCTATAGAACCACGCCCCGAACACCTCGTTCTTATCAGTGCAACCGGTCTGGCTGTTTTGTGTAAACAGATTGAACATAAACGTTTCCTGGGGCGGTCCCTATCGTTTTGTAGGCCTGAGCTATGATACCTTCGCATCCAGCCCCGAACTCATCGACACCACTACTTGCTGTCCAACCGGCGACAATAGTTGAAGTTCTGTAGATGTCTGTATATACGTATGGGGTGAAATATGTGACTGAAAATTGCTCTTTCATTGATATGAAAAAGAGGTGAAATTGAAAGCTATAGCTACACTAAATTCTAAAGTTTATAAAAAATGTTGTTTTATTCTACCTATACTCTTGCCCAACTGAGGGAAAAAACATGAAAAACAAACTCATCTCATCTCAGCACTGTTCGTGCTGTTGCTCACCCCCAGCCTATTGTTCGCGGCCTCGCCCGCGGTCACTGCCATCGACCAAAAGCTTAACGAGACAATCGTAAAAATCGACGCCCTTACTGCTAAATTGTCAGCACTCGCGGATTCTGTAGACAACCAGTTTTCAACAGGTACCTATATAAGCAGCAGGAGTAATCCATAGCCTCAGTTGTTCCCCTCTGTGTTAGGTGATACAGACATTGAGAGCGCGAGGCAGGCACTAGCTTTTGTTCGGCTAACTGGGCTGACCAAATTGATTCATGTAATGAGGTCTGCACAGCGACCACGACAGGGGAGTTATCAGATTGCAGTGTGGACGCTAGTGCATCGCTGGCCGAGGCGCATGGCTTCAGGGCTGCGTGCGGATACGGCAAACTGATCACAACGGCCCCGGTGGATCAATGCAGTGCCGATGTGGATGATCCAGCTTGCCTAGCCTACACCCGCAAGGTTATGAAACTGCTTCACGCTGAAGTAATCCGCTATGAGCGCGGTCACTGATATTAATACTGCTACCAACCCATGCCCGCGCAGACATCGGTGAAATTTTAGTGGGAACGCATTTATTTGATTCGAAGCTTAGCAAGCTATGCCATCGTAAAGTAAATGCGTCCCAATTTTTTTACAGATGTCCGCTTGTGGCACAAAGCAGACACTGAAATCGCCAAATTCTGATTTCTGCTAATGGCCGCTTTGAGGTGATAGGGGACACCCGCTAATGTCTTCGGATGTTTGCCAAATGCCATCTGTCTTGACCATAATTCCAAAACAGTCTAAACCTTATTGGTGTCACATTTTTACAAATGACAGTGACAAGCGCACCCGCCCCGCCACTCTGTCCCTGATGAGACTTGGCCTTGCTCGCCTAGGCAGGTCGCGCCGTCAAAGATCTGGAGATAGCCATGAAATTAGTTCAAGAATTTACCTGTAAAGCATCGTTAAAACAGCCGTTACCGATCGGCGCAGGTCCTATAGGTACCCGCGTGTATTACGATGTTGCGGGGGGAGAAGTCACGGGCGATCGGATATGCGGGAAGGTGTTGGGAGGTGGAGAATGGGCGCTCATCGGTCCCGATGGTTTTCTTAGGGTAGACGTGCGACTTCAGGTCGAAACTCACGATGGAGCTTTCCTTTACATTCAGTATCTCGGGCTTCTGGAGTTGAACGAGGCGGTTCAATCTGCTCTCTCTAGCGGTGCGGGCACTGAATATGGCGACCAATATTTTTTCACAAACCCGCGCATAGAAACCGGGGATGAACGCTATGCGTGGGTAAACACCACATTCTTCATCGGTGAAGGTCATATTCTCCCGAATAATTCGGTAGAATATAGAGTGTCGCGACCCGCTTAAACGGCGCAGTGAAGTGCTACAGAAACACTGAATAGTTTTTTGAAGTTACTGCCCTCAAAGAACTCTGGCCTAGTTCTTACAAAGGCTTCAGGAAAACAGGTCACAAGACAAGCTGCCCATTCTGTCGTAATGTGTCTCTCCCAAATAATTGCCGCCCGATTACGAGCGGTCTCTCGCCCTTCTACTGGTACAGGACACAAGACATGACGACCATCGGCACACCCCTCACAGCAAGCGCCACTAAAGTTTTGATGTGTGGCTCCGGCGAGTTAGGCAAAGAAGTTGTCATTGAACTACAGCGCCTGGGCGTGGAAGTTGTCGTACTGGACCGCTACGCCAACGCACCAGCGATGCAGGTCGCCCACCGCAGCCACACATTATCGATGACAGACGGCGATGCTCTGCGTGCCATTATTGAAGCGGAGAAGCCCGACTACATCGTGCCCGAGATCGAGGCGATCGCCACAGACACTCTGGTAGCGCTGGAAAAGGAAGGCTACAACGTGGTGCCGACTGCTCGTGCTGCACAGCTCACAATGAACCGCGAAGGCATACGCTGCCTTGCTGCTGATGAACTAGGGCTGGCTACCTCTCCTTTTCAGTTTGCCGATGACAAGCAAAGCTACCTCGATGCGATAGAGGTTATTGGCCTGCCCTGCGTCATAAAGCCCATCATGAGTTCTTCTGGCAAAGGACAAAGTCTGGTGCGCAGCAGCGAAGATGTAGACAAAGCCTGGGACTACTCACAGAAAGGTGGACGCACCGGCGCTGGCCGCGTCATCGTGGAAGGCTTCGTCGATTTTGATTACGAAATCACACTACTCACGGTGCGCCATAGGGATGGCACCAGTTACTGCGAGCCGATTGGTCATAGACAAGAAGGCGGCGACTACCAAGAGTCCTGGCAGCCACAAAAAATGTCAGAGCTGGCGTTGGAAAGATCTAGAGAAGTTGCAAAAAAAGTCACAGACTCGCTGGGTGGCTGGGGACTTTTTGGCGTTGAGCTGTTTATCAAAGGCGATGTGGTTTACTTCAGCGAAGTGTCTCCACGGCCCCACGATACCGGCATGGTGACGCTAATTTCACAAGACCTGTCCGAATTCGCACTGCACGCACGCGCCATTCTGGGTTTACCCATTCCTGCGATTCGATTGCACGGCCCAGCCGCTTCCAGTGTCATCCTTGGCAATGGCAACTCAACTGAAATGCGCTACAGCGGTTTGGTTCAGGCCATTGCAGAACCCGACACAGACATCAGGCTATTCGGTAAACCCGAGGTGGCCGGACAACGTCGGCTAGGTGTTGCGCTGGCTCTGGGAGATGATACTGACGACGCTAGGGCGAAGGCGAATCGTGCCAGCGCAAGTGTTGAAGTGGAGCTCTAGTTCAGTTCTAGCTGCGCGGTAACGCCAGCCCAATAACTAACCTACCGTCTTGCCATTGTCCGCCATGATTATCGCTCCATGAAGGGCACTGGCCTGCGCCGATGCCACGTACGCAATCGTCTCAGCCACTTGCTCAGCCTCCATCATTCCCCGGGGCGCCGCCGAACGCAGCACAAGATCAAAATCCACGCCATCAGGTGCACTGAAGTTTTCTATTTGTGGTGTCATCATGCCTCCGGGACATACCGCATTGATTCGAATATCCTCGTGGGTGTATTCCAGCGCCAGTGCGCGGGTAAGGCCAATAACGCCATGTTTCGCCGCACAGTAACCCGCTGAATACGGCTGCCCCTGTTGACCGGCAAGAGAGCTTACATTGACAATGTTACCGGCGGCTTTCAAAAGATATGGCAGCGCATACCGGCAGAAGTAGAACGGCCCAGACAAATTTGTCCCCAAATCTTCCTGCCACTGCTGCGGGCTAACGTCTGTTGTATGCCGCAATACATGAGCGCCCGCGTTGTTGATCAAAATATCCAACTGGGAAAATTGTTGTACCGCCTGTTCAATTGCTCCTTCACATTGCGCAGGGTCACTCTGGTCCGCCACAAAGCAGTGCATTTCTCCGACATGGTCGGCGGTACTCGCCGCTACTTCCTCGAGGCGCTCTAGATTGCGCGCGATGCCAAGTACGGTTGCTCCTTCAGCCACTAACTGCCTGGCGACGGCCGCACCTAGGCCGGAAGAAGCGCCTGTCACTATCGCTACCTTGTTTTGAAAGCGCTGCATGTTTTTCTCCTTGTAGGCATCAGGTAAAAAGCAAGTTGCCGAAAGCGGGCTATTCCGCAGGCAATCACCTAAACATAGATCAATTAGACCGGGCAACTTTCAGTGCAGTAAAATGAGGGTCGGTCTGAATTGCTGCAACTCTGATGAGCAGTTTCTGGGCCGGCTCGATTAGCTTGGAAAATGCCGGTAACCGGAAACTGTTTTCGCCTATGGCACATTATGCAACCCGCTGATCGAACACTGTATTGCCCATGCCCCCACAAACAGCCAAAAAAACCAGCCAGTCCTGACTGAGATTGCGCGCATCCTGAGCTACACTGTTCAACTTCACCCCTTTCGATGCAGCTAAGAAGAAATCATGGCAGACAGAATCACCCCCGATGCACCTATAGGCCGAGAACAGGTAGATGGCTGGCATATAGAAACAGATGTTGTAATAGTGGGCGGCGGCGGCGCAGGCATCAGCGCTGCTATAGAGGCGGCAGCTGCCGGCGCGAACGTAGTCGTTCTTGAAGCTGGCAGCGAAGCCGGTGGCTCAACAGCCATGGCCGGCGGCCTTATCTACATGGGCGGCGGCACTCCCACGCAGAAGGCCTGCGGCTTCGATGATGACATCGAGGAGATGTACAAGTATCTGCTACTGGCTGCAGGCCCCAATGCAGACCCGGACAAGGTACGCCTCTACTGCGACCGTACCCTGGAGCACTACGACTGGCTGACGGCACAGGGTGTAGTCTTCAAACCTGAGTACTATCCCGACAAACACACCAACACGCCCAATGAAGCCGCACTGATGACCACTGGCAATGAAGAAGCGTGGCCCTATGCAGAGCAATCCAAGGCCGCACCCCGGGGACACAAACCGCAGATCAAGGGCGATCACGGCGGCATACCCCTCATGCAAAACTTAATACACAGTGCACGAGACAAAGGGGTATTCATTGTTTGCGATGCACGCGCTCTGACCACCATCAAAGACGGAAACGAAGTTGTTGGTGTTGTGGCACGAATTGATGGCGAGATACGCTATATCGGCGCACGACGCGGCGTGGTGCTCACCGCAGGTGGATTCATCATGAATGAAGATATGGTCAACACCTATGCGCCACGCCTCGCACTGGGTAACTACCCCAACGGCAATCCCAATGACACTGGCGGCGGCATACGCATCGGCATCGGTGCGGGCGGCGCAGCCATCAATATGCACGAGGGCTTTATTTGCACCCCCTTCTACCCTCCCCATCAATTTTTGGAATCTATTATCGTAGATGACAGCGGCAGTCGATTTATCAATGAGGACGTGTACCACGGGCGTTTGGGCAGTGCGATTCTCGATCGCCCCAATCGTCGCTACTACCTCATCATCGACAGCCGTCATTTTGAAGTACTGGAACATCCACCACTCGGGGGATATCCAGTGGCTGGCACTGGAGAGTCCATAGAAGAGCTGGAAGAGGAACTCAAACTCCCCTGGGGCACACTGGCGAACACCATTAGCACCTACAACCGGTTCGCTGAAAAAGGCGAAGACCCCCTGCAGCACAAGCACGCCAAGTATCTTACCCCTCTCGACCAGCCACCCTACGCTGCATTCGA
Source organism: Halioglobus sp. (assembly GCA_047611225.1). Lineage (GTDB taxonomy): Bacteria > Pseudomonadota > Gammaproteobacteria > Pseudomonadales > Halieaceae > Marimicrobium. The sequence goes on from JBLFWP010000002.1 coordinate 271,305, forward strand.
CCTTACTTTAGGCAATGGCGGCTATTTTGCTACCATGACGTTTGGCGGTCTAGACACATTGCCTACGGGAGAGGTTCTTACGGTTGAAAAAAATACTATTCCCGGCCTGTATGCGGCAGGCCGTAATAGCGCTGGCCTGCCACGCAGTGCCGAGGGCTATTCCAGCGGCATGAGTATCGGCGATGCCACTTTCTTCGGTCGGCTGGCGGGGCTTAGTGCTGCCGGCCGCTACAACAACTCAAACCAGTAACGTGTTAGACATGCAGAACATTCTCTTACCGAACGTAACCGAGTCATCGCTATGAATAAGATTATATTTTACTGTGTTGTTGGTCTGTTCCTGCTCATCTTTACGGCTCGCAGTTTGGTACCCGGTATGATCGAGAAAAATCTCAATGCCGTGCAGACGCACGCTCCATACGTGATATCAGATGCGGCAAAAACGTTGCATCAAAGTTTATTTATCGTCGATACGCACAGCGATTCCATGCTCTGGGATAGAGACTTATCCGAGCGCGCCGATCGCGGCCATATGGATTTACCGCGTCTACAAGAGGGTAACGTTGGTCTGCAGGTGTTCTCTGCAACCACCAAAAGCCCGAGAGGCCAAAATTACAGCAGCAACACGGGAGGCAGCGACAACATCACCTCTCTAACCATTGCACAAACCTGGCCCATCGCCACCTGGACCTCTATTTATGCCAGGGCTGACTATCAACTCGACAAACTGCAGCGTTTGGTGAACAAAAATCCTGACGAAATGATGTTTGTTAAAACAAGAACTGATCTGGAGGCACTTCTGCAAGCGCGCAAGAGTAACAAAAACATGGTGGGTGCGATGTATCTAATCGAAGGCTCACATCCCCTGGAGGGCAATATTGATAATCTCAACAAGCTCCAGGCTAAGGGTCTGCACTTCGTTGGTCTTACCCATTTTTTCGATAACCGCTTGGGCGGTTCACTGCACGGTGTAAGTGGCGAAGGGCTGACCGATTTTGGCCGCAGTGTTATTGCGCGCGCCGACCAGTTGAGTATGACAATCGATATCGCCCATGCCTCGCCGCAAATGGTGGCGGACGTTCTGGCGTTATCGACACGGCCTGTACTGCTATCGCATGGTGGCTTCAAGGGCATCTGCGATACGGACAGAAATCTCAAGGATGAACTGATGAAACAGGTTGCGGCGCAAGGTGGCATTATTGGCGTAGGGTACTGGCCTGCCGCTGTGTGCGACGCAAGTCCTGTGGGTATTGTGAAATCCATCCGCTACGGCATTGGCTTGTTGGGCGTAGACCACATAGCACTGGGCTCAGACTACGACGGCTCGACAACTACCCCCTTCGATACTTCAGAGCTCGCTATTCTCACCCAGACCATGCTGGACGAAGGCTTTTCAGAACGTGAAATCCGGGCCGTTATGGGTGGAAATATGAAACGTTTTTTGCGCGAGCAATTACCCGTAAAGCTGGAACTACCTGATTGGGAATCGAGAACTGAGAATTGAGCATGCGATAAGGACTTTGGCATGAGATCATCACGCTGCCCAACAAGGATTCAAATGCCAGTATTTCTGTGCCCGCAGAGCAGCGTTAAAGCGGTAGATATACAAACTGTAACCGAGCACCCTTTCAACACCATCGGAAGACAATTCATGACATTCAAATCAATTACCGTCGTTACCGCGCTCCTGCTGCTCACAGCCTGCGGACAAGCACCGCAACCTGCCACCGCCGTCGCTGAGCCTCCGTATCAAGCGATTACCAACATCCACCAAACTATGGAATGGATACTAGACCCAGCTGCAGATCTAATCTGGGGTTCTGCCGGGACCATTATTACGGCTGAGGGTCATCACGAGTTGGCGCCGACAACGGACGAAGGCTGGGCTGAGGTATTACATGCCGCCGCCACGTTAACCGAAGCAGGCAATTTGTTGATGATGCCCGGGCGTGCAGCTGGCGATGACTGGATTGAATACTCGCAAGGGTTGATTGCAGCGGGACAATTGGCGATTACAGCGGCCCAGGATCAGGACGACAAGGCCCTGTTCGAGGCCGGGGGACGGCTCTACCAAGTGTGCCGTGCCTGCCACAATCAGTACTGGATTGAAGAAGAAGACGAGCATGAGGACGAGCATCCAACACAAGAGCAGGACCACTGAGAGCGATGACCAGCGCAAAACTTACCGCTTCGCTAGTCGCAATATGTGTGGCTCTACTCGCTGCCAGCAGCTGGGGCCACGACCTCTCCGCCGATAACGCCGCTTATGTTCAGGGGCTGGAAGGTGCAGCAGCAATTCCCTTTCTCTATCTGGGCGCAAAACATATGTTTACCGGTTATGACCACTTGCTCTTCTTACTTGGGGTTATCTTTTTCCTGTATCGCCCAAAAGATATTCTTTTGTATGTGACACTGTTTACCATAGGCCACAGCACCACCTTGTTACTGGGTGTTTGGGCACACTGGCAGGTAAGCGGGCATTTGGTCGACGCCATTATCGGTCTGTCAATTGTGTACAAAGCCTTCGAAAACATGGGAGGCTTTCAATCTCTGTGGGGCATCAACCCGGACACGCGCATCGCGGTATTTGTATTCGGTCTCTGTCACGGCCTGGGCCTTGCCACTAAATTGCAAGGCTATATTTCCAGTGGCGATTCACTAATGACAAACCTTCTGAGTTTCAATCTTGGTGTGGAGCTGGGACAGCTGCTGGCACTGAGTCTGATTCTTATTATTTTGCTGCAGCTAAGGCGTCACGCCGCATTTGCATCCCGGGCATTCGCTGCCAACGCGTTCTTAATGTGCGCAGGATTTGTTCTTGCGGGAAATCAATTCGCAGGGTATCTATTCTCATGAACCAAAGTTCGGAAGCACGCCGCATCATTATCGCAAGCGCTGGGGCAGCACTGGTCGCAGCCGTCCTGCTGGCTACCGTCATCCTGCCCTCCGAGTATGGCTGGGATCCATTGGGGACAGGAGAAGCATTAGGCTTGATGGGGCTGGCAGGTAAAGATCACACACCACTACACTCCCAAGGCACAGCCCCGCACAGCGACAGCATAGCGTTTGCACTGGCACCGTATGAATCTGTCGAATACAAATATCGCCTCGAGACAGGGGCTACAATGGTGTTTGAATGGCGAGCGAGTGAAGAGGTTCTGGTAGATATGCACGCAGAGCCCGATGGTGCAGCGCCAGGCTATGCCGAGACCTTTAACAAGACGCGTACTACCCGAGGCAATGGAAGTTATAGAGCAGCCTTTGGGGGCATTCACGGTTGGTATTGGCAAAACCGCACGCAGGAAGACGTCATAGTGACATTGAAATCTCAGGGGTTCTTTAGCGAGTCAGTGGAAATGGGCAATGGGCGATCTAACACTCGCCAGTTTGCAGAACAGAAAGCGGAACAGAACTAACCGTAAGCGAGTTCCAGCATTTCGCGTACCGCCTGGATTTCATCGGACCAGTAGATAATAAAACCAACGACAACCGCTGTTGCCGCAAGTAGCGCTGCAAAAGTTGTGTCTTTACTTCCATCAGCGGAAATTTTTTCTTCCATCACCACCCTACCCTGAAAACCCTATCCAGCGGCCAGTTGCTGCCACCGAAAACCATATCATCAGTGATGCAATGCCTACCAGGCGCAATAACTGCGGATTCATATTCTCGACATCCCCACGCAACAGCGGCCTGCGTACGAAGAAAACAAAAAATACCCCGGTTGCCAGCGCCAGCATTTTGTACCAGAACACCGGTAGGTAATACACCTTGAGCGCCACGCCACAGGCCATGAAAACGCCAGTGAGAATCAGCACCGCAAGGCTCCACACGAAGAGACGATGTGATTGCTCCAGCACTCGACTCATAGGAAAGTCCCGCAGCATCAGACCGAGAAGCCGCCCATCTGCAACCAGTACAGCACCCCCTAGCACGGCCATTGCCAGAAGATGAACTGCTTCTACCAGCGCAAAGGCTGCGCCGTAGGTCTGGCTGATCACACCAAAAGGCGTCGTCTCCATCCATTCGAATAGTGGCAGCAGAGCTTCCCATGTGGCGTAACGTGCGTCTGTCAGAGCAAAAGCCAGGCCCAGCACTATCACGGCACCCACGCAGATCGTTCTCGTGTAGGCCCCCAGTATGCCGCTGCTCATTGCTGAGTTCCTTTATGCGCTGCCAATTCGCTCATCAAAATTGCTCCTGACCATCGACACAACCTACCAACGTGGCGATAAACGGTGAAGGTTCAGAGCGGCAATCAAACCAATCGTAGGCGATAAGGCGGCCACAGATGACAATCAGTGCCCAGAAGGTAATAGAGAGGCAGGCACCTACTTGCAACCGCGCAGGCGCCTTTACAGCTGTATCCCAGCCCTCACCCGCTGCACTCATGCGGCGGTGAAACATCCAGGCGTTTATTGCCGCCGCAAACAACAGCACCAGCTTGATACGAAACCATAGGCTCTGGGCGCTGCGCACTGGAATGGCATAGAACAACGCAAGGCCGGTGACAATCATCACCGTGAACCCGAGGAACATAGGCAGGTTTAAACGTCGCGCGAGAGTCGAGGCAGGAATGTCCACCATGGCCAAACCCAGCATGCGCAAATCGATAAGAAACAACATGCCCAGGCTGAGCATCAAGGTGACTACGTGAGTGGATTCAACCCAGTTGTACACGTAGAAAGATTCGTGCAGCGCGGTGCTCCACTGATGGGTATCAAGCCATACCGCAAAATCGTAGATCAGCTGGTTTAACGCTTCCAAGCTCCGTCATTCCCCCTGGAGATTTACGACTAAAGCCTCAGCGGCCGCGAGGATCAGAACCATCCTTGGGCGCGCCCGTGCCGGAAGACCCCATAAACACTTTGCGGCCATCTGCAAAGGTAAGATCGCGCCCGTTGGCCTTGCAGGCGGGCGTACAGCGCTTGTCCTTTGCTTGATAGCCTCGCACTTTGATGTCTGCACCAATGGGCACTGAATTTTTGTTAACGCCAGCGCGCAGTAGCGTATTGGGTGTACCGCCTTCCACCATCCACGCAACCGTTTCACCATCTTCGCCCACTACGTCCAGATGTATCCACGCATGCGGATTGATCCACTCCACTTTTGTCACAACACCTGCAAGGCTCACCGGTGCATCTTTATCAAACTCCGCAGAGAAAGCGTGATGTCCTAGCGCTTGCCAGGAGTAGAGGGCTGCCAGTGGCAATAACATCCAGACCAATAGTCGTATCGTGCGCATAGCTTATTCCTCTTCTTCCTGCCGGGCTCCGGCAAGAATATTTTTTAGAGCGTAATTTCCTTCGTGGCAGGCATATTCGTAGATAGGCCCTTCACTAGAGCGCAGCGTCAACTCGCCGCGCCAGGTTTGTTTGTAAATACTCTCATCGGTGACACTGAATTGATACAGCAATTCACCTTTTGAGGTTCGGGTAAAGCGCTCTTCAACGATGCTATCTTGTGTCATATAGAACTGGTGCTTAATTGCAGCCCTAAGATTTTGCTGCAGATGAAAGCCCGTGGTACGCACCACCAAGGTATCTCCCTCCCAATGACCCAGAGAATCTCCCAGCCAGGGGCGTATGGCTTTGGGCAGCGGCTTACCGCCCATGCGCACAGTTCGCACGTCGTGATTCATCTCCACCAGAATCAGGATCGCATCCTCAGTCTGCACAAACTGGTAGTTATTGTTGTATAGCACCGGCAACATTGGCGGGCCACCAGTAGAGCCAAAACCAACCGTACAACGTTCGCCCAGAGGACGCTCTTCAGGATTATCCTGGCGAGTGATGAACTTGTAGCCCTGCCAGTAAAAACGCCCCCTGCCCCACAGGGTATAAGGCACATGGCCATCCTCGGGCTCGACAATAATCGAACTACGCGGCTCACCGTTGACACGCAATACCCGTGTGCCCGGGTCAATCCATGCGGCATTGTATCCGCCAACATTTTCCCCCGCGGTCAAATCACCCTCGGGAATGTCATCGATGCTCTCCAGAGCCTCTTCGCCGAACTGCTCAAGGGCAAGAGCCTGCTCTTCCGTAATAACCAAGGCCTCCAGCTCATCGGGACGATCGAGAGTAGTAATGGTAGCGCTAGTCCAGATGCCCTGCATATCCGGGTCACCCCAGGGCATGCGTGGTTGCTGCCATTCCTGTGCCATCGCTGAGGTAGGCACAAGCAGAGCAAGAGTGATCAGTAACAAATGCTTCATGAGTCTGTCCTCACTGATCCAGTGGTTCTTTGCGAAGATGACCGTACATCATCTCCTCTACGTACTCGACGCAACTAAAGCGCAGCATTTGTGCATCTGCACCCACGCGCTTGTAAAGCGGCATTTCGATAGTCCACGGCCGGGTATACACTTCAGCATCTTCCAGCGTCGCGCTGTAATCGATGGTGTGCTCACTGGTGCGGGTGTATCGTTCGGTGACCTTGAGTTTATCGCTGTGGTAATTACCGGCGCGATCCAACCACGTTTGGTCATGCATCCCGGTCGTAGTGATAACCAGCGTATCGCCATCCCAAGTAGCCCACGACAAGCCCATCCAGGAATCAATAGGCGCGGGGCCGGGGTCACTCAGAGCGACATTGCGCACCGCTCCAGCGTAGGAATAGGAAAACATCAAAGCATCTTTGTTGTGTGCAATTTGGAACGGGTGTGGCATATAAGTGGCGCGCGGTATTCCTGGAAGGTAGCACCTCACTTCTGGGTCCGCGGCAATCCAGTTTTTTCCGTTTTCGTCGCGCTTCGCCAGCGCTTCCGGCTTGTAGGGAATCGTGTCGCCCTCAACAACTCCCAGGCTAGGAGGAACAGCCCCAACTGCGCCCAAAGCAACCAGCTCTTTTACCGGCACAGGCACTACGGGGCCCTCTCGCATCACCTGAGCCGCTCGGCCGCTATGCGCTTCAAGAGAATCATTGGCGGTGTTGAGCACCTGCCACACTCCGGTAAAGTCCGGCTTACCATCCGCTGTGCGCGGTGGCTCGTATCCCGCCATCGCAACGGACGGCATCGTCAGGCATATAACTGCCAACAATCTAGCGAGTTTCATGTTTCTTCCTTTTGCGAATCGAATAATGAGTAAATACGTTTAGAGCTCACTTAGTCCGGTGCTTCCCCGGGTAAGGCAAACGCTATTATATGATCTCCAGGAGGGCTGCCGCCACTCCAGTGACCGCCAGCGGCAATCACTACATATTGTTTCCCGCCAGGCCGTACCTGATAGGTCATCGGCACTGCATTACCTGCAGTGGGGAGTTCGCCCTGCCACAATTCGGCGCCGGTTTTCGCATCAAATGCCCGCAGTACGTGTTCGTTCGAAATTCCTGAAAAGACCAGGCCTGTATCTGTCAAAATCGGCCCGCCCATTCCCGGCAAACCCTTGATCCACCAAAAAGGGAAAGGCGCCAGATTGCGGGTTGTCCCCATAGGCACGCTCCACAGCTTCTTGCCCGCCACCAAATCGATTGCATCCAGCGTGCCCCAGGGTGGTTCGTTACAAGGCAATCCCATGGGCGACATCACCCATGAGGTGTCTACGCAATAGGGCGTGCCTTCTTGGCGCTGCTGTGAATCTTCGCACTGTGCCTGAGGGATTAGCTTGGTGTAACTGGCCACCCTACTGGTAAAGGTAATCATCACGCCAGTGTCCGGGTTAATCGCTGGAGATCCCCAGTTGTTTCCTCCCATGTTACCGGGAAAGTTGATCGTACCGGCAGTTGAAGGCGGTGTGTACATCCCCTCTTCGTTCAGCTCTGCAATTCTACGGGAACACATCCAACGATCGATAAATGTCATCCCCCATGCTTTGTCGGGTGTTAGGCGCTCATCTATCACATAAGGGATGTGAGTGGGAAAGGGCTGAGTGGGTGATAAATATTCTTCCGCTACTTTATGGCCCTGAGGAACCGGCCGCTCTTCCACTGGCCATAATGGCTCACCGGTTTCACGATGCAGGACGAAGGTCATCCCCATCTTCGTCACCTGAACCACTACAGGCACTGATTCGCCGTTCACCTGGAGGTCTACCAGAGTGGGTTGGGCGGGGGCGTCATAATCCCAAATATCGTGGTGCACAGTTTGATAGTGCCACACCACGTCGCCAGTGCTGCCGTTTAGTGCAACTACTGAGCTGGAGTAATAATCCAGCCCCTTGCGATGGCCACCGAAATAGTCTGGATTGGTGTTGCCGGTAGGCAGAAAGACAAGGTTGCGCTCTTCATCCACCGCAATGATGGACCACACATTAGTGGTGCCACTGAGCCAGGTTCCATCTTCGTTACGCTGTGGCATGCCGGGAGGAATTGGGTTGAAGACCCATTCCAATGCGCCGCTGCGTACATTGTAACCCCGCACGATTCCGCCGGGCGCATCAGTGCGTTGATTGTCCAGCACCATTGCACCGGTGATAAGCACGTCACCCAGAATCGCCGGTGGTGAGGTGATGCCATATTCCATTGGGTCGTGTTCAGACATGCCCTCACTGGTATCGACTTCGCCGTTGACCCCAAAATCGGGGCAGCGCTTACCGGTATCAGCATCCAAAGCAATCAGGCGGGCATCGCGCGTGCCCTGAATAATGCGATGTTCGCAAAAGCCCGTCTCGCCGGACTGCCAGCTACTCACGCCTCGGCAATTGGGTAGTACAGGATACTCGTCCATATCGACTTTGGGGTCGAAGGACCAGATCACCTCCCCGGTTTCAGCGTGCAGTGCGAAGACTTGATTGAACGACGTGCAGTAATACAGCCGTTCGCCAATCACGATGGGGGTGACCTGCATGGAGCTCTGGGAGAGGTAATGATTTTCACCCCTCTCCTCTTCCCGAAAATCAGCGCCCTCATGGTGCCAGGCCACTTCCAGCCGGGAAACGTTGCCCGGCGTAATCTGATTCGCACGAGAGAAGTGGGTGCCACCAGGCGTGGCACCATAGGCAGGCCAGTGGGCCACAACACCCGGCCCAATAGGTTCTGTTACAGGAGTCTCACAGGCAGCCAATGTAAGCAGTGCGAGGGCTGCAGCCAGTTGCCAAATACCAAAGCGCCTAATCAAGGAAAAATCATCATGCAATTATTCGTTTTCTGGATCATACCGGGGGGTCGAAAAAATAACGGTATATTCAAATCATTGCAAGTGGTGTGACTATTAAGCTTGGTTAACCTTCGGCTTCTTCAGCCGAGGATGCTGCCTCTGCCTTTAAGGGTCAGCCGGCCATGCCGCTCAGGCCCATTTCTCGGGGTTATATGACTCAAATCTGGCCATAGCGAACCCTCCACAACTTGCGTAGAGTGGCTGCACCGCACAGGAATGCTAGACAATCTCACGCATGCTGGACCGAATTAAAAAAACCTACCTCCCCACTACAATGCCTTCAAAAGAAGGCTTGGCACTGGCCTCCACCGGGATTTTCATCGCAGTGGTGGCACTCTTGCTGGAGTTCTATGGCTGGCAAGGCCCTTTCCTGCTGATGGCGGAGCCCGTATTCGGCCTGCAGGACCTGAACGAAAATACTGCCGTCTTCTATGCACAGATCTACACCTCGGCGAGTTTTTTCTTCTTGTTGGTGCTGCTACCCTTACTTTTTCATCTGGCAGTGCCATTGCGCGGTACAAACCCTTACGGCTTGCGCTTCAGCGGGTTTTCGCAAAACGTAAAACCCTACTATCCCCTTCTGCTCATCATGCTGCCTGTAGTGTGGATCGTGTGCGGCTCGGAGAGTTTCAACCAGTTTTATCCGCTGTACAAACCCACTACCCTTAGTGATTTTGTGCTCTACGAGGCCATTTATCTCACTCAGTTTTTCGCGGTAGAATTTTTCTACCGGGGTTTTTGCCTGTTCCGCTTTGAAAAACTGGCGCCTGGCTTTGGCATCTTTATCATGGTGATTCCCTATGCCCTACTCCACATTCATAAACCATTCCCCGAAGCGCTGGGTTCTATAGTCGCGGGATTGGTACTGGGCGCACTGGCACTCAAGGGAAGGTCTATCTGGCCCGGTATTATGTGCCATTGCATCGTGGCATTCTCTGCGGACTTTTTCGCACTGTGGCGATCTGGACGCTTTGCCGAATTATTTTAGATTACAACCCTCGTATGCTTTTGCGCTAAACTCAGCGCTCTTCCAGCTTCAACACTCGCAGCTAAAACCCACAACTACAGCTCACACAAGGTGATGTCATGCGCACATGGAAAGTCCACCAGTTCGGTCCGCCAGCAGAAGTCCTAACACTGGATGAAAACGCAGAAGACTTTGAGCCCGACAAAGGGCAACTTAAAATTCGCGTAGAAGCCGCAGGGCTGGGCCTGCCCGACGTTTTTATGTGCGCCGACAATTACCCTCTTACACCAACTCTGCCCTTCACACCCTCGCAGGAAGCTGCGGGAGAGGTTATTGCCGTGGGAGAAGGCGTAGACAGTGCTTTACTGGGCACCCGTGTGCTGGGGCCAACATTGTTTCAGGCGCAGCGCGGTGGCTTGTCTGAGGCCTGCCTGATGCACTCCCTGGCAGCCTTTCCCATTCCCACTGAAATGACCGGTGAAGAAGCGGCTGGCTTATTTATTCCCTTTCAAACTGCGTGGATTGGCCTTGTTCACCGCGCTCAATTAACAGCCGAGGATACGGTACTGGTACTGGGAGCCTCTGGCAGCTCCGGCAGTGCGGCGGTGCAATTGGCGAAAGCGAAAGGCGCGAGGGTGATAGCCGTGGCGGGCGGCCCACAAAAAGCGGAATTCTGTAAAGGTATAGGCGCCGATGCTGTGATCGATCACCGCTCGCAAGACATCGCTGAGGCAGCGCTAGAACTGACTGATGGCAAGGGCGTTTCGGTAGTCTACGATCCCGTAGGTGGCAAACCAGGGCGCTCTGCGTTCAAGGCCACAGCCTTCGAAGGGCGCTTTGTGATCATTGGTTACGCCAGTGGTGAATGGCCCAAAATTGCCTTAAAGGAAACACTGTTCAAAAATATTTCACTGGTGGGCGCTATGCCGGTGGGCTATACGCCGGAATTTTTATTGGCCGCTCACAATGACTTGATAGCGCATTGGGAGAAAGGCGAATTAAAAGCGTCGAACAATCAGGTGTTCGAGTTTGATGATGCCCTGAAGGCGATTGAACATATCGCCGCGGGCAAAGTTGAAGGCAAGGTTGTGGTGCGCGTGGCAAGCCGCTGATTCAGCCTGCCCGGTAGTAACGTTCCCTGGACCCTAGGACACCAGAACCTCAAGACCGCGTTCAATGCACCACATGGCGGAGAGCGCGCCTAGAATATAAACCGGCACTGGTAGCAGCCTGTCCTGCCAGGGTGCCAATGGCTTTCTGATCACCATCCAAACCGCCAATACCGCTAGAATAAAGGCAATCTGACCCACCTCAATACCCACATTGAAAAACAACAGAGCAAGCGGCACGTTGTCTTGGGGAAGACCTGTTTCAGCCAGCGCACCGGCAAAACCCATACCGTGCAATAAACCAAAACCGGCTGCCAGCCACCAGGGGTTGCGCCACAACATGTCGCGCCTCTGTGTCCGTGTGAGTTCAACCGCCAGCACAAAAATACTCAGGGCAATCGTGAATTCAACCAGAGCCACCGGGTAGTTAAAGAAACCCAATGTCACAAGCGAAAGCGTAATACTGTGGCCGACGGTAAAGGCAGTAATCGTCCAAAACAGTCGACGCCCTCCTCCTACCAACAGCAACAAACCAAACACAAATAGTAGGTGGTCTATACCGCTCCAGATATGCTCGAAACCCAGCACACTGTAATCACCCATCACCTCACCGGCGGTTGATTCAGCGGGTATTAAAAATACTGGTTCTTCCGCATTCAATACTTGTTGGTACTGTCTGCCGTCCAACAGACTGACCATCACCATGGCAGAAGCCTGATTCGCACCCAGGCCTGTCACCGCAAGCGTCTCGCCAACCAGGCCATCAACACCCAAATCAACACAGTGCAACTGTAAGCTGGTGACTTTGCCAGTACCTTCCATCTGTGGCGCACTGACATTTCGCGCTTCACAGGATTCCGGCCATTCAGGCACAAGGGGAACATTGCTCACACCCTGCGCTGGTGTTTTCCACACCAAATTATATTGGCCCTCGGCCACTTCCGTGATTTTCAAAAGAGAAGGTGCAAAGCGGTGGGCAAAGGCGGACCCGGCCAGCAATACACCCAGTGCAAACACTAAAACCAGTCGCAGGCTTTTCATGATCGAATCTCGTAGTTTTCTCGCAGGGCTTCAATGCTTTCACGCAACGCCGCTGCTTTGGCGCGTGACTCAAGATCACGCGTTAACTGCAGCCGCACTTCATCCAGCGTGGCTGCGCGCTCGGCCTCCATCTCACTAACAAACACATAATGCAGCCCGTAGGTAGATCGCACAGGGCCACTCCACTGTCCGGCCTGTGGCTTCTCAGCCTCCAGGTTCACTACGAAAGAAGCACCAAAATGCCGCGCTAACTGGTCCGGGGATTGACGCCTGAATTGGTACCCTGGAAGGAAAGGTGAACTCAGCTGTCGCGCTTGTGTTGCGTCTAGCTTATCCTCGTGAATTTTAGCGATGACGCCATCGATCTCCGCTTCGCGTTCACGATTGAAATAAATATGCTCAATGGAATAGCGTGGTGGCCTGCGCAATTCCTCTGCACGCAGTTCAAACTCTGCCTGCAACTCCTCCTCTGAAGGAGGCTGCGGCGGATTTGCCGCCAACATGAGTTGCTCCATCACCTGAATCAAGCGGCGCTTCACCACTTCATCCCCCAGGTGCAGGCGCATATCCAAAGCCATCTCGTAGAGCTCCAGATCAGTTTTATCATCACCCATTTTTAGAAAACGCATATTGCGCAATAGGCGCTGATAAACAACTGTGTCATACAGGTGCAAATCAAGGGCTACCGCACGCTGAAACATCATATCGCGATCCAGCTCTGCCAGGACCATGCGTGCCTGCTGCTCAGGCGTTGGCATACGCCCGGTACTGGAAAACCACTGCTGCTGTAGTGCTTCCAATCTGGATTCATTCAACGGGCCAACGACCGGCTTGGGCTCTGGGAAAAACACTCCCTGCAAATAAAACAGCAGACTGCCCAAGAAAATAAAATGTATCCACGGCTTATTAAACCGCGCTAAAAACTTCATTCGTTACTCTCCAGCATGTGGCAGACGGGAGCGAGGGCTCTCACAGAGTGATGCCCGCAATCCCTGCCACGATTGGATGGTTTTAGGTTTGTCTGATTCTTTTTAATCGTCGTACTCGGCTTGTTTCTTTTCCATCTGCGCCTGCATTCCAAGCTCAAGGTCAGCGGAGCTAATCATGCCCGCGTTCCAGGTCGCAATGTAGTTGAGGCCATCTGCTACCGAATGATCCCGGGAATACAGCAGCATCTCTTTACTACCGCGCACTGCAAGGGGCGACTTGCTGGCAATATTTTTTGCGATGGCAGTCACTTCGCGCAGCATTACTTCACGGTTTTCAAATACTTGATTCACGTAACCCACATCTTTTGCTTCAGCTGCACTCATGTTGCGACCGGTATAGGCCAGCTCACGCACCACCCCGTCGGGTATGATTTTGGGTAACCGCTGCAATGTTCCAACATCGGCAGTCATGCCAATATCGATTTCACGTATAGAGAAAAAGGCATCCTCGGTGGCGTAGCGCATATCGGCGCAGCATGTCATGTCCACACCCCCGCCTATGCAGGTGCTGTGAATAGCGGCGAGAACCGGCACCCGGCATTTCTCAATGGCAGTGAGGTTATCCTGCAGGCGCAGCAGCGTGCGACGAAACTTTTCAGCACGACGTGCCGGATCTTTTGACTCAGGAGCCAGGCCACCGAACATGGCAAGGTCCAAACCAGCGCAAAAATGTTTGCCGTTACCCGCAAGTACCACAGCACGCACTGACGGCTCTTCGTCCAACCACTCGAAACACACCTGCAGCTCTTGCCACATAGCAGTATTCATAGAGTTGGCTTTATCCGGGCGGTTTAGGCAAACCGTCGCGACCTGATCTTCTACTGTCAGTTCAAGGGTCTCAAAACTTGGGGGCATTACAAAAACTCTCTTGTTGAACTTTCAGGGACTGTTGTTATCAAGACGGGCGCCGATTTCTACCAGGAAGAAACAAAATCGGCGGTGTCTAACTGCGGGATAGATTTGGCTTTTCCCTCGCGGCTCCCCAGGTACAAAAAGCCGATAATCTCTTCATCACTACCCAACCCTAGACCGGTCATTACGTTGCGGTCAAAAGCTGCTGGGCCAGTGCGCCAGATACCGGCAAAGCCTGTAGCTTGGGTTGCCAGCAAAATTGCCTGAGCGGCGCAGCCAGCGGACAAGCGCTGTTCGGCATGTGGAACCTTGGGGTGTTCGCTTAGCTTCACTACGGGAACGACCAGCATGGGTGCTCGCAATGGCGCTTTTAGGGCCTTGGCTCTAGCAGCATCGTCCGCCTCAGGATTTCTCTCGATTAAGCACTGCTCCAACAATTCTCCGAAAGCTTCGCGACGATCACCTGTGATGGTGATGAAGCGCCACGGCCGCAGCCAGGCGTGGTCGGGTGCCCGCAGGGCCGCCCGGAAAATTTCCTCCATTTCAGCTTCAGAGGGTGCCGGTTCGGTCAGTTTGGGGGCTGAATTGCGCTGCTGTAAGAAGTCGAGAAGTGCGTTCATGATTCCGGGCTGGTCATTTTTCGAGACGCAATCATACCAGCATTTATAGACTGCCGGGCTGCATTTATTGACTGCTGGGATGCATTTATAAGCTGTGGGGCTGCGGGTTACAGGCCCGAAGGTGTGGAACCCACGAGAATATTCATAAAGCCCTGATCCCCTTCGGTTCTATCAACATTGTCGCACCACAGGGCCAGATCCTCAGTGCTACTGAGTACCACCCTGTGTTCGATATGATCAATAATCGACAGTGGCTCACCAAGTGTGGCCAGCAACTCAATGAGCGCCCGGCCGCTGGCCCCTGCCTGACGCAGGGAATAGGGGGTTAGCTCAATAATCATGCGGGGCACCCGCGCAAGCTCCTGTAATAGCGGCAGCAAGCCAGCCATCACCTGATACTCGGAGCCCTGCGTATCCACTTTCAAAAGATCGATTCGCTGCAGTCGCCCGCGCAAATAATCGCTACCGTGGTAAAGGCTTATTGGGGTGCTGGGACGGGCATCATCGGTGGCGTAAATTTGATGATCACCGAGGTTGTTTTCGCTGAGAAATAATTGCGCCTCGCCGGAGGTATCTGACAACCCGGCCTCAACCACGGTGATTATCGAATCCATATCATTTAGCGCAGCACTGCGACGCAATAAATCGCAGTTATCGCTATCGGGCTCGAAGGCAAACACCGCGCCTGCTTCGCCAACGATTGCGGCTGCAAGCACACAGAAGTAACCGATATTCGCACCCACATCCACAAACACATCGCCGGGCTGTAACAAAGACAATACCAAAGAACTCTCGTAGGGTTCCCACACGCCCTCCTGCCGAATACGGCGCGACACAAATTGATCTTGTTCACCGTGAACATAAAGGCGTAACGAAAAATCGGAGCCTGGCAGCTGTAGCGCAATGGGTTCTGAGGACATAAGCTTAAAACAATAATTGTCTGGGAATTGTGCGGGACTGTAGCACAGGAATGCCAGCGTTACCGCTGCTGTGCAATGCCCAAAGCATCGACAAAAATACGCTGAGCTGCTGCTAGATTCGGTGCGGGAGAGGCCCGCTATTTGCAGCTTTACCCGTAAAATGAATACTTCGGGAAAGCGTCAATCAATTTTCATATCATGGAACGGTGACTCTCCACCCAGCTCCACTCGGTTGCCGCCTATCGTGACATGTTGATCACTCACCGCAACATCAGCATCGAGCAAGACGTCGTGATCAAAGCGGTAGATAGGGTCGATGGAGCCGGCGATCATACCGTCGTCGTAGGCCTGTTGCTGCTCACGTACCGCTTCGTTCTTTTTCTCCCAGCTCTTCCACTGCTGCGCTGAATAACGCGCGCGCAACATTTGGTTTGCTGTCACCGGACTCAGCAACGTAGCCGTCGCATTATTTCCGCCAAACCCCTTGGAGTTGATGATGGCATATCGCTGTCCCTCTGGGTCTGTCTTAACGTGCTCTTTGCTGAAAGCCAGATGTTGCTGCTCAACGTCCTCAGCGATTGCATCAATAGTGGTGATACCAGGCAGGACACCATGCGCCCAAATACCCAGCGTGGTAGCAATTTGATCTCCGGAGGCAGAACCAATCGAGTGGCCCAGATAGCATTTTGGTGCGATCACCGGCCAGTTCTCTATGCCGAAAGCCGCTGCAGTCTGGCTGAGAATCTGCGCTTCCGAGACGCGGTTCTGCGGTGTACCTGTACCATGCGCCTGTACCAGACCGCCACTGCGTAACCCAGCCTCACCAACAATGCCGCGCGCCGCTGCCACGGCTTTGGCCATAGTGATGTAGTTACCCACGCCGGGGCCGGAAATCGATTTCTTGTGGCCATCGGCGTTAACGAAAACATCAGTGGCAGCACCAAACACGCTGGCACCCAGTTCCATCGCCAAACTGTCATCGAATAAAACCACCATCTGCGCAGACTCAGCAATGGTAAAACCGCAGTTCTGTGCAAACGGTCTACAGGCCCGGCGAAAATCGGGTGACTGCCCCTCCTCTAATCCATCCAGTTGCCGCAAGCCCTTTTCGGTGGCCAGCGCACCCATCGCCGAATACCCCTCCATAATTTCCGGAGTGATAGGCGCCTCGGCTGAACCGATAAAAGCCACGCGCGAACGGCCGCTGCGAATGTCATCGATACCGTGGCGCAGGTTGTACAAAAACGAAGCACAGGCGCCAAGACTCGCACCGGTAGAACCGAGACTGCCAAGCACATAGGCATTAATAAAATCCGCGGGCATTTCGGCAAAACTCAGTGGGCAATATTTAGACGTAACCCGTTGGCCGTTGTAGCGCGACTTGATCATGCCGCCAGCCCCTGCACTATCGAGCTGGCCCATAGCACTGCCTGCGTAAACGCTAACTTGATCCACTGCTACGTGGTTGCACACAGTCTCCCAATCGAGCCCCATACTGCCCAGCGCATCAGAGGCCGCGTAGACGGTCATCTGCAAACCCCGTGGATGGTTGCGCGAGGGATACAGTTTGCCCGGTTCAAAACCCGTGGGAAGCTGGCCGGCAGATTTCACTTCAAACTCTCGGTGGGTGGGGAGCAAAAATTCCTGCTCGCCAACGATTTGCACATTGGCATGTGTCACAGAGGTATTAGTTACCACCCAGCTTGGCGGAATGACAGTGGGTAGGTGTTTGCGCACAATATCGAAATTGACCGGTTGGCCATTACTCTCGGTGGGGAAACGCTGATTCCAGTGAACGGAATCCACGTCGAAATGAGACTGCTCTATGCGACGCACCAGCGTGTGTTCGAGAATGTAGCGCTCGTTATTCAGGCCAGATTCCAACCCCATCAACGTGGCGAGAGAACTCAGCGTGCGCTGTTGTTTTTCCTTGGAAAGGGCCGAATAGGCCATGCGAGAGTAAGCGTGATGGCCTGAGGACCTGCCGGCAGTATTGATTCCCCCAAATCCTACAATTACCGGTAGTCGCTGCTGTGTCATTCAGGTTTTCTCAAATAGGGGCTAGATATGGTCCCAGTGTACGGTTGGGCCCAAACCGAAACCATGTCTTTTTAGACACTTATTGTGGTATTTTAGCCATCCTCTGACTTTTGCGGAATTTTCCCGATGCACACAGCTGCTGCCGTGCTGTACCCACAAGCTCTGGCAACCAGCCTGACGCTCCCTATGGAGATTCTGCAGGCCGCTAGCCAGATGTCCAGCGTTGAAAACCGCGGGCGGGCGCAGGTGCACTTCTCACTGGCGGCTGAAGATAAACACTTAATGAAACTCAGCAGCGGTATTACGCTGCAGCCGGACACCACCTTGGCCGATTTGCCACCATTGGATTTGATTCTGTTGCCCGCCATCTGGCGCAACCCACTCCCCGCCCTTAGAGGCGCCGCCGGTTGGCTTGGGTGGCTAAACGAGCAAGCTGAAAAAGGCACTCGAATCTGCAGCGTCGGTACTGGCAGCTTTCTGCTTGCCGAAGCCGGTTTACTCGACGGCAGACCCGCCACCACGCACTGGAACTATTTTGAACACTTCAGCCAGCGTTACCCAAAGGTAGACTTGAAGAGCCACCATCTGATCACGCAGAGCGACAACATCTACTGTGTGGGCAGTGTGAACTCGATCGCTGACCTCATGGTTCACATAGTGGAAGAATGGTTTGGCACGACTGTGGCCAGTGCTATCGAGAATCAATTCTCACCTGAAATTCGCCGCAGCTTCCAGGCCGCGGCCTACCAGAATGAAGCAGACTCCTCCCACCACGATGAAGTGGTGGCACAGGCACAGCAGTGGTTACAATTAAGGTTGGCTACGCCGGTCTCGATGGAGCAGTTGGCGGCACAGCTGGATCTCTCTGCTCGCACGCTTAATCGCCGTTTCAAACGGGCTACAGGGCTGTCGCCTATGGCTTACCTGCAAAGCCTGCGTATGGCCACCGCCAAGGATCTGCTGCGCCACAGCAACCTCCCTGTAGGTGACATTGCCTGGCAAGTTGGTCTGCACGATGTCAGTTATTTCTCACAGTTGTTTCGCAATCACACCGGCATGAGCCCGCTGCGCTACCGGGAAGCGGTGCGGGGTAAGTTATTTGACCCGCACATCGCCAGCCAGAACAACCCTTCTAACGCGCCTGGGACGCAACAGTAACCTTGAGAAAATAGGCAGTGTATGGCTAAATTGGCGCCCTTTTTAAGCCCTTGCCGCTGGAGCGCTAATTCGCCCTCCCAACCCTGGCAAAAACCTCTTGGAGCTATTCCCAGTGAGTGAAAAGTCCGTAGTTATCGTCAATGGCGCCCGCACTCCAATGGGTGGGCTTATGGGCGCACTCAGCAGTGTACCCGCGCCAGACCTCGCCGCCACGGCGATTGCCGCGACCATTGAGCGAGCCGGCGTTGACGCAGGCGATATCGACGAAGTTTTTATGGGCTGCGTACTGCCCGCTGCACTAAAACAGTGCCCAGCCAGACAGGCAGCCATCGGTGCAGGGATTCCAAGTTCAGCCGGAGCCGTTACTGTAAACAAGGCCTGTGGCAGCGGTATGCAGGCCGCTATTTTTGCTTTTGACAGCATCATGGCCGGCACCAACACCAGTGTGATCGCCGGCGGCATGGAAAGCATGAGCCGTGCACCGCACATGCTGCCTAATGCACGTAGTGGCGTTGGCTCTGGCGACAAGAGCATCTGCGATCATATGTTCACCGACGGGCTGGAAGACGCCTACACCGGCAGAGCCATGGGCAGCTTTGCGCAGGAAACTGCGGATGAACGTGGCATCACCCGGGAGCAGATGGACGCATTCGCCCTGGAGTCTTTGAGCCGCGCCAAGCAAGCGATAGATAATGGTTCACTGAAAGCCGAGATCGCCCCGGTCACGGTTACCTCCCGCAAAGGCGATACAGTCGTTGAAGATGACGAACAACCGCACAAGGCAATGGTCGAAAAAATCCCCAAACTGCGCGCAGTCTTTGCCAAAGACGGCACCATAACTGCCGCCAACGCCAGCTCCATTTCTGATGGCGCCAGTGCGCTATTGTTGATGAGTGAAGCCCAAGCGACTAAGCAAAACCTCCAGCCTATGGCTCGCATCGTAGCTCACAGCCGCCACAGTCAGGCCCCCGGAGAATTCACCGTCGCCCCTATAGGCGCCATCAAAAAACTTTTCGACAAAACCGGTTGGACTGTCGACGATGTAGATCTCTTTGAGATCAACGAAGCTTTCGCCATGGTCACCATGATGGCGATCAGCGATCTTGGGTTGGACCACGCCAAAGTTAACGTGCACGGCGGCGCCTGCGCTCAGGGCCACCCCATTGGCTCCACCGGTTCACGTATAATCGTTACCCTGATGCACGCACTCAAGCAGCAGGGCAAGAAACGCGGCGTCGCCGCCCTGTGTATAGGCGGTGGCGAAGCTACTGCTGTTGGCATTGAACTGATTTAATTCGGCGCACAAGCGCCACCGCCACGCCCCTGGAGGCTACAACATGGCATTAAGCACCGTCCCGGATATTCTCGACGATATTCGCGCAGGCAAAATGGTTATCCTGATGGATGACGAAGATCGGGAAAACGAAGGCGATCTCATCATCGCCGCCGAATCGGTTACGCCTGAAGTGATTACGTTTTTTTCCAGTGAAGCCTGCGGCCTCATTTGCATGCCTATTACACCTGAACGTGCCAAGCAGCTGCAGCTTCCCCTAATGGTGCGGGACAATCGCTCACAGCACGAAACCAACTTCACTGTTTCCATCGATGCCGCCGAGCGCAAGGGACCCGGTATCAGCTCGGTACAGCGCGCCCATACAGTTCGGCAGGCAGCCGCACACGATGCCAAACCTTCCGACATTGCACAGCCGGGACACATCTTTCCTTTGGTGTCAAAACCGGGCGGTGTTTTGCGCCGCGCGGGTCACACAGAAGCAGGTGTGGATCTTGCACGCATGGCAGGCTTTGAACCCGCGGCACTAATCGTTGAGATCATGAACGAAGATGGCACCATGGCGCGCCGCCCGCAGTTGGAAGAGTTCGCAGCCAAGCATGACCTACGCATGGGCACCATCGCCGACCTGATCGAATACCGCGCTTTGCATGAGCAGTCCATTGAGTTGCGAGACAGCAAAATGGTGCTAACCGAATTTGGCGAGTTTGAGCTGCACACGTTTCTCGACCTGATCGATGACACCGTACACTACGCTCTCACTTTGGGAGATATTCGCGAAGAAGATGAAACACTGGTACGTGTGCAAACTGTTAATACGCTGCGCGATGTACTGTCAACACGTATCGAGGGTTCAAAACCCGGTTGGTCCTACAGACTGGCGATGGAAACAATCGCCAAAGAAGGTACAGGCGCTGTTGTTCTGATCGGGCAAACCGTGACGGCAGAGCAACTACTGGAAGAGGCTCTACAATTCCCTGAGCCGGTTAGCGTTGCTGGCAAGGGTACCCCTGCCGGGATACAGAACTACCGTGTGATCGGTACCGGCTCACAGATACTCAAGCGTCTCGGGCTGGGTAAGATGCGTTTGATGTCTGCACCTATACACTTCAATGCACTGTCGGGATTTAACCTTGAGGTGACGGACTTCGTTCAGCCCTAGACTGAACGACAATCACTCTGGGCAGGATTTATCCGGCCCTCAAAACCGCTTTCAAATCTCAGGCAATACCAAGTAAGTCATCGCGCTGACCCATTTGAACCTCGGCGCAGTAACCATAGTCCACCGCCAAATTATTTCCGCTAACAAAACTGGCCAACTTGCTATTCAGCATAACCAGAGGCTCGCCCATTTCAGCGCCAGTGGCGTAACGGCCGTTGGACGGTAGGAACAGATCGATCAATTCGTCGGGCATCTCTCCCTCGCCCTTGAGTTTATCCATGAAACCGCTGGCTGTGGGTGAAGGCGCTATGCAGTTAATACGAATCCCCTGCCCCGCCAGTTCCTTCGCTTTACTCATGGTGTATACGATTATGCACTGCTTGGAAAAACCGTAGGCATCGCCAAGGGCATCGGGATTCTCGGTAAACCATTGGTTTGCTGACTCGAAACTGCCGTCCAATGCAAGAAAGGTGTTTACTGTTTCCAGATTGGCCTTCCATGCCATTCCTGCGGTGGAGGCGATGGAGGCGATAGCGCCCCCACTGCTCATTCTTGGAATCAGCGCATCAGTGAGATAGCGCAGGCCACAGAAATTAATGAGCATGGTATCCAGTGCAGCGAATGGCGGCGTTGGCACTCCGGCACAATTGAACAGTGCGTAAATTTCGCTAGGCATTTCAGACAGCGCAGCATCTATCGTAGCGGGATCTTTCATATCAACCTTGATCGCCTGTGCCACCAGCACCGACACTTCAGCAATATCCAGCGCATAGACTTCAGCACCTAAATCAACCAGTAGCTGGGCTGCAGCCTGGCCCATACCAGAGGCGGCTCCAGTGATGACTACTTTCTTACCTTGATAACCCAATACATCATTCATCGTCGTTTTCCTGTCAGCTATTGAGCGCTGTAGTTATATAGAATTTTCGAATTTTCGAATTTTGAAGTTAAGCTACTCTTCCTGCTTTCTCACTGCCTAGGCAAAACGCGCCGACGAAACCAGGAAAATGATGAGAGCACTGTACACAACAGGTTTCGTTCACCCTGATCTAAGCCATAAGCAATGGGTCAGGCTTACCTGACCCGCTCGTAAATCTTACTCAGCCAGCATCATCCTACCAATCTCCTGTGCATCTCTGTCGGCTTCACAAAATGGCATATCGATCCAGCCGCTGTTTGAATACAACTCAGTGAGATCCGCATAGTGGTCAGACGCAGGATCGGTGGACTGGGAGTATGTAAGAATGGCATAGGCATCCGGGCAATCAGTTTCATCCCAGGTTACGGCGTGGATATAGCTGTTGCCATGACGAATATTTGAATAGCCTTCGCCGTCCACGAGGCTGGAGGTGATAACACTGAACATCATGTCACTGGCACCACCGTGAATAGGAATGCGTACGCCATTTTTTTCGTCAAACTGAACTTCGCCCCAGGGCAGGTCCAGAGCGATACCTGCTGCACTTAGAGCGTCCACACCCGCAGTCAGTGCTGCTTCCACGGCCGCAACTACGACCGGGTCGCCCACATTGAGATCTCGAGGTGTATTCACCGGATCAGCAGGGTCAAAAGGTGTGACGAACAAATCAGCTGTATTGCGCACTTCTTTCCAAAATTCGTAGAAGATATGCCCGCCTACGCTGTCGATTCGATGTGTGCGATCCCATGCGGCCAAGATCACGCAAGCTTCCTGCACCAGAGAAACACCCGCTAGTGGGTCCTCTTCCATCGCGTTGCAAACATCAATAACACCATCCATCACCATGCCAGCGGTATAGTTGGTGGAGCGGTAGTGCATGTCGCGAATATTGTCGATATTGAAGCCGGGAGCGCCGAAGCTATCAGTTCCTGCAAGCCTCTGCTCTGCCTGATCGAAGGTAGCACGGGTGCGGCGAGACTGCTCCACGCGCTCGCCGCCAATGATGGGAGAGAAACCTTCCAGCAACATATGGGGATTGGATAACCAGTAGCTATCGTTGGCGTTGGCGCCGTAGCTGCGCGTCTCTAACTTAGGTAGGCTATCGTAGCCAAAGATACCGTTCACTGTGCCTTCATCGCTGCCCAACTCACAGGCTGAATCAGAGCCATCCATAGTGAGGAAACCGAATGCCGTCACTGCGGGTTGTAGCAACCCGCGCACACAGTTTTCATACATAGCACTGGTGGCATGAGGCGCCACTGAAATGTCCCCGTAGAAGGCGTCGCCATAACGGTCGGCTGCAATCGTGTTCACCCAGGGAATACCCAGATCACCTAGCGCCTCTTTAAATTCGCCCAGATCTTTGGCAGCACCCATATTCAGCCACTGCTCCAGACCGCGCAAGTTTTCAAGATTGGCGTCAAAGTAGGTTAGAACAGAACCGTTAATTGTAGGCCAGCCATCGAGCAGAGAATTCACATCACCTAGATTGACGATTGCGCCGTAGTGGGAGAAGTAAAAAGTGTGCTCTATAGTCTCAACTTCTCCGCCAGCACCCATTCGCTGCGCACTGACCGTCTCGCTGGTTATCTCACGCATTTCACCGTCGTAGATATACTCCATTGGGTTTTCAGGGTTTAACGTCAGCTCATAGAAATTGAAGCGGCTGGCGGTGCTCACAGTATGCGACCAAGCCACATTGCGATTAAAGGCAATCACCGGCGCAGGCAGGCCGCCCAGTGCAGCTCCCATTACGTCGTAGTCTTCACCCATGGTGACATGGAACATGAAAAACCGTTGTGGGCCGGCCCAAGGAAAATGAGGGTTACCAAACAATATTCCGGAGTCAGTTTGCGAGGCTTCTTCACCAACGGCATAGGCATTGCTACCGAGTGCGCCGCCTTTGGGTAATCGAATCGAATTATCGAAATCTTCCTGACTCAACGATGCAATCATCATGGCCTGTTCATCTGCGGCCTCGGGGAATGTCGCTTGAGCCACTTGCGCGTTTGGATCTGCAGCGACGATGAAATCTGCCAGCGGATCGGCACTACCGACCAATATCGTTTTGTGTAGCAGGCGCACCACATCGATCAAATCTATCTCACGCACCCAGGGCTCGCCCCTACAACCCTCGTCACCTTCAGCAAGATTCTCAACACCTGTTTCTCTCAGGTAGCGATTGATACCCGCTGCGTAACCTTCCAGGTTCTCCACCAAAAAATCTGCCAGATCTTCATCGATAATGCGCTGGATTCGCTCTTCTTTGTTATACAGCTGCAGAACGAGGTCGAGATTCCAGTTGCCACCGTCGCCAAAGTAGAGCGTAGACTCTCCAGCGGACTCCACATACTCCCGCATAATTGTGCAAAAATTTTCTCGCGCATAGCTGTATCCCACGCCGTAACCCAGGCTGCCATAATCATCCGCGGTTATATGAGGGATGCCATACTCTGTCCAGACAATTTCCGCCTCATACAGGTAGGAGGATACGACTTGGTCATTGGAGTCTTTCGAGTCGCTGCACGCAACCACGAAGAAAGCGGAGAAAAGCACGGTACAAAGTGTAAGGAGCTTACTGCGGACTATGGAAACCATCACAAACCTCTTATGAAAATAATTTTGGTAAAAATATTTCTGTTCCAAGCTTAGAAGCTATCGCGTAAAAAGCCACCCAAAACACCACATCAACGGCGATTCAGGGAGCCCACTAACTACAGATTCCGGAATTTCGGGGGACGTTTCTCAATGAAAGCCGTAATGGCCTCAATATTTTCTGGTGAGCCGGCCTGACGCCCCATTCCGGCCTGCTCGGCGTTAATGGCTGCATCGATGGCGGGCAAGTGATGTAGGCGCAGAGAGCGTTTGATCTCACGCAGTGAGTTGACCGGCCACTGGGCGATTTCCTTGGCCTTATTCATTGCTTGATCAAACAAATCAGCATCCGGAAAAACCGCTGCTGCAATACCACAATTGAGTGCCTTGTCGGCATCGATCCATTGAGCGGTGTAAAACAACTCGGCGGCTTTCTGCGCACCAATATTGGCCTGCAACATATAACTACTGCCCCACTCCGGCACGAGACCGAGATTAGCAAAAGGCAAACGCATGCGCAGGCTCAGACCAACATAAACAATGTCGGCATGAAACAGTACTGTGGCACCGCCGCCAATCGCAACACCCTGCGCCGCTGCCACTAAAGGTTTGTCAAACTCTACAACTGCCCTGGCAGCCGCCTCAAAGGGGTGTTCCTCTCCTTCGTTACCTTCACCAAAACTGCTCAGGTCCACGCCGGCACAGAAACTCTCGCCAGCACCACACAGCAATACGCAAACCACGCTATCGTCTGCTGCAGCGGCGGTGAACGTCTCTCGAATGCCATGCCACATCTCGTTGTTAATGGCATTTTTCTTTTTGGGACGATTAAGGGTAACGACAAGAACTCCGTCGCGGTTGGAGGTAAGTACCGTATCGGTCATGGGGATTCCTGTGTCTACAAATATTGAATGTGGCTGTGATCCTGATTCCAGGATCAGCCGTGAAATGTCACCGCATCGGGCAACTGAGCGCGATCAGTAACGCAGCTGTTGGCCGGCGCATCTGGATCCGGGTAGCCGAAAGACATACCAAAGATTAGTTTGTTGTGTGCCTCGATATTCAGTTGTTCGCGCACAAAATCTGCCTGAAAGCTCAATGCAGTCTGTGGGCAACTGCCCAGTCCGTGAGCAGTGAGTGTCAGCATGAGCGTCTGCGCATACATACCCAAATCAGCCGCCTCACGCAGACCAAAAGGCTCGGGGAGGAACAGGAAGGCGACATGGGGAGCATCAAAAAAGGTGAAATTGCGCATGAACTGCTCATGTCGCCCTGCCTTGTCTGCCCGTGTCACGCCAACGGCGTCATACAGAGACTGAGCGGCGCCGTACTGGCGCTCTTTGTAAGCGCCCTCGTAGGATCCGTCGTAGGGGAAATCCATGGTGAAGTCACCGGACATAAACCGATCGGGCATCTCGGTGCGCAGCGTCTGCAAAACATCACCGGAAGCCACATGGACTTGCCAAGGCTGGGTATTGCAGTTACTGGGCGCGCGCTGCGCTACGGAAAAAATTGTGGCCAGCGTATCGGCATCTACCGACTCGGGTAAATACGCCCGTAGAGATCGGCGGGACTCGACGATCTCATCAAAGGTGGCTGCTCGCTCAGTCATGGTTAGTTCCTCTTCCATTCGCAGGGCACATACAATAACAGAATATCCGGGCACCCCGACTTGGTTAGGAACATAAAATTGAATGGTCCGCTGTGGTTAATCGCCGGCAGCTAGTGACAGGGCATTTCTATCGACCGATGCCACTGTACAGAGCAATTACTATTGACCGGTGCAAAAGTGCAGGGCAATTACTATTGTCCTGTGAACTTCGCTGGACGTTTTTCCTTAAAGGCACGCATCCCCTCTTTCGCATCACTTGATGCAAATACAGGATTGGCCAATTCATCCGAGGCCAACATCGCCTCATCCTCTGCCATGCACTCCTGATGTTCGCGCAAGGATTTTATCACTGCCTTGACAGCCAGCGGGCCGTTAGCGCATATTTTGGCGGCGTATTCCTTAGCCGCTTCCAATGTCTTACCAGCGGGAACGATCTTGTTGATCAGACCAAAATCCAGAGCCTGCTGAGCGGTGATGTGCTCGCCACACAACAGAATCTCTGCCGCGAGGCAGTAAGGAATTTGTCTACGCAAGCGCACAGTTGAGCCGCCCATAGGATACAAACCACGTGCCACTTCGGTAACACCAAATATGGCGTTCTCGGCACCTACGCGAATATCGGTGCCCTGCAAAATCTCTGTACCGCCGGCCAGCGCATAACCTTCCACCGCCAGAATGATCGGTTTGTCAGGCCTATCATCTCGCAACAGAGCCTGCCAATGCACATTGGGCACTTTGCCCATGACTTCCATAAACTCTTCTGTCGATTTGTGGTTGCCGTCCGCACCAGCTTTGAGATCCATTCCTGCACAGAAAGTGTCGCCGTTGGCGGTGAGAATGGCACACATCAGGTCGTCGTCTTCGGCCAACAGGCGCCACGCCTTATACATGCCCAATAACATCTCGGGGCTGAAAGCATTCTTTGCCTCGGGGCGATTCAGCGTAACAATCAGGACATTGCCCTCACGTTCCACGGTGCAATTCTTGGTACTGATATCCAATTCGGCCATTCTTAACTCCAGTGTATTCTTGCGCCGGGGCGCTTCAATTCGATCAGGCGATTTTGCACTCGCCACTAAGGGCAATTTCAAGCGCTTTGGGGTAGGCCGGTTTACCGCTGGGTGCACGGGGTACTTCGTCAACAACGTGCAGCTCACGCGGCACCTTGTAGCCAGCTATGTATTTACGAGCATCTTCCTGAATTTCTTCCAGTGTGAGGTTTGCGCCGTCGCGAACAGCAATAACCGCTGTTACTTTGCTACCAAAGCGTTCATCGGGAGTTGCCACCACCAGGCAATCAAAAATACCCGGGTGCGCCTTAAGCGCCTGCTCGACTTCTTCTGGGAATATTTTTTCACCGCCTGAGTTAATGCAGTTAGAACCACGCCCATAGACGGTAATGCTGTCGTCGTCTTCGCGCCGCGCTTCGTCGCCCAGTAATAGCCAGGGCTTACCGTCTACATCTACAATAGTTTTCGCCGTCTTAACGGGATCGTTGTAGTAGCCGGTAGGAATATGGCCGCTGCGAGCAAAGATACCCATTTCGCCCTGTTCAACATGTCTGTGTGGCTCGCCTGCAACATCGGTAATCACCGACATGAATTCGTCCTTGATTACATTGCCAAGACCCTGGCCCTTTTTGCCGCCGCCGTCGAAGCCCATATTGCCTGCTTCGGAAGAACCAAAAGAGTTAGAGATAAAGACATTGGGGAACCTTTCCTTGAACGCGTCCTGCTTGCTCTCGGAGAACACGGCGCCACCCGAACCAATATTAAAAACGGCACTGAGATCCCAGCGATCACCATTGGCAGCCAGTGCGTCCAGCAGAGGCACAGCCATCGCATCGCCAACAATCGACAGGGAGTTAACTTTCTCTTTTTCCACAATGTCCCAGACGTCGTCACCGACCAAGGAACGACCCGGATTCAGAATGACTGAGTTTCCGGCCAACAACTGAATACAGGCATACCACCAGCAGGCACCATGCATCAACGGAGCCAGTGCCATACCGACGATGGGGAAATCACCAATGCGCCCGGCGATTTGCTCCGGCTCAGTGATCGCGCCATCAGGGTGGAACCAACCGCCACCGCCCATAGCTGCATAGAACACAGCTTTGTGCGGCCACATCACGCCCTTGGGCATTCCTGTAGTTCCGCCGGTATACAGAATGAATAAATCGTCGTCTGAACGCTCACCGAAATCGCGGGCGTCGCTGTAGCCGGTGAGCGTTGCTTCATACTCAACGGAATCTATTACAGCAGGATCGCAGCCAGAGTCATCTATGACGTAAACAAAAGATTTTAAGTCCGGCGCGGAATCCCTCACCTCTTCAATGTGCGGTGTAAATTCCTGATTGTGAATACAGGCAACCATGTCGGCATTATCAAAAATGTACAGCAGTTCATCCTGCACATAGCGATAGTTAACATTAATCGGCACTGCGCGAATTTTAAAGCAAGCCAACATGCCTTCCAGATACTCATTGCAGTTGTACAAATACAAGCCAACGTGATCGCCAGCCTTCACACCCTCCGCTGTCAGGTGGTGTGCCAATTGGTTAGAGCGCTGCTCCAACTGTGCAAATGTCGCTCGCTGATCTCCACACACCAGTGCATCGCGAGTGGGTATTTTATCCGCGACCATTTCATACATGTCTGCGATATTAAAATGCTTAGCCATCACTTATTTCCTATTTACCTACCTGTTGATCAGGATTTATCGGAGCCAACAACCCACATTGAGAAGAACTGCGCGCCGCCGCCATAGGCGTGGCCCAGTGCCAGTTTCGCGCCATCTACCTGGTGATCGCCAGCGTCGCCGCGCACTTGCCTTGCAGCTTCTGCGAAACGAATCATGCCGGATGCACCAATAGGATTGGAACTCAGAACACCACCGGAACAGTTCCAGGGAATGTCGCCGTTTTCGTCAAGAGAAGTAGCCCCCTCCATAGTCAGCTTCCAGCCTTCACCCACAGGTGCAAAGCCGAGGTTTTCCAGCCACATGGGCTCGTACCAACTAAAGGGCACATACACTTCAGCGCAATCGAGGTCCTTGCGCGGATTGGTGATGCCGGCCTGCTTATAAACATCGGCGGCGCAATCTCTGCCAGCCTGAGGATTTACTTCATTACGGCCTGCATACATGGTGGGTTCGCTGCGCATCGCTACACCGCGAATCCAGGCGGGCTTTTTCGGTGCTTGTTCAGCCAGTTCTTCGTTGGCAATAACCATCGCACATGCACCATCGGATGAAGGACAGGACTCCAGAAAACGCAGGGGATCCCACAGCATGAAAGAATCCCTCACCTCTTCCATAGTGATATCAGGCTTCTGCAAGTGGGCCAGTGGGTTGCGTGCGCCGTGCAACCGGTCTTTTACCGCAACCTTGATACCGCAATCGTCCGGCGCTCCTGAGCGACGTATATATTCACGGATGATAGGCGCAAAATAACCGCCGGCACCGGCGTTCAAGTGAGCCGAGAAAGGTTGCGGCGTGGACAAGGCCCACATTGCATTGGACTCAGACTGCTTCTCAAAAGACACCGTAAGCACCCTCTTGAACGTACCACTCTGCACGTGGGAAGCGGCAACCAACGCCGTAGAACCACCCACAGAACCTGCTGTATGCACGCGGATCATCGGCTTGCCGTTGCAACCCAATGCATCAGTGAGATAGGACTCAGGCATGATGACGCCCTCGAACATATCAGGCGCCTTACCAAGGATAACGGCTTCTATGTCATTCCAGGTGAGGCCCGCGTCATTAAGCGCGTTCACCGCCGCTTCGCGCACCAGACCTGCGATGGAAACATCATCGCGTTTGGTGGTGTAACTCGTCTGGCCTATGCCGACCACTGCTGCCAAATTCGCCATTACGCTTTCTCCAATACTGTTACCAGGTTGTGCTGCAGGCATGGGCCCGATGTAGCGTGGGCAATTCCGCGCTGCGCCTCACCACTCACAATACGATTGAACACTTCACCGATACGCGACAGGCCAGAAGCCATCATCAGGTTGCCGGCCAGTACACCACCGCTGGGATTAATACTCGTCTCCTCACCCAGGCCAAGGGCCCGCTTGAGGATAATTTCTTGATGACTGAACGGCGCATACAGTTCAGCCACATCTACCGCACCATCGCCCATGCCAGCCGCATTGGCTGCAATGCGTGTCGACACGGAGTCTGTAATATCGCGCATACCCAGATTGTGCGTTTCTATACGATGATCGATGCCGCTGATCATGACGTAGGGCTTGCCCCACTCTTTTGCCTTCTCAACCGTGGCTATAATCATCGCGGTAGCGCCATCGGAAACGGGGCAACAATCGGCTTTGCGTAGCGGAGAAACAAAAGTCTCTTGGGCCAGCACGTCCTCAACTGAAACGTCACCTGAGAGCTGCGCATGAGGGTTGTTGCGCGCGTTACGACGCGAATTGGAAACCACTTCAGCCATATCGCGTTCAGTGATCAGACCCTGATCCATCATCATGCGGGCCTGCATTGCAGCTAGGGAAATGGTGTCTACCCACAACGGTGCCAGGTAGTAAGGGTCCAACTGCTGAGAAAGAACGATAGGTAGCTCACCAGGAGATGACTTACCAAAACCATAAATCAACGCGGAGTCTGCATGGCCCATACGAATCTTTAACATCGATTCATACAGTGCCCAAGCCGCGTCCATCTCAACATGAGACTCTTTTATTGGTGGCACTGCGCCCAGCGCGTCCACGCCTGCCACAAAGGCAAAAGCAGCGCCCTGCAAGTAGTCACAGCTGCCGGAACAAACAAAGTCCACATCCTGCGCGTTGTTGATTCCGACCTGCGCGAAGGTACGCTCCAACACCGGCATGATAATTTCTACTTCGTTGACGGCGCCCGCATCCGACACACTGTCGGACTGCTGGTAGGCAACAATTGCTATATCTCTCATTGTTCAGCCCTCCAGGCCAGTGACGGGTAACTTGCCTATCATTTCCACGGGTACGTCCGCTTCATCTATGGGTTTGAAATAACGGATGTTGTCCACTGCGTAATCCCATTCTTCCTCGGGCTTCCACACGGCTTCCACTCGCTGGCCCACATGTACTTCTTCATTCACGCATTCGCTCATCAAGTGAATAAAAGAAATATTGGCACCATCGGGCACTATATTGGCAATAATAAAAGGCGGCTCAATGGGGTTATTGGGAATGGGGATATGCACAATAGTGAATGACTGCACCGTTGCCTTATCCGACAGATCAACTTCCTCAGTGGTAGCAACACCACAACCCGCGCAGGATCCACGAGGCGGAATGTAGACAGCAGAACACTTGGGGCAGCGAGCACCAGTGAGTTTGCCTTGTTTAATCTGCGCCAGAAATCGCGCTGGAGCCGCTCCCGCTGTAAAGTTGTATTTGTGGTTTATAGGCACCACGATACCGGTGATCAATTCTTTTTCTTCACTCATCGTATTAACTCCCTATACCAGCTCAAAGTGGCGAATATCGCTTATGCTGCCCACGGTCTCATCGGCCCAAACTACCTGCACTCTGGCGCCAGTAGTAACGGCAGACTCAGAATCTGCAGCGAGGCAGTGCACCATTGGCACGTCAGCGCCATCGAGCTTCACCATCGCCCAGGCAAAGGGCTTGTCCAGAGGATGTGCTTCGCGGGGCTCTTTCACCCAAGCGAAACTGACGATCTCGCCCTGCTGGGCCACTTCGACGAACTCACTGAGTTCCTCAGCAGTATCCGGGTCGTATTCCATAGGCGGCACAATGACTCGGCCGTCACTGGCTTTGATGCCCACAATTTTGCGATCTCGAAGTTCGGTGAGGAACCGACCGACCACAGGCCCAACGGAACGTGTGTAGTTAAAGCTCAGCTCAAAAGCCTGGTTGAGGATTTCTGGTTGCGACACAGTCACAGCCCTCCTTGTAGTGAGAGGAAAAACAGGTGTGCCAGTATCTGTGAGCGGGCGGCTGTGCTCAATGACGCAAAGGATCATGTCAAAGTGACTTTTTAGTTCATTTCGGGCCCGCAACGGCCCTACCCGATGCAGGGGAT